>CAYSHY010000063.1:0-21954 GCA_964430955.1 uncultured Puniceicoccaceae bacterium | reverse complement strand
CCAGCTGTCGCTGCCTGACCCTCGGCCCTTTACCCATCCTTTGGGGGCTGCATCTGAATTTTGGCATTTGCTCCAGCTCTCAAAACCACCAAGCCGTGAGTAGCTTTGAGACTGATCACGAACATCGGATGCCAAATTACAGAAGCTGACGCCTGGAAATAACGCTATAACTAGCGCCAGCTCTGTTGTTTGTGACGACTCGCCCTGATAGGCGTGTCGGTCATGGTCACACCTCGTTCACGGTAATGAAGCAGCCGGCAGTATGGCTTGGAGTGATGCAAAGGTAGAATCGGACAGAAATGCTGGTTTTAGCTTCTGAATCGATGCTGTAACGAGTAGCCTATCCGGTCATGACGGATGACTCCCCCAACAAGCAGCCATTAATCGAGTGGCTGGCGGCCCGCTACCCTGAAAGCGCGCGCAAGCGACTCAAGGAGTGGTTTAGGGAAGGGCGCGTCATCCTGGACGGCAAGGTTGCTCTCCGATTCCACGAAGAAGTGGAGGATCCCGGCGACCGCTTGCAGTTGGAGACGGCTGGGCGAAAGAATGAAGGAGGCGCCGTCCAAGTGCACCCCGGGCTGGCGATTGTCTACCAGGATGCGCATCTGGTGGTGGTCAACAAGGCTCAAGGGCTTCTTTCAGTGCCTGCGCCGGGACGGTCAGAGCATTCGGCGTTGGAGCTTCTGAGCCAGCACTATAAAGGGAAGCGAAGCCTGCGAGTGCAGCCTGTTCACCGACTGGATGAATACACCAGTGGCCTGTTGGTCTTTGCTCTCACCCCAGCCGCACGGGAGTCGCTGATTGAGCAGGTGCGCTCACATGCGCTCGTGCGTGAATACGTCGCTTATGTGGAAGGACTCCCTGAACCGATCAAAGGCTCCTGGATCCATCACCTGCGGCTCGGCGCTACAGGCTATCGGCAGCAAGTTTCTAGTAAGAACGACACCCGGGCCACGCAGGCCATAGCGCACTATGAGGTTGAACAGGTGGTTCGCCTGCCTCAGTTCCCTGGAATTCCAGCAGCGCCCAGAGTGGTGAGCCGTTTACGATTGCGATTGGAGACCGGGCTGAAGCACCAGATCCGTATTCAGGCAAATGAAGCGGGATTTCCGCTTCTTGGTGACAGAGTCTATCATGCTGCCTATCACAAGAATGCTCCAGCACTGCCAGGGCCTCTTAGCCTGAAACGGCAGGCGCTTCACGCCGCTGGTCTCGGATTAAGACATCCGGAAACCGGAAAGAGGCTTCATTTTACGGCCAGTCTTCCAGAGGACCTGCAGCAGTTGGAGAAATGGTTCCGCCGTGCTGCCGTTGAAATCAAGGAGTTTAGGTCTGCTGCACAGCCAGATTAAGCCATGTAAGCTATTAACGCAGGAGGATACGAAGTCGCTCGAGGATCAATAGGGCGGTGTCTTTTCCGTCGTGAAAACGATTTTTGGTGATGCCGACCGCCAGTCCCGAGGCGGGGTTTGCGAATCCAATAGATCCCCCATAGCCACCATGTCCAAAGGCTTCAGGCTCAGGTCCAATATGTTGGCCTTTGTCCCCTTGTATATAGCCCAGGGTGAATACGTGAGGCGCCTCTGGTGGCGTCACCGGACGAGGCAATTTCGGAGCCGTGGCGATCCTTACCCGTTCAGGTGGGAGAATCTCCACACCATCTATTCCACCGGGAAGCAACGCTGCATAGTGTCGCGCAATTGCACGCGCATTCATGATTCCGCCCGATGCTGGCATGCACGCGCGCCGCATTTCTGGTCGGTTCATCCACTCATGCAGGGGTTCCCGCCAAGTGGGTAGGGCAGGGTTGGGCGGTGGCGGCGGAACGTTGGACTGTGAAGCCGTTGGAGGACGACTTAAGGTTGCAATCCGGTACTCAGCCGAGTCTGGAATGCCAAAGAATAGATCGTTCTCGAGGCCCAGAGGCCTGCTGATTTCCTCGCGAACAAAATCTGAGAAGAATCGCCCGTCGACGCGCCTGATGACTTCGCCGACAAGCCAGCCGAAGGTCATGGCATGGTAGGACACCTGTTCTCCGGGCCTGGATGCGGGAATGGCGTTTGCGAGCGCATCACACATTGTGTCCCAATCACAAACATCATCGTTAGTGATGTGGCTGGGCACTGCAGAGAGTCCGGCAGTGTGGCCAAGGACGTGGCGGAGCGTGATGGTCTCCTTACCGTTAGCAGCAAACTCTGGCCAAACCTTGGCGACTGGGGTGTCGTAATCGACAAGACCTCGATCCACCACTAGATGGACAGCCGTGGCTGCGATGCCTTTCCCTGTGGAATAGACGGGAAACAACGTGTCTGCAGTCACACGAGGAGCCGCCAACCTGTCCTCATTGGCCAGACCAGCGACTGCATCGACAATCAGCCGCCCATGGTGATAAACAGCGACCTGTAGGCCGCATTCCATATCCTCGGCAACGAGTCTGTTTAAAAGCTGCTCAATCTCGTCTTGAATTACATTTGCCATTGGCGCGGAAACCCTGAGAGCTACCAGCGAAGAACCTGAACTGCAATTCAAAGGAAAACGAGGCGCCCTGATTTCCTAATCCTGCCTTGGTCGAGGCCTCTGTAGCGCCCAGCAGGGATTTCTAAAGGCGTGACATCTACCCTTCGACAAACTTCCTGTAGAGAGAGGTGTATGCGCCGCCCTTTTCAAGGAGCTGGTTGTGTGATCCATGCTCGATGATCTTTCCGTGGTCGAGGACCAGGACCTGGTCCGCCTTTCGAATGGTGCTGAGGCGGTGGGCGACTATAAAGCTAGTGCGGCCTGAGAGGAGTTTTTCCAAGGCAGTCTGGAGTCGGGCCTCTGTGACGGTGTCCACGCTACTGGTGGCTTCATCGAGAACGAGGATCTGCGGATCGGCGAGCATTGCGCGGGCGAAGCATACGATCTGCTGCTGACCGAGGGAAATGCCAGACCCTTTCTCCCCGAGCAATGTCTGAAAACCGTTCGGCATTGCCTCGATGATGTCGAGACAGTCCAGCTTCTTGACGGCTTCGATAACAGCTTGATCGCTTGCACCCAGCTTCCCAAGGCGAATGTTGTCCATTACCGTGCCTGAAAAGAGGTAATTCTGCTGAAGGACTAATCCGATGTGGGAGCGCACGCTGAGGGTTGTGGCCCTTGAAATCGGGTGGCCATCAAAGAGGATTTCCCCCTGTTGTGGCAGGTAAAACTTACAGAGCAGCCCGATGATGGTGCTCTTGCCACTGCCTGTATGGCCAACAAGCGCAATGCTTTGGCCCTTCTCAACAGAGAAACTGATGTCCTTGAGGACAGGCTCGGCCGGTTTGTAACCAAAGGTGATGTTGCGGAACTTGACGCTGCCATTGATTGGCGGCAGAGGCCGGGCGTCCTCGGGATCCGTCCAATCGGGCTTTGAGTCCAGTACGCTGAATACGCGTTCCGCGCCAGCCATCGCGCTCAGGGCAACGGTGAAGATTCTACCGATCACCTTGATGGGCTCGAAGAACAGATTGGCGAGGAACAAGAACATGATCAGATCGCCCACCGGCATATTGATGTCCGGATGCAATGCGCCAAAGCCGCCTACGAGGAGTGTAACGGCGATGAAGATCTGGGAGTTGAGCTCCAGCAAAGGCAGAAAGATGGCGATGTTTCGCGCAAGGCCCAGGTTGTAGGCGGAGTGGTCGAAAGCAAGCTGTCTGAACAGATCCGCGTTTATGCGTTCTCGAGCGAAGCCTTGCGTTACCCGAATGCCCTTTACGGATTCGACCAGGGTGGCGGTTACCCGGGAAAAGCTTTCCTGTAAGGCGCGTGAAGAGTCGGTGATCTTGGTTCTGAAATGCCTGTTGATGAGGACGAGCACCGGCGCCATGCCCAGGATAATCAGGAAAAGAATCCAGTTGTAATACGCCATGAGCACGCCGCTGATGAGCATCTGACCGAGTTGCACTAGTGCGACGAAGACCACGTTCTGAACGCCTACTCGAACATTCTCGATGTCGCTGGTGCAACGGCTGATGATGCTGCCAACCTTAACGCGGTTGAAGTAGCTCATTGGCTGCCGCATGAGGTGTTCGAAAAGGGATGTGCGCATATCGCGCACGACCGCTTCTCCCAATTCGAGGGCCCAGCGCTGCCGGAAATGCATGGTCACCTGTGTGAAGATAGCGAAGAGTAGAAAACCAACCGCGGCTACGATCGTGCCTTTGTGATCGTTGTTGGTGATGGGCCCGTCGATGATGGCGCCAATCGCCCATGCAAGCGTAGGCATCTGGATGGATCGCAGGATGACGCTCCCTAACAGAAGATTGCGCTTGAGCCGGTATTTATGCGTCCACTCGAACAGTCGCCGAAAGAGCCTCACATCGATGCGCTTTGGCAGAGGAGAATCCTGATTCTCATCCTTCACCGGCCTGGCCAGTGAGAGTTCTTCCTCTGGACGCTCGGTTGCGTCCTTGGGTCTTGGCGCCTTGGGCTGCTGGCTCATTGCTGCGCCTCCCTATGCTTGGCCAGTTGGAGCGCCCGCATGCTTTCGGGGTCTACCGCCTGAAGGTTTACGGCTCTCCTGTAGATGCCCTCCTGCTGCATGAGCTCCTCGTGGCTGCCCAATTGCACGATGCGGCCACGCTCGAGCACGATCACCTTGTCTGCGCGCCGAAGCGTGGAGAGACGGTGAGCAACAATGAAAGTCGTTCTTCCCGCGATAGCACGTTCGATGGCTTCCAGAATCTCTCCTTCGGTCTCCGGATCGATTGCAGCGGTTGGATCATCCAGCAAGAGAATCGGGGGCTGCAAGAGCACTGCGCGAGCTATTGCCAAACGCTGCCTCTGACCACCCGAGAGATTAGCGCCACTTTCCGTAAGGACCGTCTCATAGCCTTTCGGCATTTCCATAATGAAGTCGTGTGCGCAAGCGATGCGCGCAGCCTGCTGGATTTGCTGAGGCGTGGCATTGGGAGCGCCGAACGCGATATTCTTTGCGATGGTGTTTGAGAAGAGGAAGTTCTCCTGAAAGACGATACCGATGCTTTGGCGCACCTGCTCAACCGAAAGATCCCTTAGATCATGTCCGTCCAGCAAGACGCGTCCGCTTGTGGGGTCGTAGAATCGAGGCAGCAGGCTCATAAGGGCGCTTTTCCCGGCCCCTGTTGCGCCGGCCACGGCCACGATCTCGCCTGGCTCAACACGAAAGGAGATATCACTGAGCGTCTCCGGCTTTCCGTCCTCCTTGACGAAAGAGAAGTGCACACGATCAAACTGAATCTCTCCCCGTACGCGGTCCAGACGCTTTGCGTTGGGTTTGTCTTCGATTTCCGGAGGGGTATCAAGCACCTCAAAGACTCTTCTGGCGCCGGCCAAAGCCTGCTGCACGCCGTCGGCGATCGTGCCGATGTTGGAAATCTGACTGGAAAACTGCTGCAGTAGCCCGGCAAACACAACAATCCCTGCGCCAAGTGGCAGCTCTCCCTCAATGACTAGCCAACCACCGTAGGCCATGAGCACAAAGAGGTTGAACTGAGTCAGGAAGCCAACGAGAGGCGACAGGATGGAGACAAGCCAGAAGATTTCCTGGCGCTGGTTCAGAACTTCATTGTTCCGTCGCTCGAAGGCCTCTGACTGTTGCTGTTCCAGGCAGAAGCCCTTGATGGTCTGCATGCCATAGAGGCTCTCTGAAAAGCCCAGAACAAGATCGTCCATCAGCCGGCGGTTCTCAAGGTAGGCTGGTCTCAGCCGTTTCGAAAAGCTTGCCGTGATCACCCACAGGAGCGGCGTCGTGAGAAGGCAGGCGATGGTCAGCTTAACGTGTAGACTCAACATGTACGCAAGGTATACCCCGAGCGACAGGATCATGATGAAGACCTGAATCACCACCTGATCGATAAACATGCGCATGGACTGTACGTCGCCGGTGACCCGGTTGATGAGCGTTCCGCTGGCGTTCTTGTCAAAGAACCTGAAGGAGAGCTTCTGCAATTTCTCGTAAACCAGGCCCCTGAGATGGAGCACGATATCAATATGTACGAGCCGGCTGACGGACATCTGGTAAACATAGTCCAGAACCGCGCGCACCAGAGCCACGATGCCAACGCCCCCGGCAATCGCCATCATCACCTGGATGGGCGACCATTTGGCAGGCGGGGAGAGGCTGAATGGCCACTTGGGAACAGGTCCATCCATTAAGACATGGCGCAGGTAATCAATGCCCAGCCCTGTCAGCCCCAGACCGCCAATTGCCATGGCAAGGAGCAAGAACTGAGTGAACAAGACATGCAGGCTGCGCCACTTGAATTGCCACGACAAGCGCAGCAACCGCTTGATGACGACCCAGTTTGATGCTTCGATACTCACGGCTTCGGTTGCAGGATTAAGGGCATGATTGCCGCAGGAAGCAAGGGTGACGCCGAGTAAAAATATGGAGGGATGAAAGGAAGCGCCGGAGAAGCGCCCGGAGTTGGGCGTACAAAAAAACCTCCGCCTGTGCCGAGAGGAATTATCTAGCTCTTAACCTATTTAAGTTAAGGTGGGCGCCGGTCGAAGGGCTTCTGCCTTCCGGTTTAACGGCATGACTGCCGCCCTTACACCCTTGGCTCCCGGTAATCGAAATATCAGGGAAGAGCGCTTGGTAATCTCTCGTACACTGCAGAGGTTAAATAGAACTGTAGGACTAGGACCCCCCTCGGTCAAATTTGTTTCAGCCGGGTTTCCTCGATGAACCTTTATCGATCCGTAACCCCTTGAGCTTAAGTGAACTTTCGGAAGCGGATACTTTAGACGGAATTTATCCGATCGACGAACCGCCGCCTTCACCGTCCGCCATCGGCGCTTCCATGAGGTATGAAGTGAGGCGTTTGACCAAACCGCCTTCAAACTCAAAGACATCGCAGAAGACTGCATTCAGCGCCGCGCCGTCCCTTCGTTGACTTCTCACACGGCCCTCGGCAACGACAACGTTGCCTTCCTCGACCAAGCGTGTGAGTTCGATGCTGGGGGAGCCAACGAATGCCTCATTCTCAATCTCGCCGTCGAAGGCTTCCTTTCCTTTCAGGTAAAACAGGCCGGGCAGCACCCATTCTACATCATCACGCAGACAATCGAGAACGGCTTTGTGGTCGCTTCGCCTGAATCCGTCGATATACTGTTCAACCAGGTGCTTATGGCTCATGCAGGAATCCTTGGCCTATTCAAGGGGCAGTTGGTTCATCTCTCGTCGCGCTTGCTGGGCTTGCGGATGCCCCGGGGCGCGTTCAAGAAACTCAAGATAAAGCATCCGGGCGTATCTCGCGTTACCAGCGATGCGCCAATAGCTGCGGGCAAGTGCAAGGGCGATATCTGATGATCCCGGGAACTGTCGCCGCATCTTGATCAGCTCATGATGAAAATCCTCTGCTCGCATCGCTTCCTGCATGATGTTCAAGTATTGGAGCGATGTCTCCAGGCTTTCAGGGTCGAGTCGCCTTGCTTCCAGGGCAGCAGACAAGGCTGTGTCTTTGTCATCCATTTGGAGAGCGGTCTCAGCGTACTCAATCCAGAGGCTGACGGTTGGTCCCTGGGCGAGCGTAGAGCGGTATAATCTCGCGGCCTCCTCCAGGTTACCCAGTTCCTTGGCCTCACGCGCGAGTTCCAGCGTGGTTGGAAGGGGTGGGGGAGCAGGCGCCTCCGCAGCAATTTCCGCCTCTATCCGAGCCAGTGCTTCTTCCTTGGAAATCCGGTGCGGCCCCTCGATTTCAGTCGCGACTTCATCGGGCGCCGGCGTCGTTTGCACAAGTGATTCATTCTGCAACTGGGCTTGTTCTTGCCCTTCGATCTCCCGTTGTCGTGCTTCCTCTTGTAGTCGCCTTTGCTCCTCGCGTTGCCGGTTGGCAAGGGCTTCTGCAGCAAGCTGCGCCTCCCGTTGCCGTGCCCTCCACTCGCGTAGTTGCTGTGGGGCCTGCGCAAGGCGGGATTCTTCAATGGCGCCGGGGTATTCCCGCTGCAGGTTGGCCACCATTCCCTCGGCATCTACAAAGCGGCTTTCACGTAGGGCTATTTCCAGGATCCCAAGCAAGGCTTGCGGCCTTACATCGTCGCCTCCGGAGGCCGCCGTGCGGTACCAACCTTGCGCCTGCGGCATGTTTGATTGTCGCAAGTAAAGATTTCCCAGTTCGAGCGCTACTGCCGGCGAGGGACGTCGTTCATAGGATTGGATGTACGCATTCAACGCCATGTCGCTGCGATCCGCTGATAGGGCAAGGTTGCCCAGCGCGCGCCACGCTCCGGCGTTTTCAGGCCGTTCCTGGAGGTATCGCTGGTACAGATCAATGGCGCCGGGACGATCACCGGCTTCAATAAGACTCTGCGCCGCATAGAGCAAATACTGTGGCTCTCCGGGAGGAATCTCTGCCACAGTACTAAAGGTTAGCGCGGCCATCGTGTGATCGCCGGCTGTAGCGTAGGCAAATCCCAACTGCTCGAGAATCTGAACGTTTCCGGGTTGCCGTTGCTCAAACTCCTCCAATAGTTCGATAGCCTGCGCCGCTTTACCTTGTTCGATTAACAGTGCAGATTCCTCTAAAACGTCCGCCGGGTTCGTTTCACCATTCCAGCAACCGCTGTTTGGAATGGCGAAAACGAGGAACACCACCCAAAGGCGAGTTACTACCTCTTTGATCATCCGTAAGTTCGCGTCTTAAACGATTATTCTCCTGTGTCAAAGGCTTGCAAAGCTCTTATTGCGCTTAGCGCCATTTTTATCATCCCCTTCACCGCTTTAGCCAGCTTTTGGGGGTTTGATAATGCGCGCTCGAAATTTAACGGCGTCGTCTTCGCTCATCCGCTCGTATCCTTTTCTGAGACCGATTATTCCAAGGCGGTCGAGTGGATCTTGCAGGAGTTTGAGACCCGGACAGGACGTCCGCTAACTCCAGGAGTTCATCGCAGGGCGGGTCTGAAAATTTACGCAAACTCAGGCAAGGGGATGTCAACCCCGCCAAACCTCGTCCGGGCCGTTCTGGAGGCGTTGCGCAAGCGGGGTTTTTCAAACGAGGAACTCTTCATGGTCGACGCCCGCGAGGCTTACCTGCGAGATGCCGGGTTCTTGCCTCCGCTCAGCGCCTACGAGCAAGGTCCCTATTTCGATGGGGTTCGTGTTCATTCGTTGGATAGCGAGCTGCTTTGGGACGACACCTGGTTTTATGATAACCCGCTGCCAGTACAGTTTTCGTCGCCTCTAGGTCGTGAACTACTTGGCGACCCGCTTCACATGGATGATGAGGAGTCTCGTAAGAGCTACTTGGTGGAGCCTCTGATGACAGGCGTCGACTTCTGGATCAACCTCCCCGCAGTCACAGATCATCGGGCTATGGAAATCAACGGAGCGCTGGCAAACGCCACCTTATGGAGCGTAAGTAATCGGGAGCGTTTCTTTTTGTCGCCGGCAAACGCACCCATCGCAATGGCCGAGATAGCAGCCATTCCGGAGCTTCTCAGCGGTTGGGCCATCACGATGATTAGTCTGGAGGCTTACCAGTATATCGCGGGCCCATCCTTCAACTCTTACTACACACACAGCGAGCCGTTGCTACTGGCGAGTTCAGATCCCGTCATACTCGATACGTTGATCGCCCAACGCATGAATCGATTCCGCAAGGAACAGGAGTTTCCACTGCTCAAGTTCCCGC
Organism: uncultured Puniceicoccaceae bacterium; assembly: GCA_964430955.1. Lineage (GTDB taxonomy): Bacteria > Verrucomicrobiota > Verrucomicrobiia > Opitutales > Oceanipulchritudinaceae > CAYSHY01. The sequence continues at coordinate 12,319 of CAYSHY010000063.1, read as the reverse complement.
CACAGAGTGCAAGCTTCGCAGAAGACCTTGGCGTAGGCTCGACCGACATCGAGAACATTCAGTGGATAAGGCCGTTAAACTAAGGCTGGCATAACCGGCGTTTCAGCCAGTATCGAAGCTCTGTTTCGCTTGTTTTGTGGTCGCTACGCAGTCTTCACAAGGGGCATGGATTGAGATTTTGCTGACAAGGTTGGTTATTCACGCTTTCGGTTTAGTTTTACTGGTGGCATGAAAAGGCAATTATGGGGTTTCCCTGCCGTGATCGCAGCATTCCTGTGCTCTGCGGCGACAAACGAAGTATTCTCCGAGATGAATCCGCTTTTAGATGTACCGACTGCGCCATTTGGAGCGCTTCCCTTCAACACCGTCCGGCTGGAGCATTTCCTCCCTGCGCTTGCGAAAGCCATGGCAGAGGAGAATGCGGAGTACGACGCCATCGTAAGCAACTCCGAGCCTCCGACTTTCGAGAATACCATCGAAGCCATGGAGCGTGCAGGGAAGCTGAGTGAAAGGGTGATCAATATTTTCTACACGCTGAGCTCTTCTGCAACAAACAAGGAGCTCCAGGAGTTGGAATCTAAGATCGCTCCGATGATCGCAAAGCACGTCAGTGGCCTGCTGATCAACCCGCCGCTGTTCGATCGCGTGAATGCTCTTTACCAGGAACGCGAGTCCCTGGACCTCAATCATGAACAAAGGCGCCTTCTCGAAGTCACACATCTCAAATTGCGTCGCGCCGGCGCCGGACTGGACAAGGCCGGTCGGGAGCGCCTTGCACAATTGCATGAACTGCAGGCCGAGGTGGAGACGAAGTTCACTCAGAATGTGCAGGATGACGAAGATTCCTGGGCAATGGTGATCGAAGAGAGCGACTTGGCGGGGCTCCGTGAATCGCTTGTTTCTGCCGCAGCAGAGGCAGCTCGTGAACGCGGTCACGAGGGTAAATATGCGATCACTCTTTCACGTTCATCTGTTGAGCCCTTCATAACCTACTCTGCGCGTCGCGATCTGCGGGAAAAGGCCGCTCGGGCTTGGGCGAACCGTGGAGACAATAACGACGCGCATGACAATAAGGAGTTGCTGCGCCAGATTGTGGAGCTCCGACTGGAGCGCGCTCGCCTGTTGGGCTATCCCAGCTTCGCTCACTACGCGACAGAGGATGTCATGGCTGCTACTCCAGAGGCGGTCCTCAAGCTTCTTCTTGATGTCTGGGAACCTGCTAAAAGGCAGTTTTACCGTGATCGGGAACAGATTTCCGAGATGGCCCGTGCTGACGGCATCGATAGCCTCGAGTTCTGGGACTGGCGTTACTACCAGAACAAGGTGCGCATGGCGCACTACAGCGTCGACGAAGAGGAGGTTAAGCAATACTTCGAGCTCGATCGGATGATCGACGCCCTTTTCTACGTCGCCAAGCGTCTCTTTGGAGTGTCATTTACAGAGATTGACGGAATACCGACGTATCATGCTGATGTTCGGGTATATGAAGTAAAGGACTCTGCAGGCCAGCACCTTGCCCTGTTCTACATGGATCCCTTCGCCAGGACAGGCAAGCGGAGCGGCGCATGGATGAGCTCATTCTTCAATCAAGCCTCATTTGATGGTGTGGTTCGGCCCCATGTCTCAAACAACAATAACATCTCTCGCGCAGACCCTGCGCTTCTCTCGCTGGACGATGCGATGACCCTCTTTCACGAGTTTGGTCATGGGCTGCACGGCATCCTTACAAATGTGGCGTATCCTTCCATGTCCGGAACCAATGTGGACCGCGATATCGTAGAGCTTCCCTCTCAGCTTTTCGAACACTGGGTTCTCCAGCCGGAGGTGCTTAACAAGTTTGCCCTACACCACAAAACTGGTGAACCAATGCCCAAATCGCTCGTTGAAAAGATCATCGCATCCCAGACCTATGGCGAAGGCTTTGCCACCATCGAGTACATTGGCTCTGCACTCGCGGACATTGAGCTTCACTTGATGGATGACTTTGAGAGCTTTGATGCAACCGAGTTCGAGAAGCGAATTCGCGAGAAGTATGACATGCCTGACGAGGTGCTTTTCCGTCACCGCTTACCGCACTTTCTTCACCTCTTTTCCGGAGACCACTACGCATCTGGTTATTATACATACCTGTGGGCTGCCGTCCTCGAATACGACATGTGGGAAGCCTTTGAGGAATCTGGAAACGTCTTCGACCCAGTCTTGGCCAAGCGACTGAACGATTATCTCTACAGCGCCGGCAACAGCCGCAGCCCAACAGATGCCTATAAGCTTTTGCGTGGCCGTATGCCAACTGTTCAACCTCTCCTGCGAGGCCGAGGATTCGTGGAGTAACCCATTTACTATATCACGTTTTTCAAAAAAAAAGGCGCCGGACTGATCCAGACCGGCGCTTTCTGCGTATAACGCGATCGAAGTACTGCTAGCTCCTTGTTTCGCAATTGATGTCTTCGAGCTAACGCTTGAAATTGAAGTCAGAGAATGCGAATAAACCGCTGGAGCTATTGTCTCTAACAACTGCCTGCTTGCTTGGGAAACGATGAATTTATCCAGAGTTGTGCGACTAATACCTGCCTGTTTCATTTTGATCCTGGGGCCGCTGCTTTCGAGCTCCGCCTTTGACCGGATCCCCAATACGACTCTCAATCTTCCTCAGGATCGTTTCTCTGGCTACGCAGTAGAACCAGATCCCATGCTCTCTCAGGTCAGCCGGCCCATGCAGGTATTGGCGCACCCCTCAATCAGCGGGGCATTTTACGTTATCGAGCGTGAGGGGCGTTTGGTTCTGTTCCAACCCAATCAGGAGCCCACCGTAGTCTTGGATATTTCTGCACTTGTAGGGCCTATTACTGGCGAACTTGGCTTCATTAGCGCCGCTCTCCACCCGAATTTTCCTCAAACGCCGTACATTTTCTGCTACTATACAGCAAGATCCAATCAGAAGATTACAAATCAGCTATCAAGGTTTGAGCTTAGCGACGACGGGGTCACTTTTGTCAATCGCTCCCGTCGAAATCTGATCATTCAGCCAGATGAGCATTCCACACATAACGGGGGAACGCTGCTGTTCGGGAAAGACGGCTATCTTTATCTCAGCCTCGGCGACGGTGGCGGAAGTGGATGGGAACATAAGACTCAGATGATCGATGGGGACTTTTTCAGCGCGATCTTGAGGATCGATGTTGATAGCCGTCCCGACTCTCTCCTGCCGAACCCCCACCCGGCTGTAATTGGCAATTACAGGATTCCTCCAGACAATCCCTTCATTGGCGCTACTGAATTTGCTGGTAAACCGGTTGATCCCGCTACTGTTCGTACGGAATTCTACGCTGTCGGGCTGCGTAACCCATTCAGAATGGGAATCGATGTGCTCACTGGCGAGATCTGGTTCGGCGATGTAGGCGAGGCAACGTTCGAGGAAGTCAATATACTTCAAGCGGGCGCGAATTATGGCTGGCCCGTGTATGAAGGCCCGTTTCCAATGCAATACGGCCCTGACCCGGTTCCGGGCGTCGACTATACAGCGCCTGTTTACTATTACGGTCGGGACGTAGGCGTCGCAGTGACTGGCGGATTCGTGTACCGCGGATCCAAGTTCCCCGAGCTCTACGGTTCGTATCTTTTTGCAGACTATCTTGGTCGCATTTGGGCCGCTTGGTTCGATGAGACAGGCAATGCGACTGTCAAGGAACTGCTCAAGCATAGTGGTCCAATCCTCGCAGTTCAGGCAGACCCTCGTGACCAGGGCGTTATAGTCACGGTCCTCGATCAGCCCATTTTTACCTTGGAACGGCGCGTTACAGAGGATTTTTCTCCACCAGAGCGCCTCTCGGACACGGGTGTTTTCAGTAATCTGGAAACATTGGAGCTGGCGCCGGGCTTTGAGCCGTATGAAGTGAATGTTCCATTTTGGTCAGACAACGCTCTGAAATCCCGAGCGTTCTACATTCCCACAGACCAGAAGATTAGTTTTCAGGCCTACGAAAACTGGGGACTGCCTTCAGGTTCCGTCTGGGTAAAGCACTTCGAGTTGGAACTCGAGGAAGAGAGTCCTGCTTCAGCAGTGCGGGTGGAGACTCGTCTCATCGTGATGACAAATACCGGATCTTACGGGATCACTTACAAGTGGAATGAGGACCAAAACGAGGCTTTTCTCGTGAACGAGGACGGAGAGAATGTGCCATACCAGATCCAGACCAGCGACGGAGGCTTCCGTGAGCAAGTGTGGCGTATCCCCAGCCGCGCTCAGTGCATGGACTGCCATACGGCTGTTGGTGGACACGCCCTCAGCTTTACGACACAACAGCTGAACCGGGAAGTCGGTGGCCAGAACCAGCTTTCGGCAATGGCTGCCGCGGGTTATTTCGATGTTTACGTGATAAATCCCAATGCGGCGCCAAAACTGTATGCTCCCGATGATGAAACGGTATCGCTGACAGATCGGGCTAAGTCCTATCTGGAGGCCAACTGCGCCAACTGTCACCAGCCGGGCGGCCCCGGGGGAGGGGAGTGGGATGCCCGGGCCAAGACGATGCTTGCGCTCAGCAAGATCATTTATGGAGACCTGGAACGCCCCGATGTCCAGGGGACACACGTTGTTGCGCCCAATGACCCGGCGGCCTCAGCTATACTGCAACGTATCAACCGTCGCGGTCACGAAGGACAAATGCCTCCCATGGCCACGAGTATCGTTGACCAACAGGGAGTGGCTCTTATCGAGCGCTGGATCGCTGATGGGTTGAATGATCCGCATGAATGGGACGCATGGTTTCTTCCTGCAGAGGGCAGCATGTGGATTGATTCCTGGTATGGCTGGTTCTGGAGAACGCCGGGCAGCGACTTCATATATCATGTGGATCACGGCTGGCAGTACGTTCTGCCAGTCATCGCAGCCGGCGATGGATGGGAGGTCTTCCTGTGGGATTACGGCATTGAGGGGTGGCTCTATACCGGTCCAGACATCCCACATTTTACCTACCACTTTGATTCCGGATCGTGGCTCTATTACGCAGGCGCCAGTGGAGGACTCCGTTACTTCTGGAATTACAAGTTCGGCGACTACGTCACGTTTCCATGATCCCAGGCCTCGGTCGCTGGGGTCTAGTTCATTGAGACGTCAGGAAGACAGACAACGCCGCCTCTACCCCTGCCTTTCTCCAGCTTTCCCCCAGAAACGAGCATATCCCTGACTCGCTCGTAGGTGGCTTCGTCCCAGTTGAGCGCCTCTCGCAACTTCTGATTGCCAGCCTGACCGCCCATGGACTCCAGAACTTCGAGAAGGACTTCAGGTTCGGCATTTCCCGTCACACCAGAAGTGATGGAAATGTCTTGGGTCACGCTGCTTATAGCCTGCGCCGCAGATGGACTCAGAATTGTGGTTCGGGCGCCAAGCGCAGAGTAATCAGATGGATTACACGTCAGCACAATCACCTGTAGTCCCCTGCTGGCGGCATAGTCCAACATACGTTGGAGCGCCCTGATTCGCTCGGGATCGCTGTTGGTGAAAGCGTCGTCAAATACGATCGGCAGACAATCCTTCGGACAGTTGGCCAGTACCTCCGCAATCGCAAGTCGTACGGCCGCCGCCAGCTGCTCTTTTGCTCCCATGCTCAACGAACCAAACTCGAATGCGATGCCATTTGAACTGTCCCGCCTCAATTCGATCTTTGACACACAATCTTTAGAGACCTCCAAAGTTGCGTTGGCTTCTGCGCCGTAGATTGCCTTCAAATATCCCGATACCCGCTGCGCCAATGGTGCAGAGAACTGCTCCGCCACCTCCATTTGCTCTTCGTCAAACAGCTTTGCAAGGAGGTTGATGGAGCGCGCCCGAAGGAGCACACGGCTTTGCGTTTCCCGGGCCGCGGCCAGTTCTGCCCGGGCAAGTTCTACATCAGCCTCGGGATCAGTCGATCCATCGAGCTGTAGTGTTGCGTGCGCAGCAGCGCGTTGTTCCCGCGATTGAGTGGTCTGCGTATCATTCTGCTCCATCGCCCGGGAGAGACGCTTCTTGTCCGCTTCAAGAATCTCTGGCTGCAAGGATTCAATTTTCGTCAGGGTCGCCTTCAGAGCGCCGGCCGCTGTATCCCGATCGTGTTTGGCTGCGTCGAGGGCCAGCAGACGGCTTGTAGCGTCTCCATGCGTCTCCTCTAGTACGGCAAGTCGTGAAAGCCCAGCAGCCAGCAACTGTTTTTCTTCATCCAGTTCTTGCCGCTTGGCCGACACTTCTGCTTCCAGGCGCGTAATGGCCTTGGCCGCCACTTCCTGCTCTGCCCTGCACTCCTGCTCTTCAGTCCGGGCGCTTGTCAATGCCTCACGGGCGTGTCTTAGCGCCAGCTGGGCTGCTGCAGCGTTTTCAGGACAAGCTTCTGCGGGGACTTTGCCGGCCAGTTGTTCCAGATCCGTGTTCAGATCTTCCAGCCGCTTCCGAAGATCTTCCCACTCCTGCCGGGTCGATTGGGGAGCGCTTCCTTTTAGTGATTCCTTTGCATGCTTGAGCCTGATCTCCAGCTCCGCACGCTGCGTTGCCGCCTTTGATGCTTCTTCAAGGTTCGCAACACCCATGCCGCCCAAGAGCATATTACGTCTTTCCTGCGCTTGCTCGACGGCGATTCGTGCCTTTTGGAGACTGTCGCCGCCCCCGGGCTTTAATCGAAGTCGCAAGCTGCCATAAACGAGTTCCGTGGTCTCCGCGAAGGTTCGTCTGGATCCCACCGGGAAGACTGCCCCATCCACTTGTAGTTCCTCCTCGGCTTCAAGAACCTCAACCTCCGTCGACATCCCTTCCAGCCGGGCTTTGGCGGCGCGCAAGTTCCCTTCCTCCACTCTCAGCTTTGAGACGTCGTCCGGGGAGACTCTCGGTAACGCCGCGATAGACGCTTCCAACTCACTCAGCGCCAACTCCTGCTTTTCAATCTGTTGCAGCCGTTGAGCAAGGGCGGCTTCCTGTCGCTGTAGGTCAAATCGACGATCCTGGGCTTCATGGTAATCCTTGCGCGCCTCTGCCAACGCGCTCCTGTCGGATGCGGCCTTTGCAGCAGCGATTTTCTCCTTTAGCTCTGTCTTCGCTAGTTGAAGTTGCTTTTCCAGCTGCTGCAGTTCTTCCTGCCCCGGCGCCAGCTTGCGTTTGCGTTCTTCGATTTGGACTCTGGTTTCTGTGATGCGTTTCTCTGCCGCCTCCAGCGCATTGTATTGTTCGCTTGCCTGTCGTGCTCGGGCTGACTGTTCACGTTCGGCTTCCCGAAGCGATTGAAGTTCACGCAGCTTCTTTTCGTTCTCCGCAGTCTCCGTTATCAGCGACTTCCGATCTTCCGCCAAGCGTGCCAGCATTGCCTCCGCTTGTTCGAAAGCGATCTTGGCCGAACGTAGCTTGCTCAGTGTCGATTCCGCAGTTTCCAGGCGCTTCATCGCTTCTGCCACCTTGTCACTTGCGTTCTTTAGCTCAGAACCACTCCGCGGCTCGCCCCGATTGGTGAAGGTTGCCTCATTCTCCTGCTTGAAATGGTTCGCCACGGCCGAATCGATTTCAGTCTGTAAGGCTACTGCTCCCCCGATATCCTGGAGTCGCTGAATCAGGCTTTCATGTTCGGCTATCGCTTCTGCAGCAGGATCGGCGAAACTGCTTCCCTGCCAGACCCACAAATGCGCCCACTGGTTTTGGAGGTTACTCCGGCTTGTCTGCTCGATCGATAGAAGCTCAGAAAGTTGCGCCTCGGCTTCGTCGCCCATGTTCGTCTTTCCTCCAGGCCCTACAAGCCTGACACTGCCGTTGGCGCCGCTGAAGCGCTTAATGAGCGTGTATGTCTCGCCACGAACTTCAAAGGTTATCTCCACCTCCGGTGTGCCACCATGAGTCAGGGATCGCATGCTATGATGCCACTGCGTGTTTCCACGCGCCTTCAGGAACAGACAGCGGTGAATCGCCTCAACCAACGTGCTCTTCCCCGATTCATTGGGGCCGCCAATCAATGTCAATTGCCGGTCGAACTCTATCGCCAGCTGCTTGTGAGTTCTGTAGTTTGAAATTTTCGCGGAAATCAGGCGCATGTTGAGAGAAGGGTGTCAGCTCTTGGGGGTGGCCAGATACAGCTCGAGAAGGGCGCGACGAGCCACGATCGCTTCATCGTCGATTGGAGACTGGGAACGCTCGATGAGTTTTGCCGCCACGCGTTTGATAATGGGGTGGGGGACCTCCTGCAGTTGAAGTATCTCTTCCGGGCTCGGGGCGAGTTGCAGCCGGTCGTTTAACTTTAGCCGTATAAGCCGGGATTTTAGCGTCTCCAGCAGCTGGTCAAGGGTTGAGCGTCCTCGGATGCCGACGCTGCCGTTCAGTGTAAGTTGAAGCAGATCCTCCCCAGTGCGATTTCCGATCAGCTCCTCGACGGCCTGCCGCAGCAAACCGACTTCGTCTTCGCCATGGATGCTAAACGTAAGCTCATGCCAACGGAACTTCCCCACTGGCAGCTTCTCGACGATTGGAGCTTGTCCGCGGTGTGATTCCACCAATAGGACATTGCCAGATTCGTAATCGGAGCCTCGGGGAAACCGATCCGGCTCAGGAGCGCCGGAATACCAGGCCTTTCTCGCAACCTGTTTGGAGCCATGCCAGTCACCCAGTGCCACGTAGTCAAAGTCATCGATCGGGAGCCGGTCGAGGTCTATATGGTTACTTGGTTGGCCCTGTTCCTCGTCGTCGCTTGTCGACTCAAAGTTGATCGTAGCGCCGTGAGCCACGACAATCCTGGTCTTCTCCGCACCGTATGGTTCCCATACTGATCGATCCCGTAACCATGCAGTGGTGTCTAGAGGTTCAGCACGCCGGGACAAGGGGCAGGGAAACAGCACTGCGGTTTCCAGCTCTATGGGGGATGGTTTTAGCAGTACATGTAAGTTCGGCGCAAGTTCACTGGCTTCCTGCTTGAAAAACTCCTGCTCCCAAATGCTTCCGGGGCCTCCATGATCATGGTTTCCTGGAATAACGTAAACAGGCGCACTGATCTTCCCAATTGCGGCGCATGCGTTTGAGACTGTAGACCTACTGACACTTGATGAATCGAATAGATCACCCGCAACGAGCACGAACTCCGCATCCTTTTCCCTGACAAGCCTCGCTAGCTCATCGATAACCCGGATACGCTGACGTCGAGCCTCAGCACGCTTATCTTCGTCCTCGATGCGCCCATAGGGCTTACCCAACTGCCAGTCCGCCGTATGCAAAAACCTCATGCCCGACTTTCGTGTAAAGACCGCTCAAAATCTATGGGAACCCAGATGGGAACTCCAATAAAAAATCCAGTTTGCGGCAGTTTTGTCGCAATCTGGTTGCGTAACGACAGCATCTTTGGCTGTGGCAACCTGATTATCTTGTGATCCCACACTAAAGTGTTGTCCATACTCGTTCTTTGAATGATCTGCAGAGGATGAGGATTTCACTATTCACGCTCTTCATACTACTCGGAACGATGTCATTCACTAACGCTCAAGGCCCCGTCGCAAACAGTGCGTCTTCATCCAGCGAGTCCGTCGAAAAGCGGGTCGCACTCATTTTTGACGATGGCCCCCATGAAAATGGGGCCGGCCTTATCAAGCTTTTCAAGGAGGAAGGCGTTGTGGGTAGCTTCGCCTACATCGGAAAGAACCTTCGAAAGCACCCAGGCATTGTAACGTCAGCAGTTGAGAATGGCTGGCAGGTCATTTGTCACAGTTCCACCCACGCTCATATAAACCAGTTGGATGATGCGCAGATTCGGGAGGAACTCATCGGCGCCTTGCCGATCTTCGAAGAGGTAGCGGGAAGCAAGCCTCTATGGTATTGGCCGCCCTACGGTGAACGCGACGATCGCATGTACTCCATCCTTGATGACGCGGGTATGATCTTGTTGCAGCCGGATTCGGTTAACTTCACCAGCACCCGCGATTGGGACATTGAGAATACCCCGGCTGAGCTTATTCTCGAGCGCGCCCTCGCTCATCTGAGCGACCCCCTTCTCGATACCAAGGGCGACGTTCGCATCATCCTATTCCACGAGTGGCGCAATGAAACGCTTCAGGTAATGCCTCAAATCCTGCAGGGTCTCAAGAGTCGAGGCTACAAGCTGGTGCGGATCGACGAGCTGATGCCCGCGCCAAAGGCCAAATAGGCTGAGGCGGCGGAGCCGCGGAACGGTGGTATGCTGGAAGAAATGGAATACTGGAATGTTGGGTGAAGACCGGGAATCCAAGATCCAGATCTAAACCCGTGAGCTAGTCTCAATGAAACGTGCTGGGAGTGACGGAGGCACGGAATGATGGAATACTGTAATAAAGCTTGGCGAACGGAATGGAGGAGGCAGACCTGAAATCGTGAACTAGCCTCAAAGAGGCGTATTATACCAGCCTGGGGAGCAGCCCCAGGATTCCCAATCCCCCAATTCCGAGCCCTGTAGGGGCGACTTAACCGCCCGACGCTAGCCCCCCATCCGCACCCGAAACGCCATGTCTATTGTCATCCCGCATTTCGGTGGGGCACGCATCTGAATTTAGGCGTCTACTGGAGCTCTCCCCCGGTTTACGTAGTCCATGCGCTCCACACGCTCATCAACTTCTGACTGCCAGATGCCGACATCCTGCCTAGGCAGAAACTTGGTAAATCTGCTTTTGTGATTTCCTCTTGATATGGATCAAGACCTTTTTTCGCAATTTGGGGACAGTAAGGTCTATGAACCATACGCAAAACTGGAAGCTCCCTACGATAAAACATCTTCGCATCGCAGGCGCCGCCGTGCTCTTGGCCGCGATTCCACAGCTTGGACTCGCCCACTGTGATTCCTTGGATGGTCCAGTGATAAAGGAGGCGCGCAAGGCTCTGGAGTTGCAGGATGTAACTCCCACGTTGAAATGGGTTCCCGCAGCTCACGAACCACTGATTCGTGAAGCTTTTGAGCGCGCGATCGAGGTGCGCGAAATGGGTGGCAAGGCCGCCGAACTGGCCGACCTCTACTTTTTTGAAACGCTTGTGCGTATTCACAGGGAAGGGGAGGGCGCCGCATACACTGGTCTGCGTCCTGTCGGCACGCTCGAGCCTCTCTATCATCATGCGGATGAAGCGTTACTTAACGGCAAGGGCGCCGAGTTGGCCGAGCATCTGGCTCGTACGCTGCAGGACACTCTTCAAGAGCGATACGAAACGGCCATCGCCAAGCTTGGCGAGGCAGAGAACAGCGTCGAAGCAGGACGTGAGTTTGTTGAGGCTTATGTGGAGTACATGCACACAGTCGAAGGTCTCCATGCCCTCATTGAACACGGTGGCCACCACGCGCATGAATAAACTCCGAAGAACTGATGTGCACTTGCGCCTGAAGGCGCTTCTCATCTAGGGCAGGGGAGCGCCCTACAGATCACCGCGCGTTTCGGGGTCATGTATCTGAAGGTAGGCGTTAACTGGAGCTCTCCCCCGGTTTACGTAGTCCATGCGATCCACGACGTTCAACAGCCCCAGCTGCCATTAAGCTTCCTACGACCGGAAACCAGAAGGGATTACATGCGGATTGGCTTGCGATTGCATCAGTAGCGCTCTAAGATTGTGTTTGTAACGCATGTCCTACCCCCCGAGCGTCGTAATATTCTCACTACTTGGCGCTGTCACTGTTGGTGCGCAGCACAATTGGGTTGTTCCCCCTGCGCCCGGCGATCTGCCAGCGGAGATCAGGGATATTGAATTCAATAATGGCGCTTTTTTGATCACGGCAGAGGAGGCTCTCTACATGAGCAGGGATGCGCGATCCGGATGGATTCGGCATGCCTTGGAGGACTTGGAGGCCGTCGCCATTGCTATTGATGGGGAAGACATTTACTATGCGGTCTTCGGAGAAAAACATTATCCGGGCCCGGCGCCAGAGTACGCCAGCAAACTACCTCAAAGCTATCTGGCGCCCATTATAGTAATGAGGCTCAGGGGCGAGTCGTCTGAGCGCATTTTCGAGGTAATGGTCCCGGGAGGAATGGAGCCAGACATACAACACCGAATGTACATTCTGGAATCGGGAGAGGATAAATATCTAGCCCTTGAGACAGGCGAAAACACAGTGAGCCTCATCGAGCTGAATAGCGGACAAAGTGTGCAGCAACAGTATGGAGGTGCATTAGCGACATATACATTCGTGCCGGGGGGAGCGATTTTTCTCCACCGCCCTGTGCCCAGATATAATAACCGGGTTGACCCGCCAGTAATGGACACGGTTCTTCCTCTATGGTATTATCCTGCGACGCTACGTGGCCCCGGGAATGACACTAGAGGTGGTTTCAAAACTTTAGTCGTCTGAGGGTGATAACAGCACAGGCGAGA
>CAYSHY010000062.1:0-22172 GCA_964430955.1 uncultured Puniceicoccaceae bacterium | reverse complement strand
CCCGGAAAACGAAGGTTGATGATCCCAGACGGGCTGCTACTCAGTCCCCCTAATTCGTCGACCTGAAGCAAAAACGAGAAAAAGAGCGTTTCTCCAGACTGCAGCCCAGTCTCAGAAAAGATCAGGGTAGCATTGCCGCGCGGGTCATCGAGTTCCCATTTGTTGCCTGAGACGGCAAAGTTTGGGTAGGTAAGTGAGCCGGAACTGACGCCAAGCCCGAGGTAAGTGCCCTGATGGTCCTCCTCTATCCAGCCAGAAGGGGTTCCGACGCCGGGTTCCTGATCGAATCCGTCATAGTAGAGCAAGTCAGCGCTCACTATGTTTCCGAAAAAGCCTAGCGCCACGAAAGGCAAGGCTAGAGAACGAGTCATGAGTAATCTCATTAGCTTTAGTTATGGGGGGTTAAGACAGTATTCCCGGGATAGAACCGAGTTATAAAAACATAATACAGCGTTCCCGTTGTTGACAAGGCACTAAATTAATCACCCTGAATTTTCAAGCTCACCTTGGAAAGTGGCGCCTGCCCAGCAGAGCGTTTGGAAGGGATAGTTCCAAAGGTTACAGGATCGTTACCAAAAATGACCGGAAACGGGTTTAGAACCGAGCTACAGTGCTCGTATGAGGAAAGTCGGTCGGTACGCGCTGTGTAGTTTGCTGGCCACGTGCATGTGCAGCCCGGACGTAACCGGGGCCGAATACGAATTGGATTGGGAAGCATCGCGGGTCGTGGTTTGGGTTCCGCGCGCGGGGGTGTTTGGGTTCCTTGGCCATGATCACATGATTCGAGTGACACGGTTTGATGGGCGCCTTCATTGGGACGAGGGTTCCCCCGCAAATGCCCAGTTAACGTTTGAGGCCTGCGCCAGCTGTCTGAAGGTTATCGACGAGGGGTTGAACAAGAAGGAACGTACCGAGGTGCAGCAAACCATGGAAAGCGAGCGGGTGCTCGACGCCGAATCGCACCCGGAAATTCGATTCGACTCAACCAGCATCGCACCCGGAAATTCAGGGGAGTGGATCATCACCGGTGAACTAACGATCCGGGGAGTAAGCCGGGAAGTTTCTTTTCCCGCGCAGTTGAGTTTTCCGAGTAGCAGGAATCTTGAAGCTTCCGGCGTAGTTCAATTGAAGCCCAGCTCGTTTGGCATCGCCCCGGTGACAGCCGTTGGCGGCACGATACGGACAGCGGACTCCATAGAGCTACGATTCCACGTGTTCGGCAGAAAGACTGAGCCATGAGACCACTTGTGGTGATCGTTGTATTGTTTGCAGGCTATGCCCGCAGTCTGTTTGGGCATGGCGAACACATCCACATGGACGAGGCGATCGCGTTCGATCGTCCGGAAGCTTGGGGAATGCGCTATTTTGCGGCCGTTGCACTGATGCAAGGAGATGGTCCGCCACCAGAACTGGAGAAAGGACAGTTCGCATTGGGGGTCGACGTCATCCATATCCCGCGCCTGTCGAAGGAAGAACGCACTATTGGCTTTCAGGGCACGAAGGAAGAGAACCTCAACAAGTCGCCTCTCCTCGCCCGGCCGCTCATCCACTATGGGATAACAGACCGCCTGAGCGTCACCGGAACGTTTGTACCGCCAGTTGAAGTCGTGGATCGACTGAAGACATATATGGCGGGATTGTCGGTAAACTACGTCGTGTATCGGACCGATCGCTTTGACGTTTCATTGCGGGCGATGGGGCAATGGACCGAGGCCCAAGGTGACTTCACATGCGCCGAGGAGATCGCCGGAGACCCAGATCCGATCCGAAATCCTTACCAGTGCGAGTTTCCGTCAAACGATACGTTCACAAGCGTAACAGCGAGCGTAGAAGGGAAGCTCGAGTATTACCTATCTCCTCGATGGAGCCTGTTCATCGCGGCGATGTACAGCTATGCAGACTTGAAGTTCCAGGCCGACGCCTATTACGGCGGCCTCCACGATACAGGCAAACTGACGACCGACGGCAACATATGGTCCTTTGGAGCAGGGATCCGTTACCGGCTGAGCGAAGACCTGAGCATGGGGCTAATGCTGGCCCACACGCCACTTAATATCCGGAGACCTCCAGAATTTCGACGCAGCGATGAAGACCTCACGCACCTTCGCCTCTCGATTAACCTCCGACTCTAGGTATGCACAAAATGAAAGACTGCACCCAACCCTACTCCTTGAAGTTTCCTGATACCGCTGGAGTGCCCCGGTGCATACGCCTGCCGTACATAATTCTGGCGGCAGGCGGTGCACTTATGTTAACGCCGTTGGCAAGCGGCACTTCATTCCAACCCCCGGCGGGACGAACCGGAGCACCTCCTGAAAATGTCACTTGTGCTGAATGTCATCTAAGCCAGGGAGGGGGTAGCCTTACTGTTGAATTCTCAGGTAACGCGTTTACCTACGTGCCCAACGGCTTGTACGACCTGAACATCATACTACAGGACGGACCCCAACAACGCTTTGGATTCTCGGCTACCTCGCGCCAAGCATCGTCTCCCACGCAGAATGTTGGATCCTGGGTCGCTGGCGCCGACTCTGCGGTTTATGACAGCGGCAGGCACATCGGTCACCGGAACGCGCCTTTCCACAGCGGAGGACATACATTCGAGGTTTCGTGGATGGCGCCTTCGTCGAATGTGGGAGATATTGTTTTCTACGTTGCTGGCAACGCGGCGAACGGAAACGGCATCAATGGCGTGGGAGACAACATTTACACCCGTATGATCACCATTCGTCCAGCCTCCAGTCTCTCATTCTGGGCAGAAGCGCCACGCATGGAGGGCTGGCGTTATACTGGGCAAGCTTCGCCCGGGCTTGCAGGCATTGGATGGATATTTGACGATTACTGGCCATGGATAATCACCACCGGCCAAGGCGCCTCAGGCGTGGCAGAATGGGTGTGGGTCTCTGAAGATGGGAGCGCTAATGGATTCTGGGGCTACAACGCAAGCCGCAACTTCTGGTTCTGGGGGGATGCGGTAAACGGATGGTATTATTCCTACGAAGGTGACAATACCGGCTGGAAGCCCTACAATTTGTAAATCATCAACAGGGGCAAGCTCGCGTCAATCGACAGGCCGAGCAACCGCCTACGGTGTATGAGAATCCTTGTCATAGAAGATCAGGCAGATCTTGCTCGCCACGTACGCCGAGCATTAACCCGCGCCGATCATCAGGTATCTGTCGCTCCAGATGGTCCAAGTGGCGTCGAAGTAGCGCTTAGGCAGAGGTTTGATCTGCTCGTCCTCGACATAAACCTTCCGGGTTTTGACGGTTATGAAGTGATGCGCCGACTTGGGAATCATGAAATGCGTCCGAGGGTGCTTATGTTGACCTGCCGCAGCGAGATCGCTGACCGGGTTGCCGGTCTTACAGCAGGCGCTGACGACTACCTCACCAAACCCTTCGCCATGGAGGAGCTTGTTGCGCGAGTAAATGTCATCGGTCGGCGAGTGGTCCCTGGCCAGGAGCATCGACTTGTGGAAACTGGTCCCCTGACGCTGGATGTCGTGCGCCGGGTGCTTCTCCGCGACGGAAAAACCATTGAGCTGTCCCCACGGGAGTTCGAGCTGCTTGAGATTCTCATGCGTGAGCCCGGCAGGACATTCTCGCGAAGTGAGCTTGTAGAGCGCATTTGGGCCAGGCCACATGCGTACCAGTCCAAGACATTGGAGATTCTTATCTTGCGACTTCGGCGCAAGCTCGACACCCCCGGTGACGCCTCGCACATCGAAACTGTGCGCGGTTTTGGCTATGCATTCAATGCTATGGCTAAAACCGAACCGTCCACCGTATAGCAGCTGTTGGCGAGGAACGGGCGTCAGCCCCCCAGTAAGCGTTGCCCTCCAACTGAACTTGCACATGAGCGTTGAACCGCCATGTAAGAGCAAGATCGATCCTCGACTGTTCGCGCCCCCATCGGATCGATTCTGTCGCTGCAGGTGAATAGCTGTGGTAAGGCAACATGTATGCAAGCTCTTGTCGCTGATCCGAGAAGAATATCTGGTTCCACCTCGAGGCGACAGAGAGACGCGGCGTTACCTTATAGCGCACCTCGAGGAAGTAGCCATTGGCGCGACGCTCACCCATGTAAGGAGATTCCAAGACTGCGTGGATTAACTCCGCCCATATCTGCAAGTGCCGGTGCTCGTACGCGAAGTCGGCGAGCCAGACTGTCTGCACGAAATCTTCCCTTCCCAAGCCAGGTGGTGGCGCGTATGCACTACCCGGTCCCAGATATGCACCCCTGCTTCCAGAGACGCCAAAAGTCCATTGCAAATCGGGTCTCCATGCGAGGCGAGCCGTAAATGTTGGCTCGTCAAAACCGACCTCATCTACAGGCCAATACTCCGGTCGCGACATGAGGGCGGCATTGGTCAGGGACGCCGCCCACTCGACCTGTCCCCACACTCCGGATACAGCGGCGCCACTGGCATAGGCAGGACCCCAGATTATCGGGTTTCCCCTGCTTGAGTATCCATAGGAATACTGTCCTCCATCTGAATAGCTCTCTCGATCACTGGCGCTTGTGGGCTGCTCATAGAATAGCGGGGCCGTAATAAACGGATTATCCCACGAAAGATGTCGGCGCGTCCACTGGCCTGCTATTGTAGCAAACTGCCCCAGCTGGATACTCAGACGTCGCTCTGTCCATGGACTAAA
This sequence comes from uncultured Puniceicoccaceae bacterium, assembly GCA_964430955.1. GTDB lineage: Bacteria > Verrucomicrobiota > Verrucomicrobiia > Opitutales > Oceanipulchritudinaceae > CAYSHY01. Next base: position 17,514 of record CAYSHY010000062.1, on the reverse strand, counting down.
ACGAATGGCGTACTCATCCAGCCTAAAATCCCAATTTGCTCCTGGATCAAAGCCCCGATCCACTCGCGTCTGCGTAAAGAAGTAAACACGTTCTCCAACCTGAACGTCCAGGAATAGCGACAGCCGACCTTGCCACGACGGACTGCCGTCGTCGGTGATCAGACCGGGAGGATTATCTTCATAGAAGTAGGCTTCGAGGTCTGCAAGCCCGCTCACCCTGGCCCGTATGTCTCCATTTCCCAGCGTGTACGTCAGATGATCTCCCAGCTGATCGAGAACCATATCTAACGATTCAAATGCGTCGGCAGAGACTGAACATGCCTGCAAGAGCATAGCCGTCTTCAGAATCCTGGCTGCGGGTTTGGCGCACATCCTAAACCTCTGGGCGCTCATTAACATTGTGGACCTTATCACTCCGCCCGGCGTCCAGTGAGGCCGATTTCAAGAGCAATTCAAACTCCGTCCAATCTTCGTTACTGTTTACAAGCCTCAACTCGCCCCCATGAAGGCGAGCGAGCTCACGGGCCATGTTCAGTCCCAGTCCGTACCCGGGCACATTTTCTCCCGACGAAGCCCTGTGAAATCGCTCAAATATGTGCTCGCGGTTCTCAGGCAAGATCCCCGGTCCGGTGTTTCCAATGGAGCACGTCACCCAATCATCTTCCTGCCATGCCCGGATCTGCACGTGGCCCCCGGCGTGGTTATATTTCCAGGCATTCTCCAGCAAGCATTGAAGGATCTGAGATGTATAAACCCGGTCACCCAATACCCATAGATTCTCATCCACATCCAACTCCAGCCTTAGCTCACCCGTCTCCTGTACCAGGCTCAGGTCATCGACCAAACCTTCCACCATACGCCTGAGCGATTCAGGGCGCTGCGTCAGGCGCAGCCGGCCAGAGTCCATCCGGGAGAGCAACAACAGGTCATCGATGACCCGTGTCAGACGATCGGTCTGGCCGATAAGCGCGAGCACCTCCTGCCTTTGCGGATTAGACAATTTTCCGTAATTTAGCAGTTCCTCCAAACCCACGCGCATAACCGATACCGGCGTCTTCAGCTGATGAGAGGCATCGGCCGAAAAGCGCGCCTGCCTCCTTAGCTCCTCAGCCGTTGCATCCAGCCTGGCTTCTGCTTGCTCTCGCTCAATACGCTCGCGCTGTGAGAATTCTGCAAGAGCTTCGACAGGCTTTGAAAAGCGCGAGGCAATCCAGTGGCTCAATACCAACCCCAGCATGAAGAGAACCGCTCCAGCACCAATGATCTGAGCCCTGCTGCGTGCGAGCGTTTCATCCAACTTCGCGAGCGACGTAACAAAGACAACATAAGCCAGAGGATAGGCCGACTCCCTGTTTAGTGGCCTCGCGATAATGCGCAGGGCAGATCTTGCGGTAGGCGACCTGACCGTCCAATCCCCGCCGTACAAATCCAATCGCGCGTTTAACCAACCTTCCAACCATTCCAAGCCTTCATCATCAAGAAGTGGTTGCCCCCCATTCCTCTGAGAATCCCAGGCGATAGATGCTCCGCTATTTTCAGCAGGCCCCTCAATCTTCTCCGAGCCGGAACGGGTCCACATAACGCCAGTCATCCCTTCGAAGCCGCGCTCCTCTGCTGCCGCCATGAATGGGAAGCCAACGAGCAGAGCGGCGATCGGCCTAAATGTGACCATTGATACCACTGGAGTAGCGAGCACCTCCACAATGGTCGCCTCCTCCCCCGGGATGCGGAGTTGATCAGAGAGCAGAAAATATCCCTTTTGCGGCTCGTCGAGGAGCGCATGCAACTCCAATTGATTTCCCAGTTCTGGGGAGAGCCATCCTGCCCCATCCCCTTCTGCAGGCAGAATCAGTTTACCCCGCTGATCAAGAAACCGGTAAAACACTGCTTGTAGACCTATCGCCTCGCGTGGTGTATCCCCGGCCCCTACCAGCAAGCGGTGCAACTCGTTCTTTGCGGTTGGATAGAGCAGGTCTAAAGCGTCGTCCTCCAACGCAGCATGAATTCTTGGCTGACGGGACAGTCGTTCACAAATGTCCTGTAGCACTGCCTGACGAACAGTTCGGGCATTGATTGCGCCTAGCGTTTCACGTTCGATAAGCATCTGGAGTTCCTGCGCGTTCCGCTGAGCCAGGTGATGCTCGGCAAGCACGACTCCACAGAATGTGATGCTTGAAGCAATCAGCGCAGTTGCCAACAAGAGCTTGAGTCGAAAATTACCTATGCTCCTGGCCTCTCTGTCTCTCTTCTTTTCTTGTGATTCCTGCCTCACGATATGACCGTTCCCCGCCGGCATCACCCGTCATTCTGACACAGCGTCAATCGAGATCATGGGCTGCTCTCTTCCAGTTCACGATGATCTCGTTCTCCTGTTCCTCAATTTTCAACGGCATCTCCAGAGTGGTGTTCGTATCAATCCATGCCTTGAGCACCCAGTCTCCGGACGGAACGTTTTCAAGTCTGAAGAATCCTCCTGTGTCGGTGGTTGTGAAATGGACGGAATCCAGCACCAGAATAATTGCGCGCATATGCTCGTGAATGTCGCATCGCACGATGACCGTTCCCGGAGTATCAAAGCGCTGGGAAGGCACAGGGCGCTCCTCCGGCATGTAGCGCCCGAGATCGAATCGCTGCGTGGGAGAATAAGAGAAGACATTATGATATTCGTCATCCAAATTTGGGAACTCAACAACCGTGCCGACCTGAACTGGAAGAAGCGCAGGATCGAAAACCAATCCCTGTTGAACCATCGCCAGCCGAATCTGTGACTTCGAGGAACCATCGGTCTCCGGGTTCTGCTGTCTCGAAGCACCGTGGTCTCCAGCTCGTTCGGCCCAGACAACCGCAACTGGAGGAATTGGAGATAGAATGCCTCCCTTTGAGACGAGCTCGTAACGCTTGGCCATTACAGCGGGGGAAGCTGAGTCGACAGGTAATGGCACCTGACCGGTAATCGTTGATGCTTCGGCGATTCCGCCAAGGAGTAATCCCACCCCCATGGCCAATTTAGATCTTAATTGAGCCATCAGTATCAGTCTAGATCAGGACCACGAGAACTCAACCGTAGACTCATCGACTCGATTTAGTATGGACGACCCGTCACCAATTTCGATGATGCAGCCTTGAACGATACCCTTGCGCTCTGACAATGGTCGGAGAAGCGGGATCGTTCACTGATCCTAAGCACATCGAACCCCTGGATTGTCTGCTGGACAATCCATAGACGCGACACTGTCATGAAATTGTCCCCCAGTCACCGAATCGTTTCACTTGCGGCCTGCGCGAGCATGGCGGCTCTTTTTTGTAATGTTGTGGAAGGTCGCTCAGGACGTCCACCGTTCGACGTAGCTGGCGCCCCACCGCTGGAACAGACCTGCGCCATTTGCCACACTGGCGAGGGAGATGGCACACTGGAAGTCGACTTCCAGGACGGAGGCCTGGGTTATGTTCCCAACGGCTTGTACGACCTCCGCGTAATCCTGCGCGAGGAAGGAAAGATCCGCTTTGGATTTGAAATGGCAAATCGCGCAGAAGGCGATAACTCGACGACCGCCGGCAGCTGGCTGTCAGGCGAATACTCACAGGTTTTTGATGAGGGACGCCTGATCGGCCATCAGGCAGCGCCATTCTCCGATGATACCCATACTTTTGAATTCAAATGGGCTGCACCTGCGGAAAATGTGGGTGAGATCACCTTCTATGTAGCGGGTATCGCGGCGGACGGCGATGGATCGACAGAAGGCGACAATACCTATGCTATGAGTTTCTCCATTTCAGCGGCTGTGGATCCGACGTTTTGGGGCAACTCTCCGAAACACGAAGGGGGATGGCGATATGCGGCGGAGGGCTATGAGGAGCTTGCTGGATTAGGATGGATCTGGGATGCGTCCTGGCCCTGGGTTTATACGCTTTCTCAGAATGACCCTGAAACCGGCGAGTGGATCTGGGTGGCTCAAGGAAACGCCAACGGATTCTGGGGTTACAATTCGACAGACGACTTCTGGTTCTGGGCGGACGTCGTCAGCGGATGGTATTACTCCTACGACGAAAGCTCCGGGGGTTGGCACGCCTTCGCGCTTTAGAGCCAGCAAAAGGGGGCGAGGAGAGTGGATCCAGTCACACAGGGAGTCCTTGGCGCAGCCGCCGCTCAAGCCATCTTCGGGAGAAAACTCTCCAAGGCATGGCTTGTGGGTGCGGCGGCAGGCCTCGCGCCCGATCTGGACATACTGATCAAGAGTAGCGAGGATCCGCTCCTTGGGATTGAGTATCACCGTCACTTCACACACGCCCTTGCCTTTATCCCGCTTGGCGGTCTCATCTGCGCGCTACCATTTTTCCTGAGGAAGCGGTATAGAGACCAATGGCGTAAGACGCTGGCTGCCTCGATCACAGGCTATGCGACCCATGGGGTCCTTGACGCCTGTACGACGTATGGGACGCTGCTGCTCTGGCCGTTTTCCAATGTTCGGATCGCCTGGGACTGGATATCGATCATTGACCCGATGTTCACGATTCCGCTGCTTGTGGGAGTATTCCTCGCGGCGCTCTGGGGCAACCGGCGACCGGCGGCAATTGCCTTGATAATTGCGGCCGGCTACATGGCCATGGGCGCCTTCCAGCGTCATCGGGCAGCGGAAGTGCAGCAGGCGATCGCAGAGCATCGCGGGCACAAAGTTGAGCGTGGAGAGGTGTTTCCCACCTTCGCAAACCAATGGGTGTGGCGGTCACTCTATGAATCCGGAGGTCGGTTCTACGCTGACAGGATTCGCGCCCCGTGGTTTGGGAAGACACAGTGGAAACCAGGAGATAGCGTAGATGCCATAACGCTGGAAGCGTTACCCATCGACGAGCGAGCGAATCCCCGTGTGGTTGCGGACTTCAAGCGCTTCAGTTGGTTCTCAGACGGCTGGGTTGCACACCCACACGGAGAAAGCCGAATCTACGGAGACGTGCGTTACTCCCTGAGAACAGATACATTTGAGCCGATTTGGGGGATACGCTTCGACGTTCACGCAGATGTGCCCACAAGCTGGGTCAGCCGCACCACTGACCGAGATCTCGGACTCAAGGTCCTTTGGGGGGAAATTCTTGGAGAGGGAGAGGGCTACGTCGACACACGAGCGGAATAGGCCTTCTCAAGGCGGGGAATTGACGCTGTGGAGGCTGCTCGACAGGGTGACTGCCGGATGTTAGCAAATGAGGCAGAGAGGGTAAGGCAATGGCCGCTTGAGCGGCTTGATGGGAAGCCGGATGCGGAGGCGATCCTTGAGCGATTTCTTGCCTACGTGGCAGCAAAGAATCTGGAACTCTACCCTGCCCAGGAGGAGGCGATACTCGAAATACTCGAAGGCAAGAACGTCATCCTGAAAACCCCCACTGGTTCTGGAAAGTCATTGGTGGCGGCCGCCATGCACTATCGTAGCCTATGTCTCGGGCGACGCTCTTACTACACATCCCCGATCAAGGCCTTGGTGAACGAAAAGTTCCTTTCCTTGTGCCGGGACTTTGGGCCGGAGAATGTGGGCATGTCGACCGGGGACGCTACTGTGAATCAGGGTGCGCCCATCGTCTGCTGCACTGCCGAGATTCTCGCCAACATCGCCCTGCGTGATGGGGAGCACGCAGACGTCGGCGATGTGATAATGGACGAGTTTCACTACTATAGCGACCGTGAGCGAGGCGTTGCCTGGCAGGCGCCTTTACTGACGTTGCCACAGGCACAGTTTCTCCTGATCTCAGCCACGCTTGGAGATACGGCCTTCTTTGAATCGGAGCTCACCAAGCTGACAGGACAAGAAACCATTGCGGTGTGGTCTGCCGAACGGCCCGTGCCATTGGATTTCTCCTACACGGAAGAGGCGCTTGAAGAGACGTTAGTCAAGCTGCAGGAGCAAGGGCGTCTCCCGGTTTATGCTGTGCATTTCACACAGCGCGCGGCAACTCAGACTGCCCAGAATCTCTTAAGCATCAACTTCTGTACTCCAGCGGAAAAAACGGCGTTGGCAGAGACACTGTCGAAGGTGCGCTTCAACAGCCCGTTCGGGAAAGACATCAAAAAGTATCTTCGCAACGGGATCGGGGTACACCACGCGGGTATGCTACCCAAGTACCGGATCCTCGTGGAGAAACTGGCCCAGGAGAACAAGCTAAAGGTTATCTGCGGAACCGATACGCTTGGGGTTGGCGTCAACGTGCCCATACGAACAGTCCTGTTCACGAGTCTTGCCAAATTTGACGGGGAAAAGGTGCGTATTGTGCCAGTGCGCGATTTTCACCAGATCTCCGGGCGCGCCGGTCGGAAGGGTTTCGATGATATCGGTTACGTGGTGGCTCAAGCGCCTGAGCACGTCATTGAGAATCGCAAGATCGAAAGGAAGGCCAAAGAGAACCCCAAGAAGGCGAGCAAGCTGCGGAAGAGGCAACCGGAGAAAGGCGCTGTTGTGTGGGATGAAAATACCTTTCGCAAGCTCATCGACTCGGCGCCCGAACCCCTGGTAAGCTCATTCCAGGTTGGGCACGGGATGCTGCTCAATGTTTTAAGTCGTCCTGAGAACGGTTGCCGGGCAATGAAGAATATTATTTCCCGCTGCCATGATACGGACGCCGCCAAGCGGCAACACCGTCGACGCGCCTTCCAGCTATTTCGTTCACTGGTGGATCGAAATATCGTTGAGATTCTTCCACGGGGTGAACGAGACAAAAGCCCCGTGCGGGTAAACGTGGAGCTGCAGGACGACTTCTCGCTCAACCAGCAACTGTCTCTGTTTCTCGTCGATACAGTTGCCAGACTAGATAAGGAAAATCCGGAGTATCCTCGTCTTGTACTGGCTCTGGCAGAGGCAGTTTTGGAGAATCCGGGCGTGATCCTGCAGGCGCAGGTCAACAAGGAGAAGGAGCGAATCATTGCCGAGCTGAAGGCCGAGGGAGTCGCCTACGAAGAGCGCATGGACCGACTTCAGAATGTGGAGCACCCCAAGCCGTATCGCGACTGGATCTATAACGTCTTCAATGAGTTCGCCGCCCTACACCCATGGGTTGGACAGGAAAACATCCAGCCCAAGAGCATTGGTCTGGAGATGTTTGACCGGTATATGAGTTTTGCAGACTATATCCGGGAGTATGGCCTGCAACGCGCCGAAGGACTGTTGTTAAGACACCTCTCAAACGTCTACAAGACGCTCACGCAAAGCGTTCCCGAGTCCGAGTGGACCGAGGAAATCGAGGAGATGCTTCTGTATTTTGAACAGCTGGTGCGAAACATCGACTCGAGCATCCTGGATGAATGGGAGCTAATCCGGGATCCCAATTATGTCGCTCGGGAAAGTTCTGACACGCCTCCTCCGAAGCAAATTACGAGGGACATCACGCGAGACAGGAAGGAGCTGATACGCCTGGTGCGCGGCGGGATTTTCCGCGTGCTTCGGCCTCTGGCCTTTGGCTACTACGAGGACGCTGCTGCTGAACTCGCTATCCTGGCGGGAAGGCCTGAGGACGATGCTCTGCCGCCTCCAGTCGTCCGGACGCCCGATGTGGAGATCAATGAAGGACGCGGCCCATTTGCATGGCATACTGAAGCTGTGCGAGCAGCAATGGAGGTGTATTTCGAATCCCACGAAGCAATCCGACTGGATCCCGCAGCCCGAGCGGCTGCAAACACTGTCACGACTGAGCTGGATGATGGCGCTCTACGCATTGAGCAGATTCTGGTAGATCTGGACGAACAGAACGACTGGTCCATGATCTTCGAGTTGAATCTGGCAGAAAGCCGAGAAGCTGGCGAGCCACGCATGCAACTACTACAGATCGGCCCGATCCAGTAACGCAGCTCACCAACGAATCGTTAGTCGAAGCAGTGGATCGCTGATTCCAAAGGCGTCCTCCATGCGCGAAACATTCCGGGCGTGTTGAACTGAAGCGATACGTTACCCTCATTGTCCACTGCGATGACGCCGCCAGATCCGTCACAGACCGCTACGTCTTCAAGGGCCGCGGCAACTGCCTGTTCCAACGATTCGGACAGATAGCGCATGCGAGTCGAGATTTCATGGCCCACCACTGCCCGTATGAACGCCTCGCCAAACCCGGTGCAGGAAACTGCGCAACTTCGGTTGTCTGCATAGGTGCCCGCGCCAATGATTGGACTGTCGCCGATTCGGCCAAAGCTCTTGTTCGTCAAGCCACCTGTTGACGTTGCAGCTGCAAGGTTGCCAAGTGAATCCAAGGCCACGGCGCCCACCGTACCGAACTTCCTGTCTGTCTCATCATGATCCAGCGCTACTTTCCCCTCTTTTTGAGCGGCAAGAAGTTGATCCATGCGACGCTGGACAAAGAAATACTCTGCCTTCTCAAACTCTAGTCCCTTCTCCCTTGCAAATGCTTCAGCGCCATGTCCCCCGAGGAAGACATGACGCCCGTCTTCAAGCACCGACCGGGCAAGCGAAACAGGATTTCGGACAAAATGAACTCCTGCAACGGCGCCGGCTCTCCGTGTACGTCCGCACATCACCGCCGCATCCATCTCGTGACGACCATCTGCATTGAAAACTGAACCCCGGCCGGCGTTGAACAGCGGTGAGTCTTCAAGAACTCGCACTGCTGCCTCCACCGCATCCAGCGAAGTGGAGGTTTCGAGGCGTTTCCAACCTGCAGCCAGGGCCGCCTCCATTGTCTGTTCATAATCAAGCTGCTCTCTCTCGCTGAGGGCATCCCTGCAAACAACCCCAGCGCCGCCATGTATCGCCAAAGCTACCCTGAATCTCCTGCTCATGGCCTAAATGTCGTTCCTGCCGCCATATCTGTCGAGCAATCAGGCCTCACCGTTTCATTTCAAATCCTGCGTGAATGCCCGCAAAAAAACCATGAGACAGGGTCTCAAAAAGGCTTGCCAATTGATCAAGACTGGGTCTCATTTTCAGCTTCTCTCAATGATAACGTCTTTTATCGCAAACAGAAACATCCTTGCCATGGGGTTGCTTGCAGGGGCATCGGGCGTTGCCGTTGCTCAAGCAGAGAGCGTGCAACGCGTGGATTTGGACACCGTTGTGATCTCTGCATCTGGATACGAGCAGTCAATCAACGAGGCTCCAGCGAGCATCTCGGTGATCACTCGCCAGGATCTCGAGGAACGTCGCGTCAACAGCCTTGCCGAAGCACTATCTGACATTGAGGGAGTGGATGTTGGAGGTTCGCAAGGGAAGACCGGCGGGATGAGCATCAGTATGCGAGGGATGCCCAGCGACTATACGTTGATCCTGATCGACGGCCGACGCCAGAATGTAGCAGGAAACGTCACGCCGAACGGTTTTGGCGGCACCGAAACACATTTCCTTCCACCGCCTTCAGCAATTGAACGGATCGAAGTTATCCGCGGGCCGATGTCGACGTTGTATGGCTCTGACGCAATGGGCGGGGTTGTAAACATCATCACGCGGAAGGTGAACCGCGAATGGGGCGGAAGCATCACCGGCGGCGGCACCCTGCAGGAGAACCGGGACTTTGGCGACACTTACAATGGCGAAATATACCTGAGCGGGCCATTGATGCAGGACAAGTTGGGGCTAACCCTACGGGGCGGCTATTTCCACCGCAAAGCGTCCGACCTCGAGTTCACAGACGAGAACGGAGATCCGATGGAAGTTAGCAAGCGTGGACCAAGCCCCGTAAAGGGCGAGGTTTCGACGCTTGGCATGCGCCTGAGCTATGTGCCCTCGGAGGATCACGACATCTGGTTCGACGCGGATCACAACTGGCAGACCTACGACAACAGCAACGCCCAATTGGGCACGCTTGGCATTCGTGGTTACCAGGAGGAAATGGAGTTCAACCGCCAGCAGTATACCTTGGCCCATGTGTGGCGCTATGAGCGGGGACAGCTGGAGTCGAGCATCATGCGCAACACCACGGAGACCATAGGCCGTACGATTCCAGAAGGAACCCCGGGCAAGGAGCCAGGCAGCGACCGCACTCTCGAAAATGAGAACTGGGTGTTCGACACAAAAGGAACCTGGAGCGTTGACCGGCATACGGTGACGCTTGGCGGACAGGTATGGGATGCAGAGATGATCGATGGGGTAGCCACCGACCCGTTTGAGCACACACAATGGGCGCTTTTCGCAGAGGATGAGTGGCGTCTGATCCGGAACGTTTCCGTGATCGGCGGGGGGCGTTACGATCACCACGATCAGTTTGGCAGCCAATTCAGCCCGCGTGGATACATCGTGTGGAGGGCCGCCCCTCAGTGGAGTTTTAAGGGTGGCGTAGGCAGAGGCTACAAGGTCCCTCGCCTTGACCAGATCGCCGACGGCATCACCGGTTTCACCGGCCAAGGGACCCGCCCCACCATTGGCACGCCAACCCTTCAACCAGAAACAAGCACCTCTGCAGAGCTCAGCGTTACCTTTGACAACGAGAGCTGGTTTCGCGCAGGAGCGACGGTTTTCCGGAACGAGTTTGAGGACAAGATTGCGCAGGGACCCGGCGTCCCGAATGCAACTTGGGCGGTCGAACCCAATCGGCCCGGGAGCGTGAATTACGGCTATTGGCCGGAGGTAGATTACTTCGCCCAACTGATAAACATCGACGAAGCCGTCACCAAGGGCGCGGAATTCTTCACGCGAATTCTCATTGGAGAAGACTGGACGCTAACGACCAACTACACATTTACCGAGAGCGAGCAAAAGAGCGGAGAGAACCAGGGTGAGCCCCTATACGCTACACCCAAACACATGGTGAACACGCGTCTCCGCTGGGAAACTACCAAAAAGCTCTCGTTCTGGGTCAGCGGGGAATACCGCAGCGAGCGCTACCGTTCCCAAGAGGTTGAGCGCGCTGCACTCGGCGACTATCGCTCCTATGTCCTGTTCCACCTTGGCGGCTCATGGCAGGCCACGGAATCACTGCGGATCAATGCGACGATCTACAACCTCTTCGACCGCGACTTCGTGGACTATGCTCCTTATGTTAGTGATCTGGCAACCGGGTCGATCAGCTATGCAAGCCGCTATCGCATCAACGAAGAGCCACGCCGCCTCTGGCTGTCAGCCACGTTGACATTCTAATTGAAATCCGCGCTTTTCCCAGAGCTACAAATCTCGAAGCCCCTGCGTTAAATGCGACGCAGGGCGTTTCCCTTTTACTGAATTTGATCATGAGAATCAAAAAAGCGTTCTACCCGACCGCCTGCATCCTGCTCGCCCAAAGTGGATTGTTTGGCAGTCCATCCGATTTGGAGGAGGCGCGAACAACCACACGCGAATGGGTAAACGCAGAGAAGACTATCTCTCTGGAGGCTACAGAGTGGGAGTCAAAAAAGGTACTGCTTCAGGACTTGATTAGAATTCGGTCGAAGCATCTCGAGCAGCTGGACAAGAGTATCGAGGAAGCGGCCGCAGCATCGTCACGCAGCGATTTGGAACGTAAAGAGCTTCTGGAGAAAGAGGACAAGCTGAAGGCTCAAGGAGAGCAGGTACTCAAGTTTCTAACCCGAGTTGAACCTGAAATAGGCAAACTAAGACAGCAGTTGCCGGAGCCTCTCCAGGATGAACTGGCGCCACTCTTCAAACGCCTTCCCCAAGGATCCTCAGATAGCCCGATGGGCATCGGTGAGCGTATGCAGGTGGTTACGCAAATCGTGGCGGGAATTCGGGAGTTTAACAATCGCGTAACTGCCACCGAGAGTTTAAGGGAAGTGCCGGGAAGCGGACGCGAAGCAGCGGTAAAAACCCTATGGATCGGACTCGGGCAGGCGTACTACCTTGCCCCGGATGATGCAGGTGTTGGCATCCCTGGCGCTGACGGATGGAAATGGCAATCGCAGCCAGAGCTGACTCAAGCAATCAGGGAGAGCATTGCGCTCGTAGAAGCGGGAAAGTCCTCTAATCCCGAGTGGATTTACTTGCCAGTAAGTTTCACAAAGGAGGAGACCAAGTGAACAAAGTAGTCGCCATCCTTGCACTGCTGACGGCTACAACCGCCAGTGCCCAGACGCTAAGCAATGTAAGGCAGGACCACGAGGAAAGACTTGCTGACGCATTGAAGCGACTCCACGAACAGCGTGAAGCAATCCAGGTCGAGCAACTGCCGCTGCTGCGTGAACTCACTGAACTGGAGGCAGCAACGATCGAGAAGGAACGGGAACTGAACCTGGCTCATCGATTGCGCGATGAAAGTAGCTTGGAACTGAATGAGTTGCGCAAGCGGGTGGACGCACGGCAGCGAGAGCTGGATTTTGTCTGGCGCACAACCATTCCCAACTACATAGCAGATTATGAAGCCTCCCTGAGCGTAGGTGAGCGCGGCGTGGAAGGAGAAGCGATCCGAGAGTTCAATATCTTTCTCGACCAACCAGACGCAACCGACGAAGAGAAGCTAGACCATGCGCTCGCACTGATTGAAGACTCGCTGGAGCATGCAAGCTCTCTTCTGGGAGGCAAGCGCTACGCCGGCAAGGCGCTCGCCCAGGATGGTTACGCACAGGAAGGAGAGTTCCTTCAGTTGGGACCCATGCTCTACTTTGTCTCACGAGGGAAGGATGTTGCCGGAGTGGTGGAAACTACCCGAGGATTGCAGGCTCAGGTGCATGCATTGGGCTCGACCGAAACCCGTGCAATCGTTGCATTGGCGGAAAACGGAAGCGCCTCCACGCCAATGGACCTAAGTCTGGGAGACGCCCTCGCCCTGGAGTCTGTTCGAGACACGCTAACGGAGCACCTTGTGAAGGGCGGAATTTGGGTCTATCCGATTCTCTTGTTCGCCCTCGTGGCCACAGTTGTGGCGCTCATCAAGTCGGTGCAGGTGTTCTCGATACGGCATCCTGACTCAATGGCGATTCACAGCATCGTACAGGATCTGCGAAACGGCGATCGGACCTCGGCGGCAGCTCTAGCCAAGGCCCAGCCCAGGCTATCGCGAGAGATGCTCATTGCAGCAGTGGATCACTCTGATGAGTCCACGGAGATGGTTGAGGAAGTAATGTATGAATCGATGCTCACAACCCAGCCGAAGCTGGAGCGCTACCTCAACGTGATCGCTGTTACAGCCGCCGCTGCTCCCCTGCTGGGTCTGCTCGGAACGGTAACCGGGATTATCAAAACCTTTCAGTTGATGACAATTTACGGCGCTGGCGATCCACGACCCCTGATCTCGGGTATCTCCGAGGCTCTGATCACCACTGAACTGGGCCTGATCCTTGCCATTCCTGCGCTGGTCCTCCACGCCTTGCTTTCCCGGAAAGTGGCCGGGATCATGGCCAGACTGGAGAAGACTGCAATCATGGTGGTTAACGGGTTGGCCCGTCGTCGTTCGAACGTACTGGGAAGCGAGCCATGATTCACACCGCTGTCGACATCTGGATAAGCGGCGGATGGCTGATGATCCCGCTGCTCATGCTTACGGTTTTTATTTATGCGACCGCGCTGAACCTCTTTTGCCACCTGCAGTTCCACTTCCTCCTTCGCGGGCGAATTCATCAGCGAAGCCCCGAGGAACTCGCTATGGCACAGGATGAATACATCAAGAAAGCACGGCAGCTGATTTGCTTCGATACGATGAGCGCCGAGGACATCCGCAGGCACTTCGTGGAAGTTCGCAACGAATACGTTCCATACGTGGATCGACGAATCAGGTTCCTGGCGATCATCATCACAGCTGGACCGTTGATTGGTCTTCTGGGAACCGTTACCGGCATGCTGTCGACGTTCTCGGGGATGATCGGAACGATTGGCAGCCGCTTTCAAAGTATAGTCAGTGGAATCTCGGAGGCACTGATCACAACTCAGGCCGGCTTGATCATCTCCATCCCTGCGATGGTGATACTGTCACTCATCATTCACCGTCGGAATGCACTGGTCCTGGCGATTTCCCGATTGGAACGCTACAACGTGCGCCTCGTGCTTCGCGCTGGCTGCCCGATTCCGCGAGGTCGCACAATCCATAGTCGATAACCGTGAAGCAGCGAAAACTCTTGTACGCGAGTGACGCAAGCAGCAGCGAGATCAACATCTCTCCGCTGATCGACATTGTTTTCATTCTGCTGATTTTCTTCATCGTCACCACTGTCTTTGTGGACGAAACCGGCGTGGAGGTAGAACGACCGCAGGCGAACTCGGCATCCGAGCTGGAAAAGAACTCAATCCTGATAGCGATCACAGAAGACGGTCGCGTCTATTACGGAGGGCGTGAAATCGGTGTTAACGGCGTCCGCGGCACGGTGCAAAGCCTACTGAAGCGGGACGACATGCCCGTCATCCTGCAGGTCGATAAGAGTGTCTCGATCGAACTCTATACGCAGGTTCATGATGCGGCGCTTCTGGGGGGCGCCAAGATCGTCAATCTTGCAACGCGCCGGTAGTGGAGATGAAGAGACAATTGCCAGAGCCGGGGTGGAAATGGAGCCCGATGATTGCATTCGGAGGCGCAGGTTTTTTAGCCGTCATCCTGTTCCTGCTGATTCCGCTCACGCAAATGTTGGACTCTGCTCCAGAACCCGATCTGCTCGTTCGCGAGACCAGCATCATCTTACCTGCGCCCGAGCCTCCTCCCCCACCTCCGCTAGAGCAGCCGGCGCCTGAACCGCAACTGGTCGCGCCTCAAATGCCGGCGGAAACCCCGCCAGTGGAGACGCCGTTGCTCGATCTCAAACTCAGCCCCGGAGCCGGAGAAGCGATCGCAATGGGGGTGGCGCCTGTTGAATTCAGCTTTCAGGGACAGGGCCTTGAAGCAGTTCAAAGCTACTTTACCTTTGATGACCTGAATGAGACACCACGACTCATCAGCACGCCAAGATTCCGATTTCCCCAGCAATTAGCCCGTCGCGGAGTCACGGAAGGAAAGGTCATTGTTGACATTGAGATCCTGCCCGACGGACAGGCCCGGTTTCATCGCATTATTTCATCGACCGACTACGAGTTGGAAGCAGTAGCCCGGCAGATCATTTCCCAAGCGCGGTTCAGCATACCAATCGTGGATGGCCGACCAGCGACTGTTCGCGGCCACTTCCCCTTGGTCCTGCAAAACTAGACACGTCATGACATCCTCTCCTGTAGCTTTCATACGCGCCATCCTACGCAATGCCTTGGCTCTTGTGCTTCTCTACAACGCGACGCCTCCAGTGCTGGCACAGTCGCCTTTCCAGCTCACAGACAGCGATCCGTCGTCGCCGGAGTTTCGCGAGCGGTTCCTTGCCAGCTACGGTGTTAACTCAGAAATTGAGCCCAGCTTCAGGCCGGAGGATCGGGTATTGTATGAGAGCATCCGACCATACCTGGTTGAAGATCCGCAGAGGGCGATTCGGGAAGTGCAGGCAGCTTTGGGTTCTGAAAGTAACCCGGCATTCCGCTTCCTGCTGGGCAACCTTCATTACGAGCTGGGCAACCTCGATGAGGCGGAGCAAGAGCTACTAGCTGCGATCAAGGACTTCCCTGACTTCCGCCGCGCTTATCGCACACTCGGACTGATACAGATCCAGAACGCCCGCTTTAGTGAAGCAATCAATACCTGGCTGAAGGTAATCACGCTGGGAGGGGGTGACGCACAGAGCTATGGGCTGTTAGGCTACGCCTACCTGAGCGAGAGGAAATACCACAGCGCCCTAAGCGCATACCGAATGGCTCGCATGTTCAAGCCAGATGGCATCGACTTCCGTCGCGGTGAAGCCCATTGCCTAATGGAGACAGGAGAATACGCTCAAGCATCAGCACTCCTGAATGAACTGATCGCAGAACGCCCTGAAGATGCAGATTACTGGTTGCTCCAGGCCAACATCTTCCTGCAAATGGGCCAGCACGCAGACGCAATAAACAATCTGGAGATTGTCCATTCCCTCGGCATCGGATCGACAGAAAGTCGATTCATGCTGGGCGACTTACACTTGCGAGAGGACAATCACCGCCTCGCACTCCTGCACTATGAGTCAGCCATCAAGGACGCCAATTTTGGTTCGAAGGAAGTCTCTCGCGCCTTGAGGGCAGTGGGACACCTTATCGACCGGGGGCTGATTGCAGATGCACAACGTATCATCAATCTATTGAAGCCCTCTTTCTCCGAGAATCTCTCCAAAGAAGACGCTGAGAATCTGAAATTAGCTGAAGCACGTATCCATCTTGAGCTCGGATCGCCAGAAGCCGCTCAAACGCTGCTGAAAGACCTCACCGAGCGGAACCCCTTGAACGGGCGCGCGCTCATCCTTCTTTCCGAGCTCTACCAGCAAGCTGGAGACATCCCGATGGCGATTGTCCAGCTTGAGCGAGCCATCGCCCTACCCGATCACAAAGTCGACGCGCATATCGCCTATGCCCGCCTTGAAGTAGATCGAAACAATTGGCAGGCAGCGCTCGACCACCTACGAATAGCCCAACAGCTTCAACCCCGGCCATCCATCCAGCGTTATATCGAGAGCATCGAATCGGTCCAACGCCGCCAGACTGCCCGGTAGCACCACCACTCTTCGGATGGTCCCTTGATGAGGCCGGGGTGCAAACGGTGAGTGCATAGCTGGGTTGAGTTATGGACCAGTGTCTGTTAGCGATGCGGAGGCGGTGGAAATCAATGAGCAAGTACCGGGAGGTGAGTTTTGACGGGCTTGTGGGGCCGACGCACAACTATGCCGGGCTTTCCGAGGGCAATCTGGCATCGATGAAGCACCGGAACTCGATCTCTCATCCACGAGCCGCCGCGCTACAGGGCCTTGCCAAGATGCGGATGCTCCATGAGCTGGGTTACGCGCAGGCATTGATCCCGCCCCAGGAGCGGCCTTCCATGCGCGCGCTGCATAGTTTCGGATTTACGGGGCCGCCGGCAAAAGCAATTGAGGGTGCATGGCGGCAGGCCCCATTCATCGCCGCAGCATGCAGCTCATCCTCGAGCATGTGGACAGCAAACGCGGCAACAGTGGCGCCATCGTGCGATACCATGGACAATCGCTGTCACTTCACAGTGGCAAACCTGGAGTCGAAGCTGCACCGTGCCATCGAGGCAATTGAAAGCAGCAGGCTGTTACGAGCGATCTTCAGGGATGAGGCATTATTCGCCCCCCATGGCCCCGTGCCCGGAGGGGTTGCGATGAGCGACGAGGGCGCAGCCAATCATACACGTCTTTGCAAGAGACATGATCAGCCAGGGCTCCACGTATTCGTGTATGGCAGGACCGAGCAGGATCGCACACAGCCGGCGCCCAAGAAATTTGTTGCGCGGCAAACACTCGAGGCCTCGCAGGCGGTCGCCCGGCTAAATCAGGTCCGCCCACAGCACTCACTCTTCCTGCAGCAGAACCCGGCGGCCATCGACGAGGGGGCATTTCATAATGACGTGGTGGCCGTGGGAAACCGGAACTTCCTGTTCATCCATGAACACGCGCTGCTTGAGCAAGAGGCGGCGTTGAAAAAGCTGCGTCAGTGTGCGCGAGACAGCCTGGGCCTGAACCTGCGGATCGTTGAAACGCCCGCCAAGCGGATCAGCCTCGAGCGGGCGATCCACACGTATCTGTTCAATAGCCAATTGCTGGATCTCGGAGGCCAGCAT
>CAYSHY010000061.1:0-24094 GCA_964430955.1 uncultured Puniceicoccaceae bacterium | reverse complement strand
TTTTGTGTGTGCGCCCGGCAGGGCGCACCTGCCGAGTGCCGCGTGAGAATAGGACCCAGCAACAGCCTACAGGCTTTCCTGATGCACCATAAGGCTCGCGACGTAGTACAAGTTGCTTCTCGGAGCAGGGACTGTTGTTGTCGTGACGTTGCTGATCACACTCCTGGCTCTGGGTGTCAACCTGGAGCCGTACAGAACAGAGGATGTCGGTGGAAACTGAATCGAGGTCGTTGCGGCGGGACGATGAACTTCTCGGGTTAGGAGCGTTGCGCGAGGGAGCCAAATGCTGGAAGGAACAGGGAATGAGGACATAACAAAAAGAACCCCTCGCAATTCCCGAAGTAACTGCGAGGGGTGTAGCGACATGCGAAGCGAGATACTGGAGTATCGTTACTTTATCCCTGCCCTGGCAAAAGCTTATTTGAAAAGGACCCAACCTGGGTCAACGGTTCCACCACTATAGCGGTAGGCCCAGCCGTTGAAGGACTCAACGACCCAGTACCAGCTTTGGTCCTGAAAGTTGTATAGATGAAATCCCTCCAGCGAGCTGCCAGAAATGTAGGTCCAGCTTTGCAGAGTGTCGCTGTATACGTATGGAAATTCTCCATCGAAGATCCACCCGATTGACAAAGAGCCCTTCCATCCTTCAACCGACTCGTAGTCGATCCATGGGGAGCCTCTCGGGGTGGACCCTGTAGAAGAGGCCAAGGCTTCGATATTTGTGAAAACCCTTTCTTCACCGTCTGGATTTCGCGCGATCGCGAGGTACCCCTCTTCAGTAGCCGCAACGAACTGGAAGTGTGACTCGCCCCAGTTGTCACCATCGGCTTCGAACGGGATGGAGAACAGGTCCTGGAACGCTCCATCGGCTGTATAGCGTACAGCTTTCTTTTCCAGGATGTTATAGGTGGGGCCGTAAACCATGAGCTGGCCGTAAATGTAAACACCGTCATCCGCCCCTGCTGATACGCCCGATAGCGAAGCCATGTTTCCTTCGCCGAGATCTGGAAGCTCAAGAATGGAGCGGGCGTTGTCAGGAGCGATATGGACAAGCGCCTGCCCAGCCGGAACAGTGTGAACATTGAGCAGAATAGAACCGTCATTCAAAACGATGGGTTGTGATGTGATGTTGGAAATGCTGAAGCCGTTGCCTATATCGTCTCCAATCTGAGCAACTGCCTGTAGGCCTCCGCCCACGAAGCGGTAGATGGTAAACTCATCTGGTTTGCCAACGGCCGGGGCTAGTGCGGTCTTCACGCGAATTATGATGTGCTCACCGTTTGCAGATATACCTGCTCCAACAGTAGGAAGTTCCAGAAGGCCTCCGGATCCTTCATCCACTGTCGTATTGGAGTCTGCAATGAGCGTGAGCTGCTCACCATCATGAAGGTAGTAGGCTTCATATGTCTGTCCCTGACGAACGGAGAAGACGGCCTTCCCCCCACCAGCCTTCAAGCCCGCTAAACCCGTGAAGCCGTTCTCTGGAGGAAGCGCACTGGCGTCTGGAACCAGAGCAATAATCTCATTCCCATCATAACGAAAAAGACCGTAGGAACCATTGAACGCACGATTACTGTTGCCGGTGAAGTAAAGAAAATCCTGACCGCCGGCCAAGTTATAGAAGGCAGTGAGAAACTGGCTGGGATCTCCTGGATGAGGAGTCGCAAAAGTGGCAACCTGGTGGAGAGAAGCACCATCGGTTTCAGCAACGACGGTTGGTGTGTAGCCATCCTTAATGCCGGTGAGGAAAGCAGCCTTACCTCCAAAGAAAACAGGATTTGTAAAGCCATCTATTGGCTCTCCCGTCTGGAGTGTCCAAGGAGGCTCCTGCGCCACTGTTGATACAGTGTACAAAAACAGCGCAAACACAGCAGATACCAGTGCATTAGCAACTCTCATAAGCGGCATAATAACTTGAAGAATCAAGGATTGGTATCCCCTGTTCGGGGGATCTGGATTCTTAAGAAGGAAGCGGGAGAAGGGCTAAAACTCTTGCGAAGCAATCCCGATTTCCCGTAATCGGGTACCGTCATTATGTTAACCGATAACGAGTTAGAGCCTACGACATGAGATCCGTGACGTCCCTTCCTGGAAGGATGCTGGGAACCGCTATAGCTTTGGGCCTAGGTGTGATCGCGGCCGCGCTTATGATCGCACTGGGACAACCGTGGATGGGCATGGAGGTTCGCTACAAAGGTGGGGACGCAGTGGTGTTGAAATCTGAAGGACCCACTGCAGACATACCGGCAGGATCCGCGATCGTTGGTCTCTCAAGCGACGGCAAGAGAATCACCTTTTCTGCCGAGGATTTCGTGACAGAACCCGATGGAGCCATGGGCAGCTATGAGAACTACGAATCGTTCTTGGCCCGACAAGGAATGATCGCTGAGATACTGAGGACTCCCACGGTGCAAGTGCATGGTAAAGATGGAGAGGTCTGGGAAGTGCGGCCTGAGAACGGACGCCCCTTGGGCTCCCTTCCCGTTGAGTTCTGGGCGCAAGTGGCAGTCGGCTTATTTGCCTGGATTATCGCGGCGGGAGTGTGGGTATTTCGTCCCCGAGAAGCGGCCGCAAGATATCTGCTCCTAAGTGGTTGGAGCACGCTTGTGTTTGCGCCTCTTGCTGGAGTTTACACGACTCGGGAGCTTGCCCTGCCTGAGGCAACATTTCGGTGGCTCAGCGACTTAAACTTCCTGGGAGGAAGCGTTTTTGCCGGCACAATGGTAGCGCTATTATTGTGCTATCCGAAGAGGCTGGCTACAGCCTGGTTAGGGGTCTCTGTTGTGGTCGTTCAGATCTTGTGGTTTGCGGCTCAACAAATGGGTGTGATGGAGTCGATGACGCTGGCGCGGCGTTTACTGGTAATGGTGTATCTGGGGATCACATTTCTTCTGGCTTGGGTACAGTGGCGCAAAACGCGGCGGGACCCGATAGGACGAGCGGCTTTACGCTGGTTCCTGCTTTCATGGTTACTCGGCAGCGGCCTTTTCTGCCTGCTCATCTTGCTGCCCCAAATGTTTGGGGTGGATACATCCGCCGTCCAAGGATTTGGGTTCTTACTATTCCTGCTCGTGTATGGAGGACTTGCATTCGGCATCCTGCGGTTCCGCTTGTTTGGCCTGGATGAATGGTGGCTCAGGGTGGTAACATGGATGGGTGCATTGATGGTCCTGGTAAGCCTGGACCTACTTTTTGTGCTAAAGTTGCACTGGTCCGCTGGACTATCCTTGAGCCTCTCTCTGGTAATTTGCGGGCTGATCTGGCTACCATTGAGGGGCTACCTGTCCGGTCGCCTAATGGGTGTATCTCGAATAGACAGAAGACATGCATTTAAGCGGGTTCTTTATGTCGGTTTGGCCTCCACCCTACAAGAACGGGACCGGCTGTGGCAAAAATGCCTAGTGGAATGTTTCGACCCGCTTCGAACCTCCTTTGACAAGAACAGCGAAAAGGAGCCGGAATTGAAAGATGATGGGCTTGCGCTCGTTATTCCGGAAGTCCGAGGAATGAGAGGATTGCGGCTTGAATACGCAAGGGGCGGCAGATCACTCTTCACCTATCGCGATCTCGGTAGCGCTAAGGAACTTGTTGAAATGCTAGAGCACGTGATCAGCAGCAGGACTGCGTATGAACGTGGGGTAGAGGTTGAGCGAAAAAGAATCGCCCGTGATATTCATGACAATTTGGGATCTCAAATTCTAGGCGCCTTGCACAGTCAGGATGGCGAGCGCCGCAATGAGCTGTTGCGAGAGATGCTAAACGACCTGAGGAGCATCATCAATGACGCTTCCAGCCCCCAGAGCAGCATACAAGATTCGTTAGCAGAGCTTCGTTTTGAGCTTGGAGAGCGTCTGGATTCATGTGGCGTAGATCTTCATTGGGAAGTAGATGTGGAAACGGATGAGGTGAAATTACCAGACAGTCTCGCCTACGCAATCCGACCACTACTCAGAGAAGCTACGGGGAATATTCTAAAACACGCATCCGCTACTCGAGTGGATGTGCGCTTACAACTTCACGAAGGAACCCTGGGCGTTGAGGTTTTGGATGACGGAGTAGGCTTCGAACCCTCAAAGACGAATAAGGGACACGGGCTTGTGAACATGCGCGCCCGGGTGGCCCAACTAGGCGGGACACTAACGATCGGCCCGAACCGAGGAAAACGTGGGACACATGTAAGTGTTCTATTGCCGATCAGCAAACCACAGGAGGACTATGCGCAGGATCTTAATCGTTGAAGATGAGAGTAGGACAAGAAAGTGGCTGCGGGAACTTGCGCAAGAGGCTTTTCCGTCCAGCAGAGTCGATGAGGGAGCTAATCAGCGAGAAGGAGTAAAACTTGTAAGCAGTTGCACGTATGATTTGGCGCTAATCGATCTGAACTTACCTGATGGCTCCGGATTGGAGGTCCTGCGCAAGGTGAAGGCCGGAAACTGCGACACCCTCTGTGTGGTAACTACAATCATGGGCGAGGACTTTCACATTGTTTCAGCGCTGACAGCCGGAGCTGACGGTTACCTGCTAAAAGAACAGGAGAAGGCGGTCCTCGTGAAGCAACTGAAGCAACTTGCAGAAGGAGTGCCTGCCCTGTCTCCCACGGTTGCACGCAGGATCATGGATCATTTTCGTTTCACCGGGCCGTGCATAGAAGCCGAGTGCAAGCTAACACCACGAGAGGTGGAAGTGCTTGGTCTTATTGCCCGTGGCTTCCGAATACAGGACGCGGCATGTGCTTTAAGCGTAGCCGAAAGCACCATAGCCACCCACGTAAAGTCGATTTATCGCAAGCTGGGTATTGGTTCGCGGGCGGAGGCAGCTATGCATGCAGCAAAGATTGGCCTGCTTACGCCTGAGCCGAAGAGCGAATCCGGGGCGAGCTAAACCTACACCGCACCCCTTGTTGAAGGTGCGGTTGCTAGTTAATTGGCTACGATGTTGAGGATTTTGCCGGGGACGTAGATGACTTTGCGGATGGTTTTGCCTTCGAGGTGGGGCTTTACCTTTTCGTTCTCCATGGCGAGGCGGAGGACGGCGTCTTGGCTGGCTTCGCGGGAGGTGAGGACTTCGCCGCGGGGCTTGCCGTTGATGAGTATGCCGAGGGCTACTTCGTCTACCTGGAGGAGCTTTTCATCGTATTCTGGCCAACCGGCGTCGACGATGGAGCCTGTTCCGCCGAGGCGCTCCCAGAGTTCCTCGCAGATGTGAGGGGCGAGCGGCGCCAGGAGCTTGAGGAAAGACTTGATGGACTCGGTGCTTACTTGGTCCGCTTTTTGAATGGCATTGAGGCCGATCATCATCTGCGAGATGGCTGTGTTGTAGCGGCCGCGCTCGTAGTCTTCGGTGACCTTGCGGATTGTCTCGTGGATAGCGCGCTGTAGGTCTTTGGACTCGTTGGCGTCGTTTCGCACTTTGGAGTTCAGGCCGCCTTCGCGATCGACAACTTCACGCCAGATGCGGCGCAGGAAGCGGATGACGCCTTCGATGCCCTTGTCGTTCCAGGGCTTGTCATCCTCGAGAGGGCCCATGAACATGAGGTAGAGCCTGAGAGCGTCGGCGCCATACTCGCTGATGATGGAGTCTGGATTTACGACATTTCCACGGCTCTTGGACATCTTCTCGCCATTACCGCCAAGTATCATGCCCTGGTGAACGAGCTTTGGGTATGGCTCGGGGGTGGTGATGGCGCCGATGTCGTAAAGGAAGAGGTGCCAGAATGGGGCGTAGAGCAGGTGAAGCACCGCGTGCTCTGGTCCGCCCAAATAATAATCAGGGCTGCCCCAATAGCTGTTCTTCTGTGGGTCGACGAGGTGGTCGTCGTTGCTGGGATCGATATAGCGCAGATGATACCAGCACGAGCCCGCCCACTGAGGCATCGTATTCGTCTCACGCCGGGCGGAGACCCAAGGTCCCGAGGATGGGCGCTCGGCGGATGAAGGTAATCCTTCGCCGGTTTCGAGGTTGTACCAAATATTGACCCAGTCTGTTTCGCGAGCCAGCGCGCTCTCGCCATTACCGGCAGGCTGGAAATTATCTGTCTCAGGCAGCTTGAGCGGAAGCTGCGATGGTGGAACCGGCATCGCGTAAAGCGTCTCGCCGTTCTGCTTGTACGTTACAGGCTCCTTTGGCAGAAACTCGCGCACCTCGCCTGCAGCCTTGGCGTAATCGCTCTCCGAGACCCAAACAATGGGGAACGGTTCGCCCCAGTAGCGCTGACGGGAGAAGAGCCAGTCGCGGAGCTTGTAGTTCACGGAGAAGGATCCCCTACCCTGCTGCTCTAGGCTCTGGACGATCTTCTTCTTGGCTTCTTCAACGGAAAGACCATTGCACTCGCCAGAGTTAATAATGCGACCGTCGCCGGCGTAAGCCTCTTTATCGAGCGAATGATCCTCGGGGGGCTCGATTACCTGGACAATTGGCAGATTGAACTTCTTGGCGAACTCGAAGTCGCGCTGGTCATGCGCAGGGACAGCCATGATGGCGCCTGTACCGTAGCCCATGACCACGTAGTCTGCCACCCACACCGGGATCCTGTCGCCGGTGGCGGGATTGATTGCGTAGCTGCCTGTAAAGACTCCGGTCTTGTCCTTTGCGAGATCTGTTCGCTCGAGATCACTCTTGTTTGCCGCGGCGCGAATGTAGTCTGCCACCTGCGCGCGCTGGCTGTCTGTCGTGAGCTTGTTGACGAGCGGATGTTCTGGCGCAAGCACCATGTAGGTGGCGCCATAGAGGGTGTCCGGACGCGTGGTAAAGACGGTGAGAGACTCATCAAGCCCGTCAAGATCGAAACGGATCGAGGCGCCCTCGCTGCGACCAATCCAGTTACGCTGCTTGGCTTTTGTCGCCTCCGGCCAGTCGACATTGTCCAGTCGCTTCAGAAGCTTGTCCGCATAGGCGGTGATGCGCAGCACCCACTGCCGCAGCGCGCGGCGCTCCACGGGATGGCTACCGCGCTCGGAGCGGCCGTCGATGACTTCCTCATTTGCCAGAACGGTGCCCAGAGCCTCGCACCACCAAACGGGACGCTCATCGACATAGGCAAGGCCGTGCTTGAAGAGCTGGAGGAAGATCCACTGCGTCCATTTTACGTAGCCGGGATCGGTTGTGTTAATCTCACGGGTCCAGTCAATGGCGAAGCCATGCCGGTTGAGCTGGTCTGTAAAAGTCTGGACGTTCCGACGCGTAACCTCCCGCGGATGAACGCCGGTTTGCACAGCTGTCTGCTCGGTAGGCAGACCAAAGGCGTCCCACCCCATGGGCTGGAGGACATTGAACCCACGGGCGCGCTTGTAGCGGGAGACCACGTCTGTGGCGGTGTAGTTCTCGCTATGGCCCATGTGGAGACCATGCCCGCTGGGATAGGGATACATCGCCATGGCGAAGTACTTGGGACGAGGGTCAAAGTCCTTCGCAACGAACGTGCGATTCTGTTCCCAGTATGTCTGCCAGCGACTCTCTACGGCAGCGGGATCGTAATCGGGATTTTGGGTGGCCATTGCGTAAAAGAAGTCATCGTGTAGCCTAGGACGGCGCAGGGTCAACGCAAGAGACGCTTATTGGGTGTTTGAAGGAGTCTTTAGTAAGAAGAAGATCGACAATGGAGAACAACGAGCATTTGGAACAGAGCCTTGAAAAGCTGCTGATGCAGATGGGGGCGGAGACAGAGCAGGCCTTGAGGATGGCTCCGCAGCTGATCAAGCGCGCGCGGCAGATCGCCAGCGAAAGGGGAATCAGCGATACGGAGGCGCTACGCGAACTACTGGAAA
Organism: uncultured Puniceicoccaceae bacterium; assembly: GCA_964430955.1. GTDB lineage: Bacteria > Verrucomicrobiota > Verrucomicrobiia > Opitutales > Oceanipulchritudinaceae > CAYSHY01. Next base: position 16,331 of record CAYSHY010000061.1, on the reverse strand, counting down.
AGATACGGCAGGCGCGAAGCGGTTGACGGCGAGCCACACAGGAAGGACGATATTGCCCCGTGATAATCGACTCATTGACTAACGACTCTCTGCCAGCACTCCTAAGCCAGAGCCGCGGACTGGCAATAGCTGTAAACTGGCTCAGGCAACATGGGGCTACAGCGCCAGAAGGACGACACGACCTGGATGGCGACCGGATTTTTGCACTGGTGCAAGCATACGAGACAATCCATGGGGACGCGGGACGCATTGTCGAAACGCATCGTCGGTACGTGGATGTGCAACATGTGGCCGAAGGCGCAGAGCTGATCGACTGGTGGAACACCAGCCAGCTGGAACTAGCCCAGGCTTATGATGAAGATCGTGACCTGCAGCTCTGGAGTCCCGCGGCGGCGCCCTTGCCCGTAGTGCTGCGCGACAAGCTCTTTGCAGTCTTCTTTCCTGCTGACGCCCACCGGCCGAAGGGCGCCGCGGATACCGCAGGAACGATTCGCAAGGTTGTCGTGAAGGTCGACTTGTCGCTAATTTAGCTGCGAGAAAGATTTTGGAACTTGAGCAGGTTTTCGGTTGACGATCTGCAAAGGGCGGGTTTCACTGCCCGCTTTCTTTTTGGGGCCGTAGCTCAGTTGGAAGAGCGCTTGAATGGCATTCAAGAGGTCGACGGTTCGATCCCGTTCGGCTCCACCAATTCTGGAACCCGCATTCCCGCTGAGTTAGCGGGATCAGAGGCAATCAGCCATTTCTCAGTGACTATGCCAGTTTCCCAAAACTTGGCTGTTTTTGGGCTCTTGTGACATCAGATTGATACTGGTTGAGACTGATGACAAAGACGTCCGCGCGCGTGTGGCAGTTAGGTCAGGGAATACAACGGCCCAGGGCAGGTGTTGTTCAGCTCGTGAAACTCGCCTTCTCTCCCCTACCCCAGGCTGTGTTGTTAGCGCCATTGGACAACAAATTATCGTACTCCGCCACCAGCACGGATGATTTCACCGGTTAGCCAGCCGGCGTCTTCGGAGGCAAGAAACACAGCGATGGAGGCGATGTCTTCAGGCTTACCGGTGCGCCCCAGCGGCGTGCGCGAAATGATCTCTTGCTCGGCGTCGGAACCGATGATGCCTAAAGCGATTGACCCTTCGGTGGCGACCATGCCGGGATTGATCGAGTTGACCCGAATCTTGCGGGGGGCAAGTTCCTGTGAGAGGACTTCAGTAATGACATCCACGGCCGCCTTGCTGCCTGCATAAACCGCGCTGGCGGGAAGCGTAACGCTGCTGACGACCGAACCGATGTTGATGATGCTTCCTCCTGTGTCCGGGAAGAACTTCACTGCTTCCTGTGTCGTCAGGAGCAACCCGAGGACGTTGATATTGAACTGACGGTGAAAGTGCTCTGACGTTATGGCTTCGAGCGGCGCATACTCGAAAACGCCAGCGTTATTGACGAGAATATCCACTTCGCCGTAGGTCGCGCTGACTTCCTCGAAGAGGCTCGAGATGTCGTCGGCGTTGGAAACGTCTGCCTGGATGGCGACTGCCTTGCCACCGGCTGCCGTTATGTCTGCGACTACCTTATCGGCCCCGTCCTTGCTGGACGCATAATTGACCGCTACCGACGCCCCTGCCGCTGCGAGGCGCCTGGCTATAGATGCACCGATTCCCTTGGAGGCTCCGGTGACGACGGCGGTTTTCCCCGCCAGGTTGTTTCTTTGATCGGATGTCATGATATGCACTTTCTATGATATTCTGTTACTTTAAAAGTAACCTTATGATGTAAAAAAAAGATCAGCCCTGGATGTCGGCCAGGAGGTCAGCCAGCGTGATCTGCTTCAGGGAATCCTCCATACCGGCTTGGGTCTTTTGCAGGGCTCGCTCCAGGCTCGACTTTATCCCGCAACTCACGCGGCACTCCTGCTGTTCTTGATAGGTATGGATGGCAAAAGCCTTTGGAGCGTCGACGGCACGGTATATATCGAGGAGTGAGATTTTTTCAGGGCGCCTCCCCAGCCGGCAAGCGCCACCCTTGCCGGTGGTCGTGATCACCAGTCCTGCTTTGGAGAGCTTCGCGAGTGTACGGCGAATGAAGCTTGCGCTGGTGTTGACGCTCGCAGCCAATTGCGCCGACGACGTTTCCATGCCTTGCCGGTAAGCAAGGGAAGTCATCAGGTGTGCGGCGATGGAAAACTGTGTGTTGAGCGCCATATTAAAACTCTAAAAGTAACAGTTATCGTAAAAGTGCAAGCGAGAGAGGGAGAAAAGTCGGAAACAAGGACCTCCTTGGCGAGGGTGAGCGTGTTGGCAGCTGCGTCTTCTTGAAGAGGCTCCGTGGAAAGTTCAACTAGTATGGGCTGTGGCGGAGAGTTATATATGCCTCAGCTTCTGCAATTGTGGCATAAGGGGAGCGTTTGGTTGTTCGCGGGATTTCAGAGCTACTGCAGGGCGTAGAGGCTTGAAAGTCGCAGCAGACGCCAAATTTCAGCCATTGATCAATGTGGGAGCGGGGCGGGCGGCTGCGGGTAAAGACAGGTGGACCCGCTGAGGCGACGGCGCTTGCAGGGAGAGTATTACTCTTGATGGAAGACCATGCAGCGGTTTCCAAGAACGATGATCCTGCGGCGGGATTGCTTTTCCGCCAGTTGTGTTGGATCGGTGACGCAGTTCAATCGGAACGAACGATGGGCCAGCCACGACGAAATACGATTGATGAGTTTCATGGATCCATTTTCGCAGATCCGAATGAATCAGGGCAGATGCAGTGGACTAAATAGAACGAGGGTACAGATAGAGATGAGCCATCTGTACTGGTTGAAAATAAGTGAAACTGTATCTGTTCTTAGGCAAAGGACGGCGCCATTATGTCAACGATGACTCTGTCGCGGAATGATACGTACCTGTATGACCAGTTGGCTCGCGAGCTGAACCAACAGATTCTCGACGGGGTATATCATGTAGGCGAGAAGCTGCCATCGATCCGCCGCATCTGCGCCCAACGGCGCGTAAGCGTGGCGACGGCGATGCATGCGCTCTCTATACTTGAAGCGCGGGGAATTGTCGAAGCGCGTCCCAAATCGGGCTACTTCATCAGGCACAGGCAGGCTAACAAAGTCCCCAAGCCGAGTCCGGGGTCGTTGGACCTGCGCCCACACGCCGTCGGCGTATCGGACATTGTCGCCCAAGTGTTCAGGCAGGCGTTGGACGAGGAGAAAATACCTCTAGGCGCCGGATACCCTAACGCAGAGTTACTCCCTTTGGAGCCGCTCTCCAAGCACCTTGCGCGTGCAATCCGCCAGAAGCCAATTCATCTGGGCCGTTACTGTAATGGCCCGGGAGACACGGAGTTTGTGCGGCAGCTCGGCAAGCGCTTCGCAATGCAGGACTGCACCATTCCCCCCGATGAGATACTCGCTACTTCTGGGGCAATGGAAGCGCTGAATCTGGCCATCAGGGCTGTTACCAAACCTGGCGACGTGGTCGCGGTGGAGTCACCGTGCTACTTTGGCATTCTTGAAATTCTGGAGAGCCTTGGCCTGAAGGCCCTGCCCGTGCCAAGCACCTGTGAAAACGGGATCGATCTCGAACTGTTGGAGAATGGGATAGAGCAGCATCCCGTAAAAGCAGTGGCTCTTACGCCAACCTTTAGCAACCCGAATGGGAGTTGCCTTTCCGAACCAAAGCGGAAGCAATTGCTGGAACTATTGGCTCGGCATGACCTGCCGCTGATTGAGGACGACCTTTACGGAGACCTTTACTTCACGGAGAAACGCGTGCGACCTGTGAAGGCCTTTGACGCAGACGGCAGAGTGATCTACTGCGGCTCCTTCTCAAAGTCCCTGGCGCCGGGGCTCCGGGTGGGTTGGATCGCCGCCGGACGCTACACCGAACGCGTCAGAAGGCTAAAATTCATATCGACCTTGGCGACGCCGCTGATCAATCAGATAGCGATAGCACATTTTCTGGAAGGAGGGGCCATGGACCGTCATTTGAGACGCCTGCGGTCGGCGCTGGAGACGCAAGTCGCTCAAGTCGCAGATAACGTGTTACGAACTTTCCCGGAAGGAACAGCCATCAGCCAGCCCAAGGGAGGATTCTTCCTCTGGGTGCAATTGCCTGATGGCGTGGACGCGCTGGAGCTGTTTCAACTTGCTGGCGCCGACGGCATCCACATCGCGCCGGGCCAGATCTTTTGTCCTCACGCCAGCCTATGCAACCGCATACGCCTGAGCTGCGGGCATCCGTGCGACGAGCGCGTTCAGGCGGGTATCGCCCGCCTTGGCGGCATGGTGCGTGAGCTTCAGAAGAAAGGGCTAAGAGCGCACTAGCTCAGCTTTCACAGAGCCTAATTAAAGCCGGGCGGTTCGCGGCGAAGGCGGTGGGATGTCGACGGGCGACTTTCCATGAGCCACTGCCAGAATGCGCCGACAAGGCGGAATGGTGCAGAAAGCAGCGCCCAAGAGCGATTGCGACGCTGGCGACGAGAGACGACGCGAGGTAGCGCGTCCGTAAGCCGGATCTCCGGAACGGCCTTGGCAAGGCGACGACGTGCTGGTTTCTGCATAAGAATCATGATCTATACGATGGTGCTTTGATGCGGTAAAGCAAATCTCCCCAACTGATTAAGGCATATCTTTAAGCGTTGGGCAGTTTGATACAGAAGCCATTGATGACGCGCAAATAGCACAATCTGAGAGCCAATTGTTGTCACAGAAATCAAGGACTTCAGGCAGCAGTTGAAGCGTGTGAAAAGTAACTCGAAGCCGGGGCGTGAAAAGCTAATCTGGATCTTTGTATGAACCTGATGCTACTGGACCACGCAGTCGAAGAGCTGGTGCTCGAAGCGGGAGACCCGCGAGCCCAGCATGTGCGCAATGTACTGCGTATGGGTCCCGGCGAGCAATTTGACGTGGGGGCTGAGAACGGACCACGTGGAAAGGCATTGATCGTTACGGACGATGCAGGCGGGATGCGGTTGAAGCTGAGCTGGGGTGAGACGCCGCGTCCTCCCCTACCTGTTGTTCTCGTCCTTGGATTGAGCCGACCGCAAACGATGCGGAAGGTACTGCGCGAAGCAGCCAGCCTGGACCTGGGCCACCTTCTCTTGTTTCGATCCGACCGAGGGGAGCCGAGCTATGCAAGCAGCAGCTTGTGGAGCAGTGGGGAGTGGGAAACGCAGTTAAGGCAGGGTACAGAGCAGGCCTTTACAACGTTTGTGCCTGTCGCCCAACATGCGGACAGTTTGGAGGATGCGGTGAAGAAGCTTGCTGGGGGGCCGAGGTTGGCGTTGGACAACTATGAGGCCACAGAGGGGCTGCCCGGGGCGTTGGCAGAGGCCGTAGGCAAGGTGGATACGAATGCGCCACTCGCGGTCGCCGTAGGCTCCGAGCGTGGCTGGAGCGCCCGGGAGAGAGACGTCTTGAGGGCCGCAGGGTTTACCCTGGCACATCTCGGGCCGCGTGTTTTGCGAACCGAGACAGCCGTGACCGCCGCTGCAGTGCTGACTGCGGCAGCAATGGGAAGGTATGCTGGCGGCTCCAGCAAAGACTGAATGTTCAGTGCCGTGCCGACGACCGAGGATGCGTAGTGTCTTATGCGGTTAATGGTCCCGCGGGTGAAAGGTAGATGTCTCGGCGAGTTGCCGCCAAAGCTCTTCTTCTTCGGGGGAGACCTTTGTGGGCGTGTGAATCTCGACATGTAGGAAGAGATCACCGCGCTGGGACTTGGACTTAGGGAGCCCTTTGCCGCGCACACGAAGTTGAGCGCCGGGCCGGGTGTTCGGAGGGATCTTTACGTTGACGCTGCCTTCGAGCGTTGGTGCGGTAACGCTTGCCCCAAGGACTGCCTCCCAAGGCGCAAGCGGAAGATCATAAACGAGGTCGGACTGATTGCGAACCCGGAACAGCGGGTGGCTGGCAAGCTTTACTCGCAAATAGAGATCTCCCTGTGCGCCGCCGTTCGCGCCCGGCTCTCCCTTGCCCGGTATACGAAGTCGCTGGCCCTCTCGAACACCCGCTGGAATGCGAACCTTGAAGGTCTCCCGTTCTGGAGCACCCGTTGTCGCGTTCTGACGAGTCATTGCGACTTCCCTTACAGCGCCGTTCAGGGCTTCTTCCAGGCGTACGGCAATATCTCCCTCCACATCTCGACCTTTAGCACTGAAGGAGTGAAATCCTGCCCGAGACCCCGCCCCCATGTCTGAATACGCGCCTGCATCGGAAAAGGGGTTTCGTGCACCGAAGAATTGCTCGAAGAAGTCGCTGAAGCCGGTGCCTTCAAAGCTGAATCCCCGGGCCCCACCGGGGTTGGAATCCGCCCAGGATCTCCACTGCGGAGGTGGCCGATTGGTTTGCTGGTTCCAGCCCGCGCCAAGCTCGTCGTAGCGGCGGCGCTTCTCGTCGTCGCTGAGCACTTCATAGGCCTCATTGATCTCCTTGAACTTCGCATCAGCCTTCGCTTTGTCGGCCGCCACGTCAGGATGGTATTTTCGCGCAAGCTTGCGGAAGGCCTTGCGGATTTCTTCGCGCGTAGCAGTTTTCGGAACCCCGAGAATCGCGTAATAGTCCTTGAACTCCATATCGGCACTTAACAGATATAGAAAATCGCGTAATCCAGCAAGTTCCGCAGCGGGTGAAGCTTGGTCGCGGCTATGGCGATCCACCCTGCGCGAATTGGGAAAGGTGGTCGGGATGACTGGATTCGAACCAGCGACTCCACGGCCCCCAGCCGTGTGCTCTATCCAGGCTGAGCTACATCCCGAATTTATTGGGGGAAGACCCGATTACGGGGATTTTAGAGAATTGGTCAAGGCCCGAGACAAAGAGTTTCCGAATTTATGCGTGGGCGCGTGATGGCGAACTGAGTGCGCGCTTACAGGCGCACGGGGATGTTGTCTTGTTGAAGGCGTTGTTTTGCCTGCTGAATGGTGAAGTGGCCAAAGTGGAAGATGGAAGCGGCCAGCACGGCGCTGGCTTTTCCTTTCGTGATCGCATCCGCGAGGTGGTCCAGGTTGCCGGCGCCGCCGCTTGCGATAACGGGAACAGTGACGGCTTCGCTTACGCGGCGAGTGAGCTCCAAATCGTAGCCATCGCGAGTGCCATCAGCATCCATGCTGGTGAGGAGGATCTCGCCTGCACCGAGCTCAGTAACGCGTTTTGCCCATTCTACTGCATCCAGACCGGTGTTGCGACGGCCGCCGTGAGTAAAGACCGACCAGGAGTCGGGACCAGTTTTCTTGGCGTCGATTGCGACGACGATGCACTGTGCGCCAAAGAAAGAGGCTGCCTGCCGAATAAGCTCAGGGTCCGTAACGGCTGAAGTGTTGAGACTGATCTTGTCTGCGCCTGCGTTGAGCATCTGACGGATGTTCTCAACGGTGCGCAGGCCGCCACCAACGGTGAGCGGCATAAAGCATTGCTCAGCCGTTTGGCGAACCACATCGAGCATGATCTCCCGCTCCTCGTGGGAGGCGGTAATGTCCAAAAACACGAGCTCATCAGCTCCCTGCTGCTCGTAAGCCAATGCCGCCTGAACGGGATCGCCAGCATCGACGAGATCAACAAAGTTGACGCCTTTGACGACACGCCCGGCGTGGACGTCGAGACAAGGAATGATTCGGGCTGACAGCATGATGTTAGGCTTTTGAATGAGGAGGCGCGCGTAAAGCGCAAGTTCTTAAAAAGCAGTGACGCCACAGCGGGTTCTGCTGCGGCGTCACGATCGAAAGCTAGTTAATCGGGACTACTCTTCGGCGAAGACAATATCCGGCTCGTAAGAAATGGTGAGACGGTATTGTTGGCCTGGCCGCATCACGAGCGGATGGTCGCGCTCAAGCACCTGCAGGTAATGGATCTTACCGTAGTAGGTCTTGTAGAGCGGCTCGTCCGTAACGACCTCGGGATCGCGCCACTGGCACTGGAAGTCGTCCTTCATGACGGTGCAGCGATGGCCCTCCTCGCCAAGGGCGAAGGTGGTGCCCAGGCGATAGCGGCTGTGAGGCGCCGCAATTGGCAGCACGTAGCGCATGGAGTCCAACTGGATCTTGGAGCGCACCGTGAACACAAACTCGCTCTGGATGCTGTTGCCGAGGAAGGTCCAGCTAACTTTGCAGGAGCCGAGACCGTTAATGATGCGCTGGTCACTGGTGATGAGCTCAGGCTGCTCGTAACGGAAGTAGAACGAGCGGCGCAGACCCAAACCGGTTACGCACCGCTTGCCATAGAAGCTTGGAACGATCTTGTCGTCACCAAACCGCAGCTCTGGCAGCATGATGGGCAGGTAACGGTTTACCGGCCAGTCGAAGACGCCCGGGCTGTGAGGGAACGCCAGATAGTCGCTGGTTTCGCGATTGCCGCCGCTTACCAGAGGCAGCTGCAGGTGCAGACCGCTGTTGGCGTCCTGGTAAATAAAGAGACCCTGCTCCTTCTTGTTGCTCTTGTCGAAGATCACCCAGCGGCCACCGGTCTTTGCGGGAGCTGGCTGGCCGGCGAGCGAGCCGCCGATGTTGCGGGCAAGGCGAGACCACTGACACAGATAGCGCGCGCCGTCGTAGTCGGCGATGCGGCTAGTATGGCCCGGAGAGGTTTCGCGCTCACCGTCGCGGACAACCAGGAAGCCCTGTTCCTGGTCCATGTATGTCATGAAGAAGAACTGGAACAGGCGACGGAGGATATCGTTGTAAAGCGGACGCTGGTCGTCGGAAATCCAACCGTCGCGCATGGCCTGGAGGATCAGGCTGATGCAGTGCATCTGGCCATATGCTCCGATGCGGCGCCCATAAGCCCAGCCGAGGCCGTCGCTACGGACGAGGTCAGGCAGGAGGCGCAGGTACTTATCGGCGATGGTGCGCAGGCTGGGAAGCTTACGCTCGCGCAGATGCAGGTTGCCGTGCAACTGCAGGGACTGGCGAATGAACACCAGCGACATGACGCCATAGATATCGAACACGCCGCCAATGCCTACCTTTGGACCATCGTCCATGAAGCTGGCGCTGCTGTACTGGTCGACGCGCTCGATGAAGCGATCTATCAAGCGACCGGTCTCGTCCTTCTTGGAGAGACCCATGCTGTAGCGGGCCACGCTCTTGGCGATATTGAAGGCCTGGAAATGGTCTTCGTAATCGGTGCGGGCAAGCAGGCGCCGGTCGAGCCGCTCACGGGTGGGATCGAGCAAACGCTCCCACACGGCATTCCGGTCCTTTGCCGGTCCAAAGGCAAGGAGACCGAGAGCGGCGTAAGCCAAGCCGTTCTCATGCTCCTCGTCCATGAAAGACTGCGCTGTAATACAGCGAGCCGAAAGATCGATAAGGTCGAAGTCGCCAAGGGTGGTCTCACCGGTCGCCCGGTAATACTCACCAATAGCGAGAGCCGCATGTCCAGACTCGTCTGGGCGCGAGGTTTCCCCCTCGACTGGCGCAATCGTCCCGTCCTGATTGATTGCTCCAAGGTTATGGCCGAGCATGGAACGGGCCATGTCCAAGCACTGATCCGCGAAATTCTGCATCCGAGAAAGCGGTGACTACTAGCCTTATCTGTGAGATTCAGGCAAGCACTTTATGGTTAAAAATCCGACCTTTCGCAGAAACTGCGAAAAATGACGTGAAGGTTATATGAAAACGGGCGATTAACGCGCCGGACTCGCAAGAGTTGCGATAAAATCCTTAATTAGCTGAGGTTCAGGAGAGATGAGATGTTTTTCAACGGGCTTGTGCTTGAGCGCCTCGAGCGTGGGGTGCACAGGATGTTGTCCGAGAGCTTGTTCAATCACCTCCGGAAACTTCGCCGGATGCGCGGTAGACAATACAACGCTGACAGCCGAGGGATCATGCTTTGAGAAGCCACAGGCAGTATGAGGGTCACAGACATACCCCCATCGCTCATGGACTTCACGAATCAGCCGGACGATATCGTCGTCGCTCGCGCGGGAGGCCGTGAAAGCGTCAGCGTCGAAGGACTCGAAGGCATACTCCCTGTTCTCGCGCAGCCGGTGCATGACGTTGCGGACCACCTGCGGTTCACTATCTACGCTATAATAGAGGAAGCGTTCGAAGTTTGACGCCATCTGGATGTCCATCGACGGGGCGTGGCTGGGCAAGACGTCTCCCGCCTTGTAGAGGCCAGTGTTGAAAAGGCGGTAGAGTATATCGTTCTGGTTGGTGGCTACCCGGAAAGAGGCAACCGGCAGGCCCATGCGACGCGCCATCCAGCCTGCGAGAACGTTGCCAAAGTTGCCTGTTGGCACTACAAACTCTACGCGATCCCGTTTATCTGCGGGAAGGCGCAACCAAGCGTAGATGTAGTAAACGCACTGAGCGAGGACGCGTGCGAGATTGATCGAGTTGATCGCAGAGAGGTTAAAGGTCTCCTTGAACTCCTGGTCGGCAAAGATCTCCTTGATCGCGTGCTGGGCGTCGTCAAACGAGCCGCTGATGGCGAGCGGGAAAACGTTGCCGGCGCCTGTGCAAGCCATCTGCCGTTCTTGCAGAGGGGAGACGCGGCCGTCTGGATACAAGATGAAGATGCTTACGCCTTCTCGTCCTAGCAAACCGTGAATAGCCGCCGCGCCAGTGTCTCCCGAGGTTGCGCCAAGCACGTTGATTGCCTTGCCAGTGCGGCGAATCTGCTCCTCGTAGAGGTTGCCGAGCAATTGCAGGGCAAAGTCCTTGAAAGCAAGCGTGGGACCGTGGAAGAGTTCCAGAACATAGGTCTTGTCATCAAGCTCCACCAAGGGCGCGATATCGGGATGATCGAAGCGAGAGTATGCGTCCGCAACGATCTGGTGGAGCGTGTCGGCGGGCAAGTCGCTGAACAGGCTCAGGAAACGCTCGCACAACGCAGCGTATGGTAACGACTCCCATTCCGCGAGCAGGCCCCGAATATCAGGGAGCGACTCTGGAACGAAGAGGCCGCCGTCTGGCGCCAAACCAGTTGCGACAGCTTCACTAAAGGAGACGGGGCCGAAGCCGCGGGTGCTGACGTACCTCATCACCCTACCCTACTTCCCCAGACCAAATGCATCGTGCGCTACGCGCAGCGCTTCGTCGGCCTTGGCAACCTCGACCGCTACGGAGATCTTGATCTCCGAGGTGCTGATGAGCTGGATGTTGATGCCGGCCTTTGCAAAGGCCGTGAAGAGCTCGGCGGCCACACCTGAATGGCTGCGCATACCGATGCCGACAACCGAGACTTTGGCGATGCGGTCGGTGATGATGTGGCGCTTTGCGCCAAGCTTATCGACAACTCCGCCAACGGCTTCCTCGGCCTTGTAGGCATCGTCCGAGGCCACAGTAAAGGTGAGGTTGGCGACACCATCGCGACCCACGTTCTGGACAATCATGTCCACGTTGACGTTGGCGTTCGCCAGCGCCTGGAACAGCTGGGCTGCAGTGCCGGGCTGATCCGGCAAACCCATCACAACCACCTTTACCTGATTCTTGTCGAGCGCAACGCCGCGCACGACCACATCTTCCATGGAAGCAACTTCCTCTTTCACAATCGTTCCCTCGTTGTTGTTCATACTGCAGCGCACCTCGAAGACTACACCGTGCTTCTTGGCAAACTCGACGCTGCGGGCCTGCATTACTTTCGAACCCAAGCTGGCAAGTTCGAGCATCTCGTCGTAGGAGATCTCATTGATTTTGGATGCATTGGGGACAACGCGCGGATCGGCAGTGTAGACGCCATCCACGTCGGTATAAATCTGGCAAATGTCTGCCTTGAGCGCAGAAGCGATGGCCACTGCCGAAAGGTCTGAGCCGCCGCGACCGAGGGTGGTAATGTCGCCTTCCATATTCACCCCCTGGAATCCGGCAACAATGACTACCTTACCTTTGTCGAGCTGCTCCTTCACGTCTCCGCCCTTGATCTCAACGATGCGGGCCTTCGTATGCTCGGGGTCCGTCACAATGCCGACCTGGGCGCCTGTGCGCGAAGCAGCCGGCACCCCCAAGCTCTGAAGGGCAATCGCCATGAGAGCAATCGTCTCCTGCTCGCCCACGGCAAGGAGCATGTCCATTTCGCGGGAGTCGGGTCGTGGATGGAGGGCCTTTGCGTCCTCGATCAGTCGGTTTGTAACGCCCGCCCGGGCCGAAACAACCACAACCACCTGATGCCCCTGGTCGCGCGTCGCTTTAATGCGCTTCGCCACGTTGCGGATGCGATCGAGGTCGCCGACTGAAGTTCCACCGTATTTTTGAACAATAACCATCTTGGAAAGCCGCTGTTACGGCACGGCGATCGAAGCACACAAAAGCTGATGGCTAAAGGCAATGCGGAACTAAGGGAAAATCACGAAGGAAAATGATCTGAGGGTTGCTCCACATCACTTTGCGACGAAGCGGGAAGGGAGAGGGCTCATGCGGCCTGCGTTGGGAAATTGAGCGTGGGCAGGGAGTGCTCGATCTCGGTGCGTGCGTGAGCGAACTGTCTTGGAAGCTTCAGAGTCTGTCCCAGCTGATCGAGCGGTTCGTCAACATCGAAGCCGGGATTTTCGGTGGCGATTTCGAAGAGCACGCCGCCGGGTTCGCGGTAATAGATGGAGTGAAAGTAATCGCGGTCGCGCACGCCTGAAGTTGGGTAGCCCGCGCTTTGCAAGCGCTTCAACATAGTCAATTCTTGGGAGTCGCCGGGCACAGACCAAGCCACGTGGTGAATCGCGCCAGCGCCCCCCGTCCCTCTTCTAACCCGAGGATCAACGACTAGGTCGACGTAGCTGCCTGAGCCGCCGGGACCGGCCTCCAGACGGGTGCGAACCTCGTCCTTCCTCACGACACGGAATCCCATCTCGCCGACCAGCAGCTCCTGCGTAGCGTGGTCAGAACTCAGCGTCAGCTCCGCCGTGTGCAATCCGCGAATGGTATGCTCTTCTGGAATTCCGGCGCCACTCCAGCCAGTGCGATGATCGTTTGCAACAGCTACGATCTCGACAGGAATGTGATCGGGATCGGCGAACTGGAGGGTATCTTCGTCAGAACGTCGAAGTTGCTGGATCTCTACCTGGTGTGCCTCGAGACGTTCACGCCAGAAATCGAGCGAATCGGGCGCCACTGAGAAGGATAGCGCCGTGCTCTGGCCGGATCCGATACGACCGCGCGCCGCCAGACCTGGCCAATAGAAGAAGGTTACGATGGAACCGGGGCTGCCTGACTCATCGCCATAGTAAAGATGGTAGGCGGATGGGTCATCGAAGTTTACAGTACGCTTTACCAGACGCAGACCGAGCACACCGGCGTAAAAATCCAAATTTGCCTGAGGGTCGCTGGCAATGGCCGTGACGTGATGAATACCTGTGATTGGCGATTTCATGATATTGTCGATTACTTTGTCCCCGTTCTCCTGAGCAGGAGTCCTGTTACTGATTAGAATGGGATGAACAGCGAGCGACGGGTTCCTGCGCTGATCTGTCGTGTGCGATGGCCACGAGTGTTGTCGACGTCCTCCAGCTGGAGGATATCGCCGCCCCTAAAACGGCGAACCTCCCCATCTCCCACCTCGATCTCGATTTCGCCGTCGAGGAGGATGACCCACTGGCGTCGCGGCGCAGGATGCCAGTCGTAGTCATAGGTGTCGTCGGTCTCGCGAAACAAAAGTCCATTGCCGCCCTGAAGATCAGAGAGGCGACCGATCTCGCCGCTGTCATGCAGTGGAATCTCGGTATCGGCGAAGTGGGTAAGGCCGTTATCGTCGGCGTAAACCGTGGTGATTCGCATGGTCGTTGAAGTAAGATGCGAAATGAGCGGAGGCCACCCGTGAAACGCCATGAGCAGCGGAATACACGGGCGGCATCCTTGGAAGAAGCTTAGGCTCTGGGGGCGGCGCCAGCTACCGCCAGCGAGATTTCGATCGTCTCTGCCACCTTATCTGTCATCTGACCGGCCTGAATACCAAAGTCGCTGCGGTTGATCTCGAAACTGGCGCGGATCACGAGCAGGTCTCCCTTTACGGACTCATCGCCGATCCGTGCGCCCAGACGATCTGCAAGATAGGTAAAGCGCGCAGGGGCAGTGATTTCCTTGGTCACACCGTTGAGGGTGAAACGCCCTGTGACATCGGCGACAAAGCTATCCTTATCCTTTTTGACGTTTTGAACGCTGATGGTCTCGAAGACGATGGAGTCGTACTTGGCGACATTCAGCCAGTCATCTCCGTGAAGGTGCTCTTGCATGATGGGATTGCCCACCTTGAGGGAGCTCGCGTCCACAACGATCTTTCCACTTGTCTTCTCAGGCGCTGCCGGATCGAAGCGAACCTCTCCAGAAACTCCTGTACTGGAGCCAGAAATGGATTCCAACGGCGCGTCGAGCTGGAAACGCACGTTATTGACTCCCTTGGGATCCTTGAAGTCGAACGTCTGTGGCGCCCCTTGAAGGCTACCGGCGAGAATGCCAAACATAGCAGTGATCGTCGAAACTGAGGTGATACGAATATTCATGATGATGTAGTTTATATGGTGTTGAAATTAGTTGCGTGTTCTCCAACGGCATCTAGGCGCGTGCATGCCCGGCGGACTGTAACCCCGGCGACTTTCGGCTACGTTGCTTGATCAGGCTGACGGCTCCGAGAGATCCGGAGAGCAGTAGCCCCGCAGCTAAAAGCTCCAAGCCCGGTACGAAAGCCTCCCGATACACCGGATACTCGATCCCGGTGAACTCATCCTGGTGGGTTTCCTCGACCTGTGTCTGTGTCCAACCCCTATGGGATCCACCAGCCATCCAGGCCGTAATCGATGCAAGTGAGATAATAACTGCCGCGAGGCGGAGTATCCAAGAAAGTCTCTGTGTCATGATTCAGAGGATATCATGCTGAAGTGGTTTTGAATAATGCCAGGGAAGGCTTGCGGTTATGCGCTTTCTGCATAACCCAGAATGGATGAACCTCGACCTCCTGCAGACCTTTCTGGCAGTGCTCGAGGCTGGCAGCCTCAATCAGGCCGCAGCCCGTCTTCATATATCTCAGTCGACGCTGACCCGGAGGATACAGGCGCTTGAAGCATCAATCGGCGGGCAACTGCTGGAGCGTACTTCAAGCGGCGTCCTGGCAACAGCCACAGGTCAACAGCTCGCCGACACTGTAGGCCCGCTGCTAGAGCAGTTTGAAGCGGTTTTGCAGGAAGTGCGGCGGTTTGCGCGAGGACAGCGGAATACGTTGCGTATTGGTTATCTTGCCTCTGCAGCAGCCCGGTTTCTCAATCCAGCGCTTGCACGATTGCGGACGAAACTTCCCGAGACACGCGTACAGTTGCTCGACCTGTCGCCGGGCGAACAGATGGAGGGACTGCGTAAAGGAGAACTGGATGTGGCGCTACTTGGGCACGCAGGCCCACTGCTCTCCCGGGAATTCTTTACGCGGCGAATTGCCACACTGCCCGTTTATGTGGCGATGTCTGAGTCAAGTCCATTGGCAAGAAACGAGAGCCTGCAAGTTCGGGACCTACGCAAGGAGGTCTTCATCGGCGCGCCCGAGGTAGACATGCCGGGCCATAACCAATGGGTAAGGCAACTCGCCCGTCGTAGCGGTTTTCACTCACACTTCGTCATCAATGCCGACAGCCTCGTGCATGGGCTAGCTGCCGTTGTCACAGAAGGGGCGGTCATGCTTGTGCCGGAACATGTGGCAAAAAACGAAGTGCCGGGCGTCGTATTTCGTCCCCTCGACGATCCTGAAGCGACGTGGGAAATCCATGTGGCCTGGCAACGAGGGAAAGTAGCCGATGCAGTTAAGGTATTTCTCGAGGCGGAAGCATCAGCGGCGGCGGGATGAGGAGGCCGAGAGGGGACGAACACTGGAATCTGAAATCGCAAAGAACCAGAGTATCGGCGAATGGATTCACAGACGACGCAGACTTTAGCCCAAGCCGACGCGGATGAGGTTTGAGACGCAGACGACGACTTGCAGGTTGCTGATTTCACTTACGGCGGCCTGCATGTGGGCTTCCTTCACGTGGTGAGTGATGAGGACCAGATCAGCCTCGTTGTCGTTAGCCTCGGGTTGCTCGACTGACTTCAGGCTAACGCCGTGTTCGCCGCAGATCTGGGCGATCTGTGCGAGGACGCCGGGCTGGTCGAGCACGCGTAGACGAAGGAAATACTCCGAGACCACCTCGCCCATCGGGAGAACCTTGCGCTGGGTCAGAGCGGTTGAGATGGAGGGATGGGAATGCGCCATGCCGATGCTCATGGCGATGTCCATGATATCGCCGACAACAGCAGAGGCTGTTGGCAACATGCCGGCGCCGGGACCATAAAACATCGTATCGCCCACGTAGTTGCCCTTAACAAAGACGGCGTTGAATGCACCGTTGACGTTGGCGAGGGGGTGATCCTGGGGGATCATGACCGGGTGCAAGCGC
>CAYSHY010000060.1:0-24205 GCA_964430955.1 uncultured Puniceicoccaceae bacterium | reverse complement strand
GCTTCCTTTCACGACTCCGAAAGCCTGCCGGCGTCTTCTGTGGAGACGACCGGATTGCCATCCGGCTATTTTACACTGCTCAACTGATGGGAATCCGGGTACCGGAAGAACTGGCGATACTGGCAATTGGAAGTCCCGACCGCTCAAAGGATCCTTGGGCGCATGTGTCCTCCATCGTGCAACTGGATCACCACCAGTTAGGCTACACGGCAGCGCGACTGCTGGATGAATATCTGACCACGGGAAACAAACCTGAGACTGTGGTTCTTGCTCCATCCGGGATTTGCCATAGCCAGACAACGTTTCGCCGGACCGTCGGCGATTCAGTGGTCCGGCAGGCCTTGATGCATATACAGAAGGACCCCAGCGTTGATGTGCCGACGATCTGTAAGCGGCTGAACTTGAGCAGACAAACGATGGACATGCGATTTCGAAGGGCGAGCAACACGACCCTTGCAAAGGCAATTGAAATCGAGCGCTTCATTCAGGCAAAGCGACTGATCATGAACCCCAACTACAGTCTCGATGCGATTGCTGCCATCGCAGGATACCCCAATAGGCGGAGCATGCGGAGAAGCTTCTACCGATTCACGCAAATGAGCCCTCAGGAATTCAGAAACCTGAATAGCTAACAGGACTCACTAGAAAGCGGGAAACTGCAAGAGCCTTCATCGCAGAAGCGGTAACGCCATCCTCTGTTCCTGAATACTACAGAGGAAGGCGTGTAGGGGAAGGCCTTGAAAGCCTTCCCCTACACCACTAATATTCGTAGGCTCCTACATCATATGGAACGCTGCGGGCGTTCTCCTCTATATCTGTGGATGGGGCGTCGGTTGTTGTGCCAGCGCCAACAGCCGAACTTGTCGACTTGAGGTGAAAATCGAGGTTGGCGTAGTCAACGAAATGCGACGTGTAGCTAGTGGTCTCAATGTTGTTGCTGGCCGTAACGCCCGCCAGGACGCCCATGTCGGTAACCAGATTATTTCGTACAATATTTCCTGAGCTCGGCTGGCCGTTCTTGTGATTGTTGACGCTGATCCACGGGGTGCGGTTATTGGGGTGATGTGGGTTCTGGATCACGGTGTTGTTTACAATCTTGCAGTCAATGGCCCCGTAAAACGAGATGCCGTGCCACATGTCTGTGACCACCAAGTTATTCTCCACTACCCAATCTTCGAACCATCCATCGAACAACCCGATGCCCTGCATGCCATAGCTTGGCTGGAACGGACGGCTGGAGTCGGTGGTGTCGATGATGGTGTTGCCGCGAATCGTAACGCGATACACGGTGCTCCCGCCGACTGGGATGCCGGAGTGACCGCCGGACCAGCTTTGAATGCCGTCATCGTGGTGGTCATTGACTCCATAGAAGTCGATAATCGAGTTGTACTCGATAAGCACATCGTTGGCGAGGACGCGAATTCCATCCCCACTAATGCCTTCCAGCAGATTATAGCTGATGACGCTGTTTGTCGCCTGCCGCTCATTGTTGATGGCGTAGAACGTGTTCAGGATATGGTTGCCCGTGATCGTGGTATTCTGCCCGCGGGTGCGAATGCCAATGCCAAGGCGATCTTCCATCTGTTGAGTGGTCCATCCGCTGACGCTTGTCGTGAAGTATATCAGGCAGCTCTGGACCGTGATATCGCTCGAGTTAGCATTAATCAGCACAATCGCATCTGTGGTGCTGTAAGTGTTGGCTGCCCTGGGACTGATGGTTAGGCCAGAAAGCGTCCAATTCGAGGCATTGTTAAAATGGACTTCACGCGCGGTCGGAGTGTGGCCGCTTTGGGCCTGGATTGTTACATTTCCCGCGTTATGGCCGGAAACAACAGGGAATCCATGGTAACCATTACGCAGATAGATAATGTCGCCGGCATTGAATGTCTTACCAGCGTCAAACACATCCTCAAGCGTGCTCCAAGGCTGGGCGGAAGTGCCCGGGTTACTCATGCTTCCATTTGTCGGATCGACGTAATAAGTGTCGCCGCTTGGTCCACCTGACATTCCCACGCCGATTGTGAGGACCGGCGGAGTATTACTGTTGCCTGTCGCTACGACGTAATAGTGATAGTTGGGCTCATTAACAATGTCGCTGTTGAGGCGGAGGAACACAAAATCACCACCTTGCGCTCCGTTAGCATACTGATCATTGAGATAGGCCACAAGATTGGCGGCGCCTGTACTACTGGTGGTAATGGTTCCAAATGAGTCGGCAAGCGTGAGGATATCGTCATCAATTGCAGTGGCGCTGCTATCCCCACCATAGGAGCCGTCATAGTACATCGACGTGCTTACGGTGGTGTTTGTCTGGAACGGCAGACCATAGAGATCGACGTTTCCATCCGGGTCGTTGTCCTGGTCAAGATATTCGAAACTCAGAGAAGCATCCAAAACCGACTCTCCGGCGGCAAGGGTAGGCAGTTCAAAAACGTAGATCATACTGCCATCATAGGTGGAAGAGGCACCGCCCACACGAACAGACGGCTCACCTATCCAGCCCATCGAGCTGTTGTCCCTTATATCGCGATCATCATTGTGGCTCTCGATCTGGAAATACGTAACAGAGTTACCGGATTCCACGGTCAAGTCATCAAACCTGGCGCTATCGTTGAAAGTGCCAAAGCCCACCTTCCCATTTGTGAAGGTCGAATCGATCGCCGATGCAACTGCAACTGAGTTTACCGCTACAGAGATGGAACTGCCGCTCCGGATAATTTCGACGCTATAGTCGGTGTCCGAGGAAATGCTGATGGTGATGTCGTCCAACTCTGTGGGGACTCCATTGACCACTTTCAGAATTCCCTTTGTATAGCCGTCATTATTCTCGTTGAGCGAAACGTAATAATAGTTACTTGCGTCCTGATAGCCAAAGACAATGGCTGCGTCATTCCATGTCGTCGACGAACCAGTGATATTCACCACCGCTGAGAGAGAAAAGTCGCCGTTCACTGCAGTGTTGTGCACGCTGATGTTTCCCAACACGCCGTTTGTCGAAGAAGAAGCATGGTTGCTCAAAACGTAACGGCCTGAACTGACGCCCCAGGTCCCCCCGCTCACGACGGTAAAGTTGCCAGCCGAACTCGCAAAGTTCTCACTGATAATCACTGCGGCCTGCGCCTCTGCTGCAATGCCCAGAAAGCCCCCTAAAGTGGATAGGACGAACAGACATGGCGTTACAAAGCGCAGCAGTGCGGCGCACACATTCACGGGATGACATGTTTTCATAAGGAGTAGTATTCCGAGGTGATTATATAATCACTGCTTCGTTAGCAGTAGAGCGTCGAGGGGAGGGGAAAACCCGTCCGGCTCATGCTTTTAAGATAGCACAATCAACACGTCTGTAAACGCTTTATAAGACAAATCGTTAGGATCGCGCAACGGGATGGGGTTCCTCTCTCTGGTGAGGGCCTCTCACAATCAAAGCCTTCGCCTGCAAAAAAGCCCGGGAATAGCTCCCGGGCTTTTAGGTAATGATGATTTATAGATCAGAGAACGGGTGGACCCCAGATAGATTGCAGGTATTCCGTGCTGGGATATGGCGGCATGGGCGGATTGTTCTCATTGAGAGTTTTATCTACGATCCATGCGCCTTCGACAGGGACGTTGTCGCCATCATAGACGGTATAGGTGTTCTCGGCTCGCAGCCAGCCACCGTTGTGCCCGTTGATTCCGCCTACGAAATAGCAGTCATAAGCTTCAAGTCCCCGGCCGCCATCGCGACCGCTTCCGTTAAAGCAGTTGTTGGCTCCGCTTGTGTCAGCGCCCTCCGGGAATGGGTAGCGCGTCTTGGCTGGAGCGCCTCCAACAACATAGGTATGTTCAACAACCAGTCCATCAATTGAGCCAACCTGAATTGCACAGTTGGAACTGGCAAAGAATGCTGAGTCACGGATCAGGATGTCCTTCAACAAAGAACCGCTGGAGGTTTCTGCAAACTGAATCGTGTCCGTGTGTCCGCTCCCGCCTGCAGGACGGTAGCGAGGCGCCATATAGACGCCATCGAAGACATAGTTCGACGTTTCAAGCGCTCCAGCAGAGTAGCAGTCAGCGCTGTCCGCATTGCCGATGCCGGCGTCCGGAATCACGACTTCGACAATCTCCACGTCGCGCACGATTGCTCCTGTGGTCCCATTCACGGAAAGGAAGTCGGTAACGCGCGTCCAGGCGAGTGCAGAACGTGAATTTGCGTGGAAGGCAATGCTGTCTGCATCAAAACCCGCGAAACATACGCTGAAGACCTGAAAAATGCGGGCGCCTTCCGAAATCGTCACACTTCCGAAGCCGTCGCGAGGAGCAACGGTAACACGCTTTTCCCAATCCAGGGAGCCAAGGTCCTGCAGGACAGGCTTTCGGGTAGAGCCTGAGCCGTTGCCAACAAGATTCCCGGGTTGAACAAGGATCAGGACTCCTTCGGCTGCCTGCTCCTCAGTGACAGATGCCAGCGCGCTCTTGATACCGCTCCATGAACACTCCACCTCAATGATGTTGGGAATCTCGTCATCGTAAATGAAGGGAGTCGGAACAACTGCGGGCCAATGAGTGCCGTTGGGCCCAAAGGAGGCGACTCGCACTGGGGCTGCGCCCGGCTCCTGGATGGTGTAGGTGGCGCTTACGATATCGCTCTCAAGAAGACCATCGCCATAGGCAATTGCCTTAAGCGTTGTCGTTGTGCTGATGGTTATTGGCCCATCATAGATCTCGCCGACGGTGGACGATGGCGTCGCGCCATCTATCGTGTAACGGATCGTGGCGCCGCTGGTTTCGGTCGCCAAGGTCACATCCACAGCGCCAATGTATGATCCTTCATCCGGCGTGAAGAAAGGAGCGGCGGCTTCGACCGGATCGGAGGGATCACCGGGGTCGACCACACCCTTTACAGGCATAAAGATCCAGAATCCATGATCTTCGGGCGATGGTTCAGGGATGTACAACCACTTGTCGTGATTCAGCGCCCAGATCCACGGTTCCAGGCCGACATAGAGCCAGCCAAGACCAGCGCCTGTATCGACGTATCCGGACTCCACCGGAAGACCGCCCCAAGTGCCATTCTCGACCTGAACGAGGGAGCCGGAAGGCGCGATTGGAGCTGAGTCGGCGATCGCGAAATTACTTGTTGCGAAAAGCGCCAGCAATGGGAAAAGGGGCCGCGCGATTGCCTTGGCAATCGCACAGCTCCGCGAGTTTATCTGCGTATTCAATTTAAGTCAGGGATTTAGGGTTTTAGCAAAAGCCATGTGATTTGTTACGAGAGAGTAAATGCGCCCACCTGTAGTAAAGGAGGCGGGCCGCCATGCACGGCGACCCGCCAGATTCATGATGCTATAAGCCAACTCTTCAGAAGAACGACTTACGGAGGACCCCAAATGGAGTCCAAATAGGTTGTTGTAGGATATGGAGGCATGGTTGGGTTCGTTTCGTCGAGTGTGCTGTCGACAATCCAGGATCCACTTACCGGTACGTTCGTTCCGGTATAGGTAGTGCGGGTGTTATCCGCATATGTCCAACCGCCGTAATACCCGCTGATCCCCCCGAGGAAGTAGCTATCATAGGCTTCAAGCCCTGCACCGCCTCCATTGCCACTGCCATTGAAGCAGTTATTGGCCCCGCTTGTGGAGGCGCCGGACGGGAATGGATACCGTGTCTGAGACACCGCGCCGCCAGCAATATATGTGTGCTCGACAATCATTCCATCCACCGCGCCAACTTGAATTGCACAGTTGGAACTGGCAAAGAAGGCGGAATCGAGGATGTAGATATCTTCCCACAAGGAGCCGCTGGAGGTCTCTTCAAATTGGAGAGTGTCGGTATGAGCGCTGCTGCCCGATGGGCGATAACGCGGCGCCATATAGACGCCCACGAAGTAATGATTCGAGGTTTCTGTGGCGCCCATGGAGTAGCAGTCGGCGGAATCTGCCCCACCCACAGCGGAATCCGGAATAACAACTTCGACGATTTCAACATCCCGAATGGTCTCGCCTGCCGTGCCGTTCACAGAGAGGAAGTTCGCGACTCGAGTCCATGCCAGGGCCGAACGATTGTTCGCATGAAATGCGAGACTATCAAAGTCGAAGCCGGCAAAGCAGACCCCCTGAACCTTGAAGATACGGGCGCCGCTTGAGACGGTGACGGAGCCCCACCCGTCGCGCGGCGCAACGGTGACGCGCTTGGTCCAGGAAGCAGAGCCAAGATTCTGGAGAACAGGAGTTGACGTAGATCCGGATCCATTACCCGAGAGCGAGCCTGGTTTTACCAGAATCAGCACGCCTTCCGAAGCCTCGGTTGAGGTAACTGATCCGAGCGCGGATGCAATAGCGGACCATGAGCAGTTGACCTCGATAATGTGTTGCACCGAATCATCATACATGAATGGAGTTTCGATAACGCTCGGCCAATGCGTGCCGTTCGGGCCGAATGATGGAACGCGTGTCGGGGCGCCTGTTCCGCCTCCGCCGCCGCCACCACTGCCCGTCACGTTTCCATAGATCAGAAGATCGTCGAACTCTGCGCTGTCGTTCTTCGTGCCAAACCCGAACTGGCCGCCATAGAAGGTCGTGTCATTGAAGGAGGCAACCTGGCTTTGATTGATCAGCACAGTGATCGAGTTGCCGGACCGCTGCACCTCGACTGCGTAGTCCGTCCCGGTGCTGACAGAGAGCGATCCCAGATCAGCCAGCTCGGTCGGGGTTCCGTTGACTACCTTGAACACGCCCTTGGTGTTGCTGTCATTACTCTCATTGAGCGAGACGTAATAGAGGTTGTCTTCGTCCTGGAATCCAAAGATGAGCGCCGCGTCGTCCCAGACGGAACTGGTACCAGCCAGACGAACGATGGCGGAGACCGTATAGTCGCCGCTCACGATGGCGTTGTGCACGCTCATATTGCCCAGTAATCCATCTCCTCCGCTGGCTGGACTGGAGATGACGTATCTGCCATTGGAAACTGACCAAGTTCCGCCCGAGATCACACTGAAATCGGGAGCTCCTGCGGAGAAGTCCTCGTCAACGGCCGGGGTACCACCTCCACCGACGCCAATAGTCAAGTGCAACGCCGGGGGAGTGCTGCTGTTTCCTGTAGCCACCTCATAGTAGCGATAGTTTGTTTCGTTGGTAACGTCGGAGTTGAGGCGCAAGAAAACGTGATCCCCTCCTTGAGCGCCTGCACCATACTGGGCGTTGAGATACGCCGCCAGATTGGTTGAACCAGTCGAGTCGGTGGCGATCGTTCCGGCAGAAGTTGAAATTGTCAGTATATCATCTTGTATTGCGGTCGAGTTGGGATCACCCGAGAACGGTCCATCATAATACTGCGACGCGGTGACTGTGCTACTGGACTGATAGGGCAGCCCGTGGAGATCGACGTTGCCGCTTGGCGTATTGGCCAATCCCAGATACTCAAACTCAAATGATGCGCTGAGAATGGATTCGCCCGGGTCAAGCGCAGGAAGTTCAAAAACATAGACCGCCGCTGCATCGAAATTGGAGGAAGCGCCCCCAACCCGAACGATTGTTTCACCGATCCAGCCCATCGTACCGTTATCGCGAACATCGCGATCGTCGTTCTTCCCGTAGATGGTAACCGCCTGGGCCGTTGAGTGTGCGAGGACCCCCGCAAGCAGAACGGCTCCCAATCTGCATGGAAGCGCTCGGCTGATTAGATGACTCTTCTTGGATTGTCGTATCATGGGTGTTCTTGTGTAGTGTTTGATAGAAATCGCGGCTTCAGGGGGGCAGCCGGCAAGGATTGCAATATTAACCCATAATCGATGGAGCGTTGGACACTTTGTCAGGCCGTATTACTGCCAAAATGAATAGGGATGTTGCCAGCAGGGGCAAAAGCCTGCACCGTTAGGACTCGGATTACTGCTACTCCCGACCCCAATACCCATGAACTCAGCAGAGAGAGCAGACCGTTTCATTGTATTTGAGCACGATTCCTACTCCTACCATTGCCGTCTTATCCACGAAGGAGTTAGGCGCTTTTTCATGCAGGCAGAGCGTGAAGTAAGCCTGCTGCCGCTGGCGGCAACAGAGGTGGACCTGGAGTCCCCTGACGCAAGGGAAAGATACGCTGTAATTTGCTGGATGCGGAATCAGAGGGATATCGATGAGCTAACTGCGCTGGGCATCCCATTCCTGAACCTGTGCGAGGCGACCACGAGCTCTAACGTGGGTCTGAGAGTGAATTTTTCCGGTGAGGGCTTTCACGCCAAGGAGCTGCTCGTGGATGAACTCGGGATCGAGCACCTGATCTTTGTCGGGATCCAGAACAGCCCTACACACCAACGAAGATTGGAAGAGTTCCGGAAAGCAGCCAGCAAATCCGGGATACAGGTTCATGAGCGCCTCTTCCGCCCATGTATGGCTCATGAGGGACAGAGCCGGGTCTTCGTGTTTGACCGGGAAGCGCTTCGTGAACGTAACCGGGCTCTCGCAAGCCTTATGCGAACCATTTCCAAGCCAGCAGGCTTCTTCTGCGGCGATGACCGCATGGCCCTGAATCTATACTACCTTGCCCGGCAAGAAGGCATACAGGCGCCGGAACACATCAGCATTCTCGGCGTAGGAGGAGTTCAGCGTGCTGAAGAAGGCGGGGTGCAGGCGATCTCGGTCGTGCAGCTCGATCATATCCGGCAGGGGTACGTGGCCGCAGAGCTGATGGAGAATTACCTCAGCGGCGGTAGTGGGCCCCGGCAAGTAACGCTCAGCCCCGATGGCATTGCCCACCGGGGAACAACACCAAGGCGAGCAGTAAAGGATCCTCTTGTGCAAAGGGCATTTGAGATCATCGATGAGAACCGCGGCGTTACGGTGAATGAACTGAGCAGGCAGTTAAACGTTTCGAGACAAACGCTCACTGAACACTTTCTTTCAGCCACGAACATGACCGCAGCCCGTGCGATTGATCTCGAGCGTTTTCGTCACGCAAAACAACTGCTGCGCTCAAAAAGCTATAACCACGAAGGCGTAGCGATCATGGCAGGATACAGGAACCACAAGCAGATGCTACGCAGCTTCGACCGCTTGGTGCAGATGAGCCCGGGCCAGTTCTGCCGTCTCCATCTGGGAAAACGATAGCTTTGCCTGCGGCGCTTCAAGAGAAAGGATGTCTGGTGCTTCGGCGTAGGGCATTCGCGCCTGCATTACCTCAAAAAGGTAAACACGCCTCTCACGATTCTCGTCCTTGGCCAGTTGCAGGCTGTTGTGGCGTATCCTGGACATGGGAAGCTATGTTGCAAACGCCGCATGGTTCCATGATAAGCCTGTCATAGATTCGCCAGGACATGATCGTGCAAGGATTTAACCGTGTGTTGGAGTTCTTGCTGGCGATTTTGCCAATCCATTTCGCATCCGCTCAAATAGGTTTCCCGCGCATCGGATAAAACAGCCGCTTGTTCCCCCGCTAACCGAATGGCTGCCCAATCAGCACATCCTTAGAGACGAATTCATCGTTGAACGATGTCCGCCACATACGCGCCAGTCTCAATAGGACATCGACTCCGCCAATCATATTATCCGCTGCTAACGCGGATGATGAGGGCTGCCGCAAGGGCCGCGTCGACCATGTTTCCGAAGGCCCAAAAGAAAAAGCCCGCCGACTCCGGGGGGAAAGTCGACGGGCTACCTGGAGAACCCTAATACCTAACCTAACCTTGAAACTGGGATCGGCTAGACGATGACGGCTTCGATGCCGAGGATGTCTGCGATCTGCTTGATCGTTTGGGCATGGTGGCCCACGCCCAATGCAAAGTGGTGAGTTGGGCCTTCGGCTACCCACTTGGAGAGAAACTCGCGGGCGTTTGGCTTGAAGCGGCCGCGGGTGTTTGTGTTGCCAGTGGCGGGAATCTTGCCCTTTTCGGACACGCCTTCGCCAATGATGAACTTGAACTTGCCGTCGGCCTTGGACGAAATGCTGAGCATCGTGATCGGGCCTTCCTTGATGTGGAACTCAACCGAAGCGCCGTGACCAGTCTTGCCATGGTAGTGCTTCAAACTGCGAAGCACCGGACGCCCCTGGGCGATGTTGATGTGGTGTGGCCCATCGTGCCCCACGAGGATAAAGTCGTCCACGAAGTCAACCGGGTGAAACTCTGCAAAGCTGCC
The DNA here is from genome assembly GCA_964430955.1 of uncultured Puniceicoccaceae bacterium. GTDB lineage: Bacteria > Verrucomicrobiota > Verrucomicrobiia > Opitutales > Oceanipulchritudinaceae > CAYSHY01. Next base: position 14,102 of record CAYSHY010000060.1, on the reverse strand, counting down.
GCCAATATCGAGACGGTCGAAGATGAGCATCGCAATGAGAGTCTTGAGGTCGGACTCGCTGCACATGGGGAAGCCTTCTGCGCAGAGGAGCGAGTTACCTACGATGAGATTGCTGCAAAGCCGCTCGGTGACGCTTCCAGGCTCGCCCTTGTAATAGTATGCAAGACCGTCGAGCTGATTCTCCTTGATGAAGAGGTCGAGCGCGACTGCGTAATGGGCGGCAGTGTGAAGGTCTTCCGGCGTGACCTTCATGGTGAGAGGGTCAGCCTCGGGCTCGGGGAAGTCGAACATGCGCTCAATCTCGCGCTTCTTCTCCTCGATCTGCTCAGGGGTGACCAGCTTGGAGAGGCGCAGAAGATCGTCTGCCTCTGTTTGCACCACGTGAAGGCCAAAAGCCGCTGTTAGGGCCGTCGGGTCTGTGTGCATGTCGAGCATGGCCTCAATGGGGTGCCCGAAATGTCCCAGACGGGCGAAACGCAGGTCGTGGAGCACCTTTGCGATGCTGCACCAGCGTGAAACTTCCGCTCGGGCGATCGGATCGTTCTCAAGAACGCCAATGATCGTTGGCGGGGCCTTCTTGCCCAAGCGAACAGCAACACCGGTAAACTCAGGCAACGAGCAGATATTGTCGTTGCAGAGCTGCATGTAGGTGGTGGCCTTGTCGTAGTCCATCGCGGCGCGTGGCTGTAGCGCAACGAGGACGATGGGGCAGTTGAGTTCGCGAACAATTGTGCCGAACGTTACCGACGTCGCATATGTGAGCATGTCACAGAACACGAGATCGAGATCTGCTGCCTTGAGGCGACGGCAGAGATCGTAGGCGGATTGCGCATCATCGACCATTCCAAAGTCGACCACTTCAACGCCTTCATCCTTCACCTGCTTGATGAAAACGTCCTGATAACCGAGAAGCTCCTCCTTGAGACCTGGAAATTGATTCCAATACATCCAGAAGCCTACGCCGAAGACGCCGACCTTTGCTGTCAGGGGTTTGCGCCGAGGAATGCGCACCTGTTCAATTGCACTATTGCTCATGTTTAAAGAAAAAATCCGAAATTGAGATGAATGCTATTACCAAGAAATCATGACGGCGCCGGTAACATTGGTCGCGCGAAGTATGACGCCTGCAGGCGTGTCATGACGGGTTGGTTTTAGGAAATCACCCAGGAAGTATGGGTAAACCGGATCACGCAGCATCTCCACCTTATCCTCGAAGCCCGGAACAGGGCAGAAGGTGATGGTGGCGTTCTTCAGCCCGTCAATCCGGAGACGCTCTGTGACGCCCGGCACCGTAGGATGGATCTCGTGGGCAGTGACAATGCCGTCCTCCTGCTCCACAAAGGCGCGGCAGATGTGACGAAAAGCGCGCGGGAAGCGGTAGTGTGCAAAGCCGTTGCGGAAGACTGCGTCTGCGTTGGTTAAGAGCGGCGCACCGTGCGGGAAGCGCAGAGAGACATCCACCAGAGTGCTCGGCATGTAACCGGAGAAGTAATAGGCATTCCCGTTGCGCGAGACCGTAAGAACCGGTGAAAGAAGCTTGGGCTCTGGGCGTGTGAAAACGATCTGGTAGCCAAGTTTCGAGAGCACAGCCCGCATCATGATCGAGGCTGGGAAAGCTTCCTCCGACTGGGCCTCTGCACGATGCTCAGCGTCGTAGAGGGACGGATCAGGAATCTCGGATCCGCGAACCCAGCCTAGACCGCCACCGTTCCATTCTGCCGGAGCATGGAAAGTTGCGAGAAGGCGCACTTCCCCACCCTGTCGGGCTGTGATGCTCCAGGCGGCATCCGTTGTAGGGGTCTCCGCCAAACCGCCGCCAGAAAGAACGGACTCGTGAGATAGAACGCGGGGAAGTCCCACCCACTCTGCTTCGATGGCTTCGCCATACTGAGGCAAATCGAGCTCAAACTTTCCATCGAGCGGCTCAGCCGTATCTGCGGCGAGCATTTCCAAAAGGCGGGGATCAGCATGCGTCAACGGGCCATACAGGAGCGCCTTTCCGCCATTACGCACATGCTCGAGTATCAGCTCGGATACCTCGGACCCTTCGTCGGGCGCAGGGGTTACCAACACCGACCCCAGCAGGTAGCCCGGATTGCATTCAGAAGAGCTGACAAAATTGCCGGTACTGATGACCGTATTGAGCGGCAGCCCGTTATTGATCGCACTCCGAATAAAGCGATCCCCAAACATCACACGCTCCGGCCGGGCGTCGTCGCCAAAGATCCACTCATTGTTTTCCTCGAACGGATAGATCCAAACGAGCGTGCCGGGGCGATCCGGGCCAGTAGCGCGGGCATGCTTCACATGCGGAATGACCTCGTCTGGCACCTGGTCAGGGGTGCGACCGTAGGAGTCGTCCACCGTGAGGAACTCAATCCTGTCGGGGAGCTCCACATCCCCTGCTTCGGTAAGTCGGCAGACAGACATCGGCAGGTAGATGTCGTGAGGCTGGCGCTCGTAGCGATCGAGCCATGGGCTGTTGAGCCACCATGGATCGTGCGTGTAGAAGCGAAATGGATAGCCCTTGGATGGCAGCTCGGCGATGTGGGACATCCACCCCATTAGCTCTGTGCCAAAGTCGCCATTGAGAGCCGCCCACGGAGAGTTCGGGGGCGCTACAAAATCAAAGCCCCCTTTGTAGAGCTCGCCCATTGGCGTGGCGTCTGAAGCAAGGTCTACCCCGGTGCTCTGGTTGGTGCCGCGAGTCTCGATCGGCATGTCCGGGATCTCCTTGCGCAGGTCGCGCCAGAAGCCAAGGCTGCGCTCGCCTATTTCCTTGGCGCCTTCGGTCTTGAAGGTCTTGCCGTCGAAGAGGGCGCCGCACACGGTCCATGTCTCCATCCCAAAGCCGAAGCCATTGGAAAGCCACAGGTAGTCAAAGCCGAGGTCCTCGGCAAAGTGTTTGGTCTGACGCCCCAGGAAGGCGCCGAAGCTGACTCCTTCCGGGATTCCATTTGGGAAGCCGGCGTATGGCTCGCTGTCGGGCTCGAGTTTCGCGTAGCAGTAAATGAAAGTACCGTGCCACATCTCCCCGAGCAGCTCGCGATGGCGCTCATACTTGAAGCTGCTCTTGGCGAACTCGGGCCCCGGGTCAAAGGTGGCGCCAACGCGTATCTGCTTTCCGGTCTGTGATCCCAACTCCTTGATGATGGAGACCAGGTTTCGAAGCCATCCATATGTTAGCGTAGGCGGATTCTCTATATACTTGTGCCCGGCGCTGTGTGGGCACCGCCCTTCCGGATCGTGCGGCCACTTACGATATGGATTTGCAGTGCCAATCCAGTATGCCCACTCGAACGGGGCCTCCAAATCACCCCGGTAATCGAGGATCTCCGACCCGTCGGCAGACCAAAGCAGGAAGGACAACTGCTCAGCGTCCTTGTAAAGCGGCTCCCACTGACTCAAGAGGCGCGACACGACCGCCCGAACGGCAGCATCGCTCGGATCATGGAAGGGCTTCAGGCTGAGCTCCAAGGTAATGTTACGCGGTGGCTTGGGCATGAAAAAAGGGGAGAAAAGGAAGGAAACAGCTTGCGTCGGTCGTTCAGCTGTATAGAACGGCATTCAGGACATCTGAACACGCATATGTCGTCAAGCGCGATTTAACGCGATCGACATGAGCGCAGGCAACGGCAGCTGAGGCCCCCTGAGCGCCGCCCCCCAAAAGCGGTTGGCCATTCCCGGCAAAGCTGCCGTTGCCTGAGATGTTCGGAACTGCTTAAATGTGAGGATGGTACAGTCGGTAGAGAAAGCGCTGCGCTTGCTGCAGGAACTGGACACCCACGGCGATTGGCTGGGTGTACGCGAGCTCGCGCGCCGAGTCGGGCTAACGGCGCCAACGACGCACAACCTGCTGAAGACGCTGCTGGCGTGGAGCTTTGTCGAGTTTCATCCAGTAACGAAGCAGTATCGTCTGGGCTTGGCCGCTATCCGGCTTGGAGAAGGCGCCGACCCGCTAAACAGCCTGCGCATGTTCGCGCATCCTTATATGGAAGAACTGGCGCGGACGTTTGATGAAACAGTCGCTGTCCTGACCTGGATGGATGACCAGGCGATGGCCGTTGACTGGATCCAGGCTGAGCAACCACTGGCGGTGACGCATAATCACGGTGTGGTGGAGAGGCCTCTGTTGATGGCGTCAGGCCGGGTGCTGCTGGCGCATGTGGATCGGGTGACGCAACTGCGACATCTGGAACAGGAGAACCTTGAAACGCTTGGGAGCCGCACTCCCATGACAAAGGATGACGTGCTAAAGCTGCTGAACAAGATCGCACAAGACGGCTACGACATCCTCGTAAATTTCGCCAATAGCGGCGTTGCAGCGGTGGCAGCGCCTGTCTTTGACGCCAGTGGTAAGATCATTCTGGCGGTGGGCTGCAGCGCGCCTGTCTCGCGGAGCTCGGAGGCGCGTCTTGAGCAGATTAAAGAGCGCCTGCTTGCTGTTACGAAAGAGATGACACAGAAGCTCCGTTCCCGACCGCAAACTACGGCAGCCTCTCCAGCAGCCTGATAAAGGCGGCCCCCTTTCCCCCATCAACAATCGGCCCCCTCTATAACCCCCCTTCGTAGTGAAGACATACTCAGCTTACACCACCCCTCCCGGCACGCCGGTAGAGCCGGAACTCGAGAAGCGCGTGCAGGAAACGATCTCCAGGATGACGCAGGAAGAAAAGTGCGGCATGCTGGCAGGCACCGACGATTGGCACATTAGAGGCATACCTCGCCTTGGCGTGCCCTCGGTGCGCGTAACAGATTGTGGACACGGCGTAACCTTGGCGGGTGAGCGCTCGAGCCCCGCTACCTGCTTTCCAACAGCCAGCGCAATGGCGGCAACCTGGAACAGGGACCTGCTGCAGGAGGCAGGCCGAGTGATCGGGCGGGAAACGCGCGCGCTGGGCTGTTCCATTCTCCTGGGACCAAAGTTGAACCTGCACCGGGTGCCGGTCAACGGACGCTGCTTTGAGACCTTCTCTGAAGATCCGCACCTGGCTGGGAAACTTGCGGCTGCGGTTGCCCGCGGCATTCAGGACGAGGGCGTGGGCGCCTGCATTAAAGCGATGTTGGCGAACAACCAGCAGAAAGACCAGAGCGGGCTTAGCGTTGAGGCCGACGAGCGCACCTTGCGTGAGCTTTATCTGCGGGCGTTCGAGATCGCTGCGCGCGAGTCTGCGCCGGTCTCGATCATGACCTCGTACAACTGGCTGCACGGAAAGCCGACCTCCGAGAGCCGCTGGATGCTCACCGAGGTTATCAAGGAAGAGTGGGCGTTCCCCGGTTTTATCGTATCCGACTGGCGTGCCGTTCATACAAGTGAATCGATCCCCGCAGGGCTGGACCTTGAAATGCCGGGGCCTGGCAAGTTTATGCACACGGCCGGAATCAAGGCGGCCCTGGAAAGCGGCGTCCTGAGTGAAGATGAGCTGAACGACCGCGTTGCCCGACTGCTGCGGGCTGTTGTGAAGTACGGACAGGAAGAAACTGTTTACAAGGAAAAGCCCGCCACTCTGGACTCGGAGGAGAACCGAGCCTGTGCGCTGGCGGTCGCCGAAGAAGCGATTGTTCTGCTGAAGAACGATGGGCCGGTTCTCCCATTGAACCGCAAGGAGCTGAAGCGAATTGCAGTGCTGGGACCAAACGCTGCAGCGGCCCGCCTTGGCGGCGGAGGCAGCGCCTCGGTTACGCCATTTTTCTCAGTGAGCCCGCTCGAGGGAATACGCGAACTTGTAGGCCAGGATCTGGAGATCGAATACGCTGAGGGCGTGGGCCTGCTGGGCTCTATGTCTGTCGTGCAGGGCTTCAGTCACGAGAGCGGCAAGAGCGGGCTCAAGGCACAGTTCTTCAACGGTAGCGACTTTAGCGGCCCCGTGGTGCTTGAGCAATCTGTGCCGCAGGTTGATTTCTCCTGGGGCTGGGCTGCGCCCGGGCCGGGCGTACTTCGCGGCGGCTATTGCGTACGCTTTAGCGGAGAGCTGACAGCAGAGCACACCGCCGAGTATACGCTAGGTGTATTTGGGCAGGAAGGAGACGTGCGTCTGTGGGTTGACGGCGAGCTGCTGATCAATGAGTGGGACGCAGATCCAAACGCTATCTTCGAGGCTGCCTACGCCGTCCGTTACAAGAAAGCGACCCTGGATCTGGAAGCAGGGAAGCCAGTGTCGATCGTTCTTGAATACAAGAAGCTGGGACCACGCGGAGCAATTCGGTTTGAGTGGGAGCGCAAGACGGATACCCCCGCCTGGCAGGATGCCGTGGAAAAAGCGCGCAAGGCAGATGTGGCCATTGTCTGCGCAGGCCTGAGCAACTTCTTTGAAGGCGGCAACAAGGATCGCGACGGCATCGAGATTCCCGCTACGCAGGTTGAGTTTATCAAGGCGGTTGCTGCAGCAAACCCGCGAACCATCGTTGTGTTGAATGCTGGTGGACCGCTGGCCATGCCATGGATCGACTCCGTTCCGGCTGTGCTTCACGCTTGGTATCCAGGGCAGTCCGGCGGAACCGCACTCGCTCGACTCCTGTTTGGCGAAGTGAACCCTTCGGCGAAGCTGCCAGATACTTTCGCGGCGCGAATTGAGGATATCCCGGCAATGCAGTACTACCCCGGCGACGGCAAGCAGGTGCATTACCGGGAAGGCCTGAATGTGGGCTACCGCTACTTCGACCAGGCGGAGGTAGAACCACAGTTCCCCTTTGGATTTGGACTGAGCTACACCACGTTTAGTTACTCGAACCTTCGCTTGTCCGGCGATCTCATGGAACCGGAGGGCGAGCTTACGGTATCGGTGGATATCTGCAACACCGGCGCCCGGGCTGGTAAAGAAATAGTCCAGCTATACGTGCGTGATGTTGAGTGTAGCATTGCGAGGCCGAGGAAGGAGCTCCGCAACTTTGCGAAAATTGACCTGAAGCCGGGCGAGAGAAAGACAGTCAGCCTGCCTGTGAAGTGGGACGACCTGGCATTCTTTCACCCGGAAAAAAAGCAGTGGCTTGTAGAAGCGGGCGAGTTCGAGGCGCTTGTTGGACCAGACTCGCGCAATCTCCAAGCGGCGCGATTCCGCGTAGAGTGACAGGAGCAAAAACATGAAGCAGCCAAGCGGCATCTCTGAAGCGACACCCCCTTCCGCCCTTAAGGCGGAGCTGGTTGCCATCGTGGGCCGGGAGCACGTGCTCACCGAGCCTGAGGATCTGATCCCATATGGCTTTGATGGAACCGCAGCAATTCGCAGGCGACCGGAGATTGTAGTCTTTCCAGCCAACGCTGAAGAAGTGTCGGAGATCGTGAAGCTTGCCGGGAACAAGAATGTACCGATTGTCTCCCGTGGCTCCGGCACGGGATTGTCTGGCGGCAGTGTGCCATCTGACGGCTGCATCGTCCTCTGCGTGAACCGGATGGACAAGATTCTGGAGGTAGATGAGCGGAACCTGACGATGCTGGTAGAGGCCGGCGTGATCACGCAGAAGATCTTTGAGGCCGCAGACTCCAAAGGTCTGTTTTACCCACCGGATCCGGGCTCTCAGAAAATCTCCACGATTGGCGGCAATGTCGCCGAGAACTCCGGAGGCTTGCGGGGCCTGAAATACGGTGTGACGCGAGACTATGTTATTGGAATAGAAGTTGTTCTTCCAGACGGCTCTATCTGCTGGCTTGGCAATAAGTGCGTGAAGGATGTTGCCGGATACAGCCTGCGCGACCTTTTTATAGGAAGCGAGGGAACGCTTGGCGTTATCACGCGCGTATTGCTGAAACTGCTGCCAAAGCCTCAGGCCCGTCAAACCCTTCTGGCCACATATCGAGAGATGGACGCCGCCGCGGCTACCGTATCGGCGATTATCGCGGCCAAGATCATCCCCTGCACGCTGGAGTTTCTCGACCGTAAGACAATTGAGTGTGTGGAGGACTTTTCACGGGTGGGTCTGCCGCTCGACGCCGGGGCGGTGCTGCTCATCGAAACCGATGGACATCCCGCCGCCGTGGCGGACGAAGTGGCGAAGATTGAACTCATCGCCCGGGAACATGGCGCGACATCGGTGAAAAAAGCTGCAACTGCGGAAGAGGCGACCAGCCTGGCGACTGCCCGACGCAGCGCGTTCTCAGCCCTTGCGCGTATTCGACCGACAACAATCCTCGAAGACGCCACGGTGCCTCGGAGCGAGCTGGCGAGAATGATCCGATTCGTGGGTGAGGTGGCAGAGCGTTATAAGCTGAACATTGCCACGTTTGGTCACTTCGGCGACGGCAACCTTCACCCCACCGTGCTCACAGACGAGAGGGATCACGAAGAGATGCACCGTGTGGAGCTGGCGATGAAGGAGATCTTTGATTACGCCCTGTCCCTTGGTGGAACAATAACGGGCGAGCATGGCGTGGGGCTGGTAAAAAAGCCGTATCTCAGGACCCAGTTGGGCGACGTCAGCTACAGACTGCTAAAATCGATCAAGCAGGCGCTCGATCCACAGGGTCTATTGAATCCCGGGAAGATCATTGACTAATGGCGCCGAAGAAAAACCTGTTACAATCCCTGGACTATTCGGTGCTGCAGCAGTGCATGCACTGCGGGATGTGCCTGCCTACCTGCCCCACCTATACGGCGACGGGTCGGGAGCGAAATAGTCCTCGCGGCCGGATCTCCCTGATGAAGGCTATCGCCGATGGCGAGATGGAGACCACGAGGGCCTTTGGCGAAGAAATGTACTACTGCCTTGGCTGCCTTGCGTGCATGACCGCCTGTCCAGCTGGAGTGGATTACGCCAAGCTCTTTGAAACCGCGCGCGCCCACGTTGAAGCGCATGAGGTATTGAAGAACCCAAGGCGGGAGGCGATTCGCAACGTTGTGCTGCGGGGCTTGTTCACCCGGCCGCGAGCGCTGAGGGCAGTGGGACGGCTCTTGTGGATTTATCAGGCGACTGGCATGCAGACAGCCTTTCGCAAGCTGGGGCTTACGCGCCTGCTGCCCGGACGACTGCGCCAGCTCGAGCCTCAGACGCCAACCATTCAGCGGCATTTTTCCGATGCATTGATCAAACCGGTAGAGTCTGCCCGTGGAGAGAAGCGATACAGGGTGGCGCTGCTCACGGGATGCGTGCAGGACTTGATGTACTCAAACATCAACCGGGCCACGATGGAAGTTCTGGTGGAGAACGGGTGCGAGGTGGTGACCCCCCGCTCCCAATACTGCTGCGGCTCATTGCATGCGCACAATGGGGATCTTGAATCTGCACGGAAGCTGGCGCGCCGACAGATCGATATGATTCCCCCGGAGGATTACGACGCCATTATCTCCAACGCCGGCGGCTGCGGCTCGCATTTGATGCACTATGACCACCTGTTGAGCGAGGATCCCATATATGCAGAGCGAGCCAAGGAGTGGTCAAGGAAGCTCAAGGACGTGCATCGCTGGCTTGCCGAAATCGGCATCCGCAAGCCAAAGGGCGTGGTCTCCAGCAGCGTGACCTACCACGAGTCCTGCCACTTGTGCCATGGTCAGAAAGTATCGCGGGAGCCAAGGGATCTCCTCAAATCTATTCCAGGGCTAGAGCTGCGGGAGTGCGCCGAGTCACAGTGGTGCTGCGGAAGCGCAGGCATCTACACGATCACGCAGCCGGAGATGGCGACTAAACTACAGAAGCGTAAGGTGGGACACCTCAGGGACACAGGCGCCGCCATTGTTGCAACAGCAAACCCCGGTTGCCACCTGCAGATAAAGAACGGTTTCCACGCCGACGGCGGCCCCGAACCAGAAGTCATGCACCCCATGGAGCTCCTGGCCCGGGCCTATCGGGAGGAGCGAGAGTGACTGAGGATGGAGTGAAGGAGTAGTTGGGGGAGGTGGGGAGGTGTCACGGGGGCGCATCATCTAGTCCAACCGGAGCGCCGAAGGTGCGGCATCATACCAGCCCAGGGCAGCGCCCTGGGAACATCCGCCCACCCCACCGCATCAAGGGCCAACGGCCCGGTTTATCCAACTTCCGTTTCGCCGCCACCGTAGCAACCCGTAATCAATCCCATACATAACGCTCATCGTATTCGATTTTGTATTTGGCGAGGAAACCGCGGAACTCGTCCTGAAATGTCCTGGTGCGATGATGGATTTCTTGATTGTCGATGTAACATAGAAGCGCATTCAAGTCGGCAGGTCCCACTGAGAACGCGCCATAGCCGCGTTGCCAGGCAAATGCGGCCAGTTCAGGCGATTGGGTCTTGAGCCACTTGGAGGAACCCGTTTTCAGCTTCTCGATTGTCTGCGCTACGGTAGTTGTCCGAGAAAGGCGCACTGCGAGATGCACGTGATCGGCGACGCCGCCTACACGAAAACATTCACACTCCAGATCGCGCGCAATTGTCGCCAAGTAGGCGTAGAGCTGAGGTTGAACCGTTCCATTGATCATGGGAACGCGGTCCTTTGTGCTAAAGATCAGGTGAATAAGTAAAAATGATAGCGATTGCGGCATAAGAGGCATGTCGGGCCTTCAGCCCTTGTAGGTAATGTTAAGGATCTCCTGGGGCTGGCGCCCAGGCTGGTATGGCAAACGCCGTTGACGCACTTTTATTGCACCGATACCGCACCTAGAACAAGACTGCCTTGCAGGTATTTATGACATCTCGCCATCTCTAGCGCCGCAGCGCGGCGTTATACCAGCCTTGGGCAGCGCCCTGGGATCATCCGCCCACCCCACTAAATCAAGGACCAACGGCCCGGTTTATTACGGTTGGTGTCAAGGATATGTCGGGCCTTCAGCCCTTGTGGTCTTGTTATTGGTTATCCTGGGGCTGGCGCCCCAGGCTGATATAACGTGCGCCGTTGGCGCGGAGAGACTTGGGCAATGAACATACCTCATGGGACTGAAGGGAATCCCTTGCCGGAGATCTATCTTCAAAGACGTGCGGAAATGGGTGCCTTGGTGTCGAAGCATTGCAATCAGGTAACTACAAAGGCGCGAAGAGCGCCTAAGGCACGGCCGCAACATCCAGGACACCGGAGCGCATCATGCCTAGCTGATATTACATGCGCCATTGGTGCGGAGATGGGCGAATTAAGATGGATGTCATGAGCCTCAAACAACCAGTAAACCCAACGTTGCCGCCATCGCCGAAGGTGCGGCATCATACCATCCCAGGGCAGCGTCCTGGGAACATCCATCCACCCCCCACATCAAGGGCCAACGGCCCGGTTCATTACGTTTGGCATTACTTGGCTTTGCGGAGGCCGAAACCCATGAGGGCGAGGCCGCCGTCGCCGGGGCGGAAGACGCCCTCGCGGACGACCTTCACTTCCTCAACGGAATAGAAGGCGTTCGGATTATATTTGGTGATGATGTCCAGAAGCTCCTGTAGGTCCCTGCGCTCGATAATTGAAAAAAGCATCTGAACAGGGCCGTTTGCACCATGACCGTCAACAACCGTGAGGCCAAAATGGCGTTTACGTATCTCCTCGACCAGTTCCTGTGAATTATCGCGTGAGACGACACGAATGATAACGCGCCCTAGTGAAATCCGCTCCGAGACAAGAATGCCAAAGTAATTCCCCAAAGCGAAACCGCCGCCATAGGCGATGTAGGAGAGCGGATTGCCCACGTGTCGGAGGATCTGGCTTACGGCAACGAGCCAGATTATGGCTTCGACAAAACCCATGACAGGGGCGATCAGGCGATGTCCTTTGGATACAAAGATGACTCTGAGCGTCCCCATCGTTTGATCCGCAACGCGGGCAACGAGGATTAGCATGGGTATAAGAACCCATGTCTGCCACCAGGGAGTTTCCTGCACCAAGAGCGTATCCATGCTATAAGAAGAGCATGATTTGGAGAAGGAGCAAGTGTTGTAACGTGCGGAGAATAACGTGACGGCCGACTACCTCTGCTTGTCATTTCAAATCAGCAAGTCGCACTGTGAACTTTCACTTATGGGGCCGGCCTCTTGCGGCCTAATTATTAATTGCCTATTGACAAGGGACTCCTGTTTGGGTTATCTGGAAGGGCAGAGCTTCAGCTCTATCTTTCACCATATTAACCCCGAAATAAGCAAATTGATGACCTCTGCCTCGCTTTTCAGAAAAGCCAGCCGCAGCGTGATCACATATGTGGTGCTTGCGACAGCAAGTGTAACGACTGCTCAAGTAGTGATTGATTTCGAAACCGATAATCCCTTCAACGGAGGAACGCTCTCGACAGATCAGGCCTCATCCGGCTCACAATCGCTGTTCCTTGATGGAGGCGTGGGCGCGGTGTTCGAAATCTCCGGCTTCACGGTCAATCCCGGCGAACGAATGGTGATCTCCATGGATGTATTCGACTTGGGGAAAACCATGGAGTGGGAATCGAATACATCAAACGTAACCTCGGGTCCCCGTTGGGGTGTGAGCACCGGCGGGCATACAGGGCCAGAATCCCTGGGCGCCACGATTATCCAACGTGGGTACTATGCGTCCTATGCGGGCTATGCGCTACAGGGGCCGCAAGACCCTTACCCCACAAGCACAGGCACGTGGTTCACCGTCAATCACTATGCAGGCTCCAGCCGCGCCAAGTTTGTCGATGACCCAACGGGCGAGTGGACGCACTGGGAATTCGTGATCAATCACGATGGAAGTGAAACCAGCATTCAGCTCAACGATCTTGCCCCCTATACCAACCCGAACTCCGCCAAGCCAATAGGAGATATTCCGACCCGGATATGGCTGTGGGGTGGCTCTAGCGGCGGTCCGCTGTCTGGCGTTTACGTTGACAATATTAGCATCAGCGTGGTGCCGGAGCCTTCAACCTATGCGCTGGTGTTCGGCGTTATCGCACTCGGCGCTGTCGCATGGCGTCGCCGCAGGGTCGTGAACGCTGCATAACAAATTTCACAGTTCTTTCGAAAAGCGTCCCGATACCGGGGCGCTTTTTTTGTTTAGACAGGATCCGACAACTGACAGTCCTGACATCTCCACAAGCCAAAATGACGAGTCTTCAGTGAGCTTTTAGCAAGTGTTTATTACTGGCTGAAAACAAGAGAGATACGAAAGATACCCCATTGACAAGTAACCAGACATCGAGTTGACTGACCATGGCCCGAACCAGATCTGGCCTCTCTGTCTTAACAATCCTAACAAACTATGACCCCCTCAATGTTCTCAAACATCAGTCGGGCACTGCTTGTACCGGCGCTAATCGCTACTGCTACAGCAGCTTCGGCACAAGTTACAATCGACTTCGAAGGCGCCACCAATCCGTTTAGCAGCGGAACGCTGTCGACGGATGTCTCGAGCTCGGGCTCGCAGTCTCTATATCTTGGCAACGGCGGGACCGCCAGGTTTGTCATTGCCGATCATGCTGCCTCCGAGGTGGCTAAGTTGGGCAGCAATGGTTACGATAAGCTCGTGATCACCATGGACATCTACGACATGGGCAAGTGGATAGACCGCAGCGTCGCCGATCGGCCCACTGCGGTCTATGGTCCGCGATGGGGCGTAAGCGCCGGTGGTCACACTGGTGCGGAGTCCGTTGGCGCTTCAATCATGGAGAGAAGCCAAGTAGATTCCAGCCTCTTTTACGGTGTGCCCAGTGACCAGGATCGCTTTGCAGGCTCTTGGAACACTGTCGGTACCTACGGATCTCGGGTCGCCACATTGACGCCTGGAACAGGTGGGTCTAACGATGGCAGCGGCTGGGTGCCCGGCGACGGTGGAATCGGCGCGTGGGGAACGTGGACGTTCACGATTGCTCTCGATGGCGCCGTAACGGTTGAACTCAACGATCTTGGCCCGGCAACCACCAGTTGGATCACAAAGAACATCGGCGACATTCCAACAGAGATCTGGTTGTACGGCGGCCGCAACCATGCGACAGCCGGAACATTCCTCTCCGGCGTGTATCTGGACAATATCACCATCACAGCGGTGCCGGAACCGTCGACCTATGCTCTGATGTTCGGCGCTGTGGCGCTGGGCGTTGTTGCATGGCGTCGCCGTAAGGCAGCGTAACACTGGAAGTAAGAAAATCTTTGCGAAGGGCGTTCCAGAAGGGACGCCCTTTTTCGCTTTTGATCTGGGATAGAGGTGGTTGGTGGATGACGCCTTGGGTGGACGAATTATAGACAGGAGTGGCCGAAGTGCCCTGGATGGACG
>CAYSHY010000059.1:0-24696 GCA_964430955.1 uncultured Puniceicoccaceae bacterium | reverse complement strand
CTAGTATGAAGCAGAACTGCTTGCTCATATGCGTATGATTAAACTGCTCCGCGGACTGATCCTTGCCGGCGTTGGCATTCTTGCCAGCGCAAGCATCTATGGTAACCTTGACCTAATTGTCCTCAATGAGAAGCGCACCACCGACTCCTCAGAGCTGGTTGTGGAGCTTGTCGTTCTAAATCGCGGAAATTTACCAGCTACCTCACCATTGGCTGAAGCGGAGTCCATATCAGCGACGCTTCAACAGGCAGGTGAACCAAAACAGAGGGTCACCCTGCGGGCACTATCGAAAACTCAGGAACAGGTTCAACCTGGCGCATTTGCAAGCAGACATTACCAACTCACAGTTCCGAGCAAACTTAAAGCCGGACAGGTCATCCTGGAACTCGAATGGCAGGGCAAAGGACTGGCAACCTTGATTGAAATCCCCAGGCAGACTGCAAGAGAAGCAACTCCAGCGATCGTCACTACAACGCCTGTTGAGAGCGCAGAAACTGCAAGCGGATCCGCGACAACCCTCATTCCGGCCGCAAGCGCATTGAATCGCGCCTTTATTGAACGGTTCGAGGCGCATGAACCCGTCTACTTTATCGCGGGCGACGAGGATCCCCTGGCGAAATTTCAGTTCAGCTTCAAATATCGACTTGCAACACTGATCGATGCAGAGCCGGAAGGATTACCGACCACGTTTCAGCTCGGCTACACCCAGAGGTCCCTTTGGGATCTGGATGCCGACTCAAGTCCATTCTACGACACGAGTTACATGCCGGAGTTTTTCTTCGAGAAGCTTGGCACGATTGGCGATGGTCGTGGGCGCGGCGGGTGGCTGGATTGGGTGGGAGTTCAAGCGGGGGTTCGGCATGAATCCAATGGACGTGACGGAGACGCCTCTCGCAGCCTCAATGTTGCGTATATGCGATTCGCCTTCCATATCGGCGACCCAGAGAGTTGGCATATGCTCGTATCTCCAGAAGTTTACTACTATATCACAGAGATCGACGATAACCCGATGCTGAACCGGTTTCGCTACTATGGGAGTCTTGAACTCGTTTTCCAGCGAGGCGATGGAATTTCCTTCTCTATGACTGGAAGACCGGGAAAAGATTTCGATCACCTGACCTACCAGCTGGATCTGCATATCCCAATCAGGATAGGACTGCTGGATCATGAGAGCTATTTTCTCATACAGTACTTCGACGGTTACGGCGAGAGCCTGCTCGACTACAACATAAAGACCCAGTCACTGAGGGCTGGCATTTCCCTGGTGAGGTAGAGGCCGATCCGATGCAGCCAAGCTGGAAGCGTGGTGCTCCCGTCGGGAGTCGAACCCAAATTTTCGGTTCCGGAGACCGACGTTCTATCCATTGAACTACGGGAGCATTTGCTAAACCGAAGGGTACGGGCCCCTTGGCAAGTCGGACATCATTCCGGAAGCAAAGGCCCGGTCAAACAAAATCCCGAAATCGAGTCAGATAATCATTACTCCAGATTCTGAACCTGCTCGCGGATGCGCTCTATCTCATTCTTGGCCTCAATCACAAGCTTGGAGATGGCGATGTTGTTAGCTTTGGAGCCCACCGTGTTAAACTCTCGATTAACTTCCTGGATGATAAACTCGAGCTTGCGACCAACAGGCTCTGCTTGATCCGGGCTGAGAGTATCTTCCAATTGAGCAAGATGACTGGCTAGCCGGGTCTGCTCTTCAGAGGTGTCGGCCCGATCGGCAAACAGAGCGATTTCTTTTAGCACCCGCTCGTCATCAAGATTCAACTCGAGTCCCGCTTGGCGCAAACGAGACATAAGGTTCTCACGGTAATTGGAAACCGTATTGGCGCTTTCCACAGCTATATCCGCCAAGATGGCGTTAAGACGCGCGATACGCTCCCGAAGATCGGCAACCAGTTTACTCCCCTCCAGCGCCCGCATTTCCTTGAACTCCTTGAGCGCTAGCGCGGCAGCATCCCGTAGCAAGATCGCGGCAGATTCAGCGTCGGGTAGAGCACTTTCGCTCCGATGGAGAACGGCGACGCGAAATAGCGTGTCCATATCCAGAACCGGTTCAACACCGCGCTCCCTGGCCAAGGCCATCAATCGATCCAGCGTGCCCTTTACCTTCTTGTCGTCCCATAAGAGCTCGTCTTCGCCTGGAAGGGACTCAATGATCACGGTGACGCGCACCGCGCCCCGATTCAAATCTGACCGAACTTGTTCGACCAGCGAGCGTTCAAGCGCTTGCCATTCCTTTGGAAGGGACACGTTGATATCCAGCGTCTTGCGATTGACGGAATTGATCTCAACGACCACCTCCAAGCCGTCATGCTCGACTTTGCCCCGGCCGAAGCCGGTCATGCTGTTCATTTTTCCCCTCCGGCGTTCTTGCCATGGATCAATTCGTCGCCCGAGAGGCTGAATTGCTCCATGGCTGTATGAACATCCTTGTCCCCGCGGCCCGACAGGTTCACGCACAGGATGGAGTCCTTGGGCATCTGGGGCGCCCGCTTGATTGCATAGGCAATTGCATGCGTGGATTCCAGTGCTGGCAGTATTCCTTCGAGCTCACAAAGCATTTTGAACGCAGACATGACCTCTTCATCGGTCGCGTATGCAAACTCGATCCTGCCGCGTTCCTGGTAGAATGCGTGCTCGGGACCTACAGCCGCATAATCGAGACCCGCTGACACGCTATGGGTAGGCTCTATCTGGCCATCCTCGTCTTGAAGGATAAATGTCTTGGCCCCTTGCAGAATTCCCACTCTACCTCCCGAGAACCTAGCGGCGTGTCCGCCCCGGGAAATACCGTGGCCTCCCGCCTCAACGCCTACCAGACGCACGTTCTCCTCGTCCAGGAAATCGAAGAAAAAGCCCACTGCATTGCTACCCCCACCGACACATGCAACCATCTCATCAGGTAAGGCTTTCTCCCTCTCGAGGATCTGTTCGCGAAGTTCATCGCTGATTACGCGATGGAAGTCGCGCACCATCATTGGGAATGGATGAGATCCCAGAGCGCTACCGAGGATATAGTGGGTGGTTCGCACATTCGTCACCCAGTCCCGCAATGCTTCATTGACGGCATCCTTAAGGGTTTTTTGGCCTAGATCGACAGCGCGAACTTCAGCGCCAAACAAGCGCATGCGGAAGACGTTCAATGCCTGCCGCTCCATGTCCACTCGGCCCATATAGATCACGCATTGAAGCCCGAACCGAGCACAGACCGCAGCTGTAGCTACGCCATGTTGTCCTGCGCCGGTTTCAGCTATAATACGCTTCTTGCCCATGCGGCGCGCCAGTAGAGCCTGTCCGAGAACGTTGTTGATCTTGTGCGCTCCAGTGTGGAGTAGATCCTCACGCTTCAGGTATATTTTGGCTCCGCCAAGGTGCTCTGTAAGGCGCTGGGCGTAGTAAAGCGGCGTAGGCCTGCCAGCGTAGTTCTTGAGCAGCTCCGACAGTTCTTGCTGAAAAAGTGGATCTCGACGAGCGTCCTCGTACGCCCTGTTGAGCTCATATTGAGCTGTCATCAAGGTCTCTGGAACGTACATGCCGCCAAAGGCGCCAAAGAAGCCCTTCTCGTCGGGGAGAGAAAATCTATCAGTATGCAGTTTATGGACCTCCATTTGAAGTGGCTCCGAAACTCTCCGATTGCTCCCTGCGAGTCAACCCACTGCTAAGCTTGGTCCAGATTGAGTCTAAAGTCTGGGCTTGTACTTAACTGTAAGAAGCGTAACATCATCAGCCTGTCCCCTGCCCCCTGCAAATCTGGCAACTTGCTCCAGTATTGCCTCGTTTATCTCTGGCGCAGGCAGATCTCTCAAAGACTCAACCGCCGCTGCAAGTCTGCCAGCCGTGAACTCGACACCCTCCTGATTCGTAGCTTCAGTGACTCCGTCTGTATAGAGGACGAACACATCACCGGGTTCAAATGGCACAGTGAAGTCCGTAAGTACTTTGTCGAACAATCCCGCCGGCGCCATTCCCAAAGCCATACCTGCAGATTTCAGAAGTTCCGCTTTGGGGCTGACTCCGTCTGATCGACAAAGGACCGGCAACTCGTGTCCAGCCCTCGCCATTGTCAGCGTCATCTTTTCCGAGTCGATGATTGCGTAGGTGACCGTTACAAACATGTCCCTGCGCATCTCCTCGCGCATCAGCTTGTTAAGCTCTGACAATACTCTGGCGGGGGAATCAAAACTACGAGCCAGGTGCCGGAAGTTACTTTGACATATTGCCATCAACAAAGAGGCCGGAACCCCTTTCCCGGATACATCAGCGATTGTAACACCGAGCCGTGATCCTCCCAGCGACAAAACATCATAAAGGTCTCCCCCAACCTTCTGCGCAGGAAGGTAGAGTGCCCCAACATCGAGTCCAGGAATGTCCGGAAACTCACGTGGCAAGAGAAGTCCCTGGATATTACTGGCCAGAGCAAGGTCCACATCGAGTTTGTTCTTCTCTATCTGCATTGCCATCAAGTCGAGGTTGTGAATAGCAAGACCCGCTTGCTCCGCGATTGATTTCGCAATGGAGAGATCGGCCTCAGTAAAGCTCATCCCGTCTCCCGGATTTGCGATTGCAAGAACAGCAATCACCTTTTCCCGAAACTTGATCGGAACAACGATCACGCTACGCACCCGTAATGCCGGATCCTCGTGGCGAACAATTCTGTCGTCCTTGGTCGCGTCAGCGATCAGAACCCCTTCGCCACTCAGAGCGACCCTGCCAACGATACCATCACCCAATGGGATGATCTCGGATCGCAGGATATTCTCAATGAACTTCGCGCGCGTCCCTACGCGCCCCAACGATCCCTTTGGGAGCGGTCGATGGGGGGGGAACAGCCCCTCCACCGCCACGCCACGAAGGTGATCCTCCTTCAGATCGAAAATGCACGCGCTGAGTGCGCCGGTACTAAGTATGGACGAGTGTACAACACGTCTGAACAACTCCTCACGATCAACGCCATCGCCGATTGCCTCTACCAAACTATGCATGAACTCGAGAACAATCTGCTTCTCCTGTGTGAGCATCTGCTTCTCCTCGTCCAGACGCATGGCGTCTCGGCGCCACTGGAAGTAGAGGAACCAGCAGATAGCCGCGCTGATCGCCGCGCCCATCAAAAAGGAGAGTGCCACGAGCATAGTTTCAAAAGCAACAAAACAGAGCTTTAGCGAATATCAAGAAATGCAGACGAGCCTCCAACGCGGAAGGACTTTAGCATTAACGGTCAACATCTCCCCCCGTCTGATTCTTAAGGAAGGAAACAACATCCTGGAAGCGGGCCCTGTTCCCGTCGTCCCACTCCACAAGATTCAAGTGTGCATTAAGAATCATCCTGGCGCGCTCGGGCTGCGGCAGATTATCTGGGCCAAGTTCCACTTCTGTATCCGACGAGGGAGCATGTTCAGGCAGTTCAACTATACGATCGAGTCCCAGGTTCTGGACGAGTTCAAGATTGCGCTCGCCCAGACCTGTAAGGCCCACAGCGCCCGATGGTTCCTGAGCCTGCAACTCCATCGCAGCTCCCGCGACGATTCCCAGGAATGTGCTATCGACCGTCGTGCAGTTGCGAAAGTCGATAATGAATCGCTTCTTCCCCTGGCGAATCAACCTGTTGAAGAAATCACGCAGCGGGGCAGAGTTGGTGTAACTCGCCCGGCCGTTGATTCTTATAACAACGGGATCGCAATAAGGATTTACAAGAAATACAGGCTCGGTATCGGCCACAGAATCAGAAAAGGCATTTGCGCTACTTCAGCAAACTCCTGAGAACGAAAGGTAGGATACCCCCGTGTCGATAATACTGGATCTCAATCGGAGTATCGGCGCGAACGGTAAGAGGCGCCTCTTCCGTCTGACCATTCGTTCTCCGAATCACTAAAGTAATGTCCTGCCTGGGTTGAAGATCGTCCGACAGTCCACTCAAGGAGAAGCTCTCCGAGCCATCCAGACCCAGTGTTTTCGCCGAGGTTCCTTCCTTAAACTGGAGTGGAAGGACCCCCATTCCTATCAGGTTGCTACGGTGGATGCGCTCAAAGCTCTTGGCGACCACGGCGCGGACACCCAAAAGCGCGGTTCCTTTAGCGGCCCAGTCACGTGAGCTGCCCATCCCATAGTCATCGCCAGCAAAGACGATGAGAGGAACATTGCGCTCAGCATAAGTCTTGGATGCCTCGAAGATGTGAACGATCTCTCCATCTGGGATGATCCGCGTCCAACCCCCTTCGCGTCCATCGGCCATCAGATTCTTAATGCGAACGTTGGCGAACGTCCCGCGAGTCATAACCCTGTCGTTGCCACGACGTGAACCGAAGGAGTTGAAATCCTTCTTTTCTACGCCCTTGCTCTTCAGGTACTTGCCGGCTGGACCATCCTCTGGAATCGATCCCGCAGGCGAAATATGGTCTGTGGTTACTGAATCGCCGAAGATGGCGAGAGCACGCATATCCTGAAGAGGCTGAATCGTTCCCGCCTGAAGCGAGAAATCTTCAAAGAAAGGCGGCAGCTGAATGTAGGTGCTGTCCTCCTTCCAATCATACAGAGCGCCAGTCGCTGTCTGAATCTCCTTCCACTTTGGATTCGCGTTCAAGACGTCTGAGTACTGCTTCTTGAACATCTCTGGCTGGATACCACGGAGGATCTCATTCTGGATTTCTTCGCGGCTGGGCCAGATGTCACGCAGGTAGACCGGTTGGCCATCCTTACCGTATCCAATCGGATCGCTGTCGAGGTCGATCTCAACGGTGCCAGCCAATGCAAGCGCGACGACCAATGGGGGCGACATCAGGAAGTTGGCCTTGATTGCACTATGGATCCGAGCTTCAAAATTACGATTCCCAGAAAGAACGCTTGCCGTGACCAAGTCGCCTTCGGCGATAGCCTGCTCGATATCGGGATCAAGCGGACCGCTATTGCCAATACATGTGGTGCAGCCGTACCCGACCAGGTTGAAGCCAAGCTGATCAAGATACTGCTGTAGTCCGGTTTTGTTCAGGTAATCCGTCACCACTCTCGAACCGGGCGCCAAGCTGCTCTTAACGTGAGCATGCGGCTTCAGGCCCTTCTCAACCGCCTTCTTTGCCAAGAGGCCAGCTGCGATCATGACAGAAGGATTACTCGTGTTTGTGCAGCTTGTAATCGCTGCAATGACGATCGATCCGTGCTTTAGCTCCGCACCTTGCTTCGCTTCGCCATCATCGCTCAAATCGCGAGTATTGGCCGGTCGATTCGTCACCATTTCTTTCTCACTCCAGATTTCCTTCCGGGGATCCTCTTCAAATGAAGTCACGCCTCCGAGAATCTTGTTTGGGGAATCTGCAGCAACTGCCGCGTGCAACTTCACAGAGCGATTCAACCCATCTTGGGTGACGCCATATCCACCCTTCTCGACAGGCCGTTTCAGCATGTCCGAAAACTCCTCCTTGAGGAGCGGAAGATCAATTCGGTCCTGTGGGCGTCGTGGTCCGGCTACAGACGGTACAATCGAGTCGAGATCGAGATGCAGCACCTTGGTGTAATCCACCTCGCCTTCGCGAGGAATGCCAAACATGCCCTGCGCCTGGTAGTAATCCCGAATAAGTTCTACCTTCTCCTCGCTGCGACCCGTCATACGCATGTAATCAAGGGTCTTCTCGTCTACAGGGAAGAAGCCTATTGTTGCGCCATACTCAGGCGCCATGTTACCGATGGTGGCGCGGTCGGCTACGCTCAGGCTGGCGGCGCCTTCACCGAAAAATTCCACAAACTTGCCCACGACCTTCTCCTGACGGAGCATCTGCGTAATGCGCAGCGTAAGGTCTGTTGCCGTTACTCCCTCACGGAGGCTACCAGAAAGATGCACTCCGATGACTTCAGGGGTGAGGAAGTAGACGGGCTGGCCAAGCATACCTGCTTCGGCTTCGATTCCACCAACTCCCCATCCTACAATACCCAGACCGTTGATCATCGTCGTGTGGGAGTCAGTGCCCACCAACGTATCCGGGTAGAAGACGCCGTCCTTCTCAAACACAAGTCGCGCGAGGTACTCCAGGTTGACCTGGTGAACAATACCAATTGCCGGCGGAACGACGGAGAACGTTTCAAATGCCTGCTGTCCCCACTTCAGGAACTCGTAACGCTCGCGGTTACGCTCGAACTCAATATCCAGATTCTGCTGGAATGCAGCTGGCGTTCCGGAGCGGTCGACCTGTACGGAGTGGTCGACGACAAGATCGACCGGCACCAAAGGTTCGATCACGGCGGGATCCCGACCGACGTCCTTGACGGCATCGCGCATTGCAGCAAGGTCCACCAACAGGGGAACGCCTGTGAAGTCTTGCAGCACGATGCGTGAGACCACGAAGGGAATCTCAACCTCCGCGGGCTTCTTCGCGTTCCAGTTTGCCAGGACTCGCACATCCTCTGCTGCTACCCGCTGTCCGTCGCAATTACGCAAGACAGACTCGAGCACGATGCGAATGCTGACCGGAAGTCGGGAAATTCTACCGACACCTGCTTCTTCAAGAGCAGGCAGGGAAAATATACGCCCGGAACGGAAAGGCCGGACTACGTTGAAAGGATTGGTCGCCTCGGTCATTGTGGGTGCGTAAATATGCCTCGCGCCCTACGGTATGCAACCCTTTTGCCCCGATAGGCCTTACGAAAGCGACAGGCGTACAGCAGTGCGGCCGGCTGCGTCCCCAAAAGTCGACGCAACGCCGGCCGCTGGTGCGGGGGGAAAACTAATCGCGAAGCGCAGTTTCAGTCCCGGAAAGATCCACGCGATAAACGGCTCCGGAATTCGCTTCGAGTAGTCGTGCGTCTTCCATGCTTTCCGCCAACTCAGCGCCAAGGACGTCGTCCCGATCAACGTCGAGGACCAGATCTCCGTTGCCTTTAAGCTTCAGGATTTGTTTTGCAGGAATCGCTACGCGGAAACCATAGCCCCACTCTGTAACAAATGCTCTCTCAGGATTAAGGACCAAGTGAGCTACGTTGCCCCCGTCGAAGCGCACGAGCATATCCTGTATGGAACCGAGATTCACTCCTTCTTCATTTACAGCTCGTTCACCTTCAATCTCAGAGAAAAAGCGGATGAGGCTATCCTCATCGGCGCTGTCGATGTTCGCAAGTTCGTCAAATTCGTCCTTGCTCAAGTCCACCACCAGTTGGTGTTCATCGTTAACGCGCTCGATCTGAGACGGCTGCAGGTAGTGATCCCTTCCCCCTACTCCGAGGATACCGCCCGCGGCGACAACTAGATAGGCAATCTCCTGTTCTTCCGGCCGTATCGCATAGTCGGTAAGATCACCCAGCTTATTACCTTGTATGTCCACAACGTCCCAACCGAGCGTATCGCCCGCATTGATGACAGAGACAGACGCTGCCCCGACTTCATCGTCGATCTGTTCGATGATCTCACTCCGACCGGCAGACGAAGCCAGGCCGGAGGACTCTGAATCAATTTCCGGTTGAGTCGCTCCTATATCGACCCGCGCGTGACCTGGCTCTGTTCGGTCTGTTCTGGTTACCCGGTTAAGTGGTTCAGCATCACTGTCGCGGCCTGGTTGATTAACGCGTTTCTCAGGATTGGGGGCCGGGTTATCGGACAACGCATCATTTTCTATGGTGGAAGTTGTCAAGTCTGTCCCTGCCGCAGAGCTAATGGCTACTTCAGTCTCAGAAATTGAGTCGTCGACCGATGTTTCAGCCTCACGTTGGGTCCGCTTGCCAGCCGATTTTTCAGGATTTGGCGCCGGGTTGTCGCGCAATGCATCGGAGCTTGATTGATCAGCGCCCTCAATCCGAACGACTGTGTCAGGTTCAGCTGGATGATCCTGATCTATCTTCACGGTGACTTCTTCATCTTCCGCGTGATGGTAAGGAGAGACGGCTTGTTCCTGCGCCCTCTTCGGATAAGATTTACTTGGGTGGGGCGCACGACTGTCACTACTATCAGACTCTGCGAATCCTAAGGGAGAGACCAGAAGCGCACCACCGACCAAGCTTGATAAAATCAGGTACTTGTAGGTCATGGTGTTTATCATTTTCATGGTTTGATTCTGTTGACCCAACGGGGCCAAGCTATGCCATGATATTTAGCCGTTACCATGCCAACAGGTTGGTAGCTCCTCTTGGGCTAAACCGCAGATGCAGTCGCTGCCCCGGTCCTAACGCCTCGGAAAAACAGGAACCGGCCACGAAGCCGCGATGTCTGCTTGGAAGGCCATGGGACAATTTGACAGGTAACCGCTAAAGCCTATCCTGAGGCCCACATAGCACTGAATGATTGATATAAAAGAAAAGCCGAAAATGGTGGAACGCGCCTTCCTCGTAGGCGTTGATCAACCCGGCAGCGAAGATGATGCAGAAGCCCTCCTGGAGGAACTCGCCGAGTTGGTGAGTAATATGGGGGTGGCGGTCGTGGAGAAACGGATCGTTCGGCTAAGGGAACCACAGCCTCGTTATTTCACCGGCTCGGGGAAAGCAGAAGAGCTTGCTCATGCGGTTAAAGAGAGCGAGTGCGATTGCCTGGTGTTCGACGTGCCCTTGAGCCCGGCCCAACAGCGCAACTGGGAGACTCTGACAGGAGTGTGCGTAATCGACCGTCAGGAAGTGATTCTGGATATTTTTGCGGATCGTGCTCAGACCCGGGAAGCAGTGCTCCAGGTTGAGTTGGCGCGAGCCGAGTATTCACTGCCCCGCCTGAAGAATGCGTGGACCCACTTGAGCCGTCAGCGAGGCGGTGGCGTGACGCAGCGTGGCGAAGGTGAAGCACAGATTGAACTGGACGCCCGAATCGTTCGTCAGCGAATCGCCAAGCTAAAGGAAGAGCTAACCGTTGTCGTGAAGCAACGTGAGGTGCAGCGCAAGAAGCGACTACGCGTTCCTCTCCCCTCTGCCGCCATCGTGGGTTACACCAATGCAGGGAAATCCAGTCTGCTCAATGCCCTCACTGGGGCAAGCGTCCTCGCGGAGGACAAGCTCTTTGCGACGCTTGACCCAACGACGCGACAACTGACATTGAAGGGCGGCCAGAAGATTCTGCTGACGGATACCGTGGGATTCGTGCGACGACTTCCCCACCGGCTCGTAGAGGCCTTCAAGGCAACTCTGGAAGAAGCCGTTGTTGCAGACTTCCTGATCCACGTGCTGGATGCGACTTCGCCCGATCTTGCAGAGCATCGACGGACGACCCTCGACGTTCTCAGAGAGCTGGGCGCAGACGAAAAGCGCATCATCACTGTCTATAACAAGGCTGATCTACTTGAACGGAACGGGCGTCGGCTGGAGCATCCGTTCGACGAGAATGGTATCTTTGTCAGCGCCCATACGGGAGAAGGCCTGCACGAACTTACGGATCTCATCGAGCAAATGCTTGAGAAGACCCGGAAGCTGCAGGAACTTATTATACCACACGAGCGCTATGACGTTGTGGGAAAACTGCATGCTGCTGGCTGCGTAAAACACGAGAACGCTCTGGATGATGGCGTGCACCTGATCTGCAGTCTCCCGCCTCGATTCGAGGCATTGGCTTTGGAATTTGCCGCCAGTCCATCCAAATGAGCGAGGCAACGGGGAGCTTCAGGAGCCAGCGCCCGGGCTTTTACGAGTTTTTCTGTGGGGGCGGAATGGCGCGGGCGGGTCTAGGCCCCCAATGGCGTTGCTTGCTGGCAAATGATAATGATGCGGTCAAAGGCCAGATCTACCAGGATAATTGGGGGCCAGAAGCGCTGAGAGTGCAAGGTGTCGAAACATTGTCAGTTACCGACCTGCCTTATGAGAAGGCGGATTTAGCCTGGGCCTCATTTCCATGTCAGGATCTCTCGCTAGCCGGACCGGGTGGAGGACTGGCAGGCAAGCGATCCAGTTGCTTCTGGCCATTCTGGAACCTGATGCTTCAACTCCGCGATCAGGGGCGCCAACCCCGGGCCGTCGTCCTGGAAAATGTTACAGCTGCCCTGAGCTCGCATGGAGGGCGAGACTTTGAGGCCATTTGTCGTGCGCTAACGGCTGGCGGTTACAAGTTCGGAGCGTTCGTCATCGATGCCGCCTTGTTTCTTCCACAATCGCGCCCGAGGCTCTTCATCATCGCCCTACAGCGGGATGAAAGACCACAGCCCGAGGTCGTCAGCGACATCCCCGTCCACTTCCACACTACCCAAGTCCAGTCAGCCTGGTTAAGACTGCCGCCAGCGCTGAAAGAGCATTGGGTTTGGTGGAGAATCCCCTTGCCCACGCATCCGGTTCCGTCATTGGAGTCGCTGCTTCTCCCAGACGAAGCTGTCGATTGGCATTCGTCCACGGAAACGGCCCGCCTGCTTTCGCTTATGAACGCCGCCCATCTTCAAAAAGTGGAGGATGCCAAGAGCGCCGGCATTCGTACCGTGGGAGCGGCATACAGGCGCACACGCACCGAAGGAGGCATACGCAAGCAGCGGGCTGAGATACGCTTTGACGGCCTCGCGGGTTGCCTGCGAACGCCGCAGGGCGGTTCAAGCCGTCAAACCATTGTCGTCATAGAAAATGGGGAGCTTAAGTCCCGCCTGCTCACTGCGCGCGAATCTGCGCGGCTAATGGGATTACCGGACACCTATCGACTTCCCCGGCGGGAAACAGCAGGACTCCATCTGACCGGCGATGGTGTTGTTGTTCCGGTGGTTCGCTACCTTAGCCAGCACCTGTTCGAGCCGCTACTCGCAGATCCAGTGCCGCTGACGATTCAGAAAATATAGTAAAGCAGTTGTGAATCGAAGTGAGATAATGCGGCGCGTCCACAGCAGCGACACCAAGCCGGAGATGCTTGTGCGCCGCCACCTACACTCGATGGGATACCGCTATCGCCTCCACGACAAGACGCTTCCCGGGAAGCCGGATATCGTGTTTCGGAATCGCCGGCGCGTAATCTTTGTTCATGGATGCTTTTGGCATGGTCACGATTGCGCCCGGGGAGCGCGGTTGCCGGCCAGTAACCGCGACTACTGGAAAGCCAAGATCCATCGCAACAGCGAGCGTGACGCCTTGAACCTTCGAGCACTGACCGCAGACGGTTGGCGGGCGCTCGTGATATGGGAGTGTGAGCTTCGCGACCAGGAGCAACTCAGGGCTCGTCTGAAATCATTCATGGAGTCGCCACAAGACAGCTCTAACGAATAAGACTATCCCCTTGCGCGCACGGCTTTTCCATCCACACTGTGCAGCGCAATGAAAAGAGGACCCGTCGGAGAGTTCATCCAACATCATTACCGGCACTTCAACGCTGCTGCTGTTCTGGATGCGGCCAAAGACTATGAGGCGTTCCTGGACCAGGGGCACCTGATGTTCATGACGCTTGCCGGCGCCATGAGTACGGCAGAGCTTGGACTCTCCCTGGCCGAGATGATTCGGCAAGGGAAGGTGCACGCTATCTCCTGCACGGGCGCAAATCTGGAGGAAGACGTCTTCAATCTCCTGGCGCACAACTACTATGAGCGGATTCCGCGTTGGCGCGATTTGTCGCCCAAGGATGAGCAAGCTCTCCATGACCGCGGCATGAATCGGGTCACCGACACCTGTATTCCGGAAGACGAAGCCATTCGCGTTCTCGAGGGCGCCTTGCTTGAAGTCTGGCAAGAGGCTGAAAAGAATGGCGAACGCTACTTCCCCTACCAGTTCCTCTACAAGATCCTGCTCAGCGGCAAACTCGCCGAGCATTACCAGATCGACCCCAAGGACTCCTGGCTTATCGCCGCAGCGGAGAAGAACCTCCCCATTATCACCCCGGGATGGGAAGACTCCACCACAGGCAACATCTTTGCCGCTCACTGCATCGAGGGCGACATCAAGAACCCCTACACGGTAAAGCAGGGTATCGAAGCCATGATGTTCCTGGCGGACTGGTATACGGAGCAATCGAACAACAAGAAGCGCGTTGGCTTCTTTCAGATTGGCGGCGGTATCGCCGGCGACTTCCCAATCTGCGTTGTGCCGATGATTAACCAGGACTTGCGGCGCGATGTGCCAGTCTGGGCCTACTTCTGCCAGATCAGCGATGCCGTGACTAGCTACGGCGGTTACTCCGGCGCAGTTCCAAATGAGAAGATCACCTGGGGCAAACTGGACGAAAACTCGCCGTCACACCTGATCGAGAGCGACGCAACGATTGTCGCGCCACTGATTTTTGCATACCTGCTTGGTTGGTAACCTAATACTGAACCTCGATCAGATACCGTGATTCGCGGGGATCCTTGACGATCACCCACTCAGAATCCGGATCAAATGAGTCCGCTTCGGCTCCGTTGATGGTAACGGCTTTTATGGTCGCCTTCTCTGGATGCCGGAAGCGGACTCGCAGTATCTGGGGCCTGTCATTGCCGCCGAGATTCACCTCCGCGACAATGCGGCCAGTTGCGGCCTGACTTTGCATGTTCAGGCTTAGATCGCCAAACCATGTGGGCGCGCGCTCCACAGTAATGCTCTTTCCATCTGTCAGCCAATCGCGTGGCGTTGCTTGAGCGATGGAAAGGGTATCTTCCTGCTCCAGGATTAACATGCGGCGGTACAACTCGAACCATGCGCCGTCCGTGCTTGGCGGACCAAAGTATTGTCCCCAGGCCCACCGGTGCTCCACCGGTTCCAGCTGTCCATGCGAAAATGCACACGCCATCATGCTGTAAAAAGCCCTGATCACAGCCTCCGGCTCATCACGGAGCAGGTAGGCCGTGGCCTGTTGGTTGTAGACCGGTTCATTCGCCATCCCCCACTGGTTCAGGAAGAGATTATCCTCATGGTCGTGGATTAGCCACTCGGTGAGTTCTCCCAGCGGATCAATCGCTTCAAGCCTGGACAGATGGAGCGCCCCTGTATCGATGTCGGTTGGATACCAGACATCCATCAGGCGTCGATCCTCGAGAGCATCGCAGGGCACGTAGTTGATCCAGGTCCCATCCGCCAACTGCACCACGGGGGAGCGAACTGCGGCCTTTCGAAACGCCATTTCGATATCGGCTCTCAGCTTCGTCGACACCTCAGCACACTTTTTCGCCAACGGGTGATCCAGCTTCTCCAGCGCCTTTCCGAAGTGCCGAATTCCAGCGTAATA
This sequence comes from uncultured Puniceicoccaceae bacterium, assembly GCA_964430955.1. GTDB lineage: Bacteria > Verrucomicrobiota > Verrucomicrobiia > Opitutales > Oceanipulchritudinaceae > CAYSHY01. Next base: position 9,644 of record CAYSHY010000059.1, on the reverse strand, counting down.
ATAGGCTTGGGTGAATGCCCAGGCGCCATCACGCTCGGTCAGGTCGTTCAGAGGCCCACGCACGAGCCCCGGGACATCGTCATCGAGCTGTGACTCCTCAACTTGCCTCAAGCACCAGTTCAATGCGCGCAACGACGGATCAAGCAAGCGCTCGAAGGACTGTCTGTCCTTCGACAGCAGGAAATACTGAGCGGTCGTATAGAGCATGGACGGCGTATAGACGCCCCAGTTTGCAAAGCCCCCGATTCGGCCGTTTGCGCGCTGCTGCTGCCTGTAGATGGCCGCCAGCTCGTCTTCGATGAAGTCATTGTGTCCCCGCAGCGCGTAGATCATGTAATCCACATAAACCGCCTGGTTCACCGGCCATTCAACGTTGAGCTGCCCATAGGCGGTGTTAGAGTAAGGAAGATCGACCAACGGAGCGCCGTTCTCAGTTTGCCTGAAGCGTGGAAGTCGCAGCGCATGCCACAGATTCGCCCTGAAAAGTTGGTTAACCTGTTCGTCCGGGACGTTGAACAGGGCGCCCGCTTGTAGCAGCCCCTGCCAGTGATCCACCACGCCGCTCCGAGCATCGGCATACGATATCCCTGCAAGATCACCCACCTGCTCCTGCGATATCGTTGGAGATGGGAGCTTAATTACCAGGGTTCCTTTTCCGGCGGCCTCGAGAGCAATTCCTTTGTCTTCCGCTGATTCGAGAGAAGCGCCGGTAATTCGAACCCCATCCGTTGTCTGCAGCACCAGCCAAATCCGGCCATCTGAATCGACAACGGTCATCTCCTCTCCCACCCTTTTCAGGGAGAACGTCTTGTCCTTCTGCTCCGCCTGCAGCCTGAACTGGAGCGCAGCGCCGTCACCCGGCAATACAATCTTCGTCATCAGCACGCCCGGGGCGCCCTGCTCCTTTCTGAAAGGCATTGAGACTGCGAACTGTTCCAACTCGAAGCGACCGGCGCCGGCGGCAATAGAGGTCTGGAGTATCGGTAAACCATCATCCAGCCGCTGCTTCTCCCACCTAGCGTCCTCAGGCCACAGAAAGTCCAGGCGGTATTTGTGTGGCGAGGCAAAGTCGGGCCGGACGCTTCCCCAGCGCCCGATTGCAAACTTATAGAGCGAACCGTGAGACGGCGACACGCAGACTAAATGCCCCCGCAGCCCCAGCCACTCCGTCTCCCAATCAGGATTCCAGTCCACACTGCCCATGTCTTCCCAACGAGCGGCAAACGTCTCCCATGAGGCTTCCGGCGCCTCCGCGACCTGATCCATGACACGTCGTCCGGAGAGCGACGATAAGTGGGCGGCATAGTCGACTGGTTCGTCTGCGAGTGTAAGAAACACGCCGTGGTCGGGAAGCCACATCGCCTTTTCTGTCAGTAGCTGCGACAAGGCAAAGGAGAAGCCGCGCTGACCGTCCAATGATGTTTTCACGGTCACAACTGGCGCCCAGGCAATCAGGCTGGAGTCCTTCGCCAAGCGTTCGGCGGCGCCAGACTCAGTATGCTCCAACAGATACGCCCAGATGGACTGTGGCTCTCTTCCGGCTGTCTCGCCAACGGGGGCAACCGTCAGGATCAGGGAGTCCAGATCACCTCCCCCAGCAGAAATCTCGGAAACAAATCCGATCGAGTCGTCGTCTTCGAGTTGCTCGCCCTGGATGTCCAGCACGAGTAAATTTCGTCCTTCGATGATTACCGGCGTCTGGCGGACTTCGTCGAGGCGGCCAAATTCGATTTGCACTCGCAACGCCTTCTCTTCCAGCGGGACTGTAATAGTATCTGCCGCGAGCTGGAACGGCAGCAGCGTAAGCGCGAGCAGTGGGTTGATCAGGTAGCGGGGTTTCATAGGAGCAACAGTCGAGTACACTAGACTCAAATGCCGCCGCTCTACAAACCTTCGTATCGATCAGCTGTTCCGCTGCGTCTTTATGTGCGCGATCATCGGGTCCGTGGCATTCTGTTCTTCTTTGCCCGGGTCCGCCGGCAGGCTCTTCTTCTTGCCTTTCCACAGTATGAGGAAGAGGGCGAGACCGCCGCCAAGAAGGTACAGATAATAGGTGAGCACCCGCCAGAGCACGACAGCCACCGCCGTGGTCGATGATCCCACCAGCGGACGAAGGATCAGCGTAGAAAGGATCTCCAGGGATCCGCCGCCTCCGGGCGCCACTACAAATAGCCCCAGCAGAAAAAGAAAGCCCTGCAGGTAAAAGAGCGCGATTGCGTCGATCGGCCGGTCGAGGGCCACGAGAATCACCGGCAGGATCCCATACCTGCAGCACCATTGAATGGTGGCGGCCAGGAATGCCAGGAAGTAATGTCCGCGACGATGCCCGAGAATGAACTTCAGGGAGTGGTTCATCTTCCGCAGCTCCTGCCCTGCGCTTCGGAACCATCGGTTGGGACAGCGATGGGCATGCTCGTCCGACGTCCAGTGCGATGGCAGAATGCGGAACCACAGCTCCTTGTTGGTCAGCTTCACCAGGACGAGCAGCACCAGCAGTGCAGTGCAAATGATGCCCGCCACCACGCCGATCCATGGCCAGGGCAGCCCCTCGAGCAGGCGTCGCACCGGGCTCATGCCCAGCAACGCCGTGATGCCAACGGGGGCCAGCGCTATGAAAAAGATAAGGTCCGCCGAGATATCGCTCGCGACCATAGACATTGATGCATGGACCGGAATCCCGGCTCGGCGCTGCAACAACACGCGGGTGGGTATGCCTGCCACGCCTCCCGGTGTTGCAGCGATGGCGAATTCCATAGACAACGTAATTCCCAAGGCCCGCGCCATGCGGATCGGATGCCCCAGCGCCCGCGCCATGATCCACGTGCGGAAGCCGTTACATATCCATGCCGTCAGGACCATCCCGAGAAGCAACGCGAGCTCAGACGGCTCTACTGATGTCAGGCGATCCCAGCTCTCGGTGTCCGCATTCCACCACAGCACTACCACACTTGCGGCGATGCATAGTAGAACTCCCTTCAGCAGGTATCCCCACCATTGCCGAGGGACGCCGGTCTCAAGGGTCGGGGTATTAACGTCATCCACTTGTTGCATTACTAGGCGCGGACGGGATCAATGGCGCCATCGTCGCCCTCCCGGGAATGTAAACGGTATCCTTGTATAAACACCGATGTTGTTAAACAAGCTTATTGCCAGATCACAGCGTCAAAATCCCAAACCCGCGGCACGCTAGTCGGACGTCGAGCGTCTGCGGATGACATCCCACTCCAGGATACGCCGATAAAGCCGGCACTTTTGATACATGACTACGGCCAGCGTTGCTCCTCCAAGATCGGCCGCCATGTCCCAGTATTCGAATGTTCGGAATGGGTTGCGGGCCTGCTGCAGCTCGTCAGAGACGCCAAAGAGAAAGGTGATGCCGATTGCGATGAGAGCCTGCCGCAAGCTCAGCCTGTCTGCCAGTCGCCGACGGTAGCGGAGGAAATGGGTGGCCAGAAGACCGAACAACAGGATGTGAGCGATCTTGTCGATCCCGGGAATGTTGCCCGGGGCGGAGGCGACTTGATTGCTCGAGGCGAAGATGATCGTGGAGATCAGCGCGAGCGGCCACAGAAGACGGTACGTCAGGCTCGGCCACAAGCGATCCCTCGCCGGATCCGTGGCCTCGATTGTTGCAGTCCTGGCGGCGTCGGTCATTGCAAGATCAGTCACGGCGCATTTGCGCCTGTTCCCCTTGGCTGGCGGCTTTATCATGTTCCCGATAGGCTTCTCCACGATCCGGCGCCCGCACAGCCTGTGCCATAAGCGCATGTCCCCGCTAGGCCTGGGCTTGGATCAAAATTCGGGATCAACGCATTTGGCGGTTCGACTTTCAAGCCAAGTTTCGGCAAGGAATGGGTGACAAGGCGTTAAAAAATGGCAGAGGCAGAGAGCATCGCGAAGAGGATTGAGGAACTGCGGGCCGAGATTGATCGGCACAACAAGCTGTATTACCGGGACGCGGCGCCAGAGATCAGCGACGCCGAATATGACCGTCTACTGCGCGAGCTGGCGGATCTGGAGGCGCAGAATCCGCAGCTGTCCCTGTTCGCCTCCCCTACCCGCGCTGTTGGCGACGACCGTCTTGCACACTTTGAGTCTGTTGCCCACCGGCAGCCAATGCTCAGCCTCGACAACACCTACAGCAAGGATGAGCTCTTCGCCTTCGATGCCCGGCTGCGCAAGCTGCTGGGACTTGAACGCGTAGAGTATGTCGTGGAGCCAAAGATCGATGGCCTCGCCGTAAGCGTCACCTACGAAAACGGCAAGCTCGTGCGTGCAGTCACCCGCGGGAACGGAGTCGAGGGAGACGACATCACGCGCAACGCCCGCACCATCCGCAGCCTGCCTGAAACGCTAAAGGGCAACGCCCCCCCGTTTATCGAGATCCGTGGCGAAATCTACATGACGCGGGAAGAGTTCCTCCGGATCAACGCCGAGCGTGAAAGCGAAGGCCTGCCTCCATTCATGAATCCACGCAATCTCGCTGCCGGAACGGTGAAACAGCTAGACCCGCGCGAGGTAGCGCGGCGAAAGCTGGAGATCGTGCTCTATGGCGTTGGCTATGTGGAGGGGAAGGAGCTTCCGCGCCAACAGGATATTCACGCCGCAATACGGGACTGGGGGCTGCCGCCGCTCGAGGCCGGTTGGCCGCGCACTGCAAGCGGCATCGAGGAGGCTTGGGCCGTTGTTGAGGAGCTCGACCAGGCCCGGAAGGGATTCGCCTACGATACAGACGGTGCTGTGATCAAAGTGGATGACCGGGCGCTACAGGAGCAGTCGGGCTATACCTCCAAGGCGCCACGCTGGGCAATCGCCTACAAATTTGCCGCAGAGCAGGCCCAGACGCGTCTTCGGGCAATCACAATCCAGATTGGCAGGACGGGCGCCCTGACGCCGGTGGCCGAGCTCGAGCCTGTGCTGCTGGCCGGCACGACAGTCTCACGCGCCACCCTGCACAATGAGGACGAGATTCGCCGCAAGGACATACGCGTTGGCGACACGGTGGTCGTGGAAAAGGCGGGCGAGATCATTCCGGCCGTGGTGCGGGTTGTTGAGGATCTTCGGCCTGCGGGCTCGAAGCCATTCGATTTCGCTGCGCATCTCAAGGAGTTGGGCATTGAGGCTGTGCGCACGCCCGGGCAAGCCGCTTGGCGTATTGTTGGGCAAGATAATCCGGTGCAGGTGAAGCGAAGGCTGCAACACTTCGCCTCCCGCACAGCGATGGATATCGAGGGGCTGGGGTCGGCTGTGGTGGATCAGCTGGTCACGCGGGGCTTCGCAAACCGGGTGGACCAGCTTTACGATCTCACCCGCGAGCAGCTGCTCGAGCTGGACAAGTTTGGAGAAAAGTCTGCGCAGAACTTGCTGGACGCGCTGGAGGACAGCAAGACCCGGCCATTGTGGCGGCTGATTCATGGCTTGGGCATTCCCCACGTGGGCGCACAGTCTGCAAAGGATCTCGCGCGCCGCTTTGAGTCCCTGCCCGCGCTGATGGAAGCGAGCGAACAGGATCTGGAGGGAATCGATGGCGTTGGCCCAATCATGGCGCAGAGCATCGCCTCCTGGTGCATGGACGAGGCAAACCGCGAAATCGTCAAGCGCCTGCTCGAGGATCACGGCCTGCAACCCACGGTGGAGGCCACGGCGGCAGAGCCGGATGCCGGGAGCCCGGTCGCGGGCAAGACCTTCGTGCTCACAGGCACGCTGCCCACGCTGACGCGGGATGAGGCGGCGGCAATGATCGAAGCTGCAGGGGGAAAGACGGCAAGCTCGGTTTCAAAGAAGACAGACTACGTCGTCGCCGGGGAGTCCGCAGGATCGAAGCTGACAAAAGCTCAGCAGCTGGGCGTTACTATCCTCGATGAAGCCGCACTGCGCGAACTCCTCGGGAGTTAGAAGGTCTGCAGCAACGGCCGGAGGAAGGTAATCCCGGTATCGCAGCCCTGCTCCCGCAGGTGGATGAAGTAGCGCACCCAGCGGGCGCCGGGCGGCGCAACGCCAGCGGTGCAGAGGGTGATTTCTTCGTTGTTCATTGGTGGGGCGCGGTCCAGATGGGTCTGCAAGACCTGCCCGTCCTCGTCAAAGAACTCCATTTGCAAGTGCACGGCGCCCCACTGCGGGATGCTGCCCCGTATCGGCAGGCTTGCAACGTAGGCCACGCCCTCCACAGCCTGCAATGATTGGAAGATGTTGATGTATTTCGCGTTCCTGATCGTCAAGGTGGGCGTCGCTGGATCCGCCTCGATTTCGATTGGCGACGCCGGCCAGTGATAGACGTTCCATCCTTCCAGCTCGTTTCGAAAACGCGGGTTCGTCAGCAGGTTTGCGCTGCGGCTGCGTCCGGAGGCTTCGATACGGTCGAGCAGATAGAGCACGCCATCTCGGCTGGCGTCTTCCAGCAACTCGCGAAGCTGATCAGGGAGTGCAGATCCGCTGGCGTTGGCGGCTAGCGCTGCCTGGGCAACCCGTCCGGGCAAGGGATCGGCAATAAAGAGGTAACGCTGCTCCTTTGGCCACTTGTTCAGACTATCGGTCTCGAGCATGTACATCGCAGCCTCCTCCAGCCTGCTGCGCATCTCGATGTATTTTGCGCTCTTTTCAATCAAGTCGCCGATGCCTTCGGGCGTGTCGAAGTCGCTGTGGCGCGTAAGGGAGAACCGGGTTGGCAGGTAACCGATCAGGCGGCGCAGGGGCTTCAAGGCTTCGATGGCGAGGGCAACCCGTTTCGCGGTGCGGGGAGTGTCCGCCTCAACTGTAGCGCGGTAGAGACTCTGGTCCAGTCGCTGCATTACCTGAGGCGGGAACAGCAGCGCCTGATGCTCGTCCTTATAGTATTTGATCCAGGTGGCCGGTCCCGGCTGTGTCATCCATGCAGCCTCGGCGAGCGCAAAAAACCTGCGCATCGCGTCTGCGGCCGAGCCATAGTAGCCTGTGAAGAACTCGTCGAGCAGCGCCTCAGGGTCGGCGTCGGGGTTCCATAGAAGCCGGGCATAGAGCCAGGCCTTTGGCGCATCGATGCCCCACAGGGGATAGATCTCGATGTAGAACGCGTCCACGCCGGCGTCGCGCAGCGCCTTCACGCTCTGGCCTTGCTGCTCGAGGTAGATCCGCGGGATGAGATATTGGTAACCGTAGGCGTAGTCCCACGTTGCAAGGATATCGACGCCGCTGTCCGCCCATCGCCGCATGAGCGCCAGGTCCTCCTCGCGGAAATCCTTGTCGTACCACTGGGAACGGTCTGCAGTGGCCGTGGGTATCACGTTTGGCGAGAGTGGGAAGTCGGGGGCGTTCTCGGTGAGAATATAGGCCAGGCTGCTCACATAGCGGCCCGGGTGGGTCTTGGCCAGCTCCCGGGCAACTGCGTCTGTAAACCCAAAGACCAGGGGCGTGAAGTCCAGCCCGCCGCGGAACGTCCTGTCCGGGTCCACACTCTTGTAGATCGACCAGTCAAGGAACTCCAGGTGGTCCGCCAGCGCCAGGGAGAACGATGGCGCCTCCGGGTGGCTGTTGAAATACCGGGTGGCCGCGGCAACCGCCAGCTCCCGCACAGTGGCGGACTCCAGATTTGGATGGGCGTCGCGGGGCAGGATGTTGCGCGAGGGCGGCGGGTAAAGGTCGCGGGTTTCCTCGCTGAGCGGCGGCACGATCTTGTGCAAGTTGTGGCTCAGGCTCAACCGGTGGCGCAGCAGGTTGCGGCGCGCCCAGACTGCAGATTCTGTCTTACGGCCCTGCCAGGACATTGGGGCCATGCCGCGCGAGACGATGCCCGGGCGGATGGTCTGCCGGGTAGGCGGCAGCTCAAGACGTTCGAGGCTCGGCAGGTCTTCGCCTATCGCCGACGGCGCCCACCAGCGCACGCCCACTTCCTCCTGCAGGAACCAATAAACCGCCAAGGCTGTGGCGCCGGGGTCCGTACCGCGCAGGATCACCTGATTGTGGCTGGCTACATAGTCAAAGTTGTCCCACAAGTCTGGCGGCAGGGGAAACTCCGGCGGCTCTGCGCCCAGCACGCGGCGGCCGGTGCGGGTGTCGCCGACATAGATCCCCGGTGAGTTGCGAAACAGAGGCTCCCGGCGCACCAGGGAGGAGGTTCGGCCCGAGAGTTTGCGCAAATACTCGGCGAGCTCCCGCGCTGCGTGCCACTCCTCTTCGTCTGCAAACCACGGCACATAGACCCGCAGCACTCCGGCGTCGTCGAAGACCACGGCCCCTTCCCTGTCGCCCGGCCAGTTGCTGCTGCTCCATACCGCCCCAAGAACGGCAAGCAACACAGCTGCAGCGACGGCAATGACAACACGCCACGTCCGGGCTGCGGAAACATTTGAGGGGGGAGCTTCAGCCATTCTTTGCAGCGACTACCAAAACCGCGATGCGTTCCATGTCGAGTTCCGGGACTGTTTTACTTTTGCGCGATGGATGCGGCCTCATGGAGGACAGTCCGCCGCAGACCCTCTTGAAGGGGCGTCCGAGGGCGCCAGCCCAGCTCGGCCTGGATCTTCGAGCAATCCATGGCGTATCGAAAATCGTGTCCGGGCCGGTCTCTTACAAAAGTCTTCTGGTTCGCGTAGCTTTGCCCGCCCGGCGACGGCCGCAGCTCATCCAGCAACTGGCAAATCTGATCCACCAGCTCGATGTTTGGCAGCCAGCAACCGCCGCCCACATTGTAGGTCTCGCCAATGCGCCCGTGTTCCAGAATGCGGCGCAGCGCCTCGCAAAGATCCTCCACAAAGATCCAGTCCCGCTCATTGGCGCCGTCGCCATAGATCGGGAGCGGCTGGCCCGCCAGCGCCTCGCGGATCGTCAGCGGGATGAGCTTCTCCGGATACTGGGACGGCCCGTAGGCGTTTGAGCAACGCGCTATGACGATCGGCAGGCCATAGGTATGGGCGTAGGCGCGGGCGGCGAGCTCGGCGGCTGCCTTGGATGCAGCGTAGGGGCTGTTTGGCGCCAGCGCGGCGTCCTCATCCACCGGCGGCTTGCCCGGCGCGATCGACCCATACACCTCATCGGTCGAAATGTGGAAGAATCGGAACGACGCTTCCTGAGCAGCCAGCTCCTCAAAGTAAAGCCTGCAGGCGTCCAGAAGCCGTGCAGTCCCCAGCGCATTGGTCTCGAAGAACAATGCTGGCGCATCAATGGAACGATCGACATGGGTCTCGGCGGCAAAGTGCGCCACGGCAGTGATCTGGTGCTCCCTCAGGATGCGGCCCACCAGTTCAAGGTCGGCAACATCGCCTTGTACAAAAGAGCAGCGATCGGCATCTTCGAGGTCGCGCAGGCGGCTGCGGTCGCCGGCATAGGTCAGCTTGTCCAGGACGACAATCCGCAGACCGGATCGCACGCAAAGGCGCACAAAGTGCGAGCCGATAAACCCCGCCCCTCCAGTAACCAGGATCGTCATGCGCACTACGTTAGACAGCCCCACCTCAGCGGCAAGAGAGAAGGCGGGGAGGCGGGGCGCTTCGCGCGGGCCGAGGGCCGAGGGCCGGGGTGGAAGACAAGAGGGCCGGGGGGATCGGCTGCGCCGTGGCAGGTGGGCCGCGGGCCGGGGGCCGGGGGATCCGAAATTTTAAGAATGTTTCTCACGGAGACACAGAGCTCACAGAGGCTATTATAGGCTTCCGGAAGTCCAAAGATTTCAGAAA
>CAYSHY010000058.1:0-24723 GCA_964430955.1 uncultured Puniceicoccaceae bacterium | reverse complement strand
TCGACGCAGCTCGGCAAAGACATTCTCAGAGATGGCGAAGTCGGCGAACGTAACGCGTGTATCGTCGTCCTTCCAATCGCTGGAAACGCGGCCAAATTGTTTGCGAAAGAAGGCCACCTGGTTTTTGACGGCCACTCTTCCTGCATTGATGCGGTGCTTAAGGTGCTTATCCATTCCGCTGGCTGCACCAATAACATCAAACGAGAGATAAGGAAAGGATCAGGGTGAAGAGCTTATTGTGATGCAATAAACCCTATCTGGCGCAAGCCATTGACAATGAACTGAACGGCGATGGCGGCGAGGAGCAGACCTGAAAGACGACTCACCAAACGCATCAACAATGGGTTTACAAAGCGGGTTCCCGCAGCTGAAACCCGGAGAATCACAAAGGAAGACAACATCACCACCAAAACTGAACCGTAGAGAATTGCATGTTGTACCGGCCCGTCTGCCTGAGTCTGGAGCAGTACCACCGTTGAAATGGAGCCGGGGCCCGCAAGCAGCGGAACCGCCATTGGAGAAACCGCTATATCGTCCTTCTCAGCGGCCTCCGCGCTCTCGTCCTCTGAAAGATGCTTCTTGTCCCCTTGCCGAAGCATCTCCAATGCGATGATGAACAGGAGGGCGCCTCCAGCGATCTGGAACGCCTCCATACTGACCCCCAGCACCTTGAACAACAGTTGACCCGTAAATGCGAACAGCAGCAATGTCAGACAGGCCATCACACAGGCAATTCCAGCCATTCTAACACGCTCGCGGGGACTGTTGTCGGGCGTCAGTGCAAGAAATATTGGGACCAGGGAGATCGGGCTGACGATCACCTGCAGAGAGACGACAGCAAGAAGGAGATACTCGCCATTGGTCATTCTCCACAAGCTTTGCCTTTGGCCGTTTCACGTCAAGGCGTTACGAAAAGCGGGAACCGGAAGGGGGTTCAGGAGCACAGAGAATGGAGATGTCAAACCTGCTTACGACATCGAACATTCCTACTCTTGCCACCGTTGGTAAATTAGGAATCATCTATAAAAACTCTCTCTGCAAATCCGAATGAACAAAGAATGATGCGAGGCTGGTTGCTTACCTTCCTAATCTTACCGTTACTGTTTACGACGGCGCAGACCCACACGCCGCAACCTACGGAAATGAAATGTCCTGACGGTTACTACATGAAGCTTGCAGACATTGAGCGGCAGAACAACGGCTGGAGCTGCGGTCCCCATGTAGCTGCGCGAATTCTGAGCACCTATGGGAAGGACAAATACACCTACAAGCTGCTAAAGCGCCAGGCGCTACACCGCACCAACGGGCAATCACAATATATCGGGGTGCACCCAGCGACACTGGGCGAGATGATTAACGACGCTGGCGTGAAGGCAGAGGTAATGAGCCTCACTCTGGAGGAGTTGCTTAATCTCGTGGAAGAAGGCCGACCTGTGCCTGTTCTAATTCAGAGCCCCAGTCGCCCACTGGTGCGCATGCATTGGGTGATCATTACCGGCCTGGACCGTGAGTCCGAGTCAATCATTGTTTACAACAGCGATAGCAACAAGGCCCGGCGGCTGACGTATGACCGTTTTGAAGAGCTGTGGGGCATGCGCGATACGAGCATCTTCCTCAAGGCCATGTTTCCGTTTATCGGCCTGAGCTCCCGCACCGCCATCGTACTCGAGCCTCTTGAGAGCCCTGAAATCAAAAAGTTGCCAAAGTTCGAGAAGCCGGAGGCCAAGGAAGAGCCAACATCCATCTTTTCACGCCAAACTCGCGGACCTCGCGGGAAGCACTAGGAACTCCTAATCACTGTTTCCGGGTTGGCCACCATTCCCTGGAATTCGGCCAGCTAGAATGGGCGGTCCCGGCAAGTCGGGGGACAAGAACCAAGAGCGTCGGCAGGCAGAGCTCGTAATGCTCATGGTATTTTATTTTCGCCGACCGCATTGACGGAATGACTATGCTGGGTAGCGTCATTCTTAATCGCAACTCCCTGCGGAGCGAAGCGCAGAATCCTTTCGGACACTCTTTGCTTGGGGATTAAGCAGAGTAAATGGGGCAAAGGCCGGCTCATCGGGTTTATTCCTGGTGAGCCGGCTCATTTTCGAAAGTTACACGAGGCCCCATCAACCTGTGAGACGCTCATAGACTGAAGCTGCCTAGAGCGACAGGTTGGAGAGTGTGTCGAGCGCCCCTAGCGCTTGGATTGCTCAATCGCCGTATAAAACTCGTCAAACAGCGGATCGCTATCGTGAGGTCCCGGAGAGGCTTCTGGATGGTATTGAACGCTGAAGACCGGTTTTCCCTTAACCCGCAGACCTGCAACCGTCATGTCATTGAGGTTGAGATCAGTGATGATCGCATCACGCTCCTCGAGACTCTTCGCATCGGAAGCGAACCCGTGGTTCTGCGAGGTGATATAAACTCGCCCGGTCTCAAGATTTTTCACCGGATGATTCGCGCCACGATGCCCAAACTTGAGCTTAAAGGTGGAGCCGCCCAAGGCGTGGGTGATGATCTGGTGCCCAAGGCAGATACCGAAGATGGGATAATCAACCATGAGGTCGCGCACGTTTTCGTGGGCATACTCAACAGCGGCTGGGTCACCCGGCCCATTCGATAGAAAAACGCCGTCTGGGTTCAGCTTACGCACCTCTGCAGCAGGCATGTCAGCCGGGACAACAGTTACATCAAAGCCGTTGGCCTTGAGAAGACGAAGGATATTACGCTTCGCCCCAAAGTCATAAGCAACGACACGCCGACGCGTGCGGCCGAGTATCTTTCGGTGCAGGTGCGTGCCCTCTACAGTGAAGGGACCGCTCATTTCCCCCTCGGGATCCCACTCGTAAGGCTCACGGGTTGTAACGTCCTTGACGTAGTCCGCTCCAATCATGCCACTCCATTCACGAGCGCGCCGAACAGCCTCTTCATTGGACAGCCCCTCTGTGCTGATGCAGGCCTTCATAGCGCCCTGCACACGGAGTTTCCTTGTAATCGCACGGGTATCAACACCCGTAATCCCCGGAACGCCGAACTGGGCCAGGAACTCAGGCAAGCTTTGCCTGCTGCGCCAATTGCTGGAAACGGTTGAAAGATCACGCACCACCAAGCCTGCCGCCTTGGGCGAGTCCGATTCCATGTCGTCTGGATTCACCCCATAGTTCCCGATCTGGGGCGCCGTCATGGTGACGATTTGTCCGAAGTACGAGGGGTCTGTCAGGATCTCCTGGTATCCCGTCATGGACGTGTTAAATACGGCTTCGCCTACGGAAGTGCTGGGAGCGCCGAAACCGCGGCCCCGAAAAACGCTCCCGTCCTCGAGAGCAAGAATTCCGGGCAGGTGTTTGAACTGCTTTTGTGGCGCGTCTGACATGATTGAGCGTAAGAAAATGGAGTTGCGGAATGCATTCGCAAGGAAATCCCGGGGAATCTTCAGAATTCCTCAGTAAACCGGCAGGGAAAGCGCATAATGTGTGCCTGCCACGTCCCTTCCCGGAGAATACCAGCTACGCATTAGGCTCTGCACAATTGGAAAAATCGAATGAGCGGCACTGTGCCATGTGCCGCATATAGTGATCCATCAACACGAGTGCGGCCATGGCCTCCACAACGGGTACCGCACGTGGCAGAACGCATGGATCATGACGCCCGCGGGCTTTCAATTCGGTCTCGTTGCCGTGGATATCCACCGTCTGCTGCTTCTGCAGGATGGTGGCCGTGGGCTTGAATGCGATGCGAATCACAATCTCTTCACCGTTGGATATACCACCCTGGATGCCTCCGGAGAAGTTAGTGCGAGTCCGCACCCTGCCGTCGCGAATCTCGAAAATGTCGTTGTGCTCGCTTCCTGTAAGACGCGTTCCCTTGAACCCACTTCCGACAGTGAAGCCCTTGGTCGCAGGCAGACTGAGCATTGCTTTCGCCAAGTCTGCCTCCAGGCGGTCAAAGACAGGCTCTCCCAGACCTGCAGGGACATTGAGCATGTGGCAGCGAATCACACCGCCGACACTATCGCCAAGGCCCCGAATACCTCGAATACGCTCGATCATCCTGGCCGCTGTTTCCGGATCCGGGCAGCGGATCGGATTAGCTTCAACCTCCTCAAGCGTGGGCGCGGTGCTAAGTTCGGGCATGGCGATGGTATGAACCCGCTCCACATAGGCGATGATACGAATGCCAGCGCCCAACAAGAGAGCCTTTCGAGCGATTGCCCCGGCAGCTACACGGCCAATGGTCTCGCGAGCACTGGAACGTCCTCCGCCCTCTACAGCCCGAATGCCATACTTGGAGTCGTAGGTAAAATCAGCATGCGAAGGACGATACTTCTCCCGCATTTCGTCGTAAGCCGAGGGACGCTGATCCTCATTGAGCACATTCATGCCAATCGGCGTACCCAGCGTTTTGCCTTCGTAGACTCCAGAATAAATCGTGACCTTGTCCCCTTCCTTGCGCTGGGTGGTTATATCACTCTGACCGGGACGCCTGCGATCCAACTCGCGTTGAATCTCCGAAACGTCCAGCGGTAGATTGGGCGGACAACCATCCACCACAACGCCAATCCCGGCGCCGTGGCTTTCGCCCCAGGTCGATATCTTAAACAGCGTGCCAAAGGTGCTCCCCATGCAAGAACCATGCAAACGGATTGAAAGGCCTGTGGCAAGGCCGGCTTCCAATCGAGCAGGTTGGAAAGGGGATTGATTTACCCAAAGTGACGTCGCTACAGCCATGACCCTCCTGTCTGGCCTAGGCAGAGGTCCCTGCAATAAGCTACTCCGCGCTTGATTCCAAGTAGACTGAGGTCAAGGATTGATCGCTTATGCAGGTCCGCGTAAGATTCGCACCGAGTCCAACCGGTTTCTTCCACATTGGCAGCGCCCGGACAGCGTTGTTCAACTGGCTGTACGCACGTCACACCGGTGGTGTGTTCGTGCTGCGCATCGAAGACACGGACAAGGAACGCAATACAGAGGAAGCGCTACAAGTGATTTATGACTCGATGCGCTGGCTTGGGTTAAACTGGGACGAAGGTCCAGACGCTGGAGGCGACTTTGGTCCATACCTGCAGAGCCAGCGCGGCGATATCTACAAGAATTACGTCGATCAGCTCCTGAACGCGGGGCGCGCCTACGAGAAGGATGGCGCCATCTGGCTTCGCCTGGATGGCGAGCGCTATACCGAATATGATGACTTCGCGAAAGCCGAAGTCGAAAAGGTAAAGGCGCCTCCGGTCGTAATCGATGATGTGATACGTGGACGGGTGGAACGCGCCGAGGATCGGGACTTTGTGATTGTGCGTGCAAATGGGGAGCCTGTCTTCCACCTGACCAACGTGGTGGACGACATTACCATGGGAATCACTCACGTGATTCGAGGAGAAGACCACCTGTCAAATACGAGCAAGCACATCTTGCTTTACCGCGCCCTTGGCGCGCCGACCCCTGTATTCGCGCACATGCCATTGATCCTCAAGGATCCGTCTCTGGGTAAAGGGAAGATGTCCAAGCGCGATCGGGGTGCGTTGATCGAGGAGTACCAGCAGCGTCACTTCATTCCAGCAGCCGTAAGGAACTTCCTGTGCCTGTTGGGCTGGTCTCCAAAGGATGACCGGGAGGTAATGGATATCGATGAGGTCATTGAGCGCTTTGAATTGACCGATATCCAGAAGGGAAGCGCTCGATTTGATGAGAAGAAGATGCTCCACATCAACGCGGAGTATTTGCGCAAGATGCCAATGGAAACATTTGCATGGGAGGCTCGACCTATACTCGCTGGCGCTGGATTGCCGGTGGAAAACGTGGACGAAGACTACCTGCAGTCTGCTTTGCGCCTCTGCCAGGAAAAGATCTTCGGGTTTGAAGACCTTCCCACTTTCTCTGCGTTCTTTTTCAAGGACGACTTTGAGTTCGACGAAAAGGCTCTGGAAAAAATGCTGCGCAAGGGAGACCCCGACGCCCGCCTGAAGGAAGCTCAGGCAGCACTCCAGGCCGTTGAACCATGGACCGAGGAGTCAATTCAGGAGGCTTTTGAAGCACTGGCTGAATCACAGCAGCAGAAACCGTTTACGTGGTATCCGGTCGTTCGAATGGCCGTAAGCGGTGCGAGTGGAGGACCAGACCTGATTCCGATGCTGGCTGTCATGGGTAAGGAGCGAGTCATTCGCCGATTCGACGCCTTCCAGAATCGGCTGTAAAATCGCGCAACCCAAGAGAATTACCAACGAGGACAAAAATGGCAGTATCCGACTTTATCACAGAAATCGTCGAAGAAGACATCGCTTCCGGAAAGATCACCGCACCAGTTACGCGGTTTCCTCCAGAACCCAATGGCTTCCTGCATATCGGCCACGTAAAGGCCATCTGTTTGGATTTCGGAATCGCGAAGCGCTATGGTGGCCGCTGTCACTTGCGGATGGATGACACCAATCCAACAAAGGAGAACGAAGACTACGTTCAGGCCATTCAGGATGACGTGCGGTGGCTTGGCTGGGACTGGGGAGAACACCTCTACTTTGCCTCCGACTATTTTGATCAATTGTATGAGTGGGCGATATATCTGATCCGGGAAGGGAAGGCCTACGTGGACGACCTCACCATGGAGGAGATTCGCGAGTACCGGGGAACCCTCACCGAACCCGGGAAACACAGCCCATATCGCGACCGCGGAATCGAAGAAAATCTCGATCTGTTTGAGCGGATGAAGAATGGGGAGTTCGCCCAAGGATCAAAGGTGTTGCGCGCAAAGATTGACATGGCGCATCCGAACGTGAACATGCGCGACCCTGTCCTCTACCGCATTGTGCACGCAAGCCACCATCGTACCGGCGACAAGTGGCACATCTACCCGATGTATGACTTTGCGCATGGTCAGAGCGATGCAATCGAGGGCATCACACACAGCATGTGCACTCTGGAGTTTGAGGACCACCGGCCGCTTTACGATTGGTTCATTAATAACCTGCCGGTGCCGCACAAGCCTCGTCAAATTGAGTTTGCGCGCCTCAATCTCACCTACACGGTGATGAGCAAGCGCAAGCTGTTGCAGCTTGTAGAGGGCAAGTATGTAAGCGGTTGGGATGATCCCCGCATGCCTACAATCAGCGGCTTGCGCAGACGCGGCTACACTCCCGAGAGCCTGCGTGAGTTTGTGGCTCGCGCGGGAAATTCGAAACGGCCACAGACAATCGACATTGCCCTTCTGGATTTCTGCCTGAGGCAGGATCTCGAGGAGAGAGCCCTGCGACGGATGGCAGTTCTCGACCCACTCAAGGTTGTAATCACCAACTTCCCTGAAGGAGAGGTCGAGTGGTATGAGGGACCAAACCATCCCTCGAAAGCGGAAATGGGCAGCCGGAAGGCGCCTCTGACACGCGAGATCTATATCGAGCGGGAAGACTTCATGGAAGATCCTCCC
This sequence comes from uncultured Puniceicoccaceae bacterium, assembly GCA_964430955.1. Taxonomy (GTDB): domain Bacteria; phylum Verrucomicrobiota; class Verrucomicrobiia; order Opitutales; family Oceanipulchritudinaceae; genus CAYSHY01. The sequence continues at coordinate 17,325 of CAYSHY010000058.1, read as the reverse complement.
AAGAAGTATTTCCGTCTTGCTCCGGGGCAGGAAGTAAGACTGCGCTACGCCTGCTACATCACTGCTACAGACGTAGTGAAAGACGACGCGGGAAACATCATCGAAGTGCATGCAACCTTCGACCCGGAATCACGCGGAGGCTCGACGCCTGATAATCGAAAGGTGAAGGGAACGATACATTGGGTGAGCGCCACGGAATCCGTCCCTGTCGAGGTGAGGGTTTACGACCGTCTTTTCAAGGTCGAAGACCCAGACAAGGCTCCTGAAGGCGGTAGCTGGCTCGACAATCTCAATCCCGACTCGCTGAAGATCGTACAAGCCTACGGTGAGCCAGCGCTGAAAGACGCACTGGAAGGAGATCGTTTTCAGTTCGAGCGCAAGGGCTACTATTGCGTAGATCAGGATAGCACTGCCGAGAAGCTGGTGTTCAACCAGACCACGACGTTGCGCGATACCTGGGCGAAGATGGCCAGCCAGTGATTCAGCGGCATCCCTTGGATGAGATCATCTGATTGAAGCCGCTGCTTCTTCGATGACGATTTCAGAACGCCGGGTGAGGAACCACACCACCACGGTTTCGCTGAAGAACGCCGCCACATGCACCAAGGCCATTGACCAGTAGGAGATGTGGCCCGTCGCCGCCAGCACCCAGCCTCCGATCACTATTGTGAGGAGGCGGGCTGTGCTGGAGACACCGATCTTTCCCGTACGGCGCCGCACCATCGCGATTCCGTGAAAGTAGTTCCGGATGGCGATGAGGACCGGGGCTATCATGTGCATGAGCAATATGATTCGCGTCATGCGGAGCACTTCTCCCTGCAGGCCAAGGATGTCCTTCAGGACCAGATTCGAAATCGATGGGACTACAAGCAGCAACATGATTCCTACGATGACGGAGACCACGTAGATCGTGAACCGCCGCACGCCGATAGGGTCTTCCTGCCAGAAGGCAACATAAACGTGCCGGAACTGATTCATCGGATTGTTGAAGATCATGATGAAGTCGAATGCTACGCGAACTGCGGCCAATGCAGGCTCCGGATCTTCCAGACGTCCCAGAAAAATGAAGACTAGTGGTCTTGAGAGTGCAAAGATTGCCCCCGTAACAGCAATAGGGGCGAAAAAGCGCGCCAGTTCCCGATAGGTTACGACCTGCTCTCTGATGCGCCCCGGCGCTTTGTAGTAGCGCTGTTTGAAATACATCAGTAGCACCATATGGGCTGATGACGCAACCAGCTGTGAACCAACAAGCGTGGCAATTGCAGGCAGTCCGGCCTGAAAGCCAACTACCAGCAGTACTCCACTAAGCACCAGGTAAAGAATGTTCGAAGACGAGACGATGCCGGTGCGTCGAATCTGGACGAGCAGCCCAACGTAGGCTGAACGTATGTTATCGACAAAGAGCAATGGCAGTTGCCAACCCAGATAGGCCTGAACCTTTTTCAGGAGTTCAGGGCCGAGCCCAAACATGGATGACAACGCTTCGCCTCCGCTGGAGGTAAATGTCAGCCAGATCATGGGCAGAGCGAGCGCTGCGCTGATGACCAAGGAAAAGCGCATGCACTTCGAGAGACCTTCCTGAGTGCGCGCATAAACAGTAATCATCTGCGGCAGGAAGAAGGCCGAGCTCTTGAAGATCATCAAAATCCCGGTCGCCAATGCAAATGCAGCAAGTTCCGCCACTGCATTCTGATAACGGGCCAAGGTGGCATTCTGTAATTGCTGAGCCATCAGCATCGCCAAGCCCATGAATGTCAGCGGCCAGAAAAAGTCCCAATATCGACGCATTGATCCCTCGAAGGTCCTCCTGCGAGGGATTAATGTCAATGAGGGAGGGGGCGGTTGGTAGAGAGCGGGGCAAGAGACGCGATAGACCTTCGGAGCCGATGGAATCGGAAGTTCCTGCTATACATCGAAAACGGCATTGCGTAGTAATGAGGAAAGAAAGTGGCATGATTCGGAAGACACGGCAGCGGGAAGCGATATTGCGGGCATTCGAGCAGCATCGGCGGCCGTTGACGGCTGCGGAGGTCTTTGCGCTAGCAAAGGAGATTGCGCCAAGAATCGGAATGCGCACCGTTTACCGGAACATTCGCGAGCTAGTTGAAGAAGGGAAACTGGCGGGAGTTGATTACCCGGGACAGCCGATACGCTACGCCCAGGTGCTGGACAAGGCACACAAGCCACACTTGATTTGCCGCCGCTGCCGCAAGCTTTTCGAGCTGGATCTTGAGATTCCGGATGTGGCGGTTAAGAACCCTCCCGGCTTCGTGATAGAAGGCGAGGAAGTCATCTTTTACGGTCGTTGCGAGAACCCGGACACCTGCGTGCATAATCCAGCGACAAGGCGAGAGTCTTAGGATGAGCGACGCCCTAATACTTCTACACGGCCTGAATCGCACGCCATTCTCGATGCGAAAGCTTGCCCGGGCCGGAGAAAGGGAAGGCTACGAGGTGTTGAATTTAGGTTATCCCTCGCGGAAGAAGTCGCCACAAGAGCTTGTTGACACACATCTACTGCCAACGTTTGCCAAGGCCGTTTCTAAAGGGAAGCGGGTGCACTTCATCACGCACTCACTGGGTGGCATCCTCGTGCGCCTGGCATTCAAGGAAGGGGTGGCGCAGGGACTGGGGCGAGTGGTGATGATCACGCCTCCTAATCAAGGAAGCGAAGTGGTGGACGCCCTCTTGAAGGTGGCGCCCGGCCGCTGGATACTGGGTAAGTCCGGGAAGGTTCTGGGGTGCAAGAGCAACTCGCTGCCACGCCAGCTACCTCCGATCTCCTTTGAGTGTGGCGTTATAACCTGTGACAGAACAATCGACCCGTTTTGCTCCCTGTTCCTGACGCCTCCACACGACGGGAAGGTTACCCTGAAGGCCATGCGGGTGGATGGAGTAAAATCCTATACGCTGGTGCACGCATCTCATGCGCTGGCGCCAAGCAACAAGGAGGTAATCCGCGAAGCCTTCAAATTTCTTAAATCAGGGAGCTTCTGAACCCGGTCCCTTCCTCCATTCATCGATGACCTCTGCCATGAACTCCATGGCATCGATCATTCCGGGACCGGGTATAACGACCGAGTTTTCAGGAAGCACTCTCACAAATCCGGTCTGCACCGCTTTCAGTTGCCTCCACACGGGATCTTCCTTGAACTCCATCAGGCTGCTCTCCAGCCCCTTGGAGGCGGACGCCAGGAAGATTATATCGGGATCTGCTGCAACAAGGCTCTCGCGGGAGAGTGTCGGCCACGCGGAGGCGCTTGCGGTTACTGCGCTCCGGGCGCCGGCCTGCAACATCAAATCGTGCGGCCAGCTCCCCTCTCCTGCGCTACCCAAGGTCTGCAGATCATAAATCAAGACGCTGCCCGGCTTGCGACTTGCGTGTAGATCAACGACTTCCTGCACTTTCTCAACCCGGCTCTCGAGGTGCGATACAGCTTCGACGCCATAGCCGGGCACACCCAATATCAGCGAGAGCCATTTCATGTCGCGCAAGACATCGCTCACCTGTTCGTGCTTGAAAACGAAGGTCTGAATGCCGGCCGCCTCGATCTTTTTATACACATCTATCGGCGTCATTTCACTGCCAATTACGAGGTCAGGCCTTAGGGCAACGATAGATTCAATGGCTGGTTGGCTGAGATTACCAATGCGGTATGGATTCAGGCCTTCCGGCACAGGGCAAAAGTCGGTAGCGCCAACCAGGTGATCCGCGAGATCCATGTAGGCGAGCATACTGGTAACGCTCGGCGCAAGAGACACCAAGTTTCGTGGTTGGTCTTTGAACATTATGCTTCGACCAAGATCATCGCTAACCGTCTTTGGGTAATAGCCGTATGGCGCGGTCTGTGCATGCCACGGATGCGGCTCCCGGTCTGATTTGTCAGGTTTGGGAATGATCGTCAGCAGCAGGCATCCAATAACGACTCCCAGCAGATAGGTTGTAATGCGCGATCTCTTCATCGACGGAGGCGAGATCTTCGGAGTGTTTTGCGCAGGTGTCCAGCTGAAGCGGAGATTTTTGGCACCATGGTGCCATTAACGCTTGACGGCGTTTCGCCTCGGATGGAGATTGCGACCGATGAGAGCGATTTTGTTAGGAACGATACTCGGCGCCGCCACGACAGCTGCTGGTATTGAGATCAATTTCGAGGACCTGTCATTAAGCCCCGAAAGCGCCTACACAGGGGCTGACATGGCGGGCGGTTTTGAGTCCGGCGGCGTACACTTCAATAACAGCTATATAGATTGGGGCGGCGGGGTGAGCAGCTGGGATGGCTTTGCAGTTGCCACACACGGGGTTCAAACCGTGACGGACGACGACATTAACATGGGGTTGTTCTGGAACTACGAGCTTTACACCGCTGCGGGAGGCGCTCTTTCAGGCAATGCCTATGGGATAGGATTCGTGAACAACTTTGGCCTGACGCCTGAGATCACACTGCCGAGCGATTATCAGGCTGTGTCGATCTCAGTGACAAACACGCTGTGGACGTGGGCCTCGATGACATACGGGGACGCGTTCTCGAAGAAATTTGGAACAGGAGATGATCCCAACGACTGGTTCCTGCTGACAATCGAAGGGCTGGACGCATCAGGCGAACTGGTAGGAAGTACGGAATTCTACCTTGCGGACTTTCGATTCGAGGATCCTGAACTTGATTACATCGTTGATGACTGGGAAACCGTGGATCTGACTACAATTGGCTCAAGCGCCGAGAAACTGCGTTTCACGCTGACTACGTCGGACATGGGCGTACTAGGACCGAACACCCCACTCTACTTCGCCGTGGACAACTTGGTTGTCGTGCCGGAGCCATCGACCTGGGCAGGACTGGTTGGTGTGGCAGTGCTGACGGCTGTCGTCGTTCGCCGGCGGCGCTACAGCAAAAGTTAAGGGTTTCGGCAATGCCACGGCGCATTACCATCTCCCTGCTTTGCTCGTTCGCCTCTTCGGTCGCCGCACAGGAAACCGTCGAACTGCCGGCTTACACGGTCACAGCGTCGCGTTTCGAAAGCTCGGTCCTCGAAGCTCCAGCTGCCGTCTCCCTTGCGGATGGAGGTATGATCCGCGATTCGGCGTCAGAAACAATTGCCGATACGTTGGAAGATCTGGGTGTCTTGTTCCGGTCCCATACCGGTACGCCGGGACAAACGGTGGTCGACCTGCGAGGATTTGGCGAAGGTGGAAACCTGAACACCCTTGTGCTGATCGACGGCCGACGCGTCAACGGGCCAGACATGAGCGGGATCAACTGGCTTGACCTGCCGCTGTTGTCGGTGGGGCGCATCGAAGTAATTCGAGGCGCTCAGACAGCGCTATACGGAGACAATGCGACAGGTGGCGTAATCAAGATAGAGACCGAAATACCTGAAGGCTCCGGAACCGCAGGACTAGCAGGAGCGAGCTCTTGGAACGGCCGTGTAGCAAGAGCAGTCAGCTGGACGCATCTGGGGGGACTTGGCGCACTGGTGGAAGCGGGTTATTTGGAGGGCGATGGTTACCGGGAAAACAGCGATCACAGGTCCCGAATTGCCAAGACAAAGCTTGAATCGAAGGCAGATGGAAAGGGACTCTATTGGAGCACCAACCTAAGCGCAGGAAACACATGGATGCTTTTTCCCGGCCCGTTGGGCACCAGCCAATACCTGGAAGATCCGCGCCATAGCTTCTACGACGAGAACTACTACTCTGATGCTGACACGCTTACAGGCACAGCACGGATTGGCTGGCTTGCTGAAGACCTGGAGTTCACAACAGAAGCTGGCATCAACATTCGGAAGCTGGATTGGAGCATGGGCGCGCCGGCTGAGAGCACCCTGAAAACGGCGAATCTGGGCCCGAGATTGAGGTGGGAATTGAACCGATCGATGCGCCTTACAGTTGGTGGAGACGCCACGCTGGACCACTTGGATTTCGAGCGATATGGGGATGTAAACAGGGAATGGCTTGTTGGGCTGGCGGAATTGGAACGAATCTCCGCAGCTGTCTATGCAAATTACCAGTGGGCAATCACTAAGTCCCTACATGTTAACGCCGCGGCGCGCGCACAAGCATACGAGCTGGAAGCTGCCGTAGATCAATATGGGAAAGCGCCAGTAAATGAGGACAATCAGGGCGAAGCCGTTGCGGCCAGCCTTGGCGCTTCATGGCTGCCGACAAAGGCATTGCGTGTCTGGATGCGGGGCGATCGTTACTTCCGCTACCCGACCCTGGATGAAGTAACCGCCTTTCAGGGGTATGAACTGTCCCTACCCTTCAACTCCGGATTGGAGCCAGAGGAAGGATGGGGTCTCGAGGCAGGGATAGACTGGGCTGCGCCCCATGTCTTATTGCGCGCAGGCGCTTTCCAGCAGTGGGCGGAGGGAATGATTGCGTTTGACTACCTTCAGAACCTGAACGTCAACCTAAGCGACGCCGACAGGAAGGGCTTTGAGCTTTCAGCAACATTTGCCTGGGGAGATTGGCGGGCGGGAATTCAATACCTGCAAAGTAGGGTAATCCTGAAAGGAGGACCTTACCATGGCAAAGAACTGTATCTGGTCCCCGACAGGCAGATCACAGCCTACCTGGACTGGCTGCCAATCGAGAGAGTTCGGCTACGTTGGATTTTCCGTCATGTTGGGAGCTCCTGGCAGGGGAATGACTATATGAACAATCAGGAACGGCTTCCGGGCTATTCAATCACAGATCTGACGGTGCGGTTCCTGCTTTCCCCCCAGCTAGCGATCTATGGAGGAGTGGAGAATCTCCAGGACAGGAAATATGCAGCCCTGCGATACAGCGGGGTCTGGTATCCCGGCGCCGGTCGCAGTTGGCGCGGGGGCATACAATGGGAGTTTTGACATCATGTGGATTCCGCGTCTCTTCCTGGCAATCACCGGCCTTGCCCTTCCCGCGCTTGGTCAACAGTCGGGCGGCGTACCGCTCTATGACCCGTCCATTGTTGGCTGGGCGACCCGTCTTGTTGAGTTTCAGCAGGGGCCCAATGTGGAGGAACAATTCTCATATCCCGAGCTGGCTCTGGGACCTGCGGAAGGCAACATCATGGACATCGTCTCGCTTGGCGACGGCGGGAGCATAGTGCTGGGATTTGAAGGATGGATCGCAAACGGAGATGGGTGGGACTTCGCCGTTTTCGAGAACTCATTTGGCGACCTGTTTCTCGAACTGGCATACGTGGAGGTTTCCCAGGATGGGCAGGATTGGCGTCGGTTTCCCAATGAATCGCTGACGCCTAATCCAGTTCCAGCTTTCGGACTGCTGAAGTCTGACGACGTTACCGGGCTGGCGGGAAAATATCGGGCAGGATTCGGCACACCGTTCGATCTCGATGATGTAGGGCTGGAGTATGCCCAATACGTGCGGGTAATCGATGTTATTGGCGACGGGCGTGACAAGGACTCCTACGGGAATCCAATCTATGATCCCCACCCAACCTTGGGTAGCGCTGGATTCGATCTGGATGCGGTTGCGGTTCGGTATTTCAGGATTCCCGACGGTTTCGTTAGCTTGTGGACCTCTGTTGAGGACGGGCAGCTGATTCTTACATGGACCGCCGAGCCCGGGTTCACCTACGATCTGGAATCAGCGACAGACGCCATGAGCTGGCAAGCGGAAGCTACGATAACCGCATCCAGTGCAGAAGTGATTCATGCGCTCCCGCTGCCCGCTGAAGCCAGGTTCTACCGGGTCAGACGGAAGTAAGAGCCACAGAGGGACTTGTTTTACACGGCTTCCTTCAGTTGCTTCGCAGCTTCGATAACCTTCGCCTCGAGCTCGCGAGGCAATTCCTCGTAGTGAGAGAACGCCTCGGAATGGAGACCCCGCCCCCCGGTAAGGGATCTTAATACGGTGCTGTAACGATAGAGCTCTTTCTGGGGAACCTGGGCCTTGATGATCTGAAACTGACCGTCGGTATCCATGCCCTGAATACGCCCGCGGCGAGAGGAGATATCGCCCATGACATCGCCCATGTATTCCTCAGGCACCCGAATCGTGATGTCATATATGGGCTCCAGAAGGCAAGGCTTGGCAGCCTGGAACGCTTCCTTAAAGGCCGCCTTGCCCGCGATTTGGAAGGCGACATCCTTTGAGTCCACCGGGTGCATCTTGCCGTCATAGAAATCGATTTTGACATCGGTGACGTGGTAGCCGGCAATGATCCCTTCTGTGCACGCAGCCAAAACTCCCTTTTCAACGGACGGCACAAAGACGCGGTCTACATTCTGGCCGACGAGACTCTGAGTGAACATGACCCCGCTATCGCGAGGCAGCGGTTCCACGCGCAACCATACTTCCGCAAATTGACCTGCGCCGCCCGACTGCTTCTTGTGGCGATACTTGCTGTCGCCCTTGCCGCGTATCGTCTCCCTGTAGGGGACACGAGGCTCAACGAGCTCAATATCTACATTGAAACGGCGCTTGAGGCGGCCCTTGATCACCTCCAAATGTAGATCGCCCTGTCCGCTGATCACGGTCTCCGAAGTCTCGTGATCGTTCCTGTAAAGGAATGTGGGGTCTTCTTCGTGGAGAACCTTCAGGCCTTCGCCAAGGCGTTCTTCATCGCCCCGGTTCTTGAGACGGAGCGCCCCGTGAATATTCGGCTTGGGATATTCCACCTTCGGCAGCGTTACTTTCCTGCGAATGCTTGAAAGCGTATTGCCCGTGTGGGTGTCCCGCAACTTCACCACGACACCAATATCTCCGGCAGTAAGTTCTTCGATCTGACTGCGCTCGTGCCCCTGCAGGACAAAAAGCTGCCCGAGCTTCTCGTTGATGCTCCGATCGGCATTGTACATCTCCATCCCCGTGCGCACGGCGCCGCTGTAGAGGCGGACGAATGATAGTTCGCCAACGTGAGGTTCACTGATTGTCTTCCAAACATAACAGCAGGGTTCTGGATCGGTAAGTGAGATCTCGACACGCTCATCGGTTTCCGAAACCGCCTCTACAGTCTTGCGATCGACAGGACTCGAACCGTACTTCGCGATGAAATCCATAAGCCGTGCGACCCCGATGTTGTGCTCCGCGCTGGTGCAGAACACGGGAATAAAGCTCTGATTCTGTATGGCGGCGTGGAGACCGTTTCGCATCTCGTCCTCGGTGAGCCCATCGTTTGCAAAAAACTTCTCCATGAGGGAGTCGTCTGATTCAGCGACAAACTCGATCAGCTTCTGATGGAGCTCCCGCACTCTATCTTTCCATTCGCCCTCTGCTGCTTCCTCAGTATACTTACCGGACGCACCACTAGCGTAGGTAACAATCTCGGTCCGCATGACATCGAGCACCTTATTGAACCCGGGCCCGGGATTGATTGGGATGTTCAGGGGAAGCACATTGTCTCCAAACGTTTCCCTGAGCTGGGCAACGACATCGTCAAAGTGGACGTGCTCCTTGTCACAGCCGTTTACGACGATGAGCTTGGGGATGTCGTATTTCGTTGCGTACTCCCAGACTTGGGATGTGCCGAGCTCCACGCCAGCAGTTGCGGCAACAACAACGAGTGCAAAGTCCCCTACCCTCAGGGCTCCCAGACCTTCCGAGATGAAGTCCTGGTATCCGGGGGTGTCTATAATATTAAATTTCTTACCCATCCACTCCGTGTGCATCAGGGAGGCATGTACGGAAATTTGGCGTTCCTTTTCGCTGGCATGGTAGTCACTGGTGGTAGTGCCCGCGCTAATGGATCCTATGCGATTAATCTTGCCACTGCACATGAGCATGGCGTCGCTGAGGATCGTCTTGCCTGTAGCCTGGTGGCCAACAATGGCAAAGTTGCGGATATCGGCAGCATCGTAGTGACTCATAATCAAATGATCTTGGGGTAAGATATTTATGGCGGCCTAAAGAACGTAAGTGCCAAAAGGCGCTTCTGCTTAATTATCCGGCCTGAAGCGTGTGTCAACGGCGATAAGAAGACCTGCTGCAAAAAACGTCGTTGGAGAAGCGGGCGTAATAAGACGACTCTTGTACCCTGAGGGCTGTCCGTTGCTAGATCTTGCAAACGCCAAGGTTTTGGAAACGCTTGCCAGTGGATGTCCTACGATTCCTATTACGAGCGCGAACCAAGATACGGGATGACGCCTGCAGTAAAGTGGCTGCTGATCGCGAACGTGCTATTCTTCTTTGCCCAACAGTTCCGCGGCGAGCTGCTCTACTATTGGCTGGCGCTGTGGCCGAATGAAGCATCAGGCGTTGCGAGGACTCCCTGGGGATTGTTCCCCTTCAATCAGTTTTATCCATGGCAGCTTGTCAGCTACGCATTCCTTCATGGCGGATGGATGCACATAGCCTTCAACATGCTCGGTTTGTGGATGTTTGGGCAAAGCGTGGAGCAGGCGCTCGGCACAGGGCGCTTTCTGTATTATTACCTAGTCTGTATCGTCGGCGCCGCCGCGCTGCACCTGGCGGTTGGCGTGTCCGCAGACTCCATCATTCCCACGGTGGGGGCGTCAGGGGGGATTTTCGGTCTATTGCTGGCATTCGGCCTCATGTTCCCACACGCACGAGTGATGATGATCTTCTTCCCTGTGCCAATCGAGGCCCGCTACTTCGTGCTAATCTATGGCGCTATGGAACTGATCAACGGTGTGACCAACACCAGCAGCAATGTGGCGCATTTCGCCCACCTGGGAGGGATGCTATTCGGGTTCTTTCTTCTACAATACTGGCGTGGACGCTTCCCATTTCGTGGATCGGCAAGATAAAGGAGAACACGCGGCGTTGAGGTGCAGGGAAGAAAGTCCCATTGTGCCATAAGCTGCGTGAGTGGGCAGTGAGGCCGTTTATCGGACAGGCATGTTTGTGGTTTTTTCGTGATTTCGATGTCGGAAGCCTTGACCGGTAGGCGCCAAGGTATCTAATGTCCCGGCTTTCGGTCAGGAGAGGTGACAGAGTGGCCGATTGTGCACGATTGGAAATCGTGTGTGCCCCAAAAGGGCACCGAGGGTTCGAATCCCTCCCTCTCCGCCATTTTTATAAAATTTCGAACCGACGATACCCGCTGCCTCCTTTAGTTTAAGTATTTGTGGTAGAGCTACTTGAGACAAATGCTGATTCTTCTTCAATGGAATGCAGAGATTGCTGCTCCAACAAGTCGGCCTTCTTAGTACGGGTTCCCGGAACGTCCGCTACTCAATGTTCACCGGAGCGGACGTCGAGGGTGCCATCTCGCGGCTGCTCACCGACCGTTCCACGAAATCGAATATCTTCGGCTCAGGATTTCGTGATGGGGCTCCTGCTGAATTCGGTTGTTCCCGTAAGGGTAAGGTATGGGGCCGAGAATTTGGATCTTTGAGGGGCTGGACCGAGTGGTGTGACACACTCGCTCCGCGACTCCTTGATGATACGATCAATACCAGGGACATTATTCGAAACGTCCTGATACCTCAAAATCAGGAAAAGCTCCCCGACAAAAAGCCGTGGTTTATCGACTGGCCAGCAAAGCTGCTGTCCAGGCCGGAGACTACTTTCGGTTTTATCGTCGGAGGAGATGAAATTCCGTTCCGACAGTGGGTTCTGGAACTCGATGCCTACAATATCGCCGATAGCCGCGTTCGTTTCCGCGTTTCCCATGAGAGCGCTCCGGATCGCGCGAGTGAATTCGAGATGCGGATTACGCCATCGAATGGTCCTGGTCATCGCATTCACCGGACCGGAGGGATGGAACTCAAGATCAAGGTCGGAAGAGAACCTCAGAACCTAGAGGACTTTTTTCAGGAGTATGTCCCTCCCATCACTTTTATCGATCAGTCGACCCTGGAAGGATGCCAGCTTGTCGAACCGCCGGAGGACTTTGGAAACCTCCCGGCCAACTCCCTTTCCCAAATCGATTGGACCGGGGTAAATATCCGGAAGGAATCTTTCTGGAAAGATGGCCAACTCCATCAGGATTCTATTCAGGCCCGCGCGATCCGGATCTGCCAAGACGACGGCTTTCAGTTGATCTTCGATGACGATGGAGGCCACGAGATCGCGGACATCGTCGCGCTCAAGGAGGCTGAGGAGCATATCACCGTCAGGCTTATACACTGCAAATATTCCTCTGCCGATACACCCGGCGCCCGAATTGACGATATCACCGAAGTTTGCTCTCAGGCCGTGAAGACCTGTCGCTGGCTGCACGACACCAAACGATTGGCCAAGCGGATGGTGCAGCGGGACCGTGATCGGAGCCAAGCAGGCCAGCGCCGATTCCTGCTCGGCAACTCGGCGCTCCTCCAAAAGCTCGTTCGCATTTCCGAACTCTCGAGGAACGTCGAGCATGAGGTTCTCGTCGTTCAGCCCGGTCTATCTGCGGGAGCCGCTTCACCTCAAATTCTCTCCGTCCTCGGGTCCACTGATTCATATCTCCGAATGGCTGCCGGCTGCTCACTCCAAGTCTGGTGTAGCCGTTGATTCTCCTATCAATGCCACTTACGAAAATCACAACCGCGAATTTGAGGCCTAGCGGCGAGCGTATTGCGATTCCGCTACGGTTCATCACGGTGCGCTTCGGCGGGGAGCTTTGACGATGAAGCGTCCCGAGCAGTCCTCGCCTGAAGACCTCGAGAAGTTCAAAGCCTTCGTCGAGTTGATGGGGCCGGTCCCGTCGGGCCGTTCAGTCGGTGCGCTCTGTAGAGACCACCCGGAACTTCCGGATTGTTTACGAGAGTTTGATGTGTCCAGCGCGATTCGGCTCATCTCATCGCTGGAGACCGTTCCCGACCTGCACGAGAATACGATTCGGATCGAGATCATGTTACACCTGGCGGTGTGTTGCTGCGAGGGAACAAAACAAGCCCAGGCGGATGATCTCAGGCAATGGGCCTCGCTCATGGATTCATCTCCGTGGTGCCGGCAGGAAGATCCTTCGGAAGATGTGTTTGTCGGTTACATTTGCACTGCGAATGGAGGATTCCGAGTCTATCCTGGCATCTTCTCAAACGCCGACTTCATTCTCGAGCGTCTCTTGGTGTTCCTTGCGGAAAAAGTGAGCTTCCCTGGATTCAACGAGGTCCATGATTCCGTGATTGAGCTTCTTCGCGTAGCCGAAGCCATTGTCAATGAGCTGGGCCAAAAGCGGTATAGCGGAAGTGAACGCGCAGCCGGAAGTCCCATTCAGATTCCCTCTGATGAGCTGCTACCCAAGCACTCGGGGGCAGTCACATTCACCCCCGAGCGGCTTTCTGCGCTTGGGATTGATCGATCAAAGCTCGATGCATTTGCTTTCAGGCCCAAGAAAAAGTCCAATTTCGAAGGCGAATCCCTCTTCGGATCCCCTCTCGAACGATTTCCACTCTATCCGGTAGAAGAAGGCTTCATCGTTGGATCGCCTTCCTGTCTCTGCCGTGCAGCGGCCGCGAGTATTCTCGAAGCAACTCCAAATCTAGGAGGCTGGGCGGACATGTTCTTCGGCAAAGAGAGCGCCGAGTTTTTCGTGAACGATATACTCCCCGTGCTTGATGTTCGTCCTGTCGAATCAATCAATCTTCCGGCAAGCCCCGCTAGCCTTCCACCGCTATATCCATATGTCGGCCAGTTTGATCTTGGGATGCCAGTTCTTGCGCTAACCCGATGCTCGGCACTGACGGAAGGGGGTGACCTTGAATCCGTCGAAGACTTGAGTGACGACCAGATCGCTGACTTCACGAAGTACATCGCAGACTGCTGTGCCGCTTGCGAGGGCGTCCCGAAGCTCTCCCGTGCCTGGGGTTTGTTCTGCTTCATCGAGAAATCGATCCCGTTCTTCCCCGCATTCTACCACTTTGGCGCAAAACAGGCGCAATCAAGCCGCTCCCGCTTCTATCGCCTTTTCGATGAGCTTTTGAAGCTCAAGAATTCGCTCCTGAACCTCCCCGCTCGTTTCGTGGGCAAGTTCGGCGGCGAGGTCACAGGCATCCTCCAGATCACGGAGCCATCGTGAGGGCACGTTCTCCGCTGTTTCAGCCGACCGCGGCTGATCGCTCTGCTCCACCTCGACTCGCGCAACCTCCTCCGCCATGAAGTCGGGCTCCCCTGAATCCGTGGCGGATTGGCTTTTCGGGGCCTTCATTAGACCGCGCGCGATCAGTAGCTCGCGGATCTTTTTGCCCGTCACCCTTTCCTTGTTCTGCTCGCACTGAGCCACGACATCCCGATAGATGTCGCGTGCCAACGTGACGTCTGCCTCGTACCGCGCCTTTTCATTCCGTGTCGCTGTCAGCAGAATCGTCGCGTGATACGGCGTGACCTTGACCCCCTCGGGTACAAACTCATCGGCCAACATTTTGAGCAACGCGGCCGAGGCGATCAAATTGCACACTTGATCGGGCGAGTACCCCAGGTCGGTGTAATAAGCCTTAAACGATCTGTAGACGGGCCGCTTGAACAATCGCCACAAGCCGAGCAGGCGCATAAGAGCGAGCGCGAGTCCCAGCAGGGCCATGTCGAGCGGAGCATTCTTGATGTTTCGTTTGGCTTCCTTGAATTGCCGACGGTGTTCATCCGTAAGCTCGGGAAGCTGATCCTCGGGGATCTCCAGGCCAGAGTGACCCTTCTTCCCGTCAGAATCCGCGGAGCCCTCGTCCTGACGGTGAGGCAGTTTCTCATCCTTCTTATTCTTTTTCATGTGATTACCCTTCATTCTGGCCGTTGCATAATCGCAGTCGGCCAACCGGACCCACGTGGCCTGAGGCCACACCGGGTCGGTTCGGAGGGATGATGCTCGCCAAAGCGGGTTTAGGAAAATTAAAGAAAGGGGTTACACCTTTTCGTGAGAATCCCAGTTCCCGTACGGGCATAAAGCCGGGGGGCTTGTCTACGCCATATCCTATGGTCGGGGCCAACCGTCTGATTGAAAATTTTCAATGCTTCGGGAGACACGAATTATCCGCCAACCCGTCCGACACAGATTCTTCCATAGCAAAATCGGAAGGGGGCATCGTCTCCTTTGCCCAGGGCGAAGCCCGCCCAAAGAAACAAAAACCGCTCGGTGTGGCGCGAAGCGCCAAAAATCCAATCATCTTGTTTCCAGGCGAAGCCGATGAGCCCGGAAATAATTGCTACCTTGGGAGCGCCGTTCAAGCATACCAGGCAAGCCTGAGTGTCCGCGGCGATGGTGACGGCACGTTCTGGTGGTCTGGCGGAGAGGTAACGCCGATCCTTCAGTGCCGCCGGCAAATGAGCCATCGGCACCTGAACGAACGTCGTATACAATAACACGCCGAGCAGAGCGTAAAGAATCGAATCGGGCACGTCGGCATCCAGATGAACGCCCAGCATCGGAGTCAAACCCACGGCGGTAAAAGCCAGGCGTGAGATTGCGCCAATCGTTCGCGACGCGAGATCCTACCGATGCTTCAGCAGCCGCAGAGCGTTTGCGACAACGATCAGCGTGGCCCCCGTGTCGGCGGCGATCGCGAGCCAGAGGCTGGCGTAACCGGCGATGGTCAGGGCCAGGAAAAGCGCTTTCACCCCAATGGCCAGCGCGAAATTGAACTGAATAATCCTCACCGTTCGACGTCCGAGCTGAACGGTCTCGGCGACTTTGCCAAGGTCGTCTTCCATCAGGACGATGTCGGCGGTCTCGATGGCGGTGTCGGTTCCCGCCGCGCCCATGGCGATTCCCACGGTTGCGGCGGCCATCGCCGGAGCATCGTTCACACCGTCGCCGATCATGCCGACATGGTGATGCTGTTTCACCAGCTCACGCACGCGGGCAATCTTGTCGTCGGGGAGCAGATCGCCCTTGGCTTCGTCGATGCCGACTTGCCGGGAAATCGCATCGACCGTTCGCTGATTGTCTCCGCTGAGCATGACGACCTTCCGAACCCCGGCCTTGTGAAGCGCCTCCACTGCCGCCACAGCACCGGAGCGAATCTTGTCCCCGAGCGCCAGCACTCCCAGCACTTCGCCGGGGCAGTCGTCGTGAGGCATGTGCCCGACAACCGCCACCGATTCCCCGCGTTCTTCGATCCGAGCTAGGATCTCCTCGATCTCCGGCGAGCAGACACCGACCGCATGGGCGAGGCGGTGATTGCCGATAAAATATCGATGCCCGTCGATGGTCGCCTCGGCGCCGCTGCCGGTCCGGGCGCGGTAATCTTCGCTGCGAGGGAAAATGATCCCTGCGCTCGTCGCATACTGGACGACTGCTTTTGCCAATGGGTGCTGCGAATGCACGTCGATTGCAGCCGCGGTCCGAAGGATCTCCGCCTCCGGCGTTTCATCGAGCCGGACAATTTCCGTGATGGTTGGTCGTCCCTCAGTAATCGTTCCCGTCTTGTCGACCGCAAGCGCTCGAAGTTTGCCCACCGATTCGAGGAATGCCCCGCCCTTGATGAGGACGCCGCGCCGAGCCATAGCGGTCAGCGCGGAGACAATCGACACCGGTGTCGAAATGACCAACGCACACGGGCAGGCGATGACCAACAGGACCAGCGAGCGATAGAACCAGGTTTCCCAGGCTCCGCCGAAAAGAAGCGGTGGAAGCAGAAAGACGGCTCCGGCCAATGCCATGACGATGGGGGTGTAATACTTGGAAAACACATCCACGAACCTCTGCGACGGGGCCCTTTGTTCCTGAGCCTCTTCCACCAGCTTGATGATTTTGGCGAGGGTGGAACCGGATGCCTCCTTGGTCGTCCGAATTTCGAGAGCGCCTTCTCCATTTAGAGTTCCGGCAAACACTTCATCCCCGGCCGCTTTCTCTATCGGCAGGGACTCGCCAGTGATGGTGGACTGATCGACCGTCGATGAACCGGTCAAAACCTCGCCGTCAAGCGGAATGCGAGCGCCGCTTTTCACCGCAATAGTCTCGCCGATCTGAACCGATTCGGCGCGGACCTCCTCGAAATGCTCCCCCCGTTTCACAAGCGCGGTCTCAGGCGCAAGCGCCATGAGGGACTGGATCGCTTTTCTGGCTCTGCTGACGCTCATCGCCTCCAGCAATTCCGAGAAGCCAAACAGGAACACGACGATGGCCGCTTCCCCCCATTCACCGATGAGAGCCGCGCCAACGACGGCCACAGTCATCAGGAGGTTCATATCGGGTGTCATTCGACGAGCCGCCCCCACTGCCTTGGGGAAGATATACCAGCCGCCCGAAGCAATGGCTCCGGCAAAAAGTGCGATTCTGGCCATCTCTGAAACCGCATCGGTCCACGCTAAAATAAACCCGGCGATGGCGAGCACGCCAGACAAACCCACCGCGAACAACCGCCCCCGGTCCGTCCTCGAAGCGGGTTGCTGCCGGGAACCTTCCTCGACAGCGTGAGCCCGCATCCCGGTGGTGCGAATGGTCGCCAATAGTTTCGGCAGATCCACCCGGTCGTCATGGAACACGGTGATCCGGTTCATGATCA
>CAYSHY010000057.1:0-24747 GCA_964430955.1 uncultured Puniceicoccaceae bacterium | reverse complement strand
GCTTTTTATGAGCTTCCACCTCAGTTGCGGGTAGGCGGGCTTGAGACAGCCGTACGCGGCCTGGAGGCAGCGTTGGCTGATTACCCCAGAGAAGCGCGGGCCGAAAGTCGGGGGCTGGTGGAGCCGCTGACTGTGCTTCGAGATCCAGCTCCGCAAGATCTCGAACCCGGGGATGTCGCGCATTTCCACGGCCTCTGGAGCATTGAGCACTGGCGCGTGAGCCGTGAGCTGCGCCGGCGGGGAATCCCCTATGTGACGTCGCCACACGGGATGCTTGAGCCTTGGGCGATACGAGAGAAGCGCTGGAAAAAGCTACCTTACCTGAAGGTCGTTGAAGGGCCGAAACTGCTTGGAGGGAGAATTCTGGCAACGGCTGAACAAGAGGCGGAGCGCCTGCGCAAGAGGCTGGGGCCGCGCGCTGATGTCCATGTGATTTCATTGGGAACCGATATGCGGATCGCGCCTGATTACGATGCTGCGCGTGCAAAGCTTGGATGGGCTCCCAACGAGCGCGTGCTTCTGTATCTCTCAAGAATCCATAAGAAGAAAGGGCTGCTACAACTGCTACAGACGCTTGCGCGACTCGTTGAATCAGAAGGACGGGAAGTATTGAGAGACGCGCGACTCGTAATCGTAGGGGATGGCGACGCCACTTATGTGAGCGCTTGCAAGGAAGCAGCAAAGTCTCTTGAGGGTCACCTGCGCATCGACTGGCGCGAGCCCGTCTGGAGCGATGAAAAGTGGCTATTCCTGCAAGGCGCTGACCTCATGTGCCTGCCAACGTTCTCCGAAAACTTTGGCATGGTGGTGCTTGAAGCCTGCCAAGTGGGAACACCGGTGCTTACGACGATTGAGACTCCGTGGAAGATTATAGCCGACGCCGGTTTGGGCTACGTGGGACCGGCAACCATGGACTTTTACGAAGATGCTCTGCGGGATTTCTTTCGCGGCGGGCGTCAGATTGACCGGCCTACACTAGCGCGTTGGGCGAGAGATCGCTTTGAATGGAGCGCCCTCGTGCGAGAGTATCTAAATCTCTACGAACGTTTGCGGCAAGAACGTTAGGTCAGGAGTTGGGCCAAACCTTTACTTTGGAAAGGCTTTGCTCAGCTGCTCTGAGGTAACTCCCGCAATCCGGAGACGCTTGCTTCGGCTCGTCGCACCTTGTTCGATAGTTATAGATCGTTTGTGAACCTCCAAAGCCTTTGCAAGTGTAGCAATAACCTCGTCATTTGCGCGACCGCCCTCAGGAGGAGCTTGAACTTTTACCTTCAAGGCGTCTCCATGCCACCCGACAACTTCACTGCGGGAAGCGTTGGGAACGACGCGTAGACTGAGAATCAACTCTGTTGCTGAGTCGCTCAAAGCGTGCTGTTAGGATAGCTGCCAAGCCACTTCACCATGGGGCAGAGCGTCTGAAGTTCCTCGATCGCTTCACGCACCCCCTGCTCCTCGTAGTGACCAATAATATCGATGTAAAAGTAGTAGTCCCACGCGCGCCTACGGCTGGGCCGTGACTCGATCTTGCTCAGATTTATACCGCGAAAGCTAAAGCACTGAAGCGCACGCAGCAGGGCGCCCGGTTTGTCATTGAGCGTAAAAACTAGACTTGTACGATCACGCCCACTTCCCAGAGGCGGCGAGCTGTGCTTCCCTATAACGAGGAAGCGGGTGACGTTCTCGGTCTTGTCTGCGATGTTTTCGGCAACGATTGGAACTTCGTAAAGTTCAGCCGCAACAGCGCTCGCGATGGCGGCTGCACCCGGATTGCTCTTGGCGTGCAAGACCGCCGCCGCTGTGCTTTCGCACTCCACGTGTTCTGCATTTGGAAGCATGCGAGCCAGCCAGTTTCGACATTGCCCTAATGCATTGTCCTTCGAGTGCACGCTCTTGATATCCTTGAGCGGGGAAAGTGAGATAAGGCAATGGGAGATCTCCAGGTAAATCTGCGCTGTGATTTTTAGGTCGGCCTCGACGAGCATGTCGAGAGAACTAATCACGGTTCCTTGGGTGGAGTTCTCGATTGGTACGACGCCATAGTCCGCATCGCCGCGCTTCACAGCAGTAAAGACGTCCGGGACCGAACGCATCTGCGCAAAACTGACACTGGAGCCGAAATTCTTTAGGGCCGCTTGATGGGTGTAGGTTCCCTCGGGGCCCAGATACGCGATCATGAGCGGCTTTTCCAAGGCGATAGCAGCAGAGATAACCTCCCGGTAGATCTTTCGGATCGCCTCTTCGGAGAGAGGACCCTCGCTGTGTGCAGTCAGTTTGCCAAAGACCTCCTCCTCACGACTGGGAACATAAATCTCGGTGCCGGACTCCAGCTTGATATGGCCGATCTTGCTGGCCAGACGCACACGCTCATTCAGAAGTTTTACGACTTCGCGATCGACCGCATCGATCTTGTCCCTCAGTTCATTCAAACGCTGATCCATGGAAGGAATCGATTAATGGGGAAGGGCTTGTAAGGAGCAAGTAACAAGTGCGGAACAGCGTCCCCGTATCTCATCGAGTAATCCAGCTGCGGTAACGAGCTGTGCAAGAGATGCGCACAGGTTGAGAGCTGTTCGCGATGACCGAGGACTTGCCAACCAACCCAGCGCTATCGCACTCAAGGGCGACTACGATGGGAACAAACGGAGGATTGTCTCGACGACAACACGAAGACCAGCAGCAGTTGCTCCCGGCTCCATATCAGGTCGATCGTCCAGTAGGAGTGCAGGTCCTGCAATATCGAGGTGGGCCCAACGAGCGTCTCCAACAAAGTAACGGAGGAACTCTGCCGCATAGCTTGCCCCACCCCAACGGCTGCCCGCGATGTTACGAACATCTGCGATCCGGCCCTTTAGCTTCTCACGATAGTCCTCACCCATTGGGAGGTGCCAGCAACGGTCTCCCGTGGCTTCTCCTGCCTCAACAATTAGCCGCGCCAGCTCTTGATCGGTGCTAAACACACCGCTGCGGGACAGTCCCAATGCGATGCAGCACGCGCCAGTGAGCGTGGCGAGATCGAAGAGAACGTCTGTCTCAAAATTCTTCCGCACGTAAGACAGGCCATCCGCGAGAACAATGCGTCCCTCTGCGTCTGTATCGAGGACTTCTACGGTTGAACCGCCGTAAACCGTCACAATATCACTCGGCCGATAAGCCCCTTGCCCGGGAAGATTTTCTGCAGAACAGATAGCGGCAACAACGTTAACGGAGGCGTTAAGACGGCAAAGTGCGTCCACAATGCCAAGAACCGCCACGCCGCCCATCTTGTCATACTTCATCTCGTCCATTGCCTGCCGGGGCTTGATCGAGAGACCGCCGCTATCAAAGGTTATCGCCTTGCCAACCAATCCGACAGTGGGCGCCGAGTCGTTAATGTGGCGTTCAATCAAAATGAAGCGAGGTGTGTTGGACGAGCCACCGCCGACAGCCAGCAAACCGCCAAAGCCATCCCTTCGAAGCGCATCCTCATCCCATACGCGGACTTTGAGTCCGTGGGACTCTGCGAGCTTCACAGCTTCATCCGCCAAGGCAGCGGGGTTGAGCATATTCGGTGGAGTGTTGCCGATCCTGCGTACGCTATTTGCAGCAAGCGCGATCTGCAGGCCCCGCTCGCAGGCTTCCCGCAGTCCTTCAGGCGCATCATCCCCTACCAAAATTGCCAAATCGCTGAGCTCTGTCTCGCGGCGTCCACTGGACTTGAAGCGATCATCCCCGAACGCACCAAGGATTGCGCCCTCTACTGCCGCGCAGGCGTGCTCCTCAAAGCCTCGAAGATCCAGCACCAGACGCTCTTCCTTAAGCTTCTGAGCTCGACGGGCAGCCGCGCCCGAAGCACGACGAATGGTGTTCTCCCGAATCTCTTCTCCCGGTCCGAGACCAGCAAAGATGATCCTGGTCCCATTCGCCCGTCCAACATGGATGGAGCACAGGTTGCCACTGAACTCTTCCTCGGTGACGCCAGTTGCCGTGGCAGCCTGGCCCTTGGTGACCAGGCGCGCCAAGACAGCGTCGGCCGGAGCTTGCTCAACGACCGTCAGATTCATTAGACGAGCATCAAAGCCGGGTTCTCAATGATCTTTCGAAGTTCGACAAGGAACTCCGCACCCACCGCGCCGTCGACGACCCGGTGATCACCTGACAGACCGAGACTCATAACCTGACCGACAACGATGTTGTTGTTCTTGTCGACAACGGGCTTCTTGACAGTTGCACCGATGCTCAGGATAGCCCCGTTTGGCGGGTTGATAATGCCGTAGAAGTTCCGGATGCCATACATGCCAAGGTTCGTGATCGTGAATGTGCTTCCCGACATCTCATTGGGCTTGAGCTTGCGGGAACGAGCCTTGTCGATAAGTTCGCGTGCTTCCGCGGAAATTTGGCGCAGCCCCTTCGTGTGAGCATTATGAATCGTGGGCGTAACGAGCCCTTCTTCGACGGCCACCGCGAAGGCAAGGTGGATAGCGCCATATTGAACGATTTTGTCTCCCTGCCAGCTGGAATTGGCTGCAGGAACCCGGCGTAGAGCCTCTACGGTGGCTTTCAGAATGTAATCGTTCACCGTGAACTTCGCCCCACCCTGCTCTGGAGACAGATCAGCCAAGCCGGCATTGACGGACTGACGCAGCGCCATCAATGGCCCAGCATCAACCTCCATCTCGAGATAGAAGTGCGGAATCGTGGTCTTGGACTCCAGCAGGCGGCGAGCGATTGTGCCTCGCATGTTGGAAACCTTGATTTCCTTGTCCTCTAGTGCTGACCCAGCCGCTGGAGCAGGTGCAACAGAGGGCTTGGCGGCAGAAGTCGCGGAGGCTTGAGGCTTGGCAGTACCATCTTCCGCAGCCTTTAGGACGTCCGCGCGTACGATGCGTCCATTCGGACCCGTACCTTGGACACGACTCAGATCAACGCCCTTTTCTTCCGCGATCTTGCGAGCCAAAGGACTAACCTTGATGCGGTCACCGTCTTCAGATGCCTGGATCTTGTCTCCTTCGCCCTTATCGGCCTGCCGAGCTGCTTCCTGTTTCGATTCCGAGGTTTCCTTCTCTGGGGCAGGCTTATCACCAGAAGCCGACTCTGGTTGTTGTCTTTGCTCCTGCTGCTTTGGCTCAGAAGGCTTCTTGTCTGCGGCCTGTTCCGGCATGGCGGCCTTCTTGCCAGATACTTCCGGCGCCTGCTCGCCTTTCTCACCCACGGCGCAAACTGGAGCGCCGACGGGAACTTCGTCGCCCTCCTTCACGTAGAGCTTCAGTATGACGCCTTCCTCAAAGTTCTCCAGTTCCATGGTGGCCTTGTCAGTTTCGACTTCGGCCAGCATGTCTCCGGGCTCGACTGCATCTCCTTCTTTTTTAAGCCAGCTAATGAGCGTGCCCACCGTCATAGTGTCGCTCAGCTTCGGCATTTCGATTATAGTCGCCATCGGACAATTCCCGTCGTGAGTTAAAACATGCCCAAAGCGGCCTTCACGACGCGCTCGGGATTAGGAAGTTGAATTTTCTCTAGAGGATCACTGTAGATCGCGGGCGCATCGATGGCGCTCACGCGCGTCACTGGGTGATCCAGATAATCAAAAGCCTTCCACTGAATCAGGTGTGAGATCTGGGCGCCTACGCCGAGGAAAGGCTTGTTCTCTTCCACCAGCAGAGCGCGGTTGGTCTTCTTCACGCTGTTGATCACGGTTTCTTCATCAAGCGGACGAATCGATCGGAGATCGACGACCTCCACATCGATACCGTGCTCCTTTGAAAGGATTTCTGCAGCTTCAAGAGAGGTAAGGACTGCACGTCCATGTGCGACGATTGTGAGATCAGAGCCCTCCCGCTTGATGTCTGCCTTTCCCAGAGGGATAAGGTACTCCTCTTCAGGCACCTCGCCCTTCAGGCCATAGAGCAGCGTGTTTTCCATCACGTAGACTGGGTCGTTGTC
The DNA here is from genome assembly GCA_964430955.1 of uncultured Puniceicoccaceae bacterium. Taxonomy (GTDB): domain Bacteria; phylum Verrucomicrobiota; class Verrucomicrobiia; order Opitutales; family Oceanipulchritudinaceae; genus CAYSHY01. Next base: position 18,828 of record CAYSHY010000057.1, on the reverse strand, counting down.
TCGTATGGCAGTCTTCATCAGCCCCTTGGCATCGTAAGGGGTTGCCGGGCAAACTACTTTCAAGCCCGGGATGTTGGCGATCATGTTCTCGGGAGTGTGCGAGTGCGTCGCGCCTACGTTTGTGCCGCCATTTGCTGGTCCACGGATCACGATTGGGCAATTGATCAAGCCGCCAGACATATATCGAACTGTAGCAGCGTTGTTGATCATCTGGTCCCATGCAACGTAGGCAAAGCTCCAGAACATGAGCTCCATGACGGGGCGCATGCCTAGCATACTCGCGCCTACGCCCATGCCGATAAAGCCACCTTCACTGATTGGCGCATCGACGACGCGCTTGTCGCCATATTTTTCCCAAAGCCCTTCTGTGACTTTGTAGGCGCCGTTATATTGAGCCACTTCCTCGCCGATAATCACGACATTTTCGTCGCGCTCGATCTCCTCGGCCAGTGCCTCACGAACTGCCTCACGGTAAGTAATTTCGCGCATTTTCGCTTAAAGTAATGGTTGGGTTGGCTTGTCTAGCGGTCAGTGCCCCAATCGTCGTTAAAGAAGATCCGCCCTTGGTTATCGTGTTTACCCGGGTTATCAACCGTCCAATATACATCGGAGGTAATGTCGGATTCTTCGGGGAACGGGCTTTGATCTGCATAATCTGCTGCATCGTTAGCCTCTTTTCGCGCCTCCCGATCAATATCCTTGGCCTCGTCTTCTGTGAGAATCTTGTCCTCGATAAGCAGGCGCTGGAAGACGTTGATCGGGTCCTTGTTCTGCTGGTAGTCCTGGATCTCTTGCTTGGTGCGATACTTCTCTGCGTTCGCGTCAGCGATAGAGTGCCCACGGTAACGATAGGTTACCAATTCCAGAACCATCGGCTTATTGGTCTCGTGGGCCCGCTCGAGGGCTTCAGCAGTCACAGCGCGGACTTCATAAAGAAGGTGGCCGTTGGCGATGCGCCATTCCATATCGTACCCCTCGGCTCGTTTGGCGAGGCAGCCAGGATGAGCGCTGCTTCGAGCAAGGCTGGTGCCCATCGAATAACCATTGTTCTCGATGATGTAGATGACAGGAATATCCCAGAGTGCGGCGATGTTAAGCGACTCATGGAAGACCCCCTGATTGACGGCGCCATCCCCGAGATAGCAAAGACATGCTCCTTTGATGCCGCGGTACTTAAGCGCATAGGCCAAGCCAAGCCCTAGAGGCGTTTGTCCACCCACAATGCCGTGTCCGCCCCAGTAGTTCTTGTCAGGGGCGAAAAAGTGCATCGACCCGCCCTTGCCCTTTGAGCAGCCAGTCGCCTTTCCATAAAGCTCAGCCATGCACTCATTCATGGACATGCCTACCTGCAAGGCATGTCCGTGGTCACGGTAGGCCGTGATGATGTGGTCATTTGGACCACAAACGGAGATTGAGCCGGTAGCGACGCTTTCCTGCCCGATGTAGAGGTGTAGAAAACCGCCGATCTTCCCTTGCTGGTAAGCACGGACAGCTCGTTCCTCAAATCGCCTTACGCGATACATCGTTCGCAGAAACTCGATCTTCTCCTCAGGCTTGAGGTCGCGATTGACCGGCGCGTCCTGGTATGCCCGCGGATCCGAGTTCTCCGGCAATATTAGTTTCTGATTCTGGCTTTCGCTATTGTTCTTCACGGCGTAGCGTAACGTGCAGAGGATTGCCAAAGGCAGCAACCCGACCCCGCAGTAAATGGGGGGCACTCCGACCGAGTTCAAACAAATTCCGGTCGAAGGGGCAAGCCGTGTTAAGAAACCTTGTTATCCGCCCACGGCGCCGGCCAAGTTGAAGATCGGTAGGAACATGGCCATAACAAGTCCACCGATGATCACTCCAAGGAAAACAATGAGGGCCGGCTCCATAAGTGAAGTCAGCGCCTCAACCGTGTTATCGATCTCCGCGTCGTAGAAGTCGGCAATTTTGTTCATCATGCCGTCTACATTTCCAGTTTGCTCACCGGCGCGAGCCATGTGCTTCACAGTAGGCGGGAAGTAAGGCAGCGTAGCAACGGTTTCAGAAAGTTGACCACCCTGGCTGATGTTCCGCGATATATCACGGCACCCGGTCTCAATAAAGGTGTTGCCACTGGCCTTGGAAACAATTTCCAGCGTGCGCAAGATCGGGACGCCGCTGCGTAGCAGAATGGCATATGTACGGCAGAAGCGGGAAAGGGCGATTTTCTGGATCAACGCCCCCAACACGGGCATTTTATGGAGCGTCTTGTCTTTGGCTACCCGTCCCCGGGGCGTTCGGACCAGTTTCCTGATCGCCCAGAAGAACCCAAACATTCCAATGAGGATGTAGATGATGTTCGCCTTGAGGAAGTCCGACAAATCAATGACGAATTGAGTCGGAGCAGGCAGATCCTTCCCGAAACTCTCAAACATCTCTTTAAAAACAGGGATCACAAAAATCAGGAGAACCTGAACAAGTCCAATGGCTAGTCCAATAACCGCCACTGGATAGGTCATGGCGCCTTTCACCTTCTTGATGAGCTTGACGGTCTCCTCGAAGTATAAGGCAACCTTCGCCAGGATGGGCGCCAGTCCGCCAGAAGCCTCACCTGCTTCCACCATGGATATAAAGAGATTTGGGAAGGCATTGGGAAATTTTGCAACTGCCTCAGAGAATGCCGTCCCGCTGGAAACATCATTCTTCACTTCGCGTATGATGATCTGGAAGACAGGATTCTCGGTCTGCTCCTGCAGTGCATCCAAGGCGGAAACCAGAGGCAAACCAGCGTCGAGCATGGATGCCAGCTGCTGCGTGAAGACCGTCAACTGATCGAGCTTAATCTTAGCCTTGCGCGCCTTCCGCTCATACGCTCGTTGCTTTGCAAGGCGCTGCGACTCCCGGAAGCCTGGTTTGCCTCCGCGACTGCTGGTTCCTGAAACGGTCCTGCGGCCGCTCGCCGCTGTCTGAGTCATCACTGCCATAACAAATACCCACGCGTTATCTCATGATCGGATACTGTGACGAAAGATTAACCGGGCGAACTCTTCAGATCCCTTACGACCATTCTCAGTTCGGCACCCAGTCGGTGCGTAGCCTCCATAAGTTCGTATGTGCGTTTGTTTAGCGTCGCATCTCCACGTTGCTCGGGTGGACTTGCGAAATATAGGGCGCAATGCTCCTTTACCGACTTCACATGACTGTCCAGCACCAGCTCTAGTGGCAATTGATGGACCGTTTGAAGACTCGCCGGACGGCTCTTGTAGATCTGTACGGCCTGTAGCGCTCGAAGCTCCCGCAACGAAGCCTCCAGAAGCATAACAGCTTCATCATCGCCGGCAGGGGTTACCTTTGCGCTGGGGGAGGTTTGGTTCATTCGAGAGTACATCATTGATAGCCTAGACTGTGAAAGTCGGACTCCTCACCGATGACTTTACTCGACTGTCGATTTTCTGGACTACTCCCACATCAGCAGGCAGGATGGATTTACTAATGCGGAGCAATTCGATACTTCTGTTGATCGGAGCCCTGAACGGCGCGCTGGGCGTAGTCTTAGGCGCATTCGGTGCACATGGCCTTGCTGACCTACTGGAGCGCACCGGCCGGGCGGACACTTGGGAGACGGCCACACTGTATCAACTGGCGCACGCGCCGGTAATCATTGTCATAACCTTGTCATTGCCCTACCTGATCCGCCCTCACTTTGGACGCCTCGCCTCGATCTGCTGGCTTGTAGGTGTTCTGATATTCTCGGGAAGTCTTTACTTGCTGTCTGCCGGTGGACCGAACTGGCTTGGAGCGATCACGCCGATAGGCGGCTTATTGCTGATTCTAGGTTGGCTCTTTCTTGCTGGAGCCGGAGGAATTCATTCCTTTAATCACAAGAGTCAGTAAAATTAGTTGAATCATACGAACCGCTGGTCTAGCTTCGCGCCCACTCTGGCCCGAAAGTTCGGCCCAGGGAGACCTTTACCAATCACAATCCAGGAATAGATGCCACGACCCAGAAGCTCTGGGCGCTACAGCCGCTCGCCCAGCAATCAAATCCGTAGAAACGAACGTATTCGCGCTCGCGAGGTTCGTCTGATCGACCCCGAGGGAAAGCAACTCGGTGTAGTCGATACAAACAAAGCTCTGGAGGTTGCACGGCAACTCGGGCTGGACTTGGTGGAGATATCACCGAATGCCCGTCCTCCCGTATGCCGCATCCTCGACTTCGGCAAATACATGTATGAACAGTCGAAGAAGAGCAAAGACAAGCAATCGACTACTTCGAAGATCAAGGAAGTTAAGTTCCGCGTGAGAATTGAGCAGCATGACTACATGACAAAGCTCCGTCGCGCAGAAGAATTTCTCTACAAGGGCAACAAAGTTAAGATGACCCTGATGTTTCGGGGTCGTGAGATGGAACACCAACAACTGGGTGTAGACGTGCTCAACCGGGCCGTCGAAGACCTCGTTCACGTCGGTGTGGCCGAAGGGCAACCGCGATTGAACGGACGCTTCGCAAATCTGGTGATGTCTCCGTTGCCGACAAATAAGCGTAAGCTCAAGTATAACGAGCTTCACGTAGTCGAGTCCCGAGGTGACGAGGATCTAGACGAGGACGACGAAGATTAAAATGCCTTTTCGCCAGTGCCGACGCTTAGGAATTTGATTAAGACTGCGCCGGTTCTGGCGCTTTTCTGTACAGTTTTCCTGTTGCCCGTGCTCTCTGCCGGGGCGATCCAACATGAGGGGCAGACTTATCTTAGTCTGCAATCGATCGCCTCGCGCCTTGGCATGGAGCACAAGTGGCTGAAATATGGAGAGCGCGTTCAGCTCAGCAGTAAGTGGACAAAGCTGGAGTTTGAGGTAAACCAACGTGCAGCGTCGATCAATGGCATCGCGGTTTATCTCGGACATCCTGTTCTTAATCGGGGGAAGACGCTTTTTCTCAGCAGCAGCGACTATGAGAAAACAATTCAGCCGCTGCTAACTCCTCAAGTGTTCCCAAACCCGCCTTCGCTTCGGCGCATTGCCATTGACGCCGGCCATGGTGGAAAGGATAACGGCGCCGAGAACAAGGCTCTGAATCTTCGCGAAAAGAACCTGACTCTTGACCTCAGTAGGAGGATTAAGGTTATCCTCGAGAAGCGTGGCTACGACGTTGTTCTTACCCGCAACGACGACCGCTACATTGACTTGGCGGAACGGCCGGCAATCGCAGCACGGGCAAGGGCAGACCTCTTTATCAGCATCCATTTCAACGCCGCAGAAAGCTCAAAAGTTAGCGGCGCAGAAACCTATGCGCTCGCGCCAGCTGATCAACCTTCGACAGGGGCTCGTTCCGCCAACGGCAAGGTTGAGGCAGGAAACGCCTACGATCCTTGGAATGTCTTACTCGCTTACTACATTCAGCGAGAACTGGTTACGGATTTGAAGACCGTGGATCGAGGAGTGAAACGATCCCGATTCGCTGTATTGCGAGACGCCCATTGCCCCGGCGTACTCATCGAAGGCGGCTTTTTGAGCAGCAGCCAGGAAGGACGAAATATTGGCTGGAACGATTACCGGGAACGCATGGCTCAAGCTATTGCCGACGGGATTGATGCATATGCCCGCACGCTTGAGCGGCTCAGAAATCCATGAAGACTCTTCTTATCGTTGGCGGCGGCGGCTTTCTTGGAGCTATACTTCGTTTTCTCCTCGCCCTGACTCTGTTCAACGCCTCCTCGCGATTTCCGTGGGCGACCTTATGTATCAATGTGTTGGGCTGCTTTCTTATCGGCATCCTAAATGGATTCGTTCAGGAGAAGACTCTACCGACCGGGTTGGCTCTGTTCTTGATGACAGGTGTCTTAGGAGGCTTTACCACTTTCAGCGCTTTCGGACTCGAGACCGTCACCTTGATATCAACTGGAAGGTCGACCATTGCCGCGATTTACGTTATTTTAAGTGTTCTATTCGGAATTCTGGCTGTCTACCTTGCGCAGTCGCTCGTTATTGGCCGATGAGAAAGTATCTACTTCTAGCCCTTTTATATTCTGTTATCTCACTCCAAGTTTTCGGAGCCGCAGAGGTCGATCCTTCCAGAGTGGTCATCCTGGCAAACAGTTTCGTACCCGAATCTGTTGCCCTTGCGAAGTATTACTCCGAGAAGCGAGGTATACCCAAGGAGAATATCATTTCCCTGCGAATGCCAGATAAGGAGACGATTAGCTGGCAAGAATATGTTGATACGATCCACAACCCATTACGGCGATGGTTAGTCAAGAAGGGCTGGATGCACGTGCTCGGGACGGTAGAATCTGACAAGACAACGGGACTTGAAGGAGGACGGGTGATTTCCCATCAGGTGCGCTATCTGGTCATATGTCAGGGAACGCCGCTACGTATTTCGCATAACGATGCACTCGCACAACCAGAGCATGTTCAAGCCTTCAGGCAGAACTTGCCATCGATATTTCGTTCAGCGGGCGACGACGAAAAAGCCTTCAACAATTACTTTGCCAAGACCTACGCGAGCGTTGACAGCGAGTTGGCCTGCCTCGCAATGGGCGACAGGCAGGTTGTTGGATTTATTCCGAATCCGCTTTTCCGACAACCAAACCCGGGGTTGCTCGAGGAGGTGCAGGTGATAAGAACATCCAGGCTCGGCGGTCCGAGTTTCTCTGCTGCTCGAGCACTTGTAGACAATGCGATAAGGGCGGAAAAGGAAGGCCTACGGGGACGCGCTTACATCGATCGAGGAGGCCCGTATCCGCTTGCAAATACATGGCTTGAGTCTGCAGCAGAAGATCTGAGAAAGGCGGGCTTCTCGGTGTCTGAAGATGAGAGCAAAGAGGTCTTTGCCGCCGGCGATCGATTTGACGCACCTGCAATTTATCTTGGGTGGTATACACAAGACGTCACCGGTCCCTTCAAGGAACCAGGGTTTCAGTTTGCTCCCGGCGCAATTGCTGCGCACCTGCATAGCTTCTCGGCGCGCACCTTGCAAAAAGATGATTCATTGTGGGTCGGGCCATTGGTTGCGCGCGGGGCTACAGCCACGGTGGGAAATGTATATGAGCCCACTCTGTTCCTAACCCATCACTTCGATGTCCTGACGAAAGCCCTTCTTTCTGGAATGACCTGGGGTGATGCAGCATGGTTGGCGACGCCCACTTTAAGTTGGCAGAACATCACGATTGGAGATCCACTCTATTCACCGTTTCAGAAGCCCTTGAATGAGCAGCTAAAGGAAATAGCTGCGCCTCACAACGCCTTCCTGGGTCAGTACATTATCATTCGCTGGATGAACCTACTGGAGCGACAAGGAGAACGGGAGAATGCACTGAAATTTGGAAAGACAGCGTTCAATGAAACGCCAGGGATTGCTCTAGCCCTTGAGATTGCAAGGCTGGAGGCTGCATTAGGCGAGATTGATTCTGCGGCTGAACGGCTTGGGTTTATCAGGAAGCTTACGTTCACTACACACGAAGACCATGGCGTGGCCATCGACACAGCACGGTTCCTGGCCTCGATCAAAAAGGTGGACGCCGCACTTGATACTCTTCGTTTTGTTCGCAATCAGACTCAAAGCGAATCTACGCTCAAGAGACTCCGCAAGGTAGGACGCCAAATAGCGGAGGAAGCCGGCCGATCAACGGCTGAATGGCAGGAGCCCGATGCGGGCGCCGCCCCCTGATTTACCAGCTGACCTACCCTGCCAACGCCTTTCTGATCAGATCTTGCGTAGATGCATCTGGCGGGCAGGCTGCGACCGCCTTCTGTACCGCCTTATCGGCGTCCTGGAGCTTATACCCAAGAGTCATCAATGCAGCCACTGCATCCTGTATACGGCTTCCTTCCTGCCTTACTTCAGTTGCCTTGGGAGCGTCGGCCGAAGTAACCGAGGCTCCTGAACCTGATGGGAGGACCTTGTCGCGAAGTTCTACTACAATTCGCTCTGCACTCTTCTTTCCAATTCCCGGAGTCTTGGACAATAGAGCCACATCTCCCGATGAAATCGCAGACTGCAGCATGAGAATGGACAGCTTGCTCATTAGAGAGAGCGCAATTTTGGGCCCTACTCCGCTTACCTTTTCGATCAGGAGCCGGAAGAAGTCACGTTCCTCCCGAGTCCAGAAACCATAAAGCGTCTGCTCGTCTTCCCGGTAGACTACGTGAGTATAAAGACGAACCTGCTTCCCTATGGGAGGTAACTTCTCTGCTGTAGTCACTGGTATGCGAACGTCGTAACCTACGCCTCCAACACTGATCACGGCGCTCACTGGACCCGCCTCAAGAACATCGCCTTGAAGAATCGCTATCATCTTAAGCCCAGAACATCCTCCATGTTGTAGAGTCCCGGGTCCCGACCTAACACCCATCTTGCCGCCCGAAGCGCACCTTGGGCAAAAATCCGCCTATCCGTAGCACGGTGGGTTATCTCGAGTCGTTCCCCCTCGCCAGCAAAAAGTGCCGTATGCTCACCTACAATATCGCCACCCCGTATTGCGTGGACTCCGATCTCTTCGTCGGGACGCTCGCCTGTGATTCCATGGCGACCATGCCTGACTTGCTCGGGGAGCAGCACTCTGGCTTCGCGAATTAACTCGATAATTCGCTCAGCAGTGCCGCTGGGAGCGTCCTTCTTGTGCCGATGGTGTAGTTCAATCACCTCGGGGTGATAATCTGGACCAAGGATGGAGGCAGCCTTACCCACCAGGAAGAAAAGCAGATTGACGCCGATGGAATAGTTACCTGCCCAGACAACAGGAATTTGCTCCGTTACTGCGACAATCCTCGATCGTTCTTCTGAGGTATGCCCCGTCGTCCCGATCACGAGCGCCTTTCCACTTGCCGCTGCTGCCTCGGCCAGATCGGCCGTAGCCTCGTGAAAGCTGAAGTCTATGACGACATCGCAGTTGGATATTCCCGGTTCCAAAGAATCGCCGACATCAATCCCTGAAACGATCTCTGCGTGCGTCTGTTGAGCAGCCGCCAGAATGGCCTGCCCCATCCGTCCCTTCGCTCCGTTGAGGAGGATTTTTAGCTGATCGGCCATTCTAGGAAATCCCGTAAAGCTTGAGTGTGGCATCAACCTTCTTCCGCGCTTCGGGTCCAGGTGGCGTCAGAGGCAATCTCAGATCCTCGCTCTTGATCAATCCCGCACGCTTCATGGCGTACTTGATCGGCCCTGGGCTTGTATCGCAGAATAGATCACGGAAGAGAGGATAAAGGCGTCGATGAGTTGCCGTGGCTGCCTTTAGATCTCCCTTAAGGGCAGCTCGCACCATTTCCACCACCAACCCTGGAAGAATATTTGAAGCAACGCTAATTACGCCTTGTGCTCCCACAGAAATATAGGGAAGCGTGTGTTCGTCTTCACCGCTCAGGACAACGGCTTCATCTCCCATTGCGTCGATGATCTGAGATGCCCGGTACACCCTTCCTCCGGACTCCTTGATGATGCGAACATTCTCGTGCTTCTCTGCGAGCCGCACGAATGTCTCCACAGCTATCTCGATAACAGAACGGCCCGGAATTGAGTAAAGGATGATCGGCTTGTCTGTAACGCTGGCAACCGCCGAAAAGTGCTGGAACAGTCCCTCCTGATTCGGCTTGTTGTAGTACGGAGTAACCTGAAGAAAAGCGTCAGCCCCTGCGCGGTCCGCTTCACGGGTCAGATGCAGCGCCTCGGATGTGGAATTTGCGCCGGAGCCCGCAATCACTTTGACTCGGCCCTTGGCGGCATCCACAACCCGCTTGATTATCTGGATGTGTTCCTCGGTATTGACCGTCGGAGACTCGCCGGTAGTGCCCACCGCTACGATACCATCAACACCTGCAGCGATCTGCTGCTCTACGAGTGAATCGATCTCCTCGTAGGAGATCTGCCCGTCACGCATAGGTGTAATGATTGCGGTGTAAACGCCGATATACTGCTTGGCAGTGCTCATGAGTGTCGGGCATCAAAGGGTTTGATGAGGCCTTTTTCAATGCCTTAAATTCGAGATACGATCATTCTGAGCGCCCCCCACCCTTCCACAGAGATGAGCGATACAGTAGAAACGATTGATAACCTGCTGGAACTTGCGGTCCAAAATGGCGCGAGCGACATTCATATCAAATCAAACAAGCCTGCTTACCTGCGCTTACACGGTCGTTTGGAGGCAGTGGATATGGATCCGCTCCCAGTCGAGGGAATTTATGAGTTTGTCGACTACGGCTGCCCTCAAAAGTTCTTGGATCGCTGGAGGCAGGATGCTCAGGTAGACTTCAGCTACAAGTTGGATGAGGTGGGCCGCTTCCGAGTGAGTGCGTTTCACCAACGGGGAACCCCCAGCCTTGTCTTCCGACATGTGAAAGACCAGCCGCCAACATTCGAGCAGCTGCAGCACTCACCTGAGACTTTCCAAAAGTTGTGTACGGCAAAAGACGGAATTGTTCTGGTTTGCGGGCCGACCGGCTCGGGAAAAAGCTCTACCCTTGCGGCGATGCTCAACTGGATCAATCAGAACTATGATCGCCACATCGTGACCTTGGAGGATCCGATCGAGTTCAACTACACCGATGCCAAGAGCGTCTTTAACCAGCGCGAAGTTGGAATCGACACGCCAAACTTCGCTTTGGGGATGCGTGCGGTGCTCCGCCAGGATCCGGACATCATTCTGATTGGCGAAATGCGCGACCAGGAAACCTTTCAGACTGCCATCTCTGCGGCAGAGACAGGGCACCTGGTTTTTGGCACGCTTCACAGCGCTAATGCACAGCAGGCTGTGCAGCGTCTGTTCGAGTTCTTCCCTCCTGACCAACAGATTACAATGAGGAGACAGATTGCGGGAGCATTGCGTGCAACAATCACCCAGCGCCTTGTTCCCGCTCTTGAGGGAGACGGACGAGTGCCTGTCGTAGAAATTTTTGTAGTGGATTCTCTCGGTAGGAAAGTGATTGAAGAGGGGCAGTTCGAGAAGATCCCCGCCGTTCTCGAGGCCGGCAAGGAAAGTGGCTCCAAATCCTTCAACGGGGACCTGTATCGCCTGATCAAGGAAGGTAAGATCACAAAGCAGGATGGACTCGCCTATTCGCCAAATCCCAAGGCCCTCGAGATGAACTTGAAGGGGATCTTCCTGAGCACCGGTGGCATCGTAAATTAGTTTGTGGGTGAAAAGGGCACAGCTTGATTCATTGGAAAGTCGTGCTTCCTTAGAAATGAATGGATCCGCGAACCCCCTTTGAATTACACTTCCGCCCCTACCACCGAAGACTGCTTCGACCGCTTAGGACTGCTCGGGGTGAAGTAGATTCGCGGCATGGCTACATCGTTAAGTTGATCGGTCCAGAAGGTGCGACAGGCTTTGGCGAGGCCCTAACGCTCGATGGTCACGACCGTTATAGCTTCGACCTTTGCCATGAACTCTTGTCATCGCTCGGGCCGGTGGTTTACGCCGAGGAGTTGCATACATGCACGCTTCCCCCTGTCGCATTCGCCATGACTTCTGCATTGGCGATGATCCAAGGACAGCGACCCAAACAAACATCCTACGCATGTAGCGCGCTCCTACCAAATGGAGATCAGGCAGTTGATCGAATGCAGGAGCTCTCTGCAGCAGGCTATAGGACCTTTAAGATCAAGATAGGGACTGCTGATCTGGAAGTTGAACTTCGACAGCTTGATCGCCTGATTAATGCCCTGCCCACAGGCGTCCGCCTACGTCTCGACGCCAACGGCGCCCTGACTCTTGAACAAGCAGAGCGATGGCTTGCCGCACTGGCCTCGTATGAATCAGTGATTGAATACCTTGAGCAGCCCTTGCCTGTTGGACGTGAATACGAGATGGAGCAATTGGGCGCAGAGGCATGGACGCCCATTGCGCTGGACGAGTCCATACGAGGGATACGCTCACTGAACGCGAACCTGAACTGGAGGGGAATCATCGCTCTAAAGCCGAGCCTTTCAGGACCATTGCGGGAGGTGCGTGAATGGCGGAGCCAGTTCAAGGGAGAAGTTTCCTACGCTACTGCTTTGGAAACAAACATTGGCTTATGGGGAATGCTGCTTTATGCGGGCGCCACGGATCGCGCCATCGGAATGGTCCCACAAAACCGTTTTTTTGATGACGGTTTGTCGGATGGCGGCACGGGCCCTGTCTTGAAGCCCGACCTACTCCTTGAGCAGTGCGAGACCGTTTGGCAACGTCTTAGACCTGTCAACGTTCCTTAACAACGAAGGGTATTTTCCAGAGGTAAGATTCCCCGTCTGGTGTGGGCGGCAAGCGAATGCGGCGAAATGCAGCGAGCACTGCAGCGTCGAAGCTCTCATTACCCGAAGATCTGATCAGCTTGAAATGTGAGACTCTACCATTGGGTTCCACCTTGAACTCAACAATGGCCTCGAATCGCTGATAAGGAAGATTATCCGGCCGAACAAAGGCTGCATCGATCATATTGCGAACGCGCGACATGTAATCGAACAGCTGATTCTGGGCTGCCTGAGACATTTGGTTCACTCTAGCACTGTCAGCTGAAGAAAGGCTTTGATTCAACTCTCGCCTGATCTGGCTAATGTCTATCTTCGGCGCAGAAATCTCTCTTGGACGTTGCTGAACTTGTCTCGGCTTTTCTGGCAGCTTATTGGTTTTTAGAAAATCTCGATAGTCGAGAACCTCAGGTTTTGGTTGAGTCTTTGGCTTTTCAACCAGCTTAGGTGGGGGCTCTGGCTGTGGCTCCGGAATCTTCACCTCGCGTTGATCGAGTTCGGGCAGCGCAGGAAGCTGAATGGTTTCAATTTGCTCGACAGGCATGTCCTGCGGCGTTGGTGGCGACAGCTCCGGCTGCTCCGGCGAATCTACAGATACCAGTTCAAAAACGTGTTGAGGCGGCGGTTCGGAAAACAATCGATTCCAAAACAAGGAGAAAATGAGAAGGAGAAATGCTACCCCATGTAGCAGGAGCGAAACCCGGATCGCCTTTCTGAGTAACGGATCTCTCTTCATCTCCAAATCGTGTGGCTACTGCGCACGCGTCTCCAAGTTTAGTTTGGTAAGGTTGTGCTGCTTAATCAAATCGATTACGCTAACCACCTCCTGGTAAGAGATTGTTCGATCGGCACGCAAGGTTATCACCGGCTGCTCAGCCTCGTTTGCTGCCGAAGCAAGCAGATCATCGAGCTGAGATCGGGACACTGCTGCATCGCCCCAGTACAGTGTCCCCTGATTATCAATCGTGATGCTCTGCAACCTTTGCTCAGCCCTGGAGGTTTGAGGCTTTGGCGACTCTCGTGGCAGATCCACCTGAATCGACTGCTCAAGCAGCGGCGTACTGATCATAAAGATGATCAGCAGCGAAAAAGCCAAGTCGATCAGAGGAGTAACATCGATCGCAGATAGCGCTCCCATGCGCTCCCTGCGTTTGAACGTTCTAGCCATACTGGGCCTCCTGTTCTCGCGATTCGAGTTCAATGCGGTCAGCTAGCGTACTCGCGAAGTTCTCTAATTCCGTGACCATGATTTTCGATTCGGAGAGCAAATAATTGTAACCGAAGACAGATGGAATGGCTACAAGCAGACCGGCTACGGTTGTCAACAGGGCTCCCGATACCCCCGGCGCCAGCATCTGGATTGTTGCTGCTGTCTCCGTGGCGATCCCGCCAAACGCATCCATCACGCCCCACACGGTGCCTAACAGCCCCATGAAAGGCGCCCCGGTCACGATTGAGCCCAAAAGCACCATTTTCGACTCGTAGCGAACCAGACTTTGCGCCACGGCCCGATGAAGCGCATTCTCCACGTGGGCAATTCTTCCGGGTTGATCCGATCCAGAAGTACGGGCGCGATGATATGCCTCCACCGCTTCGCGCGTAAGATATGCATAAGGCCCCTTTGCGCCAGAGCGTGGCTGATAGCGCAATACCAGATCAAGTTCAGAAAGTTGCCTCTCGAAGGCGAAGTTTAGTTCGCGCATCCTCTTGAGGTCCATGTATTTGCCGAGCATAACCGCCCAGGCCAAAACGCTGAACACGATCAGGCACGCGACAATGAGCTGGCCCGCGAGATTCGACTGCCAGAAGTATGTGATGATATTCGCCAGAATAATAGGCATCGAGAGCTGGTCTTGCAGGAATAAAGGGAACGGTTCCCGACCGTTGAGAGTAGAAGAAAGTTAGTTGGATGAATGCCGTCTGGCAAGGACGCTGAGGAACAATCCAGCCCTGTCATCGCGGGCGCAGTTTCGAAAGGTCCTTTCCGAAATTGCGTTCCTCCTTGAGAAGCAGGCAGATGCGGCTTAGGGAGAGAAGATGGCCGCACGCGCTTTAGTTAGCTCGGATTTAGAACTGGTGCGTCTTCAGAGGGCGATCAGGGAGCTTCTGGAGGCAGTTCAGCATACTCACGCGGCAATGCCCAATTCTGGCTCACTATCCGAACTGGAAGGGTGGACGGAGCTTAATGGAAGGCCTTCCCGACTAGCCGCGTCAGAAGATGATCTGGTGCTCATCAGTTGTCTGTACGGCCCCACAGGTAGCGGCAAAAGCACTCTATTCAACTTGTTGACAGGCATAAACACTCCTGCGAGCGATCGATTTAGACCATGTTCTTACAATGCCATGCTCGCGGCTCCAGCTTCGTGGGCGAAGCCAGATCTGCTTGAATCAATCTTCCCGGGCTATCAGGCAAGACTTCTAAGCACCTCCGAGGAGTTGCGCGATCCAAACATCAGCCCGAACACCTTGTTCTATGCCCCGGTTGATCCCAAACGCGCCAGGACCAGCAGGATGCTCCTGGCGGATGTCCCGGACTTTGACAGCATCGAAACTGCGAACTGGGAAAAGGCAGAGCGAATGATGCGTCACGCCGACATCATCTTCTTTGTCGTCTATACCGAAAGCTACAAGAATAGAGAAGTAATCTCACAGCTCGTCAGGTGCTGCCGGCGCGCTGGCCGCCTGGCATTCTTGCTAAACAAAACCCGTAGCAAGGATCAGGCTGAGAGTATTCGTCGTGATCTACTGGAATATTGTGCGAGCACTGATGATTTCCCTTTTGATGAGCGCCGTCAGGATGGGAGGACGCTTGCGGAGTTCCTGGCTGGCTCCCCGTTCTACCATTGCCCGTTTACATTTGAGAATATCGAATTTGAGTCCATCGCTGGGCTAAGCGACGCTCCACCATTCGAATCCCTGATCTCAGGAGAGGAAGCCCGCCGGATCGTTCTTGCAAGTGTGGCCCAGAGCTGCGTGCTGGGAATCCATGGGGCCAGAGCTTTGGCGGCGAAGGCAGAGGCGAGACTGGAGGGCCTACATGCCCAGCTTGCCGAATCACGAAGGCTTCTGACGACCAATGCACAATATGTATCAGGAACGATCTTCCCCCAAGGGCGGTTAATAAGTATCGTGATCGATGTGGCGCGGGAGAACCGTCCACTGTACTTGCGCGCCCTGTCTGCTCCGATCGCTTGGCTGTCGAAAGGCATGGTAGGCGCGTTAAAGACCATCCGCGCTCAAATAGAGTCGAATCAAAGCCGGTTTCGCAACCTGGCTGACTTGGAGCAAGAACGGATGCAGGTGACTGTTGAGAGAGTACTGGATGAAGTCCGGCGATCAAGTCGACTGCCTCATCCTGGCGCTGCGGAAGCTAAACGGGCGGCTGACCAGTACTTCTCTCAACCACTGCCGCCACCAGCACGAGAATGGGACCAAAGCGTAAGGGAAGGGGCGCTTGAATGGTGCAAAAATCATAAAATGCGAACTTCATTGCTTGGCGCTTTAACTGATCTGCTTACAATCATGGGGGGCTCGGCGATTGCTGTTGACTTCCTGTTTGGCGGCGGGATGGGATCGCTCGGCGTTGTTGCCGCGGCGGGGATGGGAAGCACGGGAGCAGGCATCGCCCTTTCTGTAATGGAGCAATTCGGCCTCCGAAGCGTGGCTGAAAAGGCAGATGCAGCATGGCGCGCCACCCGAACTGAGCAACTTGCGGAAGATATGGAGACGAGATTACTCGGGCCGATGTTTCTTGACGCGCTCAAAACGGAAGCAGAGCAACTGGAATCCGCCCGTATCATTGAATGCAGGGAAGCAGCAGATGCTTTGGAATCGATAGTAGGAAGGCTCCAGTGAACAGTAAGCTAATCCTCGATCAGGTTATCCAACGCTGCCAGCGACTGCAGCAGGATCTCCTTCGCGTCGGTGACTTTTCAGAAGCGAGAGAAGCAGCCCTGCTGCTGGAGGCGGAAATCGAGGCCACTAAACAGAGCAGGTTAGATCGACCGCCGGTGATCCTGATTGCAGGCGGGACAGGGGTCGGGAAAAGCGCTTTATTCGCGAACCTCGCCGGTCTTGATCAGAAAGACCTGAGTTCGGACATTCAGCGCCCGTTTACGACACGGCCAAACATTGCAGCGACTCCGGAAGAGCGATTCATCAATATTCAGGACAAGCAGGTCAACTATGTCGGAGGTACACCGGGGCTTGTTCTGATTGATTCGCCGGACATTGACTCTGCAGACCGCGAGAATCGGGAAGTAACCCGGCAATTGGTTTCCCAGTCTGACATCGTGCTGTATGTAACGATTGCAGATAAGCGGGCCAGTGATGACATTCTCAAGGAAATGCGGGCGTGGGGTCCTCGGGCAAGATGGCTCTTTGCCTTGAACAAGGTTGATCTGCTCCACTCACAGGATGTCGACGCGGTTCGCGAGGATATGATCGAGAAGCTTCGGGAACTGGGCTTCACCCCTCGGCCGCTCGACTGCTTTCTCGTCAGCGCTATCAAGCCACAGCATCCATCGTCGGAACTAGGGCGACTGCGAAATACAATCTATTCGGCTCCCCAACAGCAGACTCGCCAAGCTTTGAAGACCCATACTTCGCTGCGAAGACTACAGAACACGCTGCAACAGGATGCTTTCCTCCGCTTGGAATCACTTGCAAACAAGCTGTCTGAGGCTGAGAAGGACATTACAGAGCGAGTTAGGAATGTTTATCTGGAAGCTCTGGGAACGCGAAAAACCAGAAGATCCCTGAAGGGTCTCGTACGTGAGGCTGCATGGCGGGAAATGCCGCCGCGGATAGGTGGCCCACTGGCCCTGGCCGTGTGGTTCCGATCACGCCTTTCGAACATCTGGCTAACGTATAGCGTGGCCCGTCTTTCCACGTCTCCGCTTTCCGTGATGAGCTGGCTAAGGGTAGCTGCAAGCGGCTTCGGCTCTCTCGCAAGGGGAATATTACCCCTGAGAACATTGCTTCACGCATTCCGGGCAGAGCATTGGCGACAACTTGCCTCAGCGGAAATCGAAGCAGAGAGGCAGTTGGAGGATCTAGGTATCATCACTCCAACGACCGCGGAAATACCGCAGCCAACACCAGACGCCAACGGAGATCAAAGCGATATCTCAAAACTGGTAAATCGTCTTCTTGAAAATGAGAACACACCCCAGCAGCGCGCGCGCACTCAAGCTGCTGAAATGCTCGACGCTGCCATAACAGAGCATGCCCAGGAGACGGCGGAACGCGTCGCTGGTTGGCCCCCGCGGTATTTCGGAAATCTTCTGCCGCTGGCGCTCGTCGCACACTTTGCTTATCGCCTGGTTATGGCATGGTTGGATGGAGCGTGGCTCCCAATCGAATTCTACCTTCACGGGCTGGTCATGTTTCTCGTGTCGCTGATCCCCGGCTGGTTCCAACTAGGCTGGAGAATGCGCTCACTCGCGGTGGCCCCAGAACCAGAGATCGTCCTACAATATCTGGATGCCCCAATCCAAAGTATTGGATTGCGTAGGCATCAGGATGCTTGTTCCGCACTTCTGCGGGAGATCACGGAAACTCGGAATTATCTAAACCGACTTCAGGATCGACTCGGAAAAGCACTTGAGCAAATACCCGGGTCTGAGTTCGGCAAGAGCAAGCCCAACAACCTAGAAGATCAGCAGGCCGATCAAACCAAGGCAAAAGAGTATCAGTAGGACTGTGAGCGCCTGACGCTCTTGCTTTGTTGTGCGAAAGAGCATGAGTGGTTGAGAATGAAGAAATCAGGGTCCGCCACCTCGGCATGACCTCCAGATTCACTCACGCAACAGAGAAAAGACGCCAACATCAATCTCATACACATCGCGCTGCTCATTTGTAATCAGGAGCGTCCCATCGTCTGTCCAACAGATAGCCTCTGTCTGCCCAGCAATCAAAGGCGTATATCGAATTGAGCCTGAAAACCAGTCCGAGCCATCCTTGCGATCAAAGATCCAGACTCCGGTGTAAGTCAGAACTGCAAGCCGATTCCCGTCTGCCGTACAATCGGCGGCGGTTACAGGTCCGAGCGTGTTAAACGCCGAAAGTCTTGTGAGCGGATGAGAACGATCTTCGATGGTGGAATCCAAGCGATACAGTTCTGTGCTCAGATCGCTTCGACGCTTTGTAAGGAGGTGCACCTTCCCGTCAGCCCAAAAAATAGCCTCGCAATCGTAGTCACGTCTATCTGGTGGGAAGGAAGTCTGATCGGGATAATGGATCAAAACTTTTCGCTCTACCATCGCCGGCCGATCCGACTGTGGATCCGGCTCCTCAATCCAATAGAGGGTGAGATCACGGCGGACGCTATCATTGTTTCCCACATCGCCAACTATCAGGTTTCCCTGATCGTCCATTGCAAGGGCCTCCCAATCCACGTTCTTCGCCCCCTCTACTCGAATCTTGCTCCCTGAGTCATTCGCCCTCCCCTTTCTATCCATCGCATACAAAAATGGGCCATCGCCTGAGTCGTTGATTGCCCAGTAGATCTTGGGATTACGTCTCGACTGTACAACGCCAGAGCATTCGCTGAGGTCAGGGATCTCGATCCGTCCCGTAGGCTTTACCTGAGAGTGGACATAAGGACTGCACAGGACGGCGCACAACGAGCCGAG
>CAYSHY010000056.1:0-25211 GCA_964430955.1 uncultured Puniceicoccaceae bacterium | reverse complement strand
AGGGCGGGCTGTAGTTCATCGTTGAGCGCCTGAGCCAGACTCACATGCAGCACTGTAGGGATAATGTCATTCGAGCTCTGGCCCATATTGACATGATCATTCGGATGCACTGGATCCCGCGACCCGATCGGTTTTCCGGCTAACTGCGAGGAGCGGTTGGCGATCACCTCATTGGCGTTCATATTCGATGAAGTTCCGGAACCAGTCTGGAATGGATCCACCGGGAAATGCGCGGAGAGTTTCCCTTCGTAGACCTCCATCGCCGCCTGCTGAATAAGCCGGGCTCGTTCGCCATCCAACCGGGCCAGCTGTTCGTTTGCCCCGGCTGCAGCCCATTTCACAAGGCCAAGGGCCTTGATGAAGCGTTCCGGCATAGACCGACCCGAAACCGGAAAATTAAGAACAGCCCGCTGTGTGGAGGCGCCATAAAGGGCATCTTCCCGCACCTGCATCTCTCCCATCGAATCCCGCTCAATTCTCATAGCTTTCCCTAAAGAAAGCACGGGCCAGCCAAAAAATAAACCGGCGAGAGCTAAGAGAAATTCAGACAGGCAGAGTTTTACTCCTCCGGCGCCTGGCTTTCGGCGGGGCTCTCAGGCTCCTCTGAGGGCTCTACAGGAGCAGGACGCGACAAACCTGGTGAGAACGGACCTGAGCGAGGACCCTCACTCTCGGGGCGAGCGACAAGGCGGACAGTCATTTCCAGGGTCTGCTCATCTCGCTTGATTCGCACCGGCACGTACTCGCCGATGCGGGCATAGAACATGGCGTTACGCAGGTCCTCCAGACGTCGAATTCTGTAATCTCCGATTTGAAGGATTTGGTCTCCCGGAAGCATGCCAGCTTCGTGTGCGGGTGTTTCTGGTTCTACGAGACGAACAACCAGCCCCGGGCCTCCTGCCACCGTAGATTCTTCCTTCACCTCAAAACCGATCCAGCCATAGGTCACTCGGCCCGAGAAAAGGAGGTCATCACGAATACGCTGTGCTGCGCGTGCCGGGAGCACGTATGTCGAGCTGATCTCGGAAAGAGATCCCACCTGTATACCCAGCAAGCGGCCGTTAAGGTCAAGAAATGCCGCCCCGCCATCGCCCGGACCTGCCGGAACGGTCGTTCGCACATGGGCGCATGGAAAATAGTGCTGGGCAAAACGGCTCTCGATGCCGGAGACGATGCCGATGCTCGGAGAAGGATCCAACTCAAGCGGCGCTCCCAGACGAATGATCATGGTCCCGGGCTCCGGCAGAGCGCTACTGCCGCTAAGCTGTAGAAAGCTGAACTGTTGGGGAACTGTTGTCGCCTTCAACAATGCGAGATTTGTACCTTGGTCGTACCCGAGTTGCTCTGCTGCATACTCGACGCCTTCGTGGACGAACCAGACTCGATCTGGATTCAGAACGATCGAAGCGTTGGTAAGGATGTGGCCTTCACGACTGATAAAGAAGCCTGTGCCAACGATGATCTGGGGCAGATCTGCAGGGCTCTTGCTATCGTAGGCCGCTTTGACGCGAACGATAGCGCTCTTGTTCTCGTTGAAAATCTCAACGACGCGCTTCTGGAGCGCCAGAAAATCGCCCTGATTTGGGTAAAGAGGACCGGCAGCGATCAAAAAAAAACCGCGCAGGCAAAGATACGGGAAAAGGGCATTGTCTTAGAAATGCTGAAGAGAGGGGGTAGATGCAAATACACGCGCCGCAGCTCCTCCTGATAGCGGATCGGCGACGTAGCGAACGCCATCGACCGCGAACGACAAGCCCTCGCTCGCCATTACCTTGCGATACCGACCATTGTCCTGCTCGGGAGAAAGGGAATCGACAACGAAACGGGCTTGGCCTGCGGAGGCAAAAGTAGCGCCTTGAGCCACGATCGACGCGGGCGGCTGTGATGGGATCACTATCTCCTGCTGCTGTTCAATGACTGCCTCTTGTTGCGGAACAGACGGCTGGAGCGGGCTGGAAACAACCTCTTGCTGGACCGATGATGGTCGATAAAAGTCCAGAAATATCAGGCCTCCGAAAAGGAAACAGGCGGCAGCGGAAAGAAAAGCCGGGCGGGCCGGAGCCATGCGCTCCCAAATGCGTGACCACAGCGGCGGATGCTTGACGAGCGTCTGCAGAGTGCGCTGCTGGAGTTCACGGTCGAACTTTTCCCAGAAGCTGGCGTCGGGCTTCTCGTAACGCTTCAGCTTCAGAAGCTGTTCGAGCGTTACTTGTTGTGCGTCTTGCTTTTGCGCGTGAAGATCCGGGTTCGGCATAATCACTTCAAATAATCCTGCAGGTGGGCCTGCAGCTGCTGTTTGGCGTAATGAAGGCGCGAACGCACAGTCCCCACCGAACACTTCATGATGTCGGCGATTTCCTGGTGCCCGAGCCCTTCTACTTCAAACAAAATCACTACAGTCCTATGTTTAGGAGACAGTTTTTGCAGCGCATCGTTCAATTTTTCCTGAAGCTCGCCCAGAAGAGCGGCTTTGTCGCTGCCATGCTTCTGGGAAAGAATATTAACTACCTCCGTAGCCGCAGCAGTGCCGTCCATAGCCTCGAGGCTGAAAAACCTCCGGAGCCTGTTGCGTTTGATATAGGACAGGGTGGTGTTGATGGCGATGCGGTAAAGCCAGGTAAAGAACGACGAGCGACCCTTGAAATTGCGGATCGAGGTGAACGCCTTGATCAGCGTCTCTTGCGTCAGATCAGCGGCGTCCTCACTGTTGGAGGTAAGGTTGTAGATAACCGAGTAAAGACGCTCGCGATATTTGCGCGTCAGGATGTCAAATGCCTGCACATCTCCCGCTTGAACGCGTTCCACAAGCACAAGGTCAGGGTCGGACTCCCCCACCTGTGCTCCGGCGGCCTGCGCGCGGACGCCTTCCTGAACTGCTCGAGACAATGACATAGTAGCGCTGGTCCTAATATGGGGATACTCTTGCGGATGTAAAGCAAAGCCCGCGCCGCGGATAGTGGAGAGTCCTCGCGGACCGGACGTTGCAACCCTTTTCAATCAGGGATTAGTAGGTTGCCTGTGGGGAACGGAGACTATTTGAATTTCTCAACAACCTCCCCCTATCCAATCCATCATAATCCCAAGATGACGACCCAGCGAGTATTGAAGAATCCAATTTTGCCCGGTTTTCACCCAGACCCGATGATTTGCCGCAAGGGCGACGACTTCTATATCGCGAACTCGTCGTTCCAATGGTGGCCGGGTGTTCCGATTCATCATTCGAAGGATCTGAAAAACTGGGAACTGATTGGCTACGCGCTCACGCGGACAAGCCAGCTGGACATGAACCGGCTGCTCGATAGCCAAGGCGTGTGGGCGCCATCCCTAACCTACTGCCCGCACGATGATTTGTTCTATCTCGTGTACACCAACGTAAACCGACACAGCCGCTACTCGACGTTGGAGACGCCAAACTACGTGGTAACAGCCAAGGATCCCCGCGGGCCATGGAGCGAGCCAGTTTACCTGAACTGCAGCGGCTTCGATCCCTCGTTCTTCCACGACGATGACGGACGCACCTGGATGGTGAACATGGTATGGAGCCACCACCCCGAGCAGCGGGTTTTCGATGGAATCCTACTGCAGGAATACTCGCGGGCAGAAAAACGCCTTGTGGGAGAGCGGGTGAACATTTTCCCCGGGACGCCCCTTGGCGCGACCGAGGGGCCGCACTTGTTCAAGCGAAACGGGTGGTATTATCTGCTGGTGGCAGAGGGCGGGACGGGTTACGGCCACGCGATGATGATGGCGCGTGCGCGTAATGTGACGGGGCCTTACGAACCACATCCGGAGAACCCCATCATGACCGCCCGCCAAACGGATGGGCCGATACAGAAGGCGGGGCATGGCAACCTGGTGGATACGCCAACCGGCGAATGGTACGGCGTCTTCCTCTGCGGTCGGCCCCGCAACGGCAGATTTTGCGTGCTGGGACGTGAAACGGCAATCGAGCGAGGCTCATGGGACGACGACTGGTTCCGCTTCGACAGCCGCCATCCGCGCGCGGAGGTCCCGGCGCCAAGACTCCCGGAGCATCCGAAACCGGAGATTGCGCACCGGGATGACTTCGACGCAGAGACATTGAAGCTACACTGGAATACGCTGCGTATGCCAGCAGGTGATGAGGTAAGCCTCACAGAGCGGCCGGACTGGCTGCGCCTGCACGCCCAGCAGCGGCCGCTGGAAACGAACGAGCGCCAGGCATTCGTCGCCCAGCGTCTGCGGCACAGGGATTTCGAGGCAACAACCCTGATGGAGTTCGCGCCAAAGAACGACTGGCAATACGCAGGGCTAACCTGCTTCTATGGGCACGCCAACTACCTTTGGCTACGCGTAACGCGGCATAGAGAGCGTGGCGTGATTGTGGCGCTCGTGAGGCGACATGGCGACAAGCTCACGTTACAGGGCTCGATTTCCGCCGAAGGGTGGAAGCAGTTCTACCTGCGCGTGCAGGCAGACAACGACCAGTATCAGTTCGCTGCATCTCCGGACGGCGAGAATTGGGAGAATGTGGGAGCGCCTGAGGATGGCGCCTTCTTGTCAGACGAAGCGGCTGCCGAGTTTGGCGCCGCCTTCACCGGGACATTTGTCGGCGTGGCGGCAGTGGATATCTCCGGCGACGGCGCAGTGGCTGATTTTGATTGGTTTGACTACCGGGGAAGGGACGCTTGGCGCGTCCCAATGTAACGCGCAGCGGCGCTACACCGATGCGTGTTCCTCGGTCTTGGGTTCCACCCACTTGCCGTGTTCCCGGATGAGGTCGATGAGGCGGTCGACGGCTTCTTCTGCGGGGATGTTGAACTTCACGGGGGTCTTGCCGACATAGAGGTTGATCTTGCCGGGGGCGCCCCCCACGTAACCGAAATCTGCGTCGGCCATCTCGCCGGGGCCATTCACGATGCAGCCCATGACGGCAATTGTGACGCCATTCAGGTGACCGGTGGCCTCGCGAATGCGGCGGGTGGTGGTCTGAAGATCGAATAGAGTGCGACCGCAACTTGGACAGGCAACATACTCCGTCTTGGTTGTGCGGGACCGCGCGCCCTGGAGAATGTTGTAAGCAAGGGCGGCTGCCTGCGGCTGATTCGGCACAGTCTCAACGCTTACAATGTCCCCTATTCCATCACAAAGCAGCCCACCAATGAGGATACTGGCGTCAAGCAAACGATCACCGTATGCTTCCTGGCCGTTAATTGTGTGCGACTCAGTGGCGCGAATCCAGATCGGGCTATTATAGCCCAGTTCTTTCAGCCGGGCAGCAAGCGTCCGGTAGGCGCCCAGGGGGTGCAAGTGCTTTGATGACCTGCCTATCGTGAAAATCAATTCTGATGCCGGAACATCCCGCAGCGAGGGAAGCAACGCGTCGAGCCGTTGCGAATCAACATCCACAGCAACCCTGAGATGAAGCGCGCGCGAGGTGTCGATTAGTGCGCGAAGCCCCTCTGCTTCCGCATTGGCGAGCAATACCACTGGAGCATCTGCCAAGACTTGAGGGATGGACTTAGCCACGGTGGTGGAAACATCGCCAAGATCGGCTACAAGAAAGGGAATCTCTCCTGCCAGGGCTTCAAGCAATTCTGGAAGACGCCTCACGGCATCATGTCCAGACGCATCGACTCGCAGGCCCTCGATTCTGGCTTCGCGCAGCAATCGGTGCGTTGCCCGTATGTTGGCAAGAATCTGCTTGGGCTGGCACACGGATGCTACTGCATTGACGATGACGCGGGGCGGCTCCATCGGCCCGATCTTGCAGGATGCTCCGAGACTGACATCCACAACATCCCGACGCTGGTAAACATATGGATCACAGTCTTCGGTCAGTGCGGGAGGAAGCGAGTTCTGCGCCTGCGCCCAGAGCGCCTCGGCCTTACGGGCCAATTGCTGCGCTACAGGAATCTCGGCCACTGGGTCCTCCGTAAGCGATACGCGGATCGTGTCTCCAAGACCGTCAAAAAGCAGGCTGCCAATGCCAATCGCACTCTTGATACGGGCATCGTCACCGTCGCCAGCTTCGGTAACACCGAGGTGCAACGGGTAGTGCATGTTCTCCTGGGCCATGCGCGCCACCATAAGGCGGTAGGCCTGGATCATGACCTTGGGGTTCGACGCCTTCATGGAGATGACGATATCGCGAAAGCCATGGCTCTCGGCGATGCGCAGGAACTCGAGCGCACTCTCGCACATCCCCATCGGCGTGTCGCCGTAGCGATTCATGATGCGATCGCTAAGGGAGCCGTGGTTCGTGCCGATGCGCATCGCCCGGCCAAGCGAGCGACACTTCAGCACCAGTGGCGAAAACGCCTCGTAGAGTCGCTGTAGCTCGGCTTCATACTCAGCGTCGCTATACTCGATGACTGCAAATTTCTTCTTATCCGCGTAGTTGCCCGGGTTTACGCGAACTTTCTCCACGTGCTCGGCGGCTTCGAGAGCTGCCTTTGGCAGAAAATGGATGTCTGCCACCAATGGAACGCCTGAAAACCCCGCGGCGGAAAACTCACGACGGATGTCCTTCAATGCGCGAGCAGCATCTACATTCTGAGCTGTAATGCGCACAATCTGGCAACCTGCCTCCGCGAGGCGAATCGCCTGATCCACCGTTGCCTTAACATCCTGAGTAGGCGTCGTGGTCATTGACTGCACGACGACAGGATTTCCCCCGCCTACAGCGACCTCGCCAATGCGCACCGCGTGTGAGCGACGCCGGTGAGCGACAAGACGTGAAGCAGTATAGGACAGTTGCTGGCTCATTTGCGCTCCAGGAAGGTGTGTAAGCTCAAGGTGCTGAGCTATTCTTTCTCGGAAAACACGGGACCGGTGGATTCTGACGCAGCACGCTCAGCGTCGATGCGGGCGCTCTCGTTTGTTCCGACACGGCGGATGTCAAAAAAGGTAATGTAGATCACCATTGTAAAGAGGAGGATCATAAAGGCCCCCTGGGCGCCAGCGATGAAACGTGCGGGCAAGGGCCGGCCGATAAGCTTCTGAATGGTGGCGAACGCCATGTGACCGCCATCAAGAACGGGCACAGGCAAAAGATTCACAATGGCAAGGTTCACATTGATGATGGCGACGATGAACAGAAGCATCGAGAACCCTTGCTCGGCGGTGATATAGAGTGCGTAGCTTATGCCGACGGGTCCGCTGAGATTCCTTATGCGCACATCGCTGTTGGGATTGAGCAAGGCTCCGAGGACCTTGAAGGTCATCGTAAAGCCATTCTTGATCTGCTCCAGGGGGCCAATGTGGACTGTGACAAACTCACGGCCAAACCCAATGCCAATCATGGGCCTTGCTCCGCCAGACTGCGGTATTTCTGGCGTGACGGAGGCGACAACTTCTTTTCCGTCACGAAGGAGCGTAAGACTTAGAGTCTGAGTTCCTGCCTCGCGTATTTTTTCGAGCGCCCCCTGGGTGCCAAGTAGCGGCTCATTGTCAATACTCACAATCCTGTCTCCGGGCAAGATGCCTGCCCTGTCTGCAGGCGAGTTGGGAAAGACGGCCCCTACAAGCACAGGTTCTTCAGGCTCTAATCCAAGAACACGCATGCGTTCGTCCGTCGCCAGCGCCGGATTGACGGCGACGTCGAAAACCTCCTCTCCCCGCTGTACGGTGAGCTTGCTCAGTGGAAGACCATCCTCGGTCCGCAGCACCCCTGTCATGATAGACTGCTGCACATCCATCCACACGTTTACAGGAGAACCATCGACCGCAAGGATTTGATCCCCCGGCTTTATGCCCGCAGTATAAGCTGGACCGGGCGCTTCCTGGTCCTTGCTGATGCGAACGGTCTCATAGACATACCCGATGCGCGTGGTCTGGGCGCCCTGCTCCTCCGGCACACCGAGCTTCCACACGATTGTGGCGATGATAAATGCAAAGATGATATTGAAGACTGCGCCCGCAACAGCGACGATCATCTTGTCTGCGTAGCTGATGGACGGCATCTCGTCCTGGGGGATGGAGCTATCCCCCTCAATCCCGCGCATATCCGCGAGTTGGGGTAGCGCCACATAGCCACCGAGGGGAATGGCCGAGATTCGGTAATCAACGCCGTTACGCCGCCAACCGAAAAGCCGCGGTCCAAACCCTATGGAGAAGCGCTCAACAATGAGGCCGCGCCAACGAGCTGCGAGGAAGTGTCCAAGCTCATGAACGAAAATCGATGCGCCGAAGAAGAGCACCACGAGCAGGATCGCCCACGGATTAGACAGGATGTTTTTGAAGATTTCAGCCACGGTAAATGGACAAGTATTCTGTAGCTAGGGCACGCGCCTGGGCGTCGACATCGAGGACCTGATCAAGCGAAACAGGCTCAAAATTGTCGGTATGCTCAAGAGTATGCTCAATGATAGAGGGGATCGCAAGGAATGGTAACTTGTTCCCGGCGAAAGCTTCCACAGCGACCTCGTTTGCAGCATTGAATACCGCGCCGGCAACCCCACCTGCCTCCATAGCCTTTCGAGCAAGCGCGAGGCAACGGAATCGCTCTACATCCGGAGCATGAAAATCGAGAGAGAGCCCGCTCGCAAAATCGAGCTGATTGACAACGGGCGAACCACGGTCTGGGTAAAGAAGCGCGTGTTGAATTGCAAACGTCATGCTCGGTGGCGAGAGCTGGGCAATTACGGAACCGTCCGTAAACTCGACCATGGAGTGAACGACGCTCTGCTGATGCACCACAACATCGAGCTGGCTTGGCCGGGCGTTAAAAAGCCAGTGAGCCTCGATCATTTCCAAGCCTTTGTTGGCCATTGTCGCACTGTCGATGGTCACTTTCGGGCCCATATCCCAATTTGGATGCTTCAGCGCCTGCGCAGGAGTCACTGTTCGCATGCGCTCCAGCGACCAATCGCGAAACGGACCGCCGGAAGCTGTAAGGATAAGACGACGAAGGTGCGCGCCGTTCTGCCCTTCCAGGCACTGGAAGATGGCGTTGTGCTCGCTGTCGACGGGGAGGATCTTTGCGCCGCGCTGCGCCGCCTCGGCCATTACGAACTTGCCCGCGAGCACGAGCACTTCCTTGCTTGCCAGGGCAATATCCTTGCCAGCGCGAATGGCGGCGAGCGTTGGTTGTAGCCCTACCGTCCCGTTGGCGGCCACCAGGACAATATCTGCCTCTGGCAACGTGGCGATATCAAGTAGCGCCTGCATGCCGTCACGCTCGAAACTTGTGGCGTGCGGCACGGAGAACCGGCGGGAAATCTCTAGCAGTTCCTCGCGCCGGCAATTGTTTGCAACTCCAACCAGGCGAAGGCGGTCAGGGTTTGCCTCAATTACACGTAACGCACTGGCGCCGATTGAACCCGTGGCGCCAATGAGCACGACGTTTCGTGGGCGGACTTCAGACGGTTTTTGAATGGTGGCGCCGGGCATCGGATCCAACGTGCTCATAAGCTGCTTATGCCACAGGACCGAGCACGGCAATGACAAGGAAATACGCAGTGGGTGCAGAGAGCATGAAGCTATCTGTCAGGTCAAAAATGCCGCCAATGCCGGGGAGCAACTTGCCGCTGTCCTTTACGCCGCTCTCACGTTTGATAGCGCTCTCCAGCAAGTCCGCATAGATTGCCGCGATCGCAATTGGAGGGCTAATCAGTGCGGCCAACCAGGGATGAAAGCCGACTGGAAAGAGGTCCCGGAAAGCCAACACCAGGAAAAAGCTGACAAGCGAGGATACGAGGACGCCTCCAATGGCGCCCTCCCACGTTTTTTTGGGGCTCAAACCCGGCGCCATCTTGTGCTTGCCGAACTTCATGCCCACGAGCAGGGCCCCTGCATCCGTAAACTTCGTGGCGGCGACAAGCCACACTCCCATCATCAACCCCTGCGAAGTCTCTGCGGGGAAACGATCGATGAGGAGACTGATGTAGAGCATCGTGTAAGGGATAAGCAGCAAACCCAGCAGTGTGCTGGACAAAGCAGCGATGGCGTTGCCGCGCGGCTTACGAAGCAATGTGATAATACTGCAGATCACAATGGACAGGGCGAACAACTCCCCGCCCTGAGGGAACGACGCCGGCAGGTAAAATGGCGAGAGCGAGATAAGCAGCCCGAGACCAACACCAACGCGTGTCAGCGGGCGGGCGCCCATCTTGTGGAACATCTCGTAGAGCTCATACTGAGTAAAGGCGGCGGCGACGGCGGTCAGCCATATTGCCCCAGGCGCCTTGAAGAAGCTAAGTATGAAAATAAGGGTGCTCCAGAGAAGGAGCGTACTGAACACACGTCCGCGCATTTTAGGAAATTGAAATGGTTTTCTGCTTCAACTGCTCGCCGGTCTTGCCAAAGCGGCGCTCGCGGCGGCTGTAATCTTCCAGCGCGGCGCGAAAGTCATCGGGACCAAACTCCGGCCAGAACTTGTCACAGAAATAGTATTCGGCATAGGCCGACTGGAGGAGAAGGAAATTACTGACGCGTTTCTCTCCTGAGGTCCTGATGACGAGATCCGGATCGGGGATGTCAGCGGTATAGAGATAACGGCCAATGGATGCATAATCGACATTGGCGGGATCCTCGCGCCCTTCCTGCACAGCTTTAGCATAGGCCTTGAAGGCGTCAGTTATCTCGGTGCGGGCGCCGTAGTTAAGCGCCAGAACCAGTGTGGCCCGGTCGTGTTTGGCTGTTTCGCTGCAGGTTTTGTGCAAGAGCTCGACGACCGTTGGCGGCAACTCTTCGGTGCGTCCTATCGTCAGCAACCGGATGCGCTGTTTCCTCAGTTCGGAGGCCTGACTCTTCAGAAATCGCTCCAACAAGTTCATCAAGGCGTCAACCTCTGCCTTGGGCCTATTCCAGTTTTCACATGAAAAGGCGTAGAGAGTGAGATACTCCAGCCCTATCTCGCCAGCCGCACGAACGATCTTGCGAACGTTCTCCACGCCCCTGCGGTGACCTTCATTGCGAGGCAAGCCCCGTCCACGGGCCCAGCGACCGTTGCCATCCATGATAATGGCTACGTGCCGAGGCATATTTTCTGGTATCCGAGCGCTTGCACTCACGTTGGCAGAGGTTGCGAAAGGCGGTAACCATTGGCAACTCCGCGATTTTATCAATTGGAAAAGGCTGTATCACACAGTTTGACAAGGGCTTCTCGAAAACTTATGCTCAAGATCAACTATGAGCGCCCCACTCTCGCAACAGGAACTGGAACTGGACATGAAGGAACTGCCGGGCTGGAAGTTTGAAGACGACAGGCTCATGAGAGAACTTGTCTTTTCCTCCTTTCGACAGGCAATGGCATTCCTCACTCGACTCGCGTTTGAGGCGGAGGAACAGAACCATCACCCCGAGATCTATCTCGTCTACAATCGGGTGATGGTCGCACTTACCACGCATGATGCGGGCGACCGCGTGACTTCCAACGACGTGCGTCTGGCTCACAAAGTTGAACTGGTGCTGAAGGAGTTCCAGTCACAACGAAATTGATAAGTTACTTGCTTTCGCAATTTTATTTGCCTTACTAAGGCGGAACCCTCAGGAGGCATTATGAAAAGACATTGCAAGAATCCATTACTCACAAAATCCGCCCTATTGCTGCTGATGCCTCTTGTTTGGCTACCTTGCACGCAGGCGGAAGTGCAACCCGGCGACATTGCAGTCGTTCGTATCCATGCCGATGCCGATTGGGACAAGGATGGTTTCACTTGGATAGCGCTGCGGGATTTCGAAGCAGGGGAACTAAAGTGGATCGATAACGGCTGGGGTAAGACCATCGTCGATGGCAAGGCGACAGACTGGTATTACAAGGAAGGGACTGAGGTTAACATTTTTCTCGAAGGTCCTGTGGCGGCCGGCACCATGGGAGACGTCTATTTTGGTCGTCCATATCCGGATTGGGGAGATCAGCTGTTTCTCTATACGGGCCGGGGGCCTTCCGTTAACGTGCGAACCGAAGAGGATGCTGGTTTCGTCTGGGGCCTTCAGTATGGCGAACCGTGGATGACTGACGGACGTGTTACGGAAAACACTCAATCCCATGAACCAGAAACGCTGAAGACCCTGGGGTTGACGGTGGCGCTCGGAGCCGGCGCCCACTGGTATTATAGTGGCACAACCACAGGAACGGTTGAACAACTGCTCTCGGAGATTCGTAATCCGGACAACTGGAGCCTCGCTGATCCCGAAGGCTCAACGTGGAATGATTTGCGCAGTGAGACCTTCACCATACTGGCAACTCCGGTTCCCGAGCCCTCAACCTACGCACTCTGCGCCGCACTGGCATGTCTCGGCGCAGTTCTGATCAGGAGTAGGCGAACGGCGGCGCAAGAATAGGCCCCGAGGCAAAAAGACCTGACAGCTCCTCTTGTGTGGCCGGAGCATCGCATACCCCGGCGCAGATGGCTTGTGAGAACAGAATCGCATATCGTTGATTGAAATTGCCTCTCATCTCGCCTATACTGGAGGTTCGCTCCTGACCCACCACTCATCCTGCACGCTCCGAGGGGGAAATGCTGTCACTTGTATCTGTAGGCTCCGTGTTGAAGCGGGCTCCTTGCGCCAGTGGATTCGCAAAGAAGTACGACCTGCGTCTGAAACGCGGATGGACAGATATCCGCCGCGCACTTCTGCCCAACCCAGCGTGCCTTCATCGCTTGCACCTTAACGTGCACTCGATCACGTACCCGGAGGGGAGATCCGGGAAACGCTGGCGGCGGTTCACAGAACCTGAGGCTTCTGAACCGCTTCTTGGGCTAACGGCTAGATCGCCGTTATTGGTAGGGCGAAGCGCGTGAGAACCGTCGCAAAGCGAACAAACGTCGCCAGCCGCCAGAGTGCACGGGGCCGGTCTCGCAACAAGGAGACCGGCCTTAATTTTTGCTTCTGCGATGCGGAAGCGGCAGTTGCGGAACGAACGGATGGGAACTATCTACAACTGTTATGGCTGCGTATCCGGTACTCATAGGTGGAAGATGGCGTGAAGCACAAGATTCGAGCGGCAGTTTCCGAGCTGAGGATCCCACACGTAAGGAATGTTTTGGCGGGTCATTTCCGGTAAGTGGGGCGGCCGACATCGAGAACGCGCTGGAAGCGGGACGGCTGGCAGCTGCAGTCATGCAGAAGCTTTCGCCTGAGGATCTGGCGGCGTTTCTTGAGCTTTACGCAGAGGAAATCGAGACGCGTTTCGAGTCTCTTGCCGAGATGGCGCACCGGGAAACCGGGCTTGCCATAAGGCCGCGTCTCCTCGAGAGCGAGCTGCCCCGCACCGTGGATCAACTCCGAAAGGCGGCAAGCGCTACGCGTGACCGCTCATGGCGCAGGGCGACGATTGACACAGAGAATGACCTCCGCGCTCAACTGGAGCCCCTTGGCGGCCCTGTGATCATTTTTGGACCAAACAACTTCCCTTTCGCCTACAACCCCATTGCAGGAGGTGATTTTGCGTCTGCCATCGCAACCGGAAACCCGGTAATCGCAAAAGCGCACCCCTCTCACCCAAACAGCACCCGGCTACTTGCAGAGGCGGCTCATGAAGCGTTGCGGCTATCGGCTTTGCCAAAGACGGCAATCCAGCTAATCTACCACACGAGTAACGAACTCGGACTCCGGCTGGTGAGTCACCCGGCAACGGGCGCGGTTGCGTTTACGGGAGGACGAGCAGCAGGGCTCGCCATCAAGGCCGCCGCAGATCAAGCCGGGAAGCCCGCTTATCTTGAGATGTCGAGCATCAACCCGGTGTTCATCCTGGAAGGCGCCCTGCGCGAACGCATGGATGAGATCGTTGATCAGCTCCAGGAATCATGCCTGAGCGGGTCGGGACAGTTCTGCACCAAGCCGGGCATCGTAGTGCTGCCCGATAGTCAGTCGGGCCGCACATTCGCAAAGAAGCTTGTGGAGCGGTTCAAGCAGCGCAGCCCGGAGGTCTTGCTAACTGCCCACGCCGCGGAAAACTTACAACGGTCTGTCGAAGGACTGATCCAGGCAGGAGCCGAACTACTCACTGGCGGCAGACCCCTTGATCAAGGGTCTTATGGATTCGAGAACACGTTGTTGCAAGCTACCGCCGAGCAGTGTTTGAAAGCGCCTGCAGAACTACAGGCAGAGGCGTTTGGGAACGCCTGCCTCCTCATTTTCTGCAAGACATCCCAAGAGATGCAGGAGATCGCCATGCTCCTGGAGGGGAACCTGACCGGAAGCATCTACACGGACACCGAGGGAGCAGACAACGCAGATTACGATCGCATTGCGCCATACATTCGAGTGCGGGTGGGAAGGTTGCTAAATGACAAGATGCCGACTGGGGTGAAAGTCTCCCCAGCCATGAATCACGGAGGCCCCTACCCTTCCACCGGCCACCCGGGTTTCTCTGCTGTGGGATTTCCCACCGCGATGCTTCGATTCGCAGCTTGGCGCAGCTATGATCATGTGCGCAGGGAACGTCTACCCAGAGAGCTCAGGGACGAAAATCCAACCGGCTCAATGTGGCGACTGATCGACGGACAATGGACTCAGGGAGACGTAAACTCGTAACGCAGGCATTACGAGAATCCAGGTACCACATGGTAACCAGGAGCATCTATTGAAATTATTTTATCATCCCACGCATTGCAACTGTGCCCATGCTTGATTAGGTTAGCCGCCGGGACTCATCGCAAATGAGGCCCTTCCTTAACCCTAAAATCCACCACTGACAGAGGAGTAGAAGGATGCGAAACCTTATACTGACGACCTGTATCCTCGTTGCCGGCAGCCTACCTTGCGCCGCAGACTACAACATTCTGCTCTTGGGAGCCGAAACGGAGGGAATGAGCGCCGCAAACCACGGAATCGATACGAACGCCACGGGAGGACTCCTTGGCGACGGTATTACGTTTAATCCCGTAACGAACATGCTCACCTTCAACATGGGGTACGGGGCAGCTGCTGACCCATCATTCGTCGACTTGGGATCAGACTACACCACCTCGCACTTCCATATCATCGCGGGACCAGTTGAAGACCCACTGGATCCTTCTGCGACAGGCGGGGTGGCAATAGCGCTCGAGCCATTTCACACACCGCTGAACACTCGAAGCGGCGTCTATAGCGGCTCTGCAGAGCTGACTCCAGATCAGGTCACTGCCCTTCTGGAGAAACGTCTATATGTAAACGTTCACTCGGCGACACACACCCCGGGAGAGATACGCGCAAATCTCGTGGTCGAGTCTTACGCCGATTACCCAATCGACAGCGGTTATATTAACACCGACATGGTGGGCTGGTTGTATGTCGGTCCCGACGGCTGGCTACACAGCGACGCAAATAGCGGTGCGGGCCTCGGTTGGCTGTTCATGCCAGAAGAACACATCACGCCAGATGGCGGATGGGCGTTCCTGACTCGCGAGTAAAAGGTATTTGAGACGCGTTGGCTATATGCGCGCGGAGTCCGATCCTCCGCGTGCACGGAGCGCCTAGTCGTCGATTACCTTGACCTGATATGATACTGCCTGAGAAGAAATCTCAGGAGTATGGATTGGTTTTCTGGGTTTACAACCTAAGATAAGCCAGCTCTAATGCCCGGCAACATGAAGGTTCCACTAAAAGTGGAGTATGCATGCCGGGTGCTGGCACAACTGGGCCGCAGTTTTGGTTCTCCAGAACTGCCTCACATAGAGGGGCTTGCCCAAGCAGAAGAAGTGCCGGCAAACTACCTTGTGCAGATACTCAATGAATTGCGTAGCAGCGGATTGATCACCAGCCGCCGCGGAAAGCAGGGGGGCTATGCGTTGGCGCGCCCGCCGTCTCAAATCACTTTGGCGGACATCGTGCGCGCGATCGACGGGGAAGTGCTCGACTTTTCACGGGCTGAGAAGGGCGAGTCGGGTCCACGAGTAACGCAGCTTTTCACGCAGATCGCAGAGGAGTTCGAACGGCGGGTTGCTGAAGTTACGGTCGAGGATATGCTGCACCCGACATCCGAGGAAATGTATTTTATCTGATCAGCCATGCCTTTAATCGACGTGGACGCAGCGAAGCAATTCCTGGGTGAACTGGCCCAGCTCTCGCAGGACGTGATCCTGCCCTACTTCGCCAACCCAAGGCTCGTGATCGAGCAAAAGGAAGACCAGACGCCGGTGACCGCCGCCGATCGGGAAGCCGAAGCAGCCTTGAGAAAGCGGATACGGGAGCGGTACCCGGATCACGGGATCATTGGTGAAGAGTATGGTTCCGAGAACGCCGAAGCAGAATTTGTGTGGGTGCTCGACCCAGTAGATGGCACAAAGAGCTTCGCAGCGCACAACGCCCAGTTTGGCACCCTGATCTGCCTTTTGCAGCAAGGCAGGCCCATCGTCAGCGCCATTAACTTGCCTGCAACACGTCAGTTGCTGATTGGCGACAACCAGACGTGCACCCTGAACGGAAACGCCGTGCGGGTGACGGACGCTCCAGAACTGGACCGCGCTATCGTTGTGACAACGGAGTTGCGCACGCCCGCAAAAAAGCAGGACCCCAGGGGATGGGAAGAGCTTACGAGGCGGGCCGGACGTCTATACACATGGGGCGACTGCTATGCATATTATCTCCTTTGCGCGGGCGGGGTCCATGTGGCTTGTGATCCCATCATGAACCCCTGGGATCTGCTTCCACTGTTGCCCGTCCTACGAGGCGCAGGCGCCGCTGTGAGCGGCTGGCGCGGCGAAGATGCAGAACGGGCGAGCTCTTTGGTGGCGGCTCATCCCAGGCTCCACGAACAGGTGCTGGCAATACTGAATCCCTAGATCCTCCCTATAGGTTGCCTCGGCAAAGGCGCAAGTTATCGAGAATCCTGGGAAGCGGGCTCGGGTTCTTCATCCTTCCGCGCTGCGGCCGCCTCGGAATCGCCTTCCTCAGCTTCGTATTCCCAACGGAAGTTGAAGACAGGCATAAGGCAAAGCAGGCAGACAACTGTCAGCCCCAGAACTGCATACCCAGTGGCGTCGTGAACGGTTCCCTCAATTGAGTCAGAACCATAGCGGTACGCCCAGGACGTGAGAAAGAGGCTACGGAAAAGGTTCATGATAACTGCCAGCACCAGAGCGCAACCAACCATGAGGCACTTCTTCCAGAACTTGTTCAGAAAAACGGCGGCCAGGAAAGATCCGGCAAAAAGGCAGGCGGTCAGCGAGCGAATGCCCGAACACGCGTCTTCCACCCCCACCTGACCGTTCGGCAAAATGAGCACGCTTCCCTGCTGCTCGAGCGGGAAGCCCAGAAAACTGAAAATGCCAAAAACAACGTAGATCACCTTGTTGAGCAGAAATGTGCTCAATGCATTCTCCAGAAAGCTGAACATTGGCGCCGAGATGATCCAGATTAGCGCCGGAAAGAGGAGAAGCGAAGCCAGCCTCAGTCGCGGACGCCACAAAAGGGGACGTCCGTGGAGGTCGGTGTCTGCAAAATAGTAGGCGCCCGCAAGGACCATTCCGCCAAAGGTAAACGTCATCAGGATGGAGCTGGGCAAGTTGGGGCCTGTAGCAGCCTTGAGAAGCGCGCCAAAGATGAACCACAACATGCCCCCAAGAAGGACAACAATTGCGCAGGCGCTAAGGGTGCGAGTGAGCCAGCCATCGTCCCGGCCCTCCCCATCCTGCCCGGAGAGGAGCTGCCGGATACGGGGCCAGCGGTCATAGACCACGTACAGCGAGAAGACAGGCGCGAGAAAGCCGAAAGAGTAATCGTCGCGAAGTGTCCACCAGTGCGAAAGGTCCCAGACCAGCCACGCCACAAAAAGCAGAGCGATCCAGCTGGCCCATTGCAGGCGCTTTGGCAGGGTAAAAAAGTCCATCCACCGTATGAGATAGAGACGGGAAATGCAGCGGGCAAGGATGATCGCGCACCAAGATTGCAGCGGGTGAGCAAGCCGGTGGTATTTGCATGCTTGCCTTTTAATGCCAGCAGCGGCACGTTCGGACGCCGGATTCTCCTATGGGAGCTCTTTACAATAAAGTTCTGCGGCCAATTCTCTTTACGCAAGATCCAGAAAAAGCGCATGACCTTGCGCTTTTGTTTCTGCGGACACTGGCGAATGTGCCCACTGCGTGCCGGATACTGGAAAGCTGGAAACGCCCTTCACAGACCAAGCCCATCGAGCTGTTTGGGCTGAAGTTCCCCAATGCCGTTGGCATGGCTGCCGGCATGGACAAGAATGGGGACATCTGGCGGGCTGCCTCCGCGTTTGGATTCGGGCATGTGGAGATTGGAACGGTGACGGCGCAAAAGCAGCCGGGTAATCAACAGCCACGCGTATTTCGGTACCCGGAGCATGAGGCGCTAATCAACCGGATGGGCTTCAACAACGACGGCGCCGAGGCCATTGCTGCAAAGTTGAAGAAGTCCACCTCGGGCAAGCGCCGCATCCCTCTGGGAATCAATATCGGCAAGAGCAAGGCGGCCCCGATCGACAAGGCGGTTGAAGACTATCTTGTCTCGTTCAACCTCCTGGCTGAATTTGCAGACTACTTTGCGATCAATGTAAGCAGCCCAAACACTCCTGAACTACGGAAGCTGCAAGGAAAGGCATACCTGCCGGTGTTGCTTGGCGAGTTGAAGGCAGCTGCTGAACGCCGCTCAAAGAAGTTGGGTTCCCGGCCAACGCCTCTTCTTGTGAAGATCGCGCCAGATTTAACATTCCGCCAGATCGACGACGTGTTGGAAGCCATACAGAATCTTGGCTTGGCTGGCATCATCGCGACCAACACCACCGTTGCGAGACTTGGGCCGTTTGCCACGATCAACGAGGCTGGCGGACTCTCTGGGAAGCCCTTGGCGCGACGGTCGCTGGAAGTTGTGAACTATATAAGCAGGGCGACATCGGAGAAGCTGCCAATCATTGGGGTGGGTGGAATCACCAACGAAGTGGCTGCCGGCATGATGATGGATGCCGGGGCGAGCCTGGTGCAGGTTTATACGGGCTGGATCTACCGCGGGCCGCTTTGGCCGAAGGACATCGCGCTGGCGCTGGCGCCCCGCCACACTTCGTGGATCAGCTAGATGGTTTGGAATACTATGAGAGGAAACCAGCTTTCACGGTTTCTGCCCGACGACTTTGATAGGAGCTCGCCCGTGGGCCTGATCGCTGGTCGGCAGCTCTACCCGATACGCGTGGCGACAGCCATGCGGGCAATGGGCGTATCGGTAAGGCTAATCGCATTTGAGGGCGAAACAGACCCTGCCTTTTACCAGAGTTTCCCTGAGAAGGATCGGGCAATGATCAAGGTGGGGCAGCTGGGACACATGCTCAAGGCGCTCCGCAAGCTTGGCGCACGCTACGCCCTGATGGCCGGCCAGATTGCGCCGGGAAGATTGTTCCGGGAACTTACTCCTGACCTGAAGGCAATCCAGATCCTTGCAACGCTGAAGGAACGCAATGCAGAGAGCATCTTTGGAGCAATTGCGCGCGAGATTTCCAAGATCGATGTGCAGATGCTGGATGCGCGTGCGTTTATGGACCATGATCTCGCCAGCCCCGGCGTTATGACGGGGGGCTCGCTCAAGGCAAACATGGACTACATCCGCCACGGGATCAGGATTGCCAAGGAGATCGCGTGCCTGGATGTTGGTCAGGGAGTTGTTGTGCGCAAAGGTACAGTCCTCGCGGTCGAAGCGTTCGAAGGCACCGACGACATGTTGCAGCGCGCAAACAAGTACAAGACCGACAAGCTAATCTTTGTGAAGACCCCGAAGCCACGGCAGGATTGGCGATTTGACGTCCCGGTCTTTGGTCAAAAAACCCTGGAAATGATGCGCCAGAGCGGCATACAGACCGCCTGTCTGGAGGTCGACGGAACTGTAATGCTGGAAAAAGACCAGGTCGTGGAGCAGGCCCGCGCGTGGGGAATGGAGCTTTACGGCTACGAAGCTACAGAGTGATAAGAAAAACGGGCCGAGGGCAAGGGCCGGAGGAGGGACCAGAAGCCACAAAACCGGGGAATGGTCGATGAAGACGGATGAGGCTGCGCGTCGCAAGGGTACACCCAACAGCCGGCCCACGCGCAAGCTATCGGATGCCTCTTGCGCCCCATGCGTAAATGCATGGGCTTACTATGATCGCGTTTGCCGCAGGCCGTCTCCGGATTTACGGAAGCTGGAGACCAGCCTACCCTCGACACTTGCGCCGCTCGTCGGCGAACTTCTGTGCGAGCATGGAAAGCTCCGCAGCCTTGAATGCATGCTCCTGAGTCATGGCGTTTTCGGTGCGGTTGACGCAGTCGAGAAGGAAGCGCTCGAAGAACGGAAAACCGACCTTGCCCTTGCACTCGATTAGCTGCTCGCCCTTGCTGTCGACAAGGTAGATGAGCTCATTACCGCCATGGACCAGGTTGTGGTACTTGCGGATCTCCATGTAGCCTTCGGTACCGAGAACGAATGTGCGGCCGTCGCCCCAAACCTTTGATCCCTTTGGGTTGAACCAGTCGAGGCGACAGTAGCAGGAGGCGCCGCTGCTCATGGTCATCGACGCCTCTCCAAAATCCTCGAGCTCCGGATACTCCGGATTGCCCATGTTCTCTACCCGGGCAAAGTTCACCACACCATCGGTCGAGCCCGTGAAATAGAGGAACTGCTCGAACTGATGAGAGCCGATGTCTGTGAGTATGCCGCCGTACTTGTCCTTCTGGAAGAACCATTCCGGACGGCTGGGGGCGTTAAGATTGTGCGGAGCAAGCAGGAGAACCTGCAGCACTCTGCCAACGGCGCCCTGCCGGATAAGCTCGCCTGCATGCCATGCAGCCTCAACCATCAGGCGCTCTGAATAGGACACCATGTACTTGCGGCCGGTCTCTGCCACCTTCTTGCGCGCCTGCCCGAGCTGCTCGAGCGTGGTGAAGGGGCTCTTGTCGGTAAAGTAGTCCTTGCCAGCGTCCAGAACCTTCAGGCCGATGGAGCATCGCTCGCTTGGCACCGCCGCAGCAGTAACGAGCCGCACTTCGTCGTCCTCCAAAATCTCGTCAAAGGAGGAAACCGCCCTTGCATTCGGGAAACGCTCGAGCACTTGAGCGTAGCGCTCTGGCGAGGGATCATAGACGTATTTGAGCGTGGCCCCGGCATTGGCCAGGTTGAAGGTTTGCC
The DNA here is from genome assembly GCA_964430955.1 of uncultured Puniceicoccaceae bacterium. GTDB lineage: Bacteria > Verrucomicrobiota > Verrucomicrobiia > Opitutales > Oceanipulchritudinaceae > CAYSHY01. The sequence goes on along the minus strand of CAYSHY010000056.1, from coordinate 4,193 downwards.
CGTAAATGTGGCCGTGATCGAAGAAGGCGGCGGCGAAGCAAAATTCACCCGGTTCAAACACTTTCTTCGCGCCCACAGCTTCGGGTGCGTAGTTCATTCCGTCTTTGCTCATCTGGAAAGGGAGGAGGTTGAGGCGCCGCTGTTGGCGTTTCCAACAGAAGCATTGATCTTGTCTTCAAGCCAGCGTTGATATGCAGCCGCGTCGAGCGGAAACTCGAGCGTCTGCTCTGTATCTGAAGAAAACAGGATGGCGTTGGCCAACTCAATCTGGCGCAGCCCATCGATAGCCGGAGCAATCGGCGCATGTCCCTTGAGACAGGCACTGGCGAAATCCCTCAAGATGCCGAGGTGTTGCTCGCCTTCTCCCTCGACAGGTATTTCCACCTCCCAAGTCTCGGGCACGCCAAACATGCTCGGCGTAGAGCGGGAAAACTGGCTGACAGGGGTGCTTGTACGGGTCCAGCGAATTGGCCCCGTCCCTTCTACTACTACGCGTCCACGCTCGCAGGCGACTTCCAATCGGTTCGAACCGGGGGCCTCACCGGTCGATGCAATGAGCACGCCGCTGGCGCCGCTCTCGAACTCCATATACGCCGTAACGTCGTCCTCTACCTCGATCTCGTGATAGCGACCATAGCGACAAAAGGACCGTAGCTTTCGCGGCAGGCCAAAGATCCAGCAAAGGAGATCCAGCTGGTGAGGACACTGATTCATGATCACGCCGCCGCCCTCTCCTGCCCAGGTGGCGCGCCACCCGCCGGAGGCGTAATAGGCATGGGGGCGAAACCAATGAGTGATCGTCCACTGTACGCGCTGAATCTCGCCAAGTTCCCCCTTGTGCACGAGATCCCGCAGCTTTGCGTAGCGTGGATCAGTGCGCTGGTTAAACATGATGGCGAAAACCCGGTCCGTGCGTGTGTGTGCGGCGACGAGCCGTTCCGCATCCGCCTTGGTGACCGACAGAGGCTTTTCCACCAGCACATGAAGCCCGGCCTCCAGGGCCTGAATCCCGATCGTGGTGTGACTAAAGTGCGGCGTGGCGATCAAAAGGGCGTCGATCTTGCCGGAACGGATCATTTCCTCCACATCGGCGAAGCCCGCAATCGAAGGATCCAGGGAGGTTGCCCGCTCCAACAGGACAGACGATGTATCGGCCACTGCCGCCAGGCGCAATCCCGGAACCTTTCCCAAGACAATGGAGGTGGCGTGTCCGTAGCCCATCACTCCCAACCCTACGATTCCAATATTAATCAGTCGTTCGCCCATGCTCTGGTGAGGGTTCTACGGGAAGAGAACGCGCAGTGGCAAGCAAGGGAAGGGAAGACTGGAATTTGAAATATTGGAATGGTGGAATATTGGGTGGGCGCCACACTAAGCGGCAACGCCGCAAATCGGAGAATGGGAGCGGCTGTCTCTTTGGATCCCTTCTGTCCTTTATGTCCCTTTCCTCACTCGAAATATGGCGCTCCGGCAGCGCCGATGCACCCACCGGGAAAAACCTGTCCATGCGGAGCTTCCTAATCCGCCGACTCTTCCTGGGGAAGGATATGAGGGTTGTAAACGACCTCCCAGAGGTGTTGGTCTGGGTCGAGAAAGTAGCCGCCATAGCCGCCCCAGAAAGTATCCTGGGCCGGTTTGACGATGGTTGCGCCGGCTTGCTCGGCCTGTTTCATCACGGTGTCCACCTCTTCTTTGGCGCTCACGTTGTGCCCCAGCAATACGTCGGTGGATGCGGGCTGCCTTACTGGCAACCCACTATCGTGAGCTAGGCTCTTGCGTGGCCAAATCGCCAATTTGAGCCCGCCTTGCAGGTCAAAGAATGCGACTGCCCCCGCTGCATATTCTTCGCCCACGATCCCGTCTGAAGGCCAACCCAACCCTTCGTGATAAAACGCATAAGACCGATGAAGGTCATCTACGCCAAGAGTGATAACAGACACACGAGGCTTCATGCGAACGGGATCCTGAGGATATTAGATCTCAGAGGCGCCGTCGTCGCTGCTCTCCTTTTGGAGCTTCTTGAGATCGTCCATCGGGATCTGGTTATCCGTACGCAGGACGTAAACCGGCTCCTTGGTCTTCACCCAGATCTTTTGCTCCTTGAGGATGCGAGAGCTGACGTGCTCACACACCTCCCCGATCTGCTTGACAGGCAGGCGGCGACCCTTGGGCGTCAGGTTGAACTCGTAGGCGCTGCGAATGAGGCGCTCCTCCACAACGAACGGACTGTCGTCCTCTGGAATCTGAACAATCCAGCCCACGAGTTCCTTTCCTTCAAGCACTCCGTTGGGGTCAGAAACCAGAATAGCAAACTGCTTCTTGACCGGAGGCGGCTTCTCTTCCTTCTGCTCGGCCTCAATCTCGGTGTTGATGTCCTCGATGATCTGCGAAACGACGCGGATATCGATCTCGTTACGTTGCAGAATCATTTTAACCAGTTCCAAATCCACTTTCGCCATAAGTAGCCAAGCGTAGCAAAACCAGAAGAGAGGCGAAAGGATGAAGAGCGTCGGATAACGAATCCAAGGCAAAGAGTCAGGGAAATGATATTTATAATTTATTAATAAACCCACCCCTCTAACGCAACTTAACCAATTTCCCAGCGCCACCGTCCTATGCATGCTATCGTTATTTTCCAAGTCTCTCACAAACAACGATATAGATCAAAAAATTAGCGTGCATTTTCCGTCAGATTCACTCAGTATCGCTAATGAGGGACTGGCGTTTCGCAGAGGCCCTCAGACTTGGTACAATTCAAACCCCAACTACTTAACTCCTATATGAGCTATCGAAAACTGGCCTTATGTGCGTTGCTCGCGCTCCCCTGCGCGCTCTCAGCGCAGATCAATGTCTTCCATGAATCATTCACGGGCAATGGTGTAGACGAACTAATCAGCACCGTTGGCTGGGTGGGACACATCACCCGCGCCGACATGGGAGTTGTCGGCCAAATCGTCCCCCATAACGAGGCGAGCCCACATTTTCCGACCTCTGGCTATCCATCGTACGAGGGTGCAAATATCCTTGCCAGCGGCGGCTTCAACCTCTTCGTGAGCGCAGGACACTCGCAGCTCGTATCCTGGACCGAGAAAGCGACCTTCAGCCTGAGTGGAGTGCCTTATCTCGAGTTCTCCTGGGACTCCCGCAATACAAACCAATTGGCCACAATTCAGCCAATCTTCAGGGCAGACGGTCAGTGGTATGCAACCAGTGCAACCTACATAAACCCGAACGGCGACAGCACCTTTACGTCTATTTCTACTGGTCAACTGTCATTGTCAGACCCAAGCAATTGGGTGATTTTCAATTTTGACGGTACGACGACGGATGACGCCACTGGCATTGCAACGATCGGTGCAACTCCTGCCGCAGGCATCTCAGGTACTATAGACGCTGTTGGCCTGTTCTTTAACAACGCCATCGCAGGCTCCGGCAACATGCGGGTAGATAACTTCACCATTGCCGTTCCAGAGCCTTCCACTTACGCGCTGCTGGGCGGTCTTGCGGTTCTGGGCTTCGCTCAGCTTCGCCGCCGCAAGAAGCAGGCAGCGTAAGGCAGGACCACAGTTAGTATTTTCCAAGCCGCTCAATGCTTTCGCATTGGGCGGCTTTTTCTTTCTATCTTTAGCGGACTGAGCTGGATTTCGGGATGACCGGGAGAGACCGGTTACAACGCCCGCGGCGCGAGAGAAAACGCGGCCCGGTCAGGCCTTCCCGTTTTTCAGTTTTGGTCTGCATTGCTTGATTTGGTGGCTGGCTCTTGTTGGGCTGCCGAGATTCATCCGATGGGTCAGCCAAGCGTTCGTTACACCGCTTCTCGACTCTACTTTCCAGCCAGCTTCAGCTTCCCAAGGGCTATTTGCACGTTAATCCCACCGGGCCCGTATAACAAAGGCCGCGGTAGTCTGTTCTATTGACGGGGTCGTTGAGGGCGTAGGCGTAGCGGTTGAGGCCGCCGGCTTCGCCGAGGGGATCCTTGTTCAGGAAGCGACCCATGCCGGGGTGATAATAGAGGTGGCCGAAATAGACGAGGCCGGTTTCGGCATCGGTGTATTGGGTGGCAAAGCCGAAAGTGGCGCCCAGGGACCTGGGGCTGGGGAGTTCGGCGATGGCCTCGGCGCGCAACAGCTCGCCAAATGGGCTGTATTCCCAAGCTGCCGCGGCTACGCCCTGGCTGGTGAGGTTTCCTCTGC
>CAYSHY010000055.1:0-25614 GCA_964430955.1 uncultured Puniceicoccaceae bacterium | reverse complement strand
ATGGAGCCCTCGAGCGGACTTGAACCGCCGACCTCGTCCTTACCAAGGACGCGCTCTACCGACTGAGCTACAAGGGCGCTAGAACTGAAAAACAATGCAAAGTGATGAAAATTGTTGATTTGATGGAGGTGGGTCAACCTCTTTTTTACGTGCTTGTAAAAGTGCGTGAAAGGCAGTCCCTTCAAGAGATTAAAAAACGGTGGAAGCTAGGGAATGAGGAGCAGGCATCAAGCTAAATATTTAGCACTTTTCCGGCTTTGAGAGAGGCCCGTCATTATTGCGCAGAGAATCGCCCCGATCATCCATCTCCTGCTGGGTCGAGCTGTTTGAATGCAAAAAAATTTGAACAAAGTGGACAATCCGTGTTCCTCGAAGATTGTGCAGACAGAATGGAACGCGCTTCAGGAGAGCATAAGCCAATGCAATCGATGCAAGAGGTTGAGAGACTACTGCCTTGACGTGGCTTTGAAGAAGAGAGCTTCATTCGCCAACTGGACCTATTGGGGACGACCAGTGCCTAACCTGGGCGCTCCCGACGGTTGGCTACTACTGGTAGGTCTTGCGCCTGCCGCACATGGCGCCAATCGAACAGGTCGAATGTTCACTGGCGATCGTTCGGGAGACTTTCTGTTTGAAGCGCTTCATGCGGTGGGATTGGCCAACCAGCCTCATGGCGATCATATCGGCGATGGCTTTGAACTTCAAGGATGCGTAATAACGGCAGCAGCCCACTGTGCGCCTCCTGCTAACAAACCGACACCTGCCGAGCTTGCTAACTGTTCCCCCTATTTGGACAGAACGATCGACTTGATGCCCAACCTTCGAGCAATCTTGTGCCTTGGCCAAATTGGGTGGAAGGAAGTCCTCAAGACATGTTCAAGAAGAGGATGGCTAGTCCCTCGTCCGCAACCTAGATTCGCCCATGGGGCCATATTTGACTTTGCCTGTGGCTACGGAGGTCCAATCATTGGCTGCACATATCACCCGTCTCAGCAGAACACTTTCACCGGTCTACTTACTCAAGAGATGCTTCAGGGAGTGTTAGCGGCTTTGCAAGAAAGAGCAGCTGTCTCAGCTTTCGGATAACAATTTAATGGATTATAGTGCGGCCGCCCTACCCCTTTCTCATGGTCCGGCGACTTTTTTATATCATCCTAAGCCTGCTTGGCCTTCTCACGATCCTGCTTGCGCTACACCCCTGGATCCTGGCGTGGGCTGTTCCCCATGTGGCGCGCAGCCTGGGTTTTGAGGTTGGCTCATCCAAAGCACAAGGCTATCGATGGCTGACCGTCCAGCAGCTTAAAGGAAAAATAAAGGAATCATCCGTAGCGATCGATCAGGTAACAATTCGACAGCCCCTCGCCTGGCTCATCGACCTTCGAAGGCCAGATGAAGTCCACTCCCCGTTTATCAAAGCAGAGGGAGTTGAGGTGGATGTGGTCCCAACCCCGGATGAGGACAAGGAACGGACCTCTCCACAGGAAGCTCACAAGATCGCGACCAGGGCGCTTGATGAGGTATCGCGATGGGCGCCATGGCTGGAGGCCGAGCGAATAATCGTGAGCTTCCGGCAGCACAAGATTATCTTCAATGAGGCGACTTTTAGGGAGGGCATTCTGACAGCGGAAGGATTAGCGCCGCAACAGGAGATTCAGTTCCATGCCAGAGCTGATGGGTTACGCCTTATCAGCTTTGAGGCAATTCAGTTGCCCTATATTGGCGCCTTTGCAGGAGAGGCATCTGTTTCAGAGCTTGGTCAAGGATACCAGTTTCATGCCAAAGTCACCTCAGAACAAGGAAGCGTAGATGCCTACGCGAGTGTAGCGCCTGACTCCTGGGTTCCTTATGAAGCGAAATTCCTGGCGCCAGACTTCGTGATACCGCCAGAGCTATTCGGGGCCAATTCCATCGGCGAGATACGAGGACAAGCCACAGCTGCGTGGAATGGAGATAACTGGGGACTCGACGCCACCGTCAATGGTCAAGTCACTCTTCCCCTTCCAAGTTCAGATTCTGCTGCGATTGACAAGGCGTCTGATGCTGAAGCACCCGTTGACGCCACGACTTATCCAATCTCGCTTTCGCTTCGAGCTGTAGGTGATTTTGAAAAAGCTGCCCTGAACCAGGTATTGCTTAAATCTCCGTTGGGAGATCTGGAGTTGCTCCGCCCTACGGTACTTTCGCCCGAACCACCTTTCCTCTTGACCGAGGAAACTGCGGTCCGACTGCGGATCGACCCGCACAGATTGGGATTTGAGGAAGTTCCCTCTCCCCTCTTTGGACGCTTCCAAGTTAAGCTGGAAGAGCATGACGGTGGGGGTCTCTATCCGTCGCTCAGATTCAGCGGCAGAACCAGCAGTGTTGGGCGCGTCCAAGGACGCGATATAGAATTACAATTAAGCGGATTGCTCCAGTGGCCTCTTCTGCAGCTTTCAAAGTTCGAGGCAGATTTGGGAGAGGAATCCGCATTTACAGCCCGAGCCGAAGTAGACTTCAAGCGAGGCGAGATCCATAGCGCCAGCGGCGTTCTAAGAGTAGGTCCAGAGTGGTTGCTGCATTATTTACCCGAAGACGCCAGAATTGACTCCGCATTAATTCAATGGACCGCTTCGGGTCCGCTGAAGACGCCACAACACAACGGCGCGATAAACTTAAAATCACCGGCTTGGCAGGAGCATTCCGTGTCCGAACTGGAGGCGCACTGGAGAGGTCGAGGGTTGGAGAGTCTGAGTATCTCCTTGAGCGCTCATGATAATCTGGATCAACAACTGATGGCTCTTGAACTGGGACTGGAGGGCGCCCCGCCAAACGTCGGCGAGACCCTGGCGGTTTCAATGGGGTTGGAGATCGCAGGTAACCTCGCCCAAGGAGAGTTGACAGGTCAAGTCGTAGTGAACGCCTCTGAGAACGGCATTGATGTGAGGACAGCGGACATCAGTCTTGGGCCAGAACCAATCCTGCACTCCACCGGATACCTGCCGTTTACAATCGCCAGAACAGAAGAAGGTATCCGCGTGGAAAAGCTCTCGAGCAGTCAACAGCTGTCATTCGTGCTGGATGCTCAAATAAGAGAAGAAGTGCACCGACTTTTCCCGCTTGGACTACCATTGGAAATCGGGTCTATCACAGCACAGGCGTCCCTCGAAGGAACCCCGGAGAGTCCTCGCGGGTTCGTGAATCTGCGGGTGGATAGGATCGTTCCTCCCGAAGTCGCGGAAGGAGTTCGCCCCGAGATCGAGCAATTAGAGCTCAGTCTGAGTGCAACCAAGGATCAGTTTCAAATTGATGAGTTAAGGGTCCTTGTCAATCAGCAGCCCTTGATCGCCACAGCCGAGTTGCCCGTCGGAGAGGATTGGTTGGCTACGTTGCAGGACCATCCGCTGGAACTGACAAAGGCCGCCAGCGCAAGAGTTCTCATGCAAAATTATCCACTGGGGATACTGGAGCACTTTCTTCCCCGAACCTTTGCGGAAACCGGATCACTCAGTGTGGACATCTCGCTGAGGCAGGGCCTATCCATTGAAGGTCAACTCGATGTGAAAGGACTAAGGACCCGCCCACTTGAAGGCGGCGCCACACTTACCATCAACCAGGCGAGGATAATTCTGGACGGCAGACAAGCCAGGATTGCATCTTTCGACGCTCTATTGGGGCGTCGTCAGCTTCAGCTTGAGGGGAGCATTGATTTTCAGGACTTCTCCCAACCAACGGGAAACCTTCGTCTTGAGGGCGAGAGACTTCCGCTCTTGCTGCTGGATAGCCTCATCCTGAGAGGCGATCTGCTGGCGGAAATCATACTGCCAAAGGATGATACCCCACTCATCAGAGGAAAGCTGAATCTTCGCGAGGGGCTGGTCTTACAGGACTTACGTTCACTAACCGGTGGTCCTGAGGGAGCCCCCGTCCGGCCACCCTACTTCTCCGTGGAGGCTCATCCTTTCAATACCTGGAGGATGAATATTGAGGTTACGGGCAAGAACTTTCTGAGAGTGGAAACTCCTGTATTTAGTGGCAAAATTTCTGCAGACGCCACGATCAGCAGGACTCTGGGAAATCCACTTCTAGTAGGCGAGGCAGCGATCGAGACGGGTGTTATCAGATTTCCCTTTGCAAGTTTGAGGGTAGAGAACGGGCACGCCTACATCACCAGGCAAGAGCCTCACATGCTCCAGCTGGACGTGCCCGCAGAAGGCGGGACCGCAGGTTACACCATAAATATGCATGTCGGCGGCAATTCCGAGAATCCCGAGATCGAGTTCACGTCCACGCCGCCACTTCAACAGGAGCAGATTCTACTCTTGGTAACAGCTGGGATACTACCTGAGAACGACGATTTGGGACGAAGCCAGGCACAACAACTGGCGCTTTATCTGGGTAAAGGTCTCTTCAGGGATCTGACCGGTCCGGGGTCGGGAGAAGGAATCGGGGATCGACTGACAGTTGAATCCGGCCGCTCGCTTTCAGAGCGGGGACGCGAGACCTACAGCGTAGAGTATGAGCTAACAGACCGCCTATCCATTGAAGGAGGATACGATATCTACGATCAATACAACATTGGGATTCGCTGGAACATCCTGGAAAAATGACTTCTCGGTTTTTAACCTACCGCACCAATCGACCATCGAAGCAGCTATTCAGGAGGTTCTTCTGCTGTGTTTTTATCAGCTGGATGACTACATTCGCTTGCGCTGAAAGCCTAAAGATTTCTGGCCTTGGCTTCTTTGACAACTGGCGCACAAAGAACCTGGCGCTGACACTGCGAAGCGATGATTCTCCAACCGAGTACTTTGACGTCGGCTTCATCGAAAATGCTCTGTTCCTGATTCATTCACGCGTTGAATCTGCCGGATATCTTTACCCTCAGTATATCGTGCGACTCAGGACGTTGGATGGCGAAGAATCTGAGTTCTTCTGGCAAGGAAACGACTTGTTGGCGGCGCCAATCGACTTGGAAATCGAAGAAGCCGAGATCATTGTCGAGAAAGGGGTCTTCTTCCACTACACCGGAATTGAATTCACAGGCCTGCAAGCAATCGAGGATGACACCGCTTCCGAGTATTTCTTTCTCGACCGATTCCTCTTTTTTGATCGAGGGAATCGCGCATTTTCCCCAAATGCCTTCAAACGATCCCTGGGGGCTTTGCAGGCGATCCTGCGACAACAGGGATACCAGCAGGCCACAGTCACAGGAGAAGAAATTCGACGGGATCTAGAGACTGGTGAAGTTGAGGTAAGGGTTTTGGTCGCTGAAGGACCGAGGCATATGGTCACCACCGTTCGGACCGAGGTGAACACAGTTCACCACCCGGAAGGCGTAGCTGAAGTGACCTTCGATCAACAACAAGAGATTTATGCTCCGTTCTCATCCAATTGGCGTCAGGATTTTGCACGAAGGATTTTGGAAAAGTTCTATGAAGCTGGCTATGCAGAGGCACAGGCTGAGTTTGAGGTGCTTGAGAGAACGCCGGTTGATCACGAAATTCACCTAAGCTTACTTCTTCGTGTTACCCCGGGTCCTCGCCTCACCGTGGGAAAGGTGAACTTTAAAGGACAAGGACGCACACTAGAGAAGGTTCTTCGACGTCGAATCAAACTGTCCGAAGGAGACTGGTTAAATCCCCTGCAGCTCGAGCGAGACCGGTTCGCTCTCTATGATCTGGGTGTCTTCAATCGCGTTCAGGCAAACTATCAATTGGACTCGGACTCCACTGCCCCTGGAGGCACTACCCCTCTGGAAGACTCGTCCCCTATATCGACAGATATCAATTTCCTGTTCGAACCCACTGAACACCTCAGCATCGACTTACTCCTCGGCTACGGCTCTTACGAGATGTTGAGAGGAGGCTTCGAAGTGACGCGCAACAATCTCTGGGGCCGTGCTCATGCGGACCGCTTCCTGTTCATCCAGTCATTCAAGAGCACGCAGGCCGAGTATCGCTATCAACTCCCCGGTTTTCTCGACGTAAATAACGACCTGAGCTTACGGCTTCGCGGCTTGCTGCGGGATGAGGTTTCGTTCCGGAGGAAAGAGGTCGGAATTGAAGCCCGTCTTAATCGTGATCTGCAAATAATAGACGGCGCCACTGCAAGCATAGGCTATCGGCTCGAACGCGTGGAAGCAGCTGGTATCGAGACTGGCATCGCGCGGCAAGAAGCTCGAGTTGGAAGCTTATTCGGCAACTTGGCGCTCGTAAGGCTTGATAACCCGATTTTTCCTGAAGATGGATTCCGCATCAGATCGGAAGTAGAGTTCGGCTCCACTCTTCTGGGTGGCCAGGTAGATTTCCAGCGCTTCGAGGTTGAAGGCGTGTACCACTACCCTCTCTCTAGAACAACTCTCTTCCACGGCAGTCTTTCTCATGGCATCCTGACAACACTCACAAGTGATAGCCACCAGATCCCACTGGCTCACCGCTTCTTTCCTGGCGGCGAAGACAGCATCCGAGGTTATACTGAAGGCGAAGCAGCGCCGATAGATGTGAATGGCGAGTTTGTCGGCGCGGCAGCATATGCGCTCCTCTCGCTGGAGATTGAACAGTTCCTTATGGAAAAACTGAGCTTCGTGGTCTTTACAGACGGACTCCTCCAATCCAGGGCACTTGATAACTACCTATCTGATGACTTCTTGCTAACAACGGGAATTGGCCTGCGCTATCGGACGATTGTAGGACCGCTTCGATTAGAGGCTGGATTCAATCCCATTCGCCGCGACTTCGATCCTGACATCACAGTCCACCTCAGCCTGGGGTACCCCTTCTAGGGGGCTTCAGCGCATGCTTAAGGCTCTGGATTAGGGGTTTATCGAGAGCTGGAGGCAATTTTCTTTACGGTTCAGATAAATACCCTCAGCTACTAAAGGATATGTTCATCCCCCCCAAGACCCTCTCTCGTATACTGATCGGTGTCACTATGGCCATATTGCCAATGGTCGCTTTCTCGGCAGAACCATCAGAGTTACTTCCAAAACCCGATGAAATTCCTGTAATGGTCAGGAAGGAACGCCCCCGGATGTTCTTAAACCAGGGCATGATCCCGGCTATTCGGCAGTATGCGCTGACGCACGAGAAGGACTACTACCAATCCTTGGTCGAGCAAGTCAGGACGTTCCCGGAAGACGCTCCAGAGGAGTGGGGAAAATCAGCAAGTCCGCGCTACGGCGTCAACGCCATGCTGGGAGCTTTTGTATGGTTGCTTGAGCGTGATTCATCCGGGAATGCTACAGATGTGGGACTAACGGGCTTGAAGCGGGCCAAGACCTACATTCAAGCCGAGTTGGACTTCAATGAGAGACAGATCCATTCCGGGAACGGAGTAAATTGGTACTCCATAAGCCGAGTCAGCGCCTTGGCGGCTTACGATTGGATTCACAGTGAACTGACCGCCGCCGAGCGTGAAGCCTTTGCCAAGCGTTTCATTGAGCTTTTCCAAAAGGAGCACGAGCTTCGTCGAACCCTAAATCGTTACAATGGTGGAGGCATCACCGGTGGCTTCTATGGCGCGCCAAATCTTCCATGGTACATCGGATTGGCATTCATGGGAGACGGGATCGCTGACGAGTACGCCGAGCAGTCACTGATCAAGGGCTATACAGATCACGTGGCCTTACTGGACTTTCGATCTGAGGAGGATGCCGGATCTCCATCGATCGCCACAGGCTATTCCTTTGGGATGTATCCCTTCACAGAGTTCAACTTCATGTTCAGTTTGAACTCTGCCACAGGCGTAAGCGCAGAATCTGCGCATACCAGCCCCAGCCTGCTGCCAAACTGGGTGCTCTGGAACTGGATTCCAACCAACGAGGGCCCAAGGGGCTGGGGATTGGGCGACAATCAGAACTTCGGCGGGTTTGTGGAAGGCTTCCTCAAGATGCATATGCTGTCCATCGCACACTTCTATGCAGACACTCACCCCGACCGGGCTGCACTTGCTGCATGGGTGCGACAAAACGTCCTGACAGATCTCGAACACGATTCAATGTGGTGGCCGTTGGCCCCTTTACTTACATTCCGTGCTGCTGATCTCCCGGAAGCAAAGGGCCCCACCGAGTCCTGGCCACGCGCAGCGCATTTTCCTTCTCTTGGCGTCGTCTCGATGCGAAGTGGTTGGAAACCAGGAGATACATTCGCAGTGTTCTTGTCAGGCGGGGGCGTGGAGAGCCACCGCCACTATGACGTAGGCCATTTCATCATTCACAAGGATGGCGTCCTTGCCCTGGACTCGGGAACGTACGGCAACAGGCTTCGCGAACCCTTCCTCACCGAGTATTTCTATCGTAGCGTTGCACACAACACGCTCCTCATAGAAGCGCCATCGTCGAATGATTTGCCTGCGAAAGTCTGGGGTGGACCTGCGGACACGCTGGATGGCGGTCAATATAGGTATGGGGGCGAACAAGTGGCTTTCACAACGAATGATGAGTTCACCTATATCGCCACAGACATGACTGACGTGTATCACCCAGATAAGGCGGAGGAAGTAACGCGTCAGTTTGTGTTCATCTACCCGAATGTTTTTGTCATCTACGACCGCGTTGAAGCCGACGAGGAGGATTTCTCAAAGGCATGGCTCCTCCACACCGCGAAAGAACCAGAGATATTGGAAAACAGAATCTTCCGTGCGACCCAGGGAGATGGAGTCATCCACTCCAGAACGCTCTTGCCAGAAGACGCGGAACTAATCCCCGTTGGCGGCGAAGGAAAGCAATTCTGGTCCGCCGATAAGAACTATCCTCCAACAACTCCGTATGAGCCGCACGAGCTTTGGGGCGCCTGGCGCATGGAGGTGCGGCCGGGAGAGAATCGTAAACGAGACGAGTTTCTTCATGTGCTGGCCGTGGGCGACAACGGTTTGCAGAGCGTCGAAGGCGCCGAACTAATCTTATCTGACTCTAGAACCGGCGTCCGTATTCCGACCGGCAAAGGATCTGTCGAACTCTACTTCGCCCGCGACGGCGACCTCTCTGCTTGGTGGGGCGCAGAGGCGCAAGAGATCGATTGAGCAAGCCGTTAACTTTAGTAATATTTGAGATAGCCGAGCTCCGGAACCATACGCCTGGCATCGGATCGCCGGTTCGAACGTAACTTGGCTGGCCATATGAGGTTGCCTTGTGAGGCGCGGCGGGGTTCACTCGGTATGCAGTTGTTGACTTGCCATGCCTGATTACTGTTCTACTCCTCCTCAATCCATTGCAAATGATCCTGTAAGAATCTGGCGCGCATCGGTCGGAATTCCCACATATCCGACTCCCGCACCCGACAAGAACCCGATGTTCTTCAATAAGCGGGTTTACCAAGGCAGTAGCGGCAGACTCTATCCTCTCCCGTTTATCGACAAGGTCTCTGATGAACCTGTTGAAAGATCCTATGACGGGGTGTGGCTCGAGAATGAGTATGTCCGCCTGTTGATGCTGCCGGAATTTGGCGGGCGAATCCACCTTGGCCAGGACAAGACGCGAGGCGATTACGACTTCTTCTACAGGCAAGACGTGATTAAACCCGCGCTGGTTGCATTGGCAGGACCTTGGATATCCGGCGGCGTCGAGTTCAATTGGCCCCAGCACCACCGTCCCAGCACGCATCTGCCTGCAGACTACACCATTGAGGAACATCCGGACGGATCCAGGACCTGCTGGATGTCCGAGCATGATCCCATGGCAAGGATGAAGGGGATGGTTGGCATTCGGTTGAGACCGAATAGCTCACTTATCGAGGCGGATGTGCGCCTCTACAACCGAACCCCCTTCATGCAGACTTTCCTCTGGTGGGCAAACGTTGCTGCCCGAGTGCACGATCGATACCAGAGCTTCTTTCCGACCGATGTCCACTACGTCGCGGATCATGCGGTTAGGGCGATGACGGAGTTCCCGATTGCACGAGGCAAATACTACGGAGTCGACTACAGCCCGGGGACAGATCTGAGCTGGTACAAAAATATCCCGGTGCCGACCAGCTATATGGTCCTGGGGAGCAACTTTGATTTCTTCGGCGGCTACGACCATGAGGTTGGGGCCGGATTTGTCCATGTAGCTAACCGTCACATTGCTCCCGGAAAGAAACAGTGGACGTGGGGCAATCATGAGTTTGGCTGGGCATGGGACCGGGAACTGACGAATCAAAACGGGCCATACGTGGAACTCATGGCTGGAGTTTATACAAATAATCAGCCCGACTTCTCCTACTTAGCCCCCTATGAGACCAAGACCTTTAGCCAATATTGGTGGCCAATTCAGGGAATCGGATGCGCAAAGAACGCAAACCGGGATGTCGCCATAAACCTTGAGGTGAAATCTGGCGTCGCGTTGATTGGCGCCGCCGCATCCAGAAGATTTGAAGCCGCCTTGATTCGCCTCGTTGAGCATGATCGCGTGCACTGCGAACTGAAGGCTGATATTGCTCCCGGATGTCCGCTTGTTCAATCCGTAGGGCTACCCTCCGGCGTTCACTTGGAAGCGCTCCAGCTGACAGTCTTGGACGCCACAGGAAATGAACTGATAAGTTATAGTCTACTCCTTCCTCCAGAGCAGGTTGAGGTCCCTCCACCTGCTCGCGAGCCTCCTCCCCCAGAAGCGATCGATCATGCAGACGAACTTTTCCTGACAGGGGAACACCTCGAGCAATATCGTCATCCCACAAGGAAGGCAACGGATTACTGGCAGGAGGCGCTAAGGAGGGATCCAAGTGATAGTCGCTGCAATCTCGCTCTGGGTCGCCAGCGACTACGCCGGGGGTTGTTCAAGGAAGCTGAGAACTACCTTCGCCGTTCGATCGCTAAACTGACCTTTCGCCATCCCAACCCCGTTGATGGGGAAGCACATTACCACTTGGGCTTGGCCCTGCGTTACCAAGGGAAAACAGACGAGGCCTATGCAAGCTTTTACAAGAGCACGTGGAACTATGCCTGGCGGTCCCCAGCATATTATGCCCTTGCTACAATTGACGCATCCTGTGGAAGGCACTCGGATGCTCTCGAGCACGCGACGTTAGCCGCGCAACACAATCAGCTCAACAGCAAGGCACACTGTCTGAAGTCCGCTATCCTGCGACGCATGAATCGGATTGAGGAAGCCCGGGGATGCGTTGAGTCGGTAATTGCACGGGATCTCCTGGACTATTACGCCCTGAATGAATTGGCGCTGATCAAAGCTGCCATGGGAGATTCCGTTGGATCCGAATTGGCTGCCCAAGAGCTACTTAAGCGGTCCCGGGGCGACTTCAGAACGTTACTCGACATCGCTTTTGACTATGCTGAAGCCGGTTTTTTTGCGGACGCGCTCGGGCTGTTGGAACGGCTCCCCGAAGAGGCCAGGACGCATTACCTCGCGCCTTACGCCTTGGGCTGGTTGCATAGCAAGATAGGGAACAAAACAGAATCAGAACGCTTCCTGAGACTAGCCGCCAGAGGATCGGCAGATTACGGATTCCCATCGCAGATTGACGAACTGCTTCTGCTCAAATGGGTGATAACAGTGCAGGAAGACGATGCCTATGCGCACTACTGTCTTGGCAATCTCTATTATGACCAGGAGCGTTTTGAAGACGCTATGCATTGCTGGCAGAGATCGGTCGATCTCCGCCCCTCTTTCTCCATTCCTCACCGCAACCTTGGAATTGCGTACTTCAATGTATTGCAAGACGGCGACAAAGCGATTGCGTGCTACGAGGCTGCATTTGAAGCAAATCCCAAAGACAGTCGTCTGCTCTTTGAACTGGACCAGTTGCACAAGAAGTTGCGACATTCCTGGAGAGATCGCCTGGAGGAGCTCTCAAGGCACGAAAACTTGGTTTTTGACCGGGACGACCTCACGATCGAATACTGCGCCCTTCTGAATCTTTCCGGAGACTATCAGAAGTCTGCGCAGATAATCAGCCAGCGGCGATTCCATCCCTGGGAGGGTGGCGAAGGAAAAGTCCTGCAGCAATATGTGCAAACAGAACTCGCATTGGGAGAGCAGGCACTTGATCAGAACAATCCGGTGACGGCCCTCGCTCACTTTGAGAGAGCCCTTGTTCCTCCACTCAACCTTGGGGAAACAAGGCACCTCCTTTCCTCTACCGCAGATATTTACTACTGGCTCGGAAAGGCTCACTTGGCATTGGCAAACGCTTCAGAAGCCAAGCGCTGTTTTGAGAAGGCCGACCAGAGCGACGCCAGCAACGAAAACGAGCCATCCGAAACCAGCTATTGGCGCGCACTGGCCTTACGACAACTGGGGGCAAGCGAGAAGGCAGACGCGGCCCTCCGGGCCCTGCTCGACTATGGACGCAAAAAGCTCCATACGGAGCCTAAGATCGATTACTTCGCAACCTCGCTGCCTCAGTTGCTGGTTTTTGAGGATAACCTTGATGATCGCAACGAGTGCGACTCAAGTTACCTTATCGGTCTGGCATATCTTGGCTTGGGCAATGCTGATGAAGCCCGGCGTTCACTGGAGCGCACACTTGATCTGGAGCCATCCCACTACGGAGCGGCCCGTGCAATACGGCGGATCTTGGTAAATGAAGCAATCTGAAGAGTACAAGCCTCGGAGCAGCCCTGCGCCGGTGCGGGTATGGGGAAAAGATCTCGAAAAGGAGTCCCTGCAACAAATGGCGAACGCTGCCGATCTGCCGATAGCATTTCGCGGAGCGCTGATGCCTGATGCACACGTCGGTTATGGCTTGCCCATTGGCGGCGTGTTGGCAACCGAAGGAGCCGTGATCCCCTATGCGGTGGGCGTGGATATTGCCTGCCGGATGAAGATGACCGTCCTGGATCTTCCACTCTCCATGCTCGGTGAAGAGGATGGTCGCGAGCGGTTGCGCAATGCTCTACAACGTGAGACCCAGTTTGGCGTTGGCGCTGTATTCAAGAAGAGACGGCAACATGATGTGATGGACCGAGATTGGACAGTTTCTCCAATCACCAGACAAAACAAGGATAAGGCGTGGAGTCAGCTAGGCACTAGCGGAAGCGGCAATCACTTCGTGGAATTCGGCGAACTTCATGTTCATGACGAACGAGCTGGCATTCAGAAGGGTAGCTATCTTGCCTTATTGTCTCACAGCGGCAGTCGCGGCGCCGGAGCTGCAGTATGCAGTCACTACAGCAAACTAGCCCAAGCGCGCCATCCAAAGCTACCACCGCATCTCAAACACTTGGCTTGGCTACCTCTCGCTTCAGCTGAAGGGAGCGAATACTGGGCCGCGATGGAGCTTATGGGAGACTATGCTGCAGCCAATCACGCATGCATCCATGATGCCATTGCCAAACATTTGAGAACTGAAGTTCTACTGGATCTAGAGAATCACCATAACTTTGCATGGAAAGAAAAGCATTACGGGCGGGATGTGATCGTGCATAGAAAGGGCGCGACACCGGCTAAGGAGGGAGTGCTGGGAATAATTCCGGGAAGTATGGCCGATCCAGCCTACGTCGTAATGGGCAAAGGTCATCGCGAATCCCTCGATAGCGCATCTCACGGAGCAGGTCGCGTCATGAGCCGGAAGCAGGCGCAGAAAACACTCAACTGGGAAGCAGCGCGGAAACTCCTCTCTGCCCGGGGCGTACATTTGATTTCTGCGGGGATTGATGAGGTTCCCTTTGTCTATAAGAACATCGAGTCTGTCATGGCAGAACAACAGGATCTGGTGGAACCACTGGCGAAATTCCTCCCTCGACTGGTGAAGATGGCCCCGGCAGGCGAACGTCCTGAAGATTGAGCGTCTGCTATACCTCATGATCGAACTGGCGCATCCAACAAAGACTACGCAAGGTGCATTGTTTGCATCTTAGCGACAGTCTCTGCCTGATCTGACGACCGATTGGAGCATTTTTAGTATGCTATGACTCGCAGGTTTGACCGCCGAACTGGAAGGGGCCGGAATGCGATTTGCTCCTACACGAAAATCTATGCCCCTCAATCAAGATGAACTGCCTTTCGCTTCATTAAGCCCGTATTGCGTCGATATACAGGGAGTCTTCGAAACTGAACCCACTCCCTCAAAATTGAAGATCCTGTTCATAAGTCCTGAAGTCGCGCCTTACGTAAAAGTAGGCGGTCTGGCTGACGTCGTAGGCTCACTGCCAAAAGCACTTGAAGCTCTTGGCCATGACGTCCGGATTGTGTGTCCGAGTTACGGATCGATTAAGAAAGACGGGGCATGGCGTCCCCGAGGAAAACCGCTGGGAGTGCCGATGGGCCATGGAATGCGGTATGCGAGGGTCTGGGAAACAACCTTGGGCGATAGCAACGTCACTTGCTACTTCATCGAGTATGATGAGTATTACGACCGGCCGGAGGTTTATGAGGGGGCATGGGGGTGGAATTCAGACAACGACAAGCGTTTTGGCTTTCTCACCCGCGCCGCGCTGGAGATCCCGTTTTGGGCGGAGTGGATGCCTGACATAATACATGCACATGACTGGGCCACAGCCTTGGCGCCGGTAATGACTAATACTGTGTATGCAGGATCCCCCCTCGGCCAGGCTGCTACCATTCTGACCATTCATAACCTGCAACACCAAGGTTACTGCGATCGTTCGATAATCGATTATCTAGGGCTTCCGCACTGGCTATATGACCAACACCAGCTTGAAGCAATGGGAGCGGTATCGGTGCTCAAAGGAGGGATCTACCACGCAACAAAGATTACCACTGTCAGCCCCACCTACGCAAAGGAGATACTTACACCAGCCGGCGGACATGGAATGCACGAAATTCTGCGCTCCAGATCGAGCGATCTGCTTGGCATCCTGAACGGGATAGACACTTCCGTTTGGACGCCACGCACCGATCCATTCCTCCCCACCAGTTTTACCGCCACCGATATAGGCAATAAAGAAGAGTGTAAGCAGGCGCTGTGCACCCGTTTTGGTTTGGACTATTCCCCTACCCGTCCCGTCTGCGGTGTGGTTTCCAGGCTTTACGAACAGAAAGGTCTGGACCTTCTCGCAAAAGCGGCCCCTCGCATCCTGGAGTCAACTGGGATGCAATTTGCGGTCTTGGGCACCGGTGACAGTGAGTTGGAACGCTTGTTCTGTCGGCTTAATGCCCGCTACCCCGGTAGCTTCGCTACATGGGTAGGTTTTGATGATCCGCGGGCTCACCTCATTTATGGAGGATCCGACTTCTTCCTGATGCCGAGCCGCTTCGAACCTTGTGGATTGGGCCAACTCTACGCCATGGCTTACGGAACGGTCCCTATTGTGCGGGCGACGGGAGGCTTGGCGGATACCGTCCATCATTACCAACGACCTGACGGGACCGGAATCCTCTTCGAAGACCTCACGGAAGCAGCGCTTGTCAATGCACTAGACCAAGCATCCCAGCTCTTCGCCGAACATCCAGAACAACTAAAAGCACTACGCGAGCGATGCATGCAGCAAGATTTTAGCTGGGAAGCAAGCGCCCAAGCTTATTCGATCGCTTATGCGCAAGCCATCAGAGCCCGCCTCGGAGCGAGCGCCTGCACCGCCGAAGCATTTGCACCGCGTAACTGAGTTGGTCATTGCAGCCGGTTAGGCAGACGACGCTTTCTTGACCTCTTTAGAAGCAACCAGACGCTGATAAAGGTCGCGCGTTTGACGAGCTATAGCGGCCCATGAAAAATGCTCAACAGCACGAAGGCGTCCCTCTCGCCCAAAGCGATCTCGCTTTACCGGGTTCTCCATCAGACGATTGATTTGGTAAGCCAGATCCTTGGCGAATGTCTCCGGATCCAATGGTGTAAATGGCGACTCGGGTAAACGTGCAACCGGAACAAGGAATCCAGTCTGATTATGAATCACGACTTCAGGAATGCCACCTACATCGGAAGCCACGACAGGAACCTCACATGCCATGGCCTCGAGATTGATGATGCCGAATGGCTCATAAATAGATGGACAACAGAATACAGCAGCGTGTGAGTAGAGCTCGATAATACTCTTTTTGTCGACGATCTCATCAATCCAGAAAACCCCATCGCGCTCCCTTCGAATAGCATCAATCTCCTGCTTCATCTCTGCGCCAATCTCTGGCGTATCTGGAGCTCCAGCACAAAGTACAACCTGAAACCCCGGGTGCATGTACTTGATGGCCCGCGCGAGATAGATAATGCCCTTTTGGCGCGTGATCCTGCCAACAAACAGCACGTAAGGTTTCGACGGATCGATCTTGAAGCGCTTCAGCGATTCCGTTGTTGAGACCTTGCGATACTCGTTGGGGTCGATCCCGTTATAAATGATATGGACCTTCGCAGGATCCACGTTGAAGTAGCGGAGTACGTCGTTCCGGGTGCCTTCAGAGACAGCGATAATGGCGTCCGCCATCTCAATCGCAGTCTTCTCCACCCAGCACGAAAAGTCGTATCCACCACCAAGCTGCTCACGTTTCCATGGTCGCAGCGGTTCCAAGGAATGGATCGTGACAACGAGTGGTATGCCGTAACAGAGCTTGGCAATGATGCCTCCCAAATGAGTATACCACGTATGGCAGTGAACGATGCTTGCGTCCGTCCCCAGACTGTTGAAGTCAACGCATCGCCGAGCTGCACCTAGTATTGATTTAAGGTTTGGCGGCGCTGAAAAAGTTGACTCATCAAACGTCACTCCCTGGATACTGAGATTGTCCCGTTTCTCATCCTGGTCGCCGAAACTCCTGACGTCGACCTGCATGAGCCGCGATAACTCGCGACTGAGGTATTCCACATGCACGCCCGCGCCGCCATAATTGTATGGCGGATACTCGTTTGTAAGGAGCAATACTTTCATCGTCTAATCTCCCGAATGCCCCCAACTGACGGGAGCACCGACGTTCCTGTATATTGCCCTGCAGTGCTTGCGAGCAATAGGAAATCAAGAGACAAGCGCGCGGCTATTAGGACTTGAGCTGATCGAGGTCGAGGGACTTCAACTCTGCCTTCAACTCCTTCCCCGCCTTGAACTTAATCACTGCGCGGGTGGGTATCACGACGTCCTTTTCAGGCTTGTTCGGGTTGCGTCCAATTCTGGACTTGCGAACCTGAACCTCAAAAACACCAAAGTTTCTAAGTTCCACGTTCCGCCCCTTGGAAAGAGCGTCGGCAATGGTGTCCAGCGTCAGCTGGACCACTTCCCGAACTTCCTTCTGGGGGAACCCGGTCTTGTCGTAAATGCTTAGGACGATATCCCTTTTTGTTAAATTGGCTGCCATGGTAATTTGTAAATAGCTTTGAATGGAGCTATGGTTTGGCTTCTAAAGTTACTAGCTATCTGCAACTTGGGTAAGAGTCAAGCGAGGCAGGAAAAGTTTTTAGGAATAGATGAGCAATAAATCTGGAAATCCTTTCGAAGAACTACAGAAACAAATCGAGGAGGCGATGAAGCATGGGAAACTTAGCTTCACTCCGGCAGGAATCAACCCCGGCACAGCAGAGAAATCTGCAGAAAGTGAACAAGATACGGAAGAGGACCAGGTTCTTGACCGAATTCGAGAGTTCAATCTGAAGCCGCGAGACATCCGGGACTACCTGAATCGATACGTAATCCAGCAGAACGAGGCCAAGAAAGTTCTCTCTGTAGCTATCTGCGACCACTACAACCACGTGCGGCAGTGTCTCGAGAACCCTGAGCTTCTAGATAAGGATTACCACAAGCAGAACATCATTCTGCTTGGGCCTACGGGCGTGGGGAAAACTTATTTGATGCGAACGATTGCACGCCTCATCGGCGTTCCGTTTGTTAAAGCAGACGCTACAAAGTTTTCCGAGACCGGATACGTTGGCAATGACGTTGAGGATCTCGTGCGCGACTTAAATAAGGCTGCAGGTGGAAACACTGATCTGGCGCAATATGGCATCATCTATATCGATGAGATCGATAAGATCGCATCTGCATCAGGGATGCAGGGAGGGAGAGACGTTTCCGGCAGGGGTGTCCAAATAAACCTGCTAAAGCTCATGGAGGAAGCAGATGTAAATCTCTTCTCTCCGACAGATATGATGAGCCAGATGCAGGCGATGATGGACTTCTCGCGAGGAGGCAAACCCCGCAAGCGCACGATCAATACACGTCACATCTTGTTCATCGTCTCCGGCGCTTTTGATAAGCTGGGTGAATCAATCAAGAAGCGTAAGGAGGCTCAATCCGTGGGCTTTGGAGTAGGCCAGTCAGACTCCATCATCCATGACAGTCCTTACGAATACCTGAAGTACGTAGAGTCCAGTGACTTCATAAAGTTTGGCTTTGAGCCGGAGTTTATTGGCCGTCTCCCAGTACGCGTAGCGTGTGAGCCGCTCAGCGTTGTGGATCTGGCAGAAATCCTGACCTCTTCCGAAGGATCGTTGCTGGAGCAATACAGGCTCGACTTCAAAGGTTATGGAATTGATTTCAAAATCACACCCGAAGCCCTTCTTGAAATCGCTCAGCGTGCACACAAGGAGCAGACAGGCGCACGTGGCCTGATGACAGTGTTTGAACGAATCTTCCGAAGCTTCAAGTTCGAGTTGCCGAGCACTGCCATTCGCTCCTTCGAAGTGACCACAGAGACGGTGAGCAACCCAGAGAAGAGCCTGAAGGACCTTTTGAAGGATAATCACCATCTGCAACGCCAGGTGATGAAGGAAGAGATCGAGGCGTTCGCGAAGCGCTTCCGGCAGCAGACTGATCTCACTCTTGAATTTGATGACGAAGCTTGCGATGCGTTGATTGACGAATCTGTCAGCCAGGACAAAACCATTCGTTCTGTGGCCGAGGAAAAGTTCAAGGATTTTGAGCACGGCCTAAAGATCGTGTCCCGCAATACTGGCGAAGTTGTGTTTCAGATTGGCCGGGACTTTGTTGTGGATCCTGACAAGGCTCTTTCGCAACTGGTAATGGAGAGTTTCGGACGGAAAAAAGAAGCAACAGACCCGGTTCAAGGTTCAAACACATAGTAGATTTCATCACCAAGAAAAAAGGCGGCCTGCGCTCAATGCGCTGGCCGCCTTTTTGTAAATCTT
This sequence comes from uncultured Puniceicoccaceae bacterium, assembly GCA_964430955.1. Taxonomy (GTDB): domain Bacteria; phylum Verrucomicrobiota; class Verrucomicrobiia; order Opitutales; family Oceanipulchritudinaceae; genus CAYSHY01. The sequence goes on along the minus strand of CAYSHY010000055.1, from coordinate 6,679 downwards.
TGCAACTTTAGAGGCTACGCTGCCTCGCTATCTTCCTCATCCACCGGTTCGGAGTCCGCGGGAGAGTTAGCGTAGCGAATATGAGGCCGAGCGCCAGAAACGACTACCTGACGGGTGATTGTCACCTCTTCAACGCCCTTCAGCTCAGGCAGCTCGTACATTACGTCGAGCATCAGCTTCTCGACAATCGCACGAAGTGCGCGGGCGCCGGTCTTCAACTCCATGGCCTTTTCCGCGATGGCCATAGTCGCCCCGCTTGTAAAGACCAGTCTCACACCTTCAAGCGCCAGAAGCTTGGCGTATTGCTTCACAATTGCGTTCTTCGTGTTGCTCAGGATATGCTCAAGTTCCTCACGCTTCAACTCGCTCAGAACAGAGACAACAGGCAGTCGGCCAATGAACTCGGGAATCATGCCGAACTTCACGAGATCCTCTGGAGCTACTTCTGCCAGGATTTGGTCGTCAGGAATTTGGTTACGACGTTCGCCAGTCTCATCCCAGCCAATCGTGTGGGCGCCAAGACGACGCTTGATCAGCTTGTCCAAGCCCACAAAGGCGCCACCGCAGATAAAGAGGATGTTCTGAGTGTTAACCTGTATGTACTCCTGATTGGGGTGCTTGCGCCCCCCCTGGGGAGGAACGTTACAGGTCGTTCCCTCAAGAATCTTCAGTAGAGCCTGCTGAACGCCTTCGCCCGACACGTCTCGCGTGATGGAAACGTTCTCGGTCTTGCGGCCAATCTTGTCGATTTCATCGACGTAGATAATGCCACACTCAGCCTTCTTGACGTCATAATTGGCTGCCTGCAGCAAGCGAAGAACAATGTTTTCCACGTCTTCGCCCACATAACCGGCCTCAGTCAGCGTCGTTGCGTCAGAGATTGCGAAGGGAACCTCAAGGAGGTTCGCCAGGGTGCGTGCGAGCAACGTCTTACCACTCCCAGTGGGACCGATCAGAAGGATGTTGCTCTTCTCGATATCAACATCTGCCAGTTCCTGATCCTCGATCTGAGCATCTCCGCCAAATTCTGCCCGTAAACGTTTATAGTGATTATACACTGCAACGGAGAGCACCTTCTTGGCGTGTTCCTGCCCAACAATATAGTTATCCAGCGAAGCTTTGATCTCTGCGGGACGAGCAAGTTTGAACGACTGCGGACGCTCTTCTTCAGGCGCCCGAAGCTCCCGATCAATGATCGTCTTGCAGACGTTGACACAGGAATCGCATATGTGCACGCCAGCAGGTCCCGCAATCATTTTGCGGACCTCATTGGCAGACTTTCCGCAAAATGAGCAGAAAGTCATCTTTGTCGATTTTGCCATCAGTCTAAATTAAGCGTTAGCAGGAACTTCGGCTTTTTCGTCCTTCTTGAACTTCAGAACCTGGTCAATGATACCATAGTTCTTGGCTTCTTCTGCTGTGAGGTAATAGTCGCGATCGGAATCCTTTTCAATCTTTTCCACTGACTGGCCAGTATGCTCGGAGAGGATCCCGTTAAGCTCTGCGCGCCAACGAAGGATTTCCCTTGCCGCGATGGAGATGTCAGCGGTTTGACCGCTGGCGCCGCCGCTCGGCTGATGGATCATCAATCGTGAATGCGGGAGCGCGTAACGCTTGCCCGGAGTTCCGGCTGCGACGAGGACCGTGGCCATGCTTGCGGCTTGCCCCATGCAGTAGGTCTTAACATCGCAGGTAAGAAAGCGCATGGTGTCATAAATAGCCATGCCATCAGTTACGCTTCCGCCAGGGCTGTTGATGTAAAGCTGGATGTCCTTCTTAGGATCCTCCATCTGCAACAACAACATCTGGGCAATCACTCCGTTGGCGACGTAATCGTCGATTGGAGTGCCTATGAAGATGATGCGGTCCCGAAGCAATCGGCTGTAAATGTCCCAGTGCCGCTCCGTGCGGCCGTCGCTCTCAACAACGTGAGGGAGAGGAAGATAGTAGCTCATTCGTTATTCTATGGGTGCGATTGGAGACGAGAAGGTTCCCGCAAGGGAACTGAAGCGCAACAGGAACTGCCAAAATTACCCGGAAAAGATCAGTGTGAGTGACCTTCGTCCTTGGTTTCTTCAGCGGTTTCCTCTGTCTCTACAATATTCGCCTTTTCGGTGATAAACTCGAGGGTTTTGTCCAGTACGATATCACGTCGGAGATTGTTCAAGGCATCCTTGTCCTTGCGCAGCTCCTTCACAATATCATCAGGACGGACGCGGAAGCGCATTGCTTGGGTCATGATAGCGCGATACATATCGTCGTTATCGACCTTGACGCCTTCCTTCTCTGCAATGCGAAATAGGATGAAGTCTCTGCGCAGTTGAGCGACAGCTGCATTGCGGGACTGCTGGTAGAGTTCTTCCTTATGCTTCTCAAACTCTTCCTCGGAGACACCGCGACGCAAGTTGTCCCGCATCACACGCTCCATAACTTCCTGAGTCTTTTGCTCAATGGCGCTTTCCGGCACCTCGAAAGTCTGTTCTGCGAGAAGGGCCTGCAGAATCTGCTCACGCTGACTCTGGCGACGCTCGGTCGTGGCCCGATTCGTTAGCTGTTCGCGAACGCGCTCCTTTAGTTGCTCCTCGGATTCTACGCCGAGGCTCTTGAGAAACTCCTCGTTGATCTCTGGCAACTTACGTTCACGCACTTCGTGAACCTCGAGCGTATAAGTTCCAGTTTTCCCACGAAGCGCTTCCACTTCATGGTCCTCTCCAAACTCTTGTGTCACTTCCTTGGTGTCACCAGCCTTCATGCCGATGACTCCTTTGGCTACTGCAGGAACATTTGGGATACTCTCTTCTGTAGGACCTGCTTCTTCCCAAGTGTTTTCCTGTGTTCCCCAGATAGGCTCGTCGGGAACGATTTCAGCGATGGGTTGCCCGTCGATACTACCACGATAGGAAACCTTAACGTAGTCGCCTGCCTGCGCCTCGCGCTCTACAACCTCAAACTCAGCGCGGCCACGCCGGATGATGGCGATGTCGTTTTCGACATCCTCGTCCGTAACCTTGACCGGAGCCACCTTCGTTTCGAGTCCCTCGTAGTTGGGCAGCTCAAACTCCGGATTGAAATCAACTGTAAACTCGACGGAAACCGGCTCTCCTTCGTTCAGCTTGATCTCGCCTACGTCTACCAAGCCGAAGATCCCGGAGTTCTCCTCCTGAACCTTCTTATAGGCCTTGGAGACGATCTTGCGGGTGGTTTCCTCCGTGATCACTGAGCCATACCGCTGCCTCAGCAGCTTCTCAGGCGCCTTCCCCGGCCGGAAGCCAGGAATCTTGGCCTGGCTGGAAACCTCCCTCAGGGCGGCCCGTTCTTCGGCCTTGATCTCGTCGACAGTTACATCGACGACGATCTTCTTACGGGTTTCGCTAACTGTTTCTGTACTCAGGTTCATCTGGAAAAACCTTCCATGTATGTGCGTGGCTCTACGTGGGTCAATTGTTTATGAGGTTCTCAAGCAAACAGAATTTCGTAGAATCGCCAAATCAAGGCAATCAGGCGATGCCACAGGCAAGAGGAACACTACGACGCTGCCGTCTCTCAAAATAATGTAGACGCTCAAATCCCAGCTTTTCGAGGAGTCCCCTCACTTCATCGAAATGTTGCCCAACCTGCGTGGGGTGGTGAGCATCGCTCCCCATTGTAAGGCACACCCCCATCTCGGATGCCCATTCCAGAATCAAAGGATCGGGATGAAGCTTGTAGACTCCCTTGATCAGGCCGCTCGTATTCACCTCCATGCAGACACCGGCTTCCACAAGAGAATTGAGAAAAGACCTGATCGTTTCCTCGTGCTCTACAGGCTCAAAGCGCTCCACAGTACCGTAGATCCGAATAACGTCAGGATGCGCGATACTATCGTAGAAACCAGATCGTACGCCTGCTTCCAGATTGACGAAGTAGCTGTCGACTATGGCTTGATCGTTCGGAAGCCCCTCGGATTGAATCCACTTCCGATACCCCGGCAGCGCGTGGTGCAATGAACCCAATACAAAATCAAATGGCTCAGCCCTGATTAATTCCGGCATGCCTTTCAGACTCTCGGGGTCGGGGTAGATTTCCGCTTCGATGCCTTTGTAAACTTTTACGCCAAGCTCCTTGCCCCGGGCTACTGCTCGATCCACCATTTCATGGTAGAGCGGCAATTGATCCCATTTCATACGGATGCCCTCGCCCCTGAACAGCTCCTCCCGTTGCATAGGGACATGGCATGTAAACGTTATCAGTTCGATTCCTTTTGAAGCTGCAGCCTCAACAAATTCCTCTGGCTCCCCGTTAGCGTGGCCGCAAAGCGGCGTATGCATGTGGCAATCTATGATCATAACAAAACCTGGCCCTTATTTGGGCCTTTCGAACATCATCAGACCCTGTCTGGAAGAAAAGGTTACAGGATCTCAAGGCGCGAGTCGCTCAATTTTCCAATCGCCTTCGGATTCACGAGTATAAAGGAAGCGATCATGCAGCCGACTCTTTCGCCCCTGCCAAAACTCAATGGAAACTGGATTGATCCGAAAACCACCCCAGAAGGATGGGAGCGGAACTTTTCCGTCAGCAAATTTCTGTTTAATCTCGGCAAGCTTTCCCTCGAGAAGAGACCTTGAAGTAATCACCTTGCTTTGAGGGCTGGTCCATGCCCCGAGCCTGCTTCCGAGTGGACGGGTTATAAAGTAAGCCAGGCTTTCCGCCGTGGGCACTTTCTCCGCAACTCCCGAAACAACCACTTGCCGTTGGATGGGGAACCAGGGAAACAAGAGTGAGACGTTTGGGTTCTCCGAAATTTGACGGGCTTTTGTGCTCTCGTAGTTTGTGAAAAAGACGAACCCTCGCTGATCGAAGGACTTGAGCAACACAACTCTCGATGAAGGGCGTAGATCCTTGCCCACCGTAGAGAGCACCATTGCATTGGGTTCAGGCAAGCACTTCATCGCCTGCTCGATCCAGAGCCTGAACTGCTCAATAGGGTCGCTCAAAAGCGACTCCCTACTCAGTCCTTCTGCAGAATACTCCTCGCGCAAGTCGTGCAAGTCCATCGTCTCCACACAAACTGAAAAGGATCTTTGGTAAAGCGGAAACAAGCAAATGCGCATGCCGCAACGAGTAGTTCCAGATATCGGAGAATATCCCCATGTTTCCGGGATTGCTCAATTGATCATCGGTAAAAGCTTTAACAAACAGACATTTCCGATAGAGTGCCGAGGATTATCCTATGAGAATCGTTATCGTAGGCGCAGGCGAAGTAGGCAACTACCTTGGCGCACTGCTGAGCAATCGGGGGCATGATGTTACAATTGTTGAAAGCACGGAAACGATAGCGAGCAAAGTTGACGAAGAGCTCAACGTGAGGGTTGTCGCTGGAAACGGGGCATCCGCAGAAGTGCTTTTGCAAGCAGAAGTGGACAACTGCGACTACTTCCTGGCGATGACCAGTGACGATAAGACAAATCTAATCGCAACTTCGCTTGCCAAGGCATTGGGCGCAAAGACCACCATTACGCGAATTCACGATCAGACCTATATTGACACCAGTCTCGTCAACTATCAGGTCCAGTTTGGGATAGATCACATGATCAACCCAGAAGGCCTTTGCGCCGTGGAACTGGCAAAAGCCATTCGTAGCGCCGGGCGGGTTGCCGTGGAGAATTTTGCCAGAGGACAAGTTGAAGTGCAGCAAGTGCGGGTTCAGGCCGGATCGAAGCTTATTGGCAGAACCCTTAAAGAAGCAAAAATTTCACCCAAGGCGCGCATCGGTTATATCCAGAGGCAAGGTCAGAACTATGTTCCCAGCGCAGAATCAGAATTGGCGGAAGGCGACCTGTTGACGCTCTTTGGCGCTCCAGAGAATCTTTATGAAGTCCGATCCCGTTTCGAACCGGGCAAGAACACCGGTCAGGTGCGAATGGTGCTTTTCGGGGGCGGGGAAATCGCCATTGGACTGGTGAGGCTGCTGACCAACCCGAGATTCAAGATTCGAATCATTGAGAAGGACCCGGTTCGAAGCCGCAAGCTGGCAGAGAAGTTTCCAAACGTTACAGTAATCCAGGGAGACGCTACCTCGCTGCGACTGATGGAGGAAGAGCAAGTCGGCGCTGCAGACTACTTTGTAGCATGCACCAAGGATGACGAGAATAACATCGTTACGTGCCTTCAGGCGAGCAAGCTGGGGGCAAAACACGTGCAGGCGGTCATAAATAAAAGCGATTACGAAGAGGTCCTGGGTGGGTTACGCGAGGCGCTCGGAGTGGAGCTGTTTGTATCGCCTCGAGTAGCTACTGCAAACGAGGTGCTGCGATATATTTCGCAGGCGCCTTATATTGAGCTGGCAGATCTGCCGGAAAACGGAGGGCGGATTGTCGAGATACGAGTTTCGCCAGACAGTCCAGCGGCCGGGAAACTCATTCGGGAAATCCCATGGCCGTCGCAAAGCCTGGTGGCAGCCATCCAGCACAAATTTAAGGTAAGAGTGCCCACTGCGGATGAACAGGTGTTACCTGGCGATCGGGTTCTAATCATCACCCGCCCAGACAACATCAAGACATTACTGCGCCTGTTGAGGAACGATTAGCGTGAACTATCCGATTGTTTGTAAGCTGCTAAGCGTAATCCTTGCAGCGCTTGCTGCCGCCTTTCTGGCAAGTGGAGGACTTGCTTGGTATTTTCTGGCAGAGGATCCACGAGA
>CAYSHY010000054.1:0-25734 GCA_964430955.1 uncultured Puniceicoccaceae bacterium | reverse complement strand
GCCAAGCCTATCATCATGGCGAGTGATAATGCGTTCGTGCAACATCCGGGCTAGCGATCTTAGATGGTGTAGCAAGGGAGGGCGGCTTGGGAAGCTGCGAGCGACTGTCGGATGTCTCGATAGGGGATCTCCACGGGAGACTTGCCGGTCGCCGCCGCCAGTGCCGCAGTGACGCCTGCTGCCTGTCCTACAGCCATGACGATGGGAGTTACTCGGAATGCGGCCATAGCCTCATGCGTCGCGCTAATACAGCGCCCGGCTACTACAAGGTTGGAGGGAGATCGCACTAAGAGCGATCGTAAGGGAATCTGGTATGTTGGAGCGCTCCTGAGGGCCGTGGTATTGGTTTCCGCCTTGTCAGGAGAATGTATGTCAATGGGATACCCTCCCATTGCAATGGGGTCCTCAAACTGGCGTCCTTCCAGAAGGTCCTCACCAGTCAAGGTGTAGAGACCAACAGCGCGCCGTGTTTCCCTTACGCCAACCTGTGCAGAGGAATCTATCCTCACGGCGCTTTCAAACCCAACGGCTCGTTTGCGCAAAAAGCTAAAAAGCTCGAGACATTGTTTGCGGCCAATCATCTCCGCCCGGCTGAGATCCCACGCGCTACTGCCATCCAGGCCTTGGATACGGGAGGTGTTAACAATGACTACCCCCGGTGTCGGAGTCTCAAAGAACAAGACGCATTCTCTGGGAATCGAAATTTCCCCCCGTTCAACTGCCTCATTCCATTCGCGGATATATCCTTTGAGACTAATCTGGGATGCACGCTCCAGCCGCCTTAGCCCTTCTTCCTCTCCATGTTCAAAATAGAAGTTTGATGGATTGCTTCGTACATATTGACGGATCCGGGCCGTATCCACGTTTGCAAGCTTCAGGTTCATGGTCATTGGCTGAAGCGCACCATCTGCATCGCGGCCCTTCTTGAGTTCGACTCCAGCTGCCGAGCAAACATCTGCGTCTCCGGTTGCGTCAACGAGGACATTACACCCAACTGAGGTGATTCCATCCTTATTACATATCTTGACGAGATGGATTTTGTCGTCCCGCTTTTCAACGCCGGCAAAGTGGGTGTGGAAGAGGAGATCTCCTCCAGCTTCTAAAAGCATGGTCTCCAGCTCAATCTTTAAAGCTTCGCTGTCGAAAGGGGTAACTGTATGGCAATAGGTGGTGGTGTCGGGAATGTGGCCGGGACTGGCGCCCTTTTTGACCAATCGCTTGATGAGCTCCTCCGGGATTCCTTCAACCACTTGTTCTCCAAGCGGATTATGGAAGCTCATCATGGGACCGACGCCCATAGCGGTCAAAGAACCGCCTAGAAATGAATGCTTTTCAACCAGAAGGGTCGAGACACCTGTTCTCGCTGCAGAGATGGCGGCTATGGATCCTGACGGACCTCCACCAATCACAATAACATCATAAAATGCTCTCAATGCTTTCCCTGATTTACTAAATTGTCTGACTTTTGCCGGGAGTGAGTCGGTCAACCAATAGTGTGGTGATGACTTGGAAGATTGCCCCTGCAAGATACCACCAGAAGAAACTCACTGAGCCCATCTGGAGAGTAATGACACCCAAGACTGAAACTATGCTGCCAACCAGGACGCTTGCTGGTCGCACTTGGTGTCTCAGCGCAAGCCAAGCTATACCCAGAAGCGCCCCATAGACATAGCCCGGCACACTTAGACCGAGCTGTAAGAGCCCGTCCCCCAGCTGACTGTTGAATGCAATCGCCAGAAAGCAAATGACTCCTCCCCAGAGAATCAGGCTCCATCGCGATATCCGGACCAGTTCTTTATCCGTCATTGAAGGATAAAAGAATCGTTGAATCACTCCTTGAACGGAGGTTTGCGATACAGCGGTGAGGGCCGAGTCCAGTGTGGAGATTCCGGCTGCGAACAGTGCTGCGATAATTAGTCCAGAGACCCCTACCGGAAGCTGTTCAACCACGAATGTCGGAAATACTCGATCAGGCTGAGCGCGCAAGAGCTCTGCGGTCTCTTCAGAAGGAGGGTGTGTCGCGAAGAAAGCCACGAGCCCGAGACCTACCAGTAACATAATATGTGTGGTTACAACCCCGGCTGCAGACCAACAGATGGCTTTTCGAGCTTCTTTGGCGTCTCTACAGCAAAGGGATCGCTGGGTTACTACTTGATCAACTGCATTCATTCCCAACTCGAAGAGGGTAGCGCCGAGCAATCCCACCCAGAGCGTGTATGTAAGTCGGGGATTTAAGGACAAATCCAGCAGCGCAAGTTTGGCGTGATCATCTGCAATGCGCAGGATCTCGGGAATCCCGCCGGGAATGGCTTCGATAATCCACAGCAGCGACAGCAATGCCCCGCCAATAAAGACTATAAAAAGAATGAAATCAGTCCAAATAACAGTAGTTACGCCACCGATCCACGCCCAGAGGACAGAGAATGCTCCAATAATCCAGATACATGTTGGGATGGATAACCCTGTAATAACGCTCAGAATAACAGCGGTGGAAAGCAGTCTTACCGACTGACTCAGCAACGCACCGACCAGAAATAAAGTACGACTGAGCGAGCCGACAGGGCTCCCAAGCCTCCTTTCAAAGTATTCGTACGGGCTGTAGACGTCTTCCTGATAGTAGCGCCCTATAAATACCCAAGCCATGAGAAAGTTGCCAAGTACGAAGCCAATGGTGATCTGTAGATATTTCAGATCACCGCCTACCGCGAAAACTGCAGCGGGAACGGAAATGAACGTGAGGGCGCTGGTCTTGGTGGCAATCAGCGAGGTTGCAACAGCCCACCACGGCATGTCTTTACCACCGCGGAAGAATCCCATGGCGGTGTTTGACTGTTTTCCCCTCAGGAGATGACCCGCTAGCGTCGTGAGTAGCAGAAATGCAATGAGTATTACCCAGTCCAGCGCATGGAACATGTGGTAAAGTATCCAACGTTCATCCTGATGATTGCGAACAAGTTTATTACTCGATACCGGACACAGACTTTGCAAAAATGGACACAAATCGATGAACAATGATGCGCTTCGTGTTCTGGACTGGCACGCACTGGACGTACGCCTCGTGTGGGTCTATGAAGGCGCTCCAATTGTGCCGCGAGGAAAGGTTGGGGGGAATCGCCAGATTGGATGGCTCGTTAGAAAAGGAACCGCAACCGTTTATCATGAAGGCGCTTCAGTAAGGGCAGGCGCTGGTGATTGGCTTTTCCCTCCGCAAGGCGAAATAGAGCGTTCCTTCTCAAAAGACGCCGTCATCTTATCGGTCAGCGTCTCGATGCAATGGAGCAACAGGCGATTCTTGATCGAGCTGGATAGACCTCTTACTTGCCCAAGCGAACGTTTCCCTACCTTGGAACAGCTAGCAAATGCGCTACTTCAAACGTTGCGCGAAGTCGGAGTAGGTAGCGGTAATGATTTCCTTTTGCAAAGATTGAACTTCCAATCCTACCTGCAGTGTAACCGCATGCTGCTTTCTTGGGCAGGCGCTTACGTAGAGTGTCTTTCGATCCTTGGCGTGGAGCCCTACATTATGGCCTCACCCCAAGACCGTCCCAAACAGATTATGGAACGACTGGACGCCTGGCCGGTTTCTGAAGCATTTGACGCAAAGGTGTTGTCCGATATGGCCGGAGTCAGTCACCGGCAACTAAATCGGGTATTCAAGGCCGCTTACGGAATTACCCCGCGCGAATATTGGAATCGTCGGCGCTTGGGCTGTGCGATGGCGGCGCTCAATGGAATGACAAAGAGTATAAAGCAAATTGCCTATGAATGCGGCTTTGCTTCGCCAGCGCTTTTTACCCGCTGGTTCACCCACCAAGCAGGCGTTTCGCCGACTGTGTTTCGCCATAAAAAAGGGAACCCTCAGTCATCGGTGACCCCAATAGGCCGTGAGGTGCTGAGGGTTCCACCAGCAAAGGCTGACTATGATTAAAATAGCTCCAAGTGTGGGCGTGCTAGGCCTCGAGGGACTGCGGGTCCTTTCGAGATCCGAATCCCATCATGATAGATCCGACCACCAACATTGAGCCTGAGATTCCTAGGATTGCCACGAGGTGAGGGGTAGTCTTGGCCCAGAAACAAAGGATCAACATACAGGCGCCGGCAACAAGTGAATAGCGTCCTACTGTCTTGAGCAGCATCTTGTCGGCTGATGCGCCAACTTCATTTTTCACGTTAACCGGCGTGTTGATGGTCTCAAAGAACGCATCAACTCGTTCACGGAAGCCCTGCGAAGTATGCTTCCAGAAGAGGGTGGAGAACAGGGTCGGGAGAATACATACTGCAGACATGAGCATTGTCTCATATCCCCATTCCAGCTTGAAGTCGTAAGCACGCGCCACCATCAAAGCAATGGAGGTTACAATGCCACAACCGATACCGGCGAAAAGCCCCCACAAGGGTATTCGTTTCACAAAGATCGAGAGAGCGAATGGCAGCGCAGTGGGTGCGCCCACAACCGTCAAGATCGTCTGCATGACCTCAAACATTCCAGTATCCCCCCCTATTTTATCGAGAACAAAAGCCATTACGATCGCGAACATGCCCAGCGACAGATTAACGAAACGGGTCAACTTCAGGGTTGCTGTGTCACTCAATGGACGCCATCTCAAAACGCCCGCCATGGGCTGATAGATATTTCTGACGATGTATCCGGCTGTGCCTGTCAGGAATGAGTCCATGGAGCTCATGGTCGCTGCCAACATGAAAACGAAAATGAAGCCAAGGATTCCCGGTGGAACCAGGTTCATCGCCGTAACAGTATAGGCTGCGTCTGCAGGGTTCGGAATGCCGGTTACTGCAGCAATCTGGTCGTGGAAAAGGATACGGCCTACGATAGCCGGGAGAATGAAGATTACCGAACCCAAGATAAACAGTGACCCTGCAAGCCAGGCGGCCTTCTCTGCACTCTTCTCGTCCTTAAGGCTGAGGTAGCGGTAGCATCCAGACAGATTGACAGCATTAATCACGGTTTGGATTAACATCCCCGCAAGCCAGAGCATGGTGAAGTTACCTGCGCGGATCTTAAAAGGTTCACCCGTCATGTACTCATGGTCTGGAGACTTGATCATCTGGTAGTCGCTCGTAAGGCCAAGCTCTCTGATTCCAGTAAAGAGTCCGTCAAACCAGCCAACAGCATGAAGTGAAAGCAAGGCGACAGCAATTGTCCCCGGAATCAGAATAATAGCCTGCAGGCTATCAGTAATCTGAACACTCCACGAGCCGCCGGAAACAGAGTAGAATACGACGACAACACCCGTTCCGATCACGATCTGCCACATCGGGATGCCAAGCAGAGAGCTCGCGAAGGTTGCGAATCCAAGCAGAAAAAAGCCGGAAAAGAAAAATGCTGAGAGTAAGCCTACATACGACTTCACCGCTTCTGCAGCGGGACCGAATCGAGCGCGAACGGCATCGAGGGGAGTTACAGCGCGCGTTCTTCTGAACAACTTGGCGATGAAGATGGCTTGGATAAAGAACAACGCTGTGGAGCTCAGCTGGACGATAATAACGCTCCATCCAGCAATGAATGCCTGGCCGGCGATCCCAGTGAACGTCGCGGCACTGAAGGAGGACATGAAGAGACTCAGACCAGCCATCCACCAGGTGCTCTTGTTACCCATTCGGATATAGTCGCTGATGTTCTTGCTGGTGCTCTTCGTAGTGATGCCGATGACGACCATCAGCATCATGAATATCAGGACGACCGCGTAATCTACTGTATGCATGACTGGGAGGGAAGGGGACGGGGATTTACTCTTTGGGAGATAATTGGGGGACTTGAGCCGTCCTTCGATATTATCTGTCCCATACTTCTTGGAGAGAGCGCAAGCCAGAATCCCCGCGGCTCATCTCTTTTGTTGGTTCCCAAGACTTGAAGCTCATTCAGCGGTGAAACGTGCGTCCATAAGTAGTCAGGTTCTCGCGCAGGTATTCCATTTTCAGAGTCAGGATATTTGTAAGAAGTTTGTCGTCCTGTCCTGCCGTAGGAGCACCGCATCCGCATCTCAACGTCTTCAGTTAAATGAAATCGTGAACTTGCTGCCGAGAATGAGCTCAAGAACGTCTGTAATATCACCTTGGATCTTCAGATCTATTTCCACAGGAACCGAGCCACGTTTGGCTCCAGTTCCAGCTATCAAAATCCGAATGGGAGGTTCTGCGGCATCCGTTGGATCCAGCCGCAGGACAAACTGCTTAAGGATAAGATCTTCCAAAGAGGTCTGGAGATAACGCATCATGCGCTCGTCCTGTTGCTTTTCAAAGAGCTCTGAAGCATCTGGATAGGCGAAGCGACCATTCACCCCTTCTCTGAGCGCCAGTTCCCCAGCAATAATGTGGATGCCGCCGTCATAGCGCAACTTGAGATAGCCATTGAGCGGCCCAGCAATCTTTCCTTCGAACCGCGGGAGCAGGGCACTCAATTGAGCTGCGTCAACGTCTTGAAGAGTCAACGTAAACCTCACGTTATTGATGTCTCCCGTTACTTCTTCAACGCTAACTTTCCCACCTAGAAACGAAGCACTGAGGGCGAACTCAGTGAATGCTCCGTTCTCAATGTTGATTGACGCCTTAGCGCCTTCAAGGAGCACCTCGCCAATGCTTATTTGCTCGATTCCTACAGGTGCAGCACGCAGCGCGTATTGAGACGAGGCAACGGCGATACCGATGGTTCCTCCGATACCGTAACACTCGACTCTACCCAGTAGTTCTGCATCATTCAGCGCAATCTCACCGTGGAACTCGACTTCTGGCGTAGCTCCAAGGAGGGCGGCGGGGAAATTCAATAGAGATCCCAAGAAACCCAGGACCACGTTTCCCTCCAGCGCATAATTGGCAAAACTTATACGTGGAATCCTGATGGGAGTTGCCGTTTCAATATCGATACTGCTGAACCCGGTTCCTCGTAGCTCGATGTTCTCGAGCGTTGCCGAGAGGCTCAAGGGTCGTAGAGCGACGAAGAAGTTGGAACTATGAAAGGTGATTTCGCCCGCTAGGTCATGCAAAGAACTGGAGGGCTCTGTCTGCTGGACTGAAATCGCAACGGAGGCGATACCATCTACTATCGCACCAGGCATCAGCTGGCTTATCGGTATATCGGCAAGGTTGATATTCTCCAGTAGTAGCTCCATCGGTTCGGGGATGCCAAGCAATCGATTCTTAAAGGTGATCTTGCCAGGGGAAACTTGCAATGAGCCGTCTCCTATTGAAACCTCAGCTTGCTGTAGTTCCAGCACCCCAGGCTCAGGAAATTGAGCCGCCAGAGTCGCATCTCTAAAGCCAACGCCTGCCGCTGTTCCGGATTCGAGTCGAAGCACTCCCTTCAAAGGAGTCGGCGAATCTGTTTCGCCGGCAGGAAACTGGCCGGATACATCAAATGAAAGCTCAGCTATTTCAATTAATGAATCCTCGCTGATGCTCCCAGGAAATGAAATACTTGTCGCGGTGGCGACAGTGGTCCAATTACGTATGAAGCGTTCCGTGATGGACGCCCTAAGTTGTCCAGACAGTAGACCTACCGTTAAGTCAAAGGATTCTGGTAGCTCCACAAACGGTTCCAAAAGGTCCAGCCATTCAATCGGATCGATTAATGAGAAGGACAGGTTCGCGGTCCCTTCTCCATCATGTCCTGTAAGGTCTAATTGGAGGCTACTTCTTGGAGCCGTGTCGTCTTTATCCAACTGCTGTGCACTGGCGCTTAAAGAAATGCTGGCGCCGCTATGTTCGAATCTTCCTATCACAGTGAGCGACTCTTTCGCTTCGCCGGAAACTAAACTTAGATGACCATTCTTTAAAATGAGTTGCTGAACCGGAAGCTGTTCAAGGATGGCTGGAAGCAGGATAGGCGGGCGACCATCACTCTCGGGGAGTGTAATTTGATCGAGAAGGAGTTCAGCACGAAGTTCATCGATCTGCACTCGTTCGATGGTGCGCCAACGAACCAGGTCCCAGAGATCGTAAGCGGCCCTGACTGCTCCAACATCAATTGTATATGCAGGGGCTTCCAGGTGGATCTTCTCTATATCAACGGAGTGCGTGTCGACAGACCTTACCTTGACCTGAGGGTTCTCCCACTCCTGCTTGCGAAATAAGTTCACGGCAGCCTGCTCTAGTAGAAAAGGTAAGGCAAAGACGGCCGCAACGACCAACCCTGTGAGGAGAGTTATTGCCAAGAGCAGCAGACGTAACGGCCTCGAAGCTGAAGAAACCCGCTGATGCGCCATGCACTGCTAAGCGTTAATCCCTCGGAGCGTTGAATGCATCATCGAAGATGCCTGGATTCAATGTGATCGTCTGAAACTCTACGATAGTTTCATCGTTCCCCAATCGGGAAACCTGACGCTTTGCAAACCATACATTGTTTACTTTTGAGTGCTGCGAAAGATCCACAACCCGTTCACGGACCTCGCCATCTTGCTCCCATTTTTCTACGCGACGAACCTCTCTCATGGTTCTTGCCTCCAGATAGACAATGGTTATTCGTCCATCGTTCGACAAAACTTCCACCGGATAAAGCAAATCCCGACCTTCCCGTGTTGGTTCAAGCAGTCGGAGCGACAGGCCATCTTCATCGGGCGTCACAAGAAATGAATCGAAACGGGTGTCTCCTGCTTCTGCGACAGTTTCAACATAGGTAGGTAGGCCGGGTTGTTCCAACGCCACCCACGATGTTTCCCCATCGTTCCCTCTTATAATCACTCGGTCATCCTTCATCCGGATGGAAGTGAGCTGGCGATTAGGGCGCTTTTTTAGCAAGATCAGACTACCTTCTTCCCCACTGGATCGACGAATTTCCCCTTCAGCCCGTAAGCTGCGAATGGAAAGGATATTGTCCAAACCTCCATTTGCCGCATAATAACGCTGAAGCAAGTCCTCGAGCTTCAGATCGGAACCAGTCTGAGCGTGCAAGTTTGACAGCGGCAGTAACGCAAGGACAGTGAATACAGGGAGATGCCGAAGAAATGGAATCATATCTCGTTGAACTTTATGTGCGCATCAGCTCAAGGCGCAATACGGAACCGTTTTTGGCGCTAGAGGAGAGTCTCGATCTAAAATCAGGCTTGCCAATCGACGGTCGAAATCTACGTTCCACCTCTTTTTGCTCTTCCAGAGCGTGAGTTAGCATCCTAAGATTTTCAGATCATGGCAAACACAGAGCTTCTTTTGATCAAGCCCGTCGAAGACCTCGGACACGAAGGCGACCAAGTGACCGTTCGGTCTGGATATGCGCGTAACTATTTGCTTCCACGCGGCTTGGCTGTCCCGCTAACGCGCGCCAACCGCAAGCAAGTAGAAGTATTGCGTGCACGCAGCGAAGCTCGCCGGAAGGCTGAACTCGAGGAGGCCCAGAAGACCGCTGAGAAACTCAATAACCTCTCGATCGCACTTGCCGTTAAGACGGGACCAGGCGGAAAGGTGTTTGGCGCAGTCACTGCAGCCGATTTGTTGCAGCGTTTGGCCGAATCCGGCATTGAGCTGGAGAAGCGGCAGGTCTCTCTTTACACCCCCGCACGCAGCCTCGGCAAACACACCACCCGCATTCGTCTCCATCCTGAAGTGGTAGTTGATTTCGAGTTTGAGATCGTGTCAGAGAACCCGATCGAAGAAACCGAATCAGCCGAAGAAGCCTCGGAACAATAGGATCCCTTCGGGGAGGTTCCCTCAATGCCCCAAGCAGAAGAACCACCCCGGTGGAGACGACAGGCAGAAAGACCTGCATCGCCTAACGAGGCAGGTCTCTTAGCGCGGACTGCGCCACATAACATCGATGCAGAGGAAGCCCTGCTAGCCTGCTGCGTCATCGACGCGCCTGAAATTCTGTCGCTCTGCCACGAAAAGAACCTGAGGCCAGAAGCTTTCTATAAGCCTGCGCATCAGATTCTTTTCGTCGTGATTCAGCAAATGCATTCGGATGGCCTGGGTGTTGACCTAATTACCTTGGCCGACAAGCTGAGCTCACGGACCCTGGGATCAATTCCAGGGCGTGAACGCGACCCGGAGGGGGCCCGCTCCCTGTTGGATTTTATTGGTGGCCACGGGACCTTGGCCAGAATTACCAGCCGTATTGAAAGTACGATTCATGCTCAGCACTGGCTGGATCTGGTCGTAGAGAAGTGGATCCTGCGACGCCTGATAACCGCTGCGACCACCGTTGTTGAGGGTTGTTACAATAATCAGGACGAGCTAGATCACTTTATCGACAAGGTTGAGCAGGAGATATTCCGGATCAGCCAGGACCGGGTGAGCGAATCAGCAGCGCCACTGAGCAAGGCAGTCGACGACGCGACAACCCTCATTAGCAAGATGATCTCCGGTGATGCGGGGCAGGGGATGCTGACGGGGTATACCGATCTCGACCGTATGACCTTTGGTTTGCATCCCGGAGACATGATTGTTCTGGCGGCGCGGCCGTCGATGGGGAAGACCTCGCTTGCAATGAATATCGCAGAGCAGGTGGCGTTGCCCAAGCATGGAGACCCGGTGCCCACACTGGTGTTCAGTCTAGAGATGGGCGCAGATCAGCTTGCCATGCGTATGCTTTGCCGGCGAGCAAGGGTTAATATGAAACGCGTTCGCGAAGGTATGCTGGGCAAGGATGACATGCGCCAATTAGCGACCGCCGCAGGAGAGCTAAAAAAGGCCAAGGTGTGGATCGATGATGCCGGACACACATCCATCCTTGAGCTGCGAGCAAAAGCCCGCCGTATCCAATCCCGAATCCAAAGGGAGAAGCCGCTTGGTCTTATCGTGATTGACTACCTGCAGTTGATTTCCGGAACCGACAGCAGAGTACAGCGTGAACAACAGATTTCAGAAATTTCCCGAGGCCTGAAAAGTTTGGCGAAGGAGCTCAACGTCCCTGTGCTGGTTCTTTCCCAGCTCAATCGCGAAGCAGAGAAGGAAAATCGCCCGCCGAGACTCTCGGATTTGCGGGAATCTGGGTCAATCGAGCAGGATGCTGACGTGGTTTTCCTACTTGCCAAGGATCGGGAAAGCGATGATAAGGCCTCGGTCCCGTCCGGAACCCGGAAGGTTAACTTGATCATCGCAAAGCAACGTAACGGTCCGGTTGGAACGATCGATTTGACGTTCGTGCCGGAGTACACCAGCTTCGAAAACTTTACGGAATCCCTTTAAGCCGACTCATGCGTTTTTTTCTCTGTGCACTGTCGCTGCTGCTCGGCGCTCTTTCAGCAGTATCTCTCCACGCCCAATCCTACCTCAGTCAGGAGGGGCCGGCGCCAACAGTTGAAGACATTATCATACGCTTCGGCTCGCTGGAAAACGTCAGCACGGACGTGATCCGTGCCCAGATCCAGCTTCGTGAGGGCACCCCTTACAACCAGAATCTGGTCGATCGCTCCATTCGCAGTCTTTACGCCACCGGTCTGTTCGATTCGATCGAGGCAACGGTGCAGGAACTGTCTCCCTCGTCTGTAAACGTCATTTTCACCGTTTACAGCAAATACCGTCTCCAGGAAATTCGGCTGACGGGAAACAAACGTTACAGCGATCGGAGACTGCTGGGGAAGACAAGCCTGCGCACCGGAATGGTGCTCGATGAGCGTTCGGTTGACACCGCAGCCCGGGACATTCTGGAGTATTACCGCAACAAGGGGTTCACCAATGCCAAAGTGGATTACGACATCCAGAGAAACGAATCGACTGGCTTGGGTGCGGTAACCATACGGATTAATGAAGGACCCCGCCTTCAGATCGACCGGATCTACTTTGAAGGTAACGAAGCCTTTTCAGATCGACGTCTCCGCAGAGTCATGGAGACCTCCAGATATAAGTGGTGGCTCTCCTGGCTTACGGGTTCAGGTCGGTTCGACGAGAACCTCTTTGCAGAGGACTTGGAAAAGGTCCGCAACTTTTACCGGAACGAGGGCTATCTTGACGTCCGGATCTCTGATGACGACGTAATCATCGAAGAACGCGGGAAAGATATTGTTCTGACGGTGAATGTAGATGAAGGTCGCCGTTACTATGTGGGCAATATCGATGTGGAAGGGGAAGAGATTTTCGACGAAATTATTTTGACTCGCAGCCTTCGGATGATCCCTGGCGACGTCTTCAGCCCTGAGGCGCTGGACAAGGATTTGGAGACGCTACGCGACTATTACGGTGCGCTTGGCTATCTCGAAGCGCGCATTCGTGCTGAAAGAGTTCCCAACCTCCAGACGGGCAATATTGACCTGATCTACCAGATTGAGGAGGGCGAACAGTTTCAAGTGGAGTCCATCGTTGTCGAGGGCAACACGAAGACAAAGAGCGTCGTCATTCTCCGGGAGCTTATCCTTCGCCCAGGACAAGTATTCAACACGGTCTGGATGAAGAACTCTGAGGCAAGGCTGAGAAATACGCGCTTCTTTGACGAGGTTACGCTCAGCCCAGAGCCGACAAATGTGCCTCAGCGACGCAACCTAAAGGTATCCGTGCGCGAGGGACGCACCGGTCAATTCCAATTTGGCGCAGGCTTCAGCTCGCTGGAACGCGCAGTTTTCTTTGTAGAGCTCAGCCAAGGAAACTTTGACCTCTTTAATTACCGCTCATTCTTCCAGGGGGATGGCCAGAAGTTCCGGTTTCGGGCACAGATTGGATCCCGCTCAAACGAAGTCGTTCTGAACGTTGAAGAGCCATGGCTCTTTGAGCAGCGCCTCGCCTTGGGCACCACACTCTACCGGCAAGAGTCCGACTATAATTCAACCCTCTATGATGAGACTCGCGCCGGCATCCAAATCTACATGAGGAAACCCTTGTTCGAGTTAGTTGAAGGTCAACTTACATACACGCTCGAGAACGTTGAGATTGAGTTGAACCCATTCACCGGCGCGATACCCGAGGATATTCTGAATGAAGAGGGAAATCGTGTCGTATCCAAGGTTGGCCTGGCATTGGTTCGGGATACCCGGAACAACCTTATCTTCACCACTCAGGGCAGCCGATTCACCCTCACCACTGAATTTGCGGGGCTCGGTGGAAATACCAAGTATGTTATGATGGATTCCCGCAACGCGTTGTATCTGCCGACATTTGAGACGGGAGAGCAAGTCGTTGCGGTGCTCTTTCGCGCAGGAACCATCTGGCCTTATGCCTTCGATGACTCCCGGACCGGCATTGATCGACAGGATGTACCGTTTTTCGATCGGTTTTTCCTTGGCGGTCCTTACAGCTTGCGCGGTTTCGAGTACCGCGACGTGAGCCCTCGCGATGACGCTTATCCAAGTTATCCAATTGGGGGGAACAGCTACGGCTTTGCTAGTGTCGAGTACTCGATCAAAGTGGCCAAGCCGCTGCGCCTGGCCGTGTTTTACGATTGGGGATTTGTGAATGAAGATGAATTCGATTTTGGCCCAGGTACTTATAACGACAACTGGGGTATCGGTATTCGCTTGCTCGTCCTTGGAAATCCTCTAAGTCTTGACTATGGTATCCCCATCACTGTCAGCAATTATGGTGGAAATCTGGACAATGATGAAGGTGGGCAGTTCAACTTCTCCTTTGGCACTCGATTCTAATAATAACACTTAAAGCAAGACCCCGAAAGAATATGTCTATCAAGAAGACCATCTCCCTGTTCCTCGCATTTGTAGCGCTAGGCTCCTTTGCGCAGGCTCAGACAAAATTCGCCTCCGTAGATATGCAGGAAGCGATGCAAAGGTACTGGAAGACAACTTCTGAGCAGCAGAAACTGGAAGAAAGCCAGCGCCGCCATCAGGACCTTCTGCGCATCACGCAAGAAGAGGTTCAGGAGCTTGCCCAACAGGGGCAAGAGGCCTTGGACAATTCGGAAAATGCCGCCTTCAGCGCCGAGCGACAGGAAGAGTTTCGCGCACAGGCTCAGGAGATTCAGAACCAGATCAACCGCAAGCGCCAGCAAGTGCAGGCTGAACAGCAGGCCTTCCAAGCTCGTTTTCAGCGTGTGCAACAAATGATCCAGGACGACATCGCCTTGGCTGTAGAACAGGTTGCCAAGCGCAACAACATTGATGTCGTGTTTCCTGCCGGAGTTGCCGTTTATGCTGGCAGCGACATCACCGATCAGGTCGTGCAGGAACTGAACAAGAGCGCTCCTGCTGCGGGGTCTGCCGACACCGGCAATCAGCAGTAGTCATCATCTCCCTGCTGAGAGACAATTTTAGCAAGTCCCGCCATCTGTGCGGGACTTTTTTGTTTATAAGAGGCCGCTTTTGATCCTGAATCACATCCACTAACCATGCGGATTGAATATACCATCGAAAGTCTCCTTGAGACCTTCCCTGACGCGCAGATCATTGGAGAGGCACGCCCCCTCCTCACAGGGTTGTCCAGTCTGCAAGATGCGACGGAGAGCGATCTGAGTTTTCTGTCGAATCCCAAGTACCGCAAGCAGCTGAAAGAATCACGGGCAGGTGCGATACTGGTGCCTGCAGATTTGGACTTCGAACCATCCCCGAAGCAGGTCTATATCAAAGTCGCCAATCCATCTGCGGCGGTAGCAAGAATTTGCAAGAATATTGAAGATCAGATGCGTCCCCGTCCACCTGCTGGGGTGCATCCAACTGCGGTGATTGCTGATAGCGCGGTGGTAGCCCCCTCAGCGAGCATTGGCGCCTTCTGTGTGGTGGGAGAAGGAAGCATTGTGGAGGAAAACGTAACTCTACATTCACACGTTACGCTGGGCGCTGGCGTGCGGGTAGGGGAGGGGGCGCTGCTCTATCCACGTTGCGTCGTCCAGGATTACTGCCAACTCGGCAAGAACGTGATTCTCCAGCCAGGGGTCGTTATTGGAAGCGACGGATTTGGATATGAACAGGTTGGCGAGCTTCCCAATCTAGTGCATCAGAAGATTCCACAGGTGGGAATTGTCGTCATTGAAGATGATGTCGAGATTGGCGCCAACAGCACTATCGACCGCGCGAGATTTGGTGAAACCCGCATCGGCAAAGGGACGAAGATAGACAATCTGGTACAGATTGCACATAACGTGCAGATCGGGCGAGGCTGTATCCTTTGCGCCCAGGTTGGCGTATCTGGCAGCAGCACCCTTGGGAATTATGTGGTGCTCTGGGGACAAGCAGGCATTGCCGGGCATATTCATTTGGGCGACGGGGCATTTGTCGGAGCGCAGGCAGGTGTTTCGAAGGACGTGCCAGCTCGGGCAAAAGTCAGTGGCACTCCAGCCAGGGATCTCCTGGACGTGCGACGTGGCGAGGCGTTGCTCCGAAAGCTTCCTGAAAGGATTGCCGCCCTCGAATCCCAATTAAAAGCAAAAGGCGACTGAGGCTTTACACACAGGCTAGACTCAAGCTATCAAACAGTGAGCGAAAGCAGCTGCGAATTATGCAGATCGGCGAAATGAAAATAATCTCCGGCAGCGCCAATCCACGGTTGGCGAAGGGAATTTGTGAATACATCGGCACAGAATTGTGCAAAGTGACCCTAACACGGTTCCCCGACGGGGAAATCTTTGTTAAGATCAATGAGAACATTCGAGGCCGCGATGTATTTATCATCAACCCGACCTGTCCTCCAGCAAACGACAATCTCATTGAATTGTTGATCATGATTGATGCCGCCAGAAGGGCCTCAGCGCACCGTATCACCGCTGTATTGCCTTTCTACGGTTATGCGAGACAGGATCGGAAGGATCAGCCCCGGGTGCCGATCACTGCCAAGCTTGTCGCAAATCTCCTCGTAACGGCCGGGGCCAACAGGGTTCTGACGATGGACCTTCACGCCCCGCAGATCCAGGGCTTCTTCGATATCCCGGTTGATCACCTCTACGCATCGACTGTCTTTTACGAATACCTAAGGAAGTTCAGACGCTCCGATATGGTTGTCATCTCTCCGGACGTCGGAGGATTGAAAATGGCGGCTGCTTACGCGGACATGTTAGGTACGTCCTTCGGCTTTGTTGCGAAACGCCGAACGGACGCCTTAAACGTGGAGGCTATGAACCTTGTCGGCGAGGTGAAGGGACGCCCGGTTCTATTGGTCGATGATATGACAGAGTCTGCTGGTACACTTGAAGCCGCAGCGAACCTCTGTAGAGAAAATGGCGCTACGGAAGTACGGGCCTGCGTCTCGCATGCCGTGTTCAATGCGAAGGGATTAGAGCGACTGCGAACTGGCTTTCTTGACGAACTTATCACTACAGATTCTACGCCTGTAGACCCGCACGGGCTTCCAATCACAGTATTGAGCGTTTCGGAACTTCTAGGTGAAGGCATTCTTCGGATTTGCAATCACCAATCCGTCACCAGTCTGTTCAACATCAAAGGCTGGTAAGACTAATTCGGGGGCCTGTTGTTGCCACCAGATTCGGAACGCGTAAATTCGCCAGCTGTCTGGTGAAAGGTAAAACCATGCGTAAAATTCTAGTAATCGCTGTTTTAGCCGCTACCCTAGGCGGTTATACCTTGCAATCACAGCTTGCTCAGAAGAATGGGCAGGAAGTTGAAAGCATCCAGACGAATGGCGCTACAGCAAGGTTCGTGGTGGATACGACTCCTCTGGATCGGAGTCAGGAAGGGCTTGTCACGAGCTACGCCCCAATCATAGAGAAGGCAACCCCTGCTGTAGTTACCGTGGCAAGTTCCAGCATGGTTCGAATACTGCGAGATCGCTACTCGAACCCTATGGAAGAGTTCTTGCGCAGATTCTATGGGATACCCGGACCCAACGGTGGTGCGCCAGCTCCTCAGGGGGAATCAGAACGTCTTGTCCCCAATGGGCTGGGGTCTGGCGTGATCGTCTCGGCAGATGGGTACATCCTGACAAACAACCATGTGGTTACAGATTCCAAAGGGAATCCTGCTGACGAAATTACTGTTGCCTTAACAGACGGTCGGGAATTCACAGCAGAACTGGTCGGTCGGGACCCTAAAACAGATGTCGCGCTGTTGAGGATCGAAGCGAACGACCTACCTGTGCTCGCGATGGCGGATAGTGACCAACTCAGAGTAGGGGACGTCGTCTTTGCCATTGGCAATCCTATGGGGCTTTCACAGACCGTCACGATGGGTATCGTATCAGCCACGGGTCGGTCTCGCCTCGGAATATTGGGCTCTGAGGGGTATGAGAATTTCATTCAGACAGATGCTTCGATCAATCCGGGTAATTCGGGTGGCGCGTTAATCGATGCTGCTGGGCGCCTTGTCGGGATCAACACTGCGATTTTCTCCAGATCGGGAGGTAATGTGGGGATCGGTTTCGCGGTTCCGATTACCTTGGCGAGATCCATTATCGAAAGTCTGATCGAGACCGGGACAGTGCGTAGAGGCTTCCTTGGAGTCAGCATTTCCGACCTCGATGCCGATATGGCAGCGGCCTTCAATCTCGAAGACACTCGTGGGGTTCTTGTGGAGTCAGTTCAGCCGGATTCTCCCGCAGCAGAAGGCGGAGTCGAGCGAGGGGACGTCATCATATCAATCGACGGAAAGCGGGTTTCTGATGTCAACGAACTGCGACTGAGGGTTGCTCAAACTCTGCCTGGAACAGTGGTGCAGCTGGAAGTTATTCGAAATGGCGAGCCACAGAAGCTTTCTGTAACCTTGGGCGATATGGAAGGGAGCGTTTCCGACGACGGTGGCGCAATGAAGATTTTGGAAGGCGTAACCTTGCAGACGCTTAATGACCAATTGCGTCAGGCCCTCGGGGTAGATGAATCGCAGGGCGTTGTCATTACTGCGATCGAGCCAAACTCTCCATATGCCCGAACGCTGGCCGAAGGTATGGTGATCCTTGAGCTCAATGACGCCCCAGTGACGAGTGTCGCCGAGTTCAGGGAGCTCTTGAGACCTGCTGTTAACAAATTGTGGGTTTCCTATAGAGGGAACCGGGGATATATAGCGCTTCGAGTGCGGTAACCCTTGGTTCCTGGATAAGCTTTCATGGGCGGAACGATTGCGCGTTTCCGCCCATTTTGTTATCCCAACCCTTGAAAACACAGTGACGCCACTAACACAAGTTGCCCATAAGCGACTGTCAGAACGTCTGAAGCCGGGAGATATCGCGATCGATGCCACCTTGGGTAACGGACACGATGCGTTGTTTCTACTGAAGTCCGTTACACCCGGCGGTTTCCTCTATGGATTTGATGTTCAATCAGAAGCGGTGGAGCATACTCGACACAGGCTACTGGAGGAAGGGCGGTCAGATGCTTTCCGTCTTTATCAGAGATCCCATGCGGATCTGGCGGTAAACATCGACCGAGCGCATAGGGGACGGATCTCAGCTGTGGTTTACAACCTTGGCTATCTGCCTGGAGGAATGAAAACGATTTCGACCCAGCGAGAGTCAACCATCGAGAGCCTTGACCAGGCGATTGAACTTCTTGAAGACCAAGGCATTTTGTCTGTGATGTGCTATCGCGGACACGCAGAAGGGGCCCGGGAATTGGAAGGCGTAGAGAAATGGGCGGCCTCGATGACCTCCAAGTATAGGGTGGAGTGGATAGATGCTCCAAGTACACGACGGCTGGCGCCAAGACTCCTGTGGATCATTCGTTGACTCGGCGGTATTAGACATAATATATATTGTGCGTTGCCAAGTCGCTGGCGATGCGACTTCCTTTGACAGGACGGTTGATCGACGATTCAGTTCGTTACCATCCATGGCAACTCCTCCCAGGAAAAAGAAAGTTGATTACGAAGCGCTCCAATCTGAATTGAAGCGCATTCCGAACATGGATATCGAGACGGTTAGAGATTTGTTGGATTCTGACTTCAAGCACGTCGAAGATCTGCGCGGGAGATCTCCGGAAGCTATCTTCGACGACATTAAGAGAAGGAAGCCGGGAGTCCCTGCGGAGCGGCTCTATGCGTTAAGGATGGCTGTTTATTACGCAGAAACAGAGAATCCAGACCCCCAACTGCTCCAGCCTTGGCGGTGGCACTAAGGAAGAAGCTGAACGTCTGATTACTTCCCGTGCACGATGCGAACGACATTTGTCGATTGCACGGGCACACTGAGCCATCGCCGGATTCTCAGGATCAAATCTAACTCGGTACCAACTGGTTGTGAAACGTGCATCAATTGATGGCACGGCATAGGCATTCCTCGCCGAACAATGGAAAGGAACACACTATGCTCGGTTGGACTATTATCTTTTTGATTCTCGCGATTGTCGCCGGATTCCTTGGTTTCGGAGGAATTGCGGGCATCGCAGCGACCATTGCGCAGATACTCTTTGTAATCTTTCTGATTGCGTTGGTTCTGTCTCTGTTCATGGGACGCCGAACCAGAATCTAGAACCTAACACAGGAAACACTCATGAAACTCGATAGAATATTGTCACTTATATTCGCTGTCTCGGCCCTCGCAGCCCTGTCTGCCTTTACCGCTGGTTGCAACACCACGGAAGGATTTGGTGAGGACGTCGAAGCTGCAGGCGAAGAAGTTCAAGATTGGAGCAAGTAAACTCCTCTACTGAGATGCACGTTAGAAGAATACGCAGGCGTAAGGCCGGTCCCCTTGAGGACGTAATGTCTGCCCTTTCAGATGTTCGCTCGGCGATCACTGGCTTGGCAGAATCTGCAGAGGAAACCGGCCGCGCCGGAATTCTTCAACTACGGGCGACAGGTCGGCGAGCCAGAGGGCTCGCCGACCGCGCTAGTGATCGCGCGGAGGATTGTTTTGAAGACACCTGGAACGCTATCCGTTCGCATCCAAAGATAGCTACCTCCGTTGTTGCGGCCCTCGGAATAGGCATACTCGCTGGAATTTTTCTCTCCCGGCGTCGTTAATCGCACCTTTTGAATTTTAAATCCAAACTCAAATTTTTGAATGAGCACAGAACCTGAAAAGCCACACTCTTCGACTGGACCCGCTGGAAACACGTCGGGTATGCCCTCGGGAACTACTGGTTCACCCAGCCGCACGGCGGGTAGCCTGGCGGCTGAAGGTCGACCGATTCCGGGAAGCGGAGCTCCGAACAGCGTATCGCGAGAACAGATCGTCGAGGATCTCAGGCGGACGGTGAGGGATGCTCGCACTTATTTGGAGCAACTTACCGATGAGGGTAAGACACGAGCTCGGGACAAAGCCTACGAAACGCATGACACTGTGACGGACTGGATGGATCAGGGAGAAGATATGATTCGCAGGAATCCGTTGGCCAGCGTCGCCATTGCTGCAGCTGTTGGATGGCTGTTAGGAAAGCTGGGAGATTAGCCTAAGCGCCTCCTGCTGCTCACCCCAAAAACAACCCGCCTCCTAGTAGCCCATGATCGAAGATACGCCCCCGAAATGGGAGAAGCGTTCAGGACTTGGAACCACTCTAAAGCTCTTGACCGGAGATCTTTTTGCCGCTCTAAGCCAACGAGTTGAGTTGGGCGCGATAGAATTACAAAGCGCTGCAAGGAGAGGCATTTGGGGTCTCGCACTGATGCTAGGCGCTTCCGTAATGGGAGTGCTCGCCCTACTCTTCCTCACCTTGTGTGGCGTGTGGGCTTTGGGACGCGACAATCTTGTTCTGGCCTTTCTTATCACTGGCGCTGCCTATCTTGTGCTAGCTCTTGGAGCGATAGTTATTGCCCGGAAGATTATGCTGAAGAAGCCGCTCCCGTTCCGCGCGCTGGTTTCAGTTCTCAAAGAAGATAGTGAATGGATACTTGGGAAAAAGCCTCATTAGACGATCGGCGCCACCTATTACTTGAGGAGATACGCACCTATCGCTACGTGCTCCGAGAGCATTGTCTTGGAGTAACTGGACAGATGGGCGCAACGCGCCGGAGCGTACTAAACGTAGGCCGGAAAATGCAGCTTGTCCCAACAATCGCCAGTTTTGCGGCCGGTCTGCTCCGCGGGCGAAGCAAATCCGAAAAGGGTGCGCACAAAGGATCAGGGGTTTTCAAGAACGTCCTATCTCTAGTGCTAGGTGGATATGCACTTTTGAAAATACTCAGGTGAGGTCCCCTACCCCTCCTCTTGATTGTTTAATGAAATCTAAGCTCAAGAAGCACGGGTCTGTGATCACCTGCTTCGCTCCATAATGGATTGTCGAAAATGGTGGCTGTCCAGATGCTTTCCTCGGCTAACTGCTTAGATAACAGCATGATGTCGATCCGCTCGTACGTTTCGGATCGAGCATGGAAATAGGTCCAGCTTTCAAATCGGCTGTCCTTGGCGTGAGCGTCGACAGCAAGAATTTGCTGGCCTCGCATTAGGAATCGCTGCATCGCAGGGCTGTCAGGAGTGTCGTTCAGGTCTCCTAGAACGATGTAGCGTCCGCGTCCGCAACGATCCTGGATTAGGTTGCGAACTGCCTGAGCTTCTGCGGTGCGTTGTTTATGCGAGTCTGGGTCCTCCCCTGCGTCATCACTGATGCGGCTCTTCAAATGGAGATTAAACAGGCTCCAGGATCTTCCTGCTTCGTCGACGAAGTTGATCTCGAGCACTCCACGTCGCACGAGCTGATGTTTTCCTTCTCTCGTGTAGCCCACCTTGGTGTGCCTTACGATTTCTGAAGGTTCAATACGGGATAGGCAACCCAACGCACGGGAGGAGTCAGGTCCTTTCATATGGATGAGATACGGGTAATCTGAACCTTCCCGTTTCAGGTCCCTCTGCAGCTCTTTCAAGAACACTTCATCCGGACCAAATTCCTGGAACGCAATAATATCAGCGTTAAGCAAGTGTATGATCTTGCGAAAGGCTTCCTTCTCACTTTCCGGCTTGGGATAATCTTGTCGCCATCGCCCATCAACTCGACGATCGACCAAATTGTAGTTTCTGGCGTTGTAGGAAACGATGCGAAGCGATTGAGCGCCGACGCATTGGAAAAAAGCAATAAGAAGTAGCCCAAGGACGGGCCAATACCGCTTATCTGCGATTGTCATTTCCCCGAAGCGCAGCCTCCCGCTCTATGAGTGTGGGGTGCGAATAGTAAAACGCACTATACAATGGATGAGGCGTCAGGTTGCTAAGGTTCTTCGTGTGAAGCTTTCGTAGTGCGCGGACCATAGGGTCGCTGTCACCCTGTAGCGCGCGCTTGGCGAAGTTGTCCGCTTCATATTCGTGCTTGCGCGACCACATGGCGCCAATTGGCGAAAACCAGAACGTCGCAAGACCAGAAAGAAGTCCAAACAACAGCAATGCGGGCCCCAAATGTTGCGGTTCATGATGAAATCCAAAGCTCTCCACAAACCACGGGGCCTGCGCCAACCAACCAAGGAGCGCGAACGCAGCAAATGAAACAATAGCGGCAATGATCAGCATCTTGGGGATATGGCCTAGCTTGTAGTGCCCAATCTCGTGCGCCAACACCGCTTCCAGTTCGTCGTGTGAGAGTTGATCAATTAGCGTGTCAAACAATACGATCCGACGGAAACGTCCGAATCCGGTAAAGAAGGCGTTCGAATGTCCAGAACGGCGCGAGCCGTCCATTACGAGGATTGTCTTTGCAGCGAACCCTGTTCTGTCAGCCAAGCTCATCAATCGGTCCCGTAGTTCGCCCTCAGGCAGAGGCGTAAACTTATTGAAAAGCGGCATAATGAACATGGGATATGCGACCATCATCACCAATTGGAAAACGAAAGTCGCAACGAAAGCCCAAACCCACCAGTAAGGGAGTCGCACCAACCAGAGCAGCAAACAGATCAACGGGTAAATAATGACAAGGTTGATAAGCAAGCCCTTCAGGCGATCCGTGATCCAGAGCTGTTGGGTTGATTTATTGAAGCCAAAGCGGGCTTCCAGGCGGAACGTCTCCCACCACTCCAGCGGAAGTCCAGGCAACGCGAGGAGCACACCGATGAAGAACAAAATCAGCCCGTGCGCCCAAAGGGTACTTCCCAATAATGATTCCCCCTGCACAAATAGCCACGGGAGCAGTCCACTAAAGAGCACCACTGCCAATAGCGTCGCTCCGAAAACGGCCTCCAAGGCGCCAAACCGGCTCCTCGCGAGCGTATAGCGCACAGATTTGTCGTACTCCTCCTGAGTAATCTGCTCCCGATACTGCATCGGAATTTCACTGGCATGCTGGCGCACATAACGACGATTCAACGACCCCAGATGCAGGGAAAGAGCGAGCCGTCCAATGATCAAGACCGCTACGATGGCGAGAAGAGGATTCCAATCCACCCGCTCAAACAATCTTTGATTGAAAGATCGGTCAAGAGTGCGCCGCGTGCATCAGCAGAAATGATTTCGCGGGATCTCGTCTTCTGAGAAGCTCTCGATAGGGACGATGATCGCGAAAAGGGGCTAGACATTGGCAGAGACGTGGCGAAAAATTGTCTCAATGGGGTCTGAGGTAGGTGCTGAACTAACTTTTGAACAAGCTCTCTCCAAACTTGAAGAGCTGGTGCTCGCCATGGAATCTGGAGAGGTGCCTCTGGCTGAGCTCGTTGCCCGCTTCGAAGAAGGAAACAAGTTGCTGCGGACCTGCCAGTCCTGCCTTAATGACGCTGAACTCAAGATCGAACGTTTGAAGCGCGACAATGGCTCATTTAAAGCTGAGCCTTTTGGAGAGCCCGATGAGGGAGAAATTGTCGAATAGCCTGCGCTCCTGGCTCTCTTAATCTATTCAGAAATGTCCATTCTCGGCAGAATAAACCACCCAAGCGATGTTAAGGGGCTTTCGGATGAGGAGTTAAAGAACCTCGCCGAAGAGATCCGACGAAGGATCATTCACGTTACCAGTAAGAACGGTGGACACATCGGGCCCAATCTTGGGGTCGTGGAGTTGACGTTGGCATTACACCGCCAGTTTGATACTCCACAGGACAAGTTTCTTTTCGATGTCTCCCACCAAGGTTACGTTCACAAGCTCCTTACCGGCCGTAAAGATGGACGCTTTGACAAGATTCGGCTGACGGACGGATTGTCAGGTTTTCTCTCTCGTAGCGAAAGCGAGCATGACGCCTATGGCGCCGGCCATGCCGGCACAGCACTGTCTGCGGCGCTCGGTTTCGCAGTCGCACGCGACCTAAAGGGAGCAAGCAACCACGTTGTCGCGGTTGTCGGTGATGCTGCGTTCACTTGCGGGATCACGCACGAAGCTCTCAACAACATCGCGAGCCAAACCAAACGCCTCATCGTCATTCTTAATGACAACGAATGGTCAATCGACAAGAACGTTGGCTCAATAGCCAACTACTTTAACGAGTTGATTACCAATCCGGTCTACAATCGTCTCGATAAAGACCTCAGTGCGTTCTTCGAGAAGATGCCGGGAGGCAACTCCGTAATCCGCCTGGCCCGGAAGTGGAAGAAGGGCACAAAGGACTTTCTGGTATCCTCGAGCCTGTTCGAGACTTATGGTCTGAGGTACGTCGGTCCGATCGATGGACATGACATCGGACTGCTGGAGAAGTACTTGGCCTTTGCCAAACAGCTCGATCACCCAATTCTCCTCCATGTGCTCACAAAAAAGGGGAAGGGATATGAACCTGCGGTGGCGGCGCCTGAAAAGTTCCATGGAGTCAGCCCTTTTGATGTTGCGACTGGAAAGGGCCGCAAGAAAGTAGGCGCCCCTCCTTCTTATCAGGATGCTTTTGGCCAGACACTTCTACGTTTTGCGGAGTTAGATGAGCGAATTGTCGGGATTACCGCAGCAATGCCCCCGGGCACAGGATTGGTATACCTGCGTGAGGACCGACCGAAGCAATACTTTGATGTCGGTATAGCTGAGGAGCATGCTGTCCTTTTTGCTGCTGGAATGGCGGCTGAAGGAGCCAAACCCGTGGTCGCAATTTACTCGACCTTTCTCCAGCGGGCCTACGACTGTATTATTCACGACGTCTGTCTTCAGAATTTGCCGATCGTATTCTGTATGGATCGTGCAGGTCTGTCGCCAAATGATGGGCCAACCCATCACGGCTTGTTTGATATCGCTTACCTGCGCTGTGCCCCAAACGTATGTTTGATGCAACCAGCTGATGAAGATGAGCTGGCTGATATGCTATGGACGGGGCTCGAATTGGGTAGTCCTGCCTTCATTCGCTATCCACGCGGAAGTGCGACAGGCAAGCAAATTAAGGAGAAACCCGAAGTACTGGAGATCGGCAAAGCCAAGATCCTTCGTCCAGGTGAAGAGATTCAATTCTGGGCATTAGGGCCATGGACAGCTGTCGCGGAGCAACTGGCTGATTGGCTAACTGCTGACGGCGTTTCAGCAGGGGTAGTTAACGCTCGCTTCATCAAGCCACTTGATCGTGACCTGCTCCGTTCACACGCGGAGAACGCATCCCTGATCGTTACGATGGAAGATCACGTTGTTACAGGAGGCTTTGGTAGCGCGGTGCTTGAGGCACTGAACGAAATGGGCCTAAAGGTTCCGGTGGAAGTCGTTGGTTGGCCAGACGAGTTTGTTGGGCACGCTTCCTCTCAGGCTGATCTTCGCGCCCAGCATGGATTGGATGAGCAGACTCTCTACAATCGAGTGCTTTGGCGCTACAAGAGTCTGACGGGAAACAAGAGAACTGCAACGGCATGGGAATAATCTGATCAGCCTGACCAACGGTTGAAGGATTGCGCCTCCGCAATTAAAGTAGCGCAATGGCTCTTACACCATCATCGATGTTGGAACTCGGGACACGAGCCCCCTACTTCGAGCTTCCGGATTTCAACGGCCGGTACGTTTCGTTGAGTGAGTCGGAGGTTGGGAAGGCTCCCGCTACCGTGATCGTCTTCATGTGTAATCATTGCCCTTACGTCATTAACCTGAAGGAACACTTTTCCGAGGCGGCCAGGCAATGGCAGGAACAGGGAGTGAAGATTTTTGCCATAAACAGCAACGATTGGAAG
>CAYSHY010000053.1:0-26054 GCA_964430955.1 uncultured Puniceicoccaceae bacterium | reverse complement strand
ACTTCGAATATGGAGATCTAGGGCGTAGACAGTCCCCAGGAGCAAGCGTCGGGAACTCTCGTCCAACCGTGAACCTATCGCTGAAGATGCAGCCTATAGGGTCGCCTGCATTAATATAGGTCTGTGTGCGCTAGGCCTCCGAGAATTTGAATGGTGGAAATCTGCTGAACCGGAAACAAGAAGCCCCGGACCTTCGCAAAATAATGGAAGACTCGGGGCCTAAACTGGGGGCGGGGACCCGCCGCAAATGCGGCGGGTTGAACCCTGAACCCCTACTTTGATTGATCTGGTAAGAGATCTAATCAGTCACGAAGAATGTAAGTCCAAGCGCCGGTGGGTGTGAGGAAGGATTCCGGCAGATATGCGTATTTGAGAGTGTCCCACATCCAGATCCAATCGCCGTCAACAAGGATCCATCCGAGAAACTCGCCGGTATCCACATTTCCGCCAGAATCACGTGGATAGCCTCCCCATGGAGCGGCAGTTTCCCTGACTGTGACACCCAAGGAGTCAGACCGACCGTTTACGGAGGTAACTGTAACAACGGCAGATCCTGGGGCTTTCGCTGTAACCAGACCGGTTTGGTCGACAGTTAACACATCTGTGTTCGAAGAACTCCAAGTAAGCGTGGGTTTGCTTGCATTGTATGGATGCACCTCGGCGGTGATCTGTCGCGTAGCAAAGACATTCAGGGAGAGGAGCGGGATGGATGTCTCCACGCTGACGACCGGAATGTCTGCACCTGAAACGGTAACAGAAATCGTGTCCGTAAAGCCGCCATCGGCGGAGGTTGCCACAAGTTGGGCTGTGCCCGCAGAGCGCGCTATGACCTGACCAAATCCATCCACCTCGACGACGCTTGTGTTTGTGCTGCTCCAGTGAATGAAGGCATTCGAGGCATTTGCTGGTTCAACATAGGCTGTAACGCTGGTGGTTTGTCCCGGGCTAAGCGTAAGGGAGTCCAGTGTTGCTGATACGCCGGTAACAGGAACATTTGGTTGTCCCGCATACTTGTAGTAGCCCCCTACTGGATCCTTGTTGAAACCTTCGCGGATGTAATTGATGGCTGCATAGGTGGAAAGCTCCCATGGATACTCACCTGGAGGACGCTCCCGCAGAGCCGTATAGTAGTCGTCGGTAGAGCTTCCCTTACCCAAGGACTGCATGTAGTCGCCGAGATCCCGCTCGGGGTCGAGCCAGCTGGGGTTGGTCGTATCGTATCTGCTGTCCCACTGGTAAACAATGTTGTCGATCAGATTGAACGTGCCACCGTCAGCTTCAAGGAACGCCTGGTTACTTCCGCTATCGCGTCGATTTGCAATAATGTTATCAATAATATCAACGTCCTGGATAAACGTTATTGGTAGGGCCCAAACAGCTTCGGTGCGCGGATACTCATTATTTGTTGGGTGCATAAGGCGCCCCTCAATAATGACGTTCTGGTAGGCCTTGTTATCAAAGTTGAAAACATTGACGTCTGTCGGAGGTGCTACGCCGCCAAAGTTGACGGATACGGCGTTAGCGACAAACAGGTTTCTTTC
The DNA here is from genome assembly GCA_964430955.1 of uncultured Puniceicoccaceae bacterium. Classification (GTDB taxonomy): domain Bacteria; phylum Verrucomicrobiota; class Verrucomicrobiia; order Opitutales; family Oceanipulchritudinaceae; genus CAYSHY01. The sequence continues at coordinate 24,513 of CAYSHY010000053.1, read as the reverse complement.
TACGGTGCCCCCTGAGCGAGCCTGCATTCCATGAGCCGCGCCCCGGGCATAAACGTTACCGCGCATGATCCCGCCAGCCTTATTGCTGTACTGGATGTAAACGTTGTGGTTAAACATGTTGGCTTCAGCACCCGCGATCGTCGGATGAAACCCGTTATGATCGAAAACGTTCTCTTCTAGCAGGTACCCATCGACACCGGCAAAGAACATGCCCTGGGCGCTTGGGCCGCCCGTCCCCGATCCGTGGCTCCAGTTGTCGACAACGATGTTTCGACGGAACTTGAAGTCACGATACACTTGAGGGAGCCCGTTGGCTTCGCCGAAGCTCTGCACGACTATCTCCACAAATCGAAAGCGACAATCTTCGACCAGGATGTTTCTGCCACCGCCTACAAAACGAAGGCCGACCAAGGACCCAACATTCGCAAACTTGTCGGAATTGATATCTGAGTTTGACTTGTAGAGGTCCAAACCAATCAGTGCGAAGTAACTTCTGGAGTCGCCATCGTGGTCGATAAAGCTTCGATCATTAATCTCGATAATTGGACGCGGGCCGTCGCCGTAAGCTGAAAGGACCATGGGCTCATCGGCGCTTCGACCGCTCTTCCAGCGTCCCAACATGCTGCTCTCGGCCGGGAAAACATCGCCACGCTTTAGAAGCATATGGTCTGGCTGATTGATACGCAGGAGCGAGTTTGCGGCCGAAATGGTTTTCTTGGGAGTCTCGGGGCTCAGGCCGTCGTTTGAGTCCAAGCCTTCCGAACTACTTACGTAGACGATAATGGAGTCGGGGCTCGGTTCGATTTGAGTCCATCCAAACTCATCGAGGTAAACTGCAGCAGGCGCAATGCTGGCAATCGATAGAAAAGGCAACGAAAGTAGCAGCCGTCCAAGAAGGCGAATTCCAGTCTTCATAGAATGATTGAGTAGCGGTTTAAGGGATAAAATTGCTCGCGGGAGAAGCACACTGCTTTCGACAAGCGGCAATGATCTGCGAGGACGAGGTATAACGGTGCTATGAAACGTATCGTCGTGTCGCTGACCACGACGATGGCTACTTGACTCGTAAAGACACTGCGTCACATCGCCGATAACGCATCAACTTCGCCGCGCGAGCACTCCGGGCACAGCAAGGTTGCATCGGGAATCAATTCCCGACGCCCTGCCAAAAGGGGTTTGAGAACAGACTCGTTTCCAGCCTATCAGTCCAGGTGGAAGACCTCGCGCAGAGGCTTCGACACCGGGCTATTGTCCGGATTGGATGGCATGATGGAGCGCATATGGGCCCACCAACGCTTGCACTCGGGGGTGTTTGCCACAGCTGCAGCAGTAGCTTCATCCTCTACTTCCATATAGCCAAACAGCAGGTTGGTTTCCTCATCCAGAAAGATAGAGTAGTTGGAAACGCCATGCTTCTTGAGCACAGCCTCGAGCTCTGGCCAGATGGGGTTGTGCCGCTTCTCGTATTCGGTCTCACAGCCCCTGTTTACGGACATGATGAATGCTCTGCGTATCATGTGATCAAAAACTTCAGGAACTCAGGATTGTCGACTCTTGCCCATCCAGATGGGGGCCGTCAGAAACCAGACGATTGTGCCTAAAAGCATCCAGTTTTTCATCGCAGGCTTGTCCATCGATCCGCCCAAGTAAAGCAAAGGCGGGATGATCACTGCCGCGAGAGCCAGCCAAGAAATGAGAGGAATGAACTTTTTCATAGGGCGCGATTGCTAATCTTGAGCGAGCTGGACTGTGTAATCTTGCTAAATAGTAGGTAGAGGCCGGCTGCTATGAACCAACCTGGAAGGCTTGCGAAGTAGATGGCGATATGTCCTTGCTGGACTGTCCAAACGCAGACCGCAAGCGTCAGAAGCCATGCGAGTGTTGGCGCCCAGTTCAGATTGCGACCGCTAACCTCGGCATAGCTTGAGCGCATGCCAAAGGCATTCATCAGCCAGAAGTCGCAGAAGATCACGGCTCCCATTGGCATCAGCGCCAGACCGTAGATGGCGACAAAATCGAGCAGCTTCATGGCAATGGCTGGAAACATCCCTGCAACGGCGCAAATGAGGCCCGTAACAAAGGTGACCTTGAATCGTGAAGCCCGAGGAAGTATCGCCTGGAAGGCCAGGCCGGCGCGATAGATGGTTGGGTTTGCCGTAGTCCACCCGGCAATGATTACGCAGAGGAGACCCGCAAGGCCTGCGGCGCCAGCCGTCATCGGGCCCGGCAAGACGTCCGTATGGGAAGGATCGCGGTGCAGTTGCAGCGCATAGAGAATTGAAGCCGCGATCCAAGCCAGGAAGTGACCGAGATACATCCCGGAGGCGGTCGAAAGGCCATACCAGGACTTCTTCGCAAAGCGGAACACGGAGAGATCTGACATTCCGATGTGCATGGCCATGTTACAGAACCAGGCAAAAAACATGACGTGCCAGAAGGTGAACTTTGGCTGGCCCGGGAGTGGATCTCCACCCTTCCAGATAACTGTTTCGGCAAGCGTCCAGAGATCACGGGCACTGGAAACGGTTGTGCCTGTTTCCTTAAGAAAGTCCGCCAGGCCGATAATGCCGAATGCCAGGAACACAAGAACCATCCATGGAGCGGCATATGTGGCGATGCGTGCGACGATATGAAAACCGGCGGCAGCAACGTACGCAATTACCACGCCTATCCCCAGCACCGCGAGCACCCAACCGACACTGTTTGGATAGAGGTCGTTGAGACCCGGCATGGGAAAGCCAAACCATACCCCCAATGCGGTGGCGGATACCGTCACCATTGCGCCGGCGAGGAAGCAGAATGCGATACCGTTTACCGCATTGTAGAATACAACGAAGCGCCTGCCGGAGATCTTTTCCAACTGGTAGTAGAGCGTAAGGCGGGCGCGGGTAGCGATAGGCGCAGTCATGAAGGTCCAGCTGAGCACGGCTAGAAAATTACCGATCAGCAGGCCCAGAATCAGATCGATGGCGCTAACGCCCGAAGCGACAAACAGCGGACCAAGCATGAGCTCAGTTCCAGCCGTATGTTCACCTGCGTATTGCCCCAGGAAACTCTTGAAGCCCAGCCGCGACTTGGGCGGAACTGGCTCTCTTTCAAACTCGGCGCCGGGTGTAGACATGGGATAAGAAGGGTTAAGTAGAAATAAAACGGCCGCCAAACAAGCTACGGAGAGGAGCGCTCCTCATGTTCAACGACTTGCATCCCGTCGTAAGTTCGAAACAGCCCCGGGTCGAGTTTAATCCGCACAGGCTGGTCGCGATGGGCGCCGAGACGGTCTTCTTCCAAGAGAAGCTCAGTTACCTGGATGGAGCTACGACGCGTCTCATAGGCATCGGGCAAACCGGCTTCCAGACGACCGGGATGCGTGAAATAAAAGAGCCATGCCCTGTCGCCTTGAACGACAACATCTGCGTGTCCGCCCTTGACCCCATCATCGGGGCCAGATCCCGGTGAAGACAACAGATTGGGACCCTCCTGACGCTTCCATATCTCAGCGTCAGTGGACGAGTAAACCCCCAGACCGTCCCATACATCCGTGATCATCCAGTAGCGATCCTTCCAGAAAAACACCTTTGGACCTTCTCCCGGCTGATCGGAGACAACCTGACCAAGATCCGTCCAATTATAGAGATCGATGCTTTCGGCTGCGTGGATGGACTTGCCAGTGCGCTCGTCATTGTACCACATGCGCCATTTGCCGTTGGGAAGCTGCAGAACGGCGGCGTCGATAACGCGATCGCCGGCGAGGCTTAATGTTGATTGGTATGTCCAATTGCGCAGGTCGATACTTGTAAGGTGAACGATGCTTCGAGGGTGATTCCAATCCGGGAAAACGCCCGGGACAACGGTGAGGAACATATGCGCCATACCGTCCACAATCAGGATGTCTGGCGCCCAGTGAGTAGCGTTTGAGCCGCCGAGCGAATCGGGCAATTCAATATTGCAGTAGCCTACATGACCCCAGGTGGCGCCGCCATCACAGGACTCAGCAATGCCAATCCGTGTTCCATGAACCCACTCGACGCCTTCCCCATCGGTACTCCGGGCCCGCCGATTTGTGTAGAACATCCACCAACTGGAGCGGTGCTGATTCCAGATCACCACAGGGTCTGCAGCTCCGTCCTCGCCTGGGTCCCGATAAAGTGGCTTGGATGCGATCTCGCCGGCAGTTTCCACAGTCGGCGTCCCAAGAATTGGGAGGCCATCATCATCCCATCCTACGGGCTGAACCCGTGTATGTCGGTTCGGGTCGTTCAGGGGATCGCCATTGATCTCGCGATAGTTGCGTGCGTGATAGACAAAGTAGTCCTTTCCATCCGGCCCGGCCGTAAAGCAACCGTGACCGGGACCATAAATGCGATTATCGTTGGACGACCGGAAGATCGGCTCCGAAATCTTCGTCCAGGAGCTGGCCGCAAGCAGGTCTGCATTCTCGTCTGCATAGAGAAGACCGGTGCAATAGTTTGAGTCAGTGCCGCTTGCGGAGAACGAAATCAGGACTCGGCCATTACGGGTTATGACAGATGGACCTTCATTGACGCTGAAGAGCTGCTTTTCCCAGTCATACTGTGGCTCGCTGATCTTTATCTGTGGCTGCCTGATTTCCCAAGGACTAGCCATCTCGGCGATCCACAGGCTGGTGTTCCCTTTGAAACCGGGCTCATGCTGCGCCCAGACAAGGTAGCGGCGGTCGCGGTGCTGAAAGGTGGTGGCGTCGAGCGAGAAAGTATCCCAGCGGGACTTAATTTCGCCTTTCTCCACCCAGTGGCCTTCAAAGGGATCATCAGCTTCATTCTCAAGAACATACATGCGGATCGCCCAAATATCTTCGGCGCGTCCCGCTGCAAAGTAGATGTACCATTTGCCCTCGATACGATGAATCTCGGGCGCCCAAATGTGCCAGCTCATTGGGCCGGACTTATGGCGTTCCCAGATCGTGCGAGGCTCAGCACAGGCCAAACCGGCAAGCGAGTCAGCGGCGCGAAGCTCGATACGATCGTAGGTAGGAACCGTAGCAGTCAGGTAGTAGCGGCCCTGGTGTTGGAGAACCCACGGGTCCGCTCGCTGGTAGATCAACGGATTTGGAAGCGAGTCAGCTAGCACGACAGAATGGAAGAGAAGGGACACAACGAGCAGCGTAAGTCTCGAAATCATGATCAGCTAGCGCGATACTTGTAGTTCCAGCTCCAAGAGGCCATCGGGGGTCTCGCGAAGCGGGAAAAACTGTGCGCGCTCGTTTGGGGTTTCGTTTGGCTGATGAAGCGAGAGCATGAGGTCGCCCTCAAAAGTCCGAAAAATCATCCCATGTCCCCCATCCTTTTCGAAGATCGGATCCGGGTGCTGGCGCCATGGTCCGGTAATTTTGCCGGAATCTGAGATGGCGTATCCCATGGTGTAACCCTTGCCGCCCATCGTTGACCACAACATGAGCAGCTTGCCAGATGCTGTAGGATAGATGAAAGGGCCGTCTGTCACACGCTTGTCAGGGAACTCCAGGAAGCCGGTGCTCCATGGAGCTTCTGAGGCATGGAAGAGGTGAATGGGTTCGCCGATGGGTGCGATCAGGTCTTCCTGCAACCGAACGGCATACATACCGCCATCGGAAACTTGTACCCATTCGTGGCAGAATACCATCCACGGCAGACCTGCATCGTCGACAAACAGGGTCCCATCCAGGCATTCCCATTCGCATGGGGTCACAGGACCGTACGAGTGAGGAAGATAGGGCCCCTGCGGTTGATCTGCGGAGAGGATCTGCGTGCCGCGACAACGGCCATCGACCTTGAAGCTGGCAAAGAGATAGTAGCGACCGCGATAGACATGCGCCTCCGGCGCCCAGAAATTATGCGTCGCCCAAAAGCCCGATGGTGGACGGAACGCCGGAAAAGGCCCTTCCCAATTCTCCAGGTCTTCGCTGCGATAGCAATCGAAGCCAACACCACTGCGCCCCCAGCAGTCGTGATCTGTAGTGCCAAAGAGGTAATACTTTCTCTCCTCGGCCATTGGTAGAACGAAAGGGTCGCGGATCTTGATCTCTAGAGTCTGCGGCATGAAGGGGTGCTGTATGGAAACAGACCTTAGCGCAAGTCCCGTAATTTGCCCAGCAACGCCGGGAGCTGACAGTCAAGTGGAGATTCCGAGATCTGAAAGTATGTTGCCTGGGCCTAGATCTTCGAGGGCGTCAACTTCTGCATTTTTAGCATCGCAAAATCCATTAGTTGTGACCGCCCACCGAGCCTGCTGGTCCAGCTGCTCGACTCGTACGCCTCGGCAGACGCCAAAAATTCAGCCGCAGGCCCCGTGTTCATAAATCCGAAATCCCAAATCAGACCCCAGACGAGGGGGGCGGAGGGCGGAACACCTATCCGACGGGTCATCGCCAGCGCTCTGTGGCTTTTCGCTTGGTTGACCTATTGCCTTTGGAAATGGATCCAAGTTCCTGTAAAGCCGGCGCCCGGATCCGGGGCATATAGCCAGCCATTTGTCTGGTAACTCCACAGCCAGGGGGTGTAAGTAATGTTCAGCCACCCGAGAAATGCGCCGGTATCGATATGCCCTGAAACATCGGCGGGCATGCCGCCCCAATGGAGCGTTGCCGGATTTGACAGCGTTGTGAACTGGATAGACGTATCGAGCCCCGAGTCGTTCCCTGCAGCGTCTACCGCCGACACCACGACTGTATACTGAGTAGCGGGAGAAAGGTTCGTGAGCGTGACCTCCAAGCCTGCGACACTCGTGTGGAGGTTGTCTCCAAGGTAAATATCATAGGAAACAACGCCCACGTTATCTGTTGCAGCATCCCACGATATCCGGGCCGATGCGTGGCCTATATCCGATACGGTGACATTCGTCGGAGACGTTGGAGCCTCCATGTCTGGCTCTACTCCACCCTCACCCGCGATGACGACTTCTCCCCGATCTGGAACTGCGTCGACGAGAATGTATTGGTTATTCTCGTGCATCACAATCTGCGCATCAATGGGCTGATTGTTCTGAGTAGCGGTCACACCTGTCCACTCGTTGGGAATGCGGACCTTGATGGTGAGCGGGAAGTCGTAGATGGAGTCGTCCATCCAGTCGGTGAGCTCAAACCGGATCTCATTCCATGCGACTTTGGTAACATCGAGGGTGGCGGTATCGCGCTCCTGCACGAAGCGAATGACGTCGTAAAAGGAGTCAACCCAGACCAAATCGCGGTGGGAGTCGAGATACTCAAGATCTGCCTCGATAGTCGGTTTGTTCTGAACAAAATGAAAGTGCGAGCAGAGCCAGCCACGCAGGTAGCTTGTATTGTTGAGCCAGTTGATGCTGGATCTGCCGAAGAGGATGCTATCGAGATAGTCCTTATCGATACGGCTGCTACTGCTGCTAGTCTGCATGTAGTTGATCGAGTTGGCCTTGTTTGGCGTGCCAACTACGCCGCGCCCACCGATGTAGAAATCTTTGGCGAGGTCAGGACGGGGATCATAGGCAGTGCCGCCGGGATAGGCAATTGTACCAGCCCATTGACCTGTGATGTTGTTGTTTATCGCTTCCTGGGATGGCCCGTACTCGCCATCATAGTCCAGGGCTCCGTGAGTGACTGTATGGGACTGAACCGAGTGCCCAGCATCCACCAGCGCCTGGTAGATCGACCAGTCCGAAATGTTTTGGGTGATGACAAACCAGGTGAGCTCAAGATCGTATTGCTCTGCCTTTTCAAGCCACCAAGCGTGGTCCTGAGGGATGTTATCGTCTATCGTGATGGTTAAGGCGGCGTACTTGTCGCCGCTCCAAAGCGTGATCTGGGCTTCGCCTACTTCATCAGGCCAAACGAGATCTTGCGAAAGCGGGAACTTTTGAACGTCAGTGGCTCCATACAGATTGAAACGCTGCGTGTCCTGGGCTGAGGCGCCATTTGCGAGCGCCAAGCCCGCAAGCGTTAAGGAAAAGAGTCCGAATCGGGAGATTTGCTTCATGGGATACAGGGGCAAAGGGATGTGATCATACCCATGTGCATGATGATGGTTACGATCAAGGATATAAACCTCTAATAAGCTCCTCCTGTTCAAGGGTTCAAGACAATGAAAAAGGAGCTCTGGAACGCGAATCCCTTCGGGATACACGATGGGACATGGCGGAGTCTCCGAGGTTGCCCCCCCGGGCCGTCCGAGACTGTGTTCGCGGGATCTTGTCTGCGCTCTGGCAGACAGGTTCTTACGCCCCCAGATGAAACGGGCTACTCCAGAACCAGTGCTACGATGGACTTAGGCGGGAGGGTGACCTGGAGCTGGTTGTTGGAGAGCTTTGCGTTGTTGAACGGTTTAGGGCTAACTTGGTCCGGCTTATCGAAGGTGTTGTGCGCGTCGACGGCGTCGGCGGTGAGGATACGCCCGGAGACTGACGCATAGCGTGCGCCCTGAATTGGGCAGGAGATTGTGACGGCCTCGGTCGGGTGCGTGTTGACGAGGGAGATGTTGATCTTGTCACCGTCCTCGGGCCGGGATGCGGTTGCGGAGACCCGGGGAACACTCTTTCCATCGACTTCGTATTCGCCAGCGTCAAACTTGAGCGGAATGACGGTCGCTCCCTGATGAACCTTATACATATCGAAGACCCAATATGTTGGGGTGCGGAGCATGCGGGGGCCGTCGGTCAGGATCATGGCCTGCAGTACGTTGACGGTCTGCGCAATGTTGGCCATGTGGATGCGCTCGGCAAACTCGTGAAAGATGTTGAAGTGGATCGCAGCGACAATGGCGTCGCGCAAGGAGTTTTGCTGGTATAGGAAGCCGGGGTTGGTTCCGGGCTCAACGTTCGTCCACACACCCCATTCGTCGATGATCATGCCAACGCGACGTTCCGGATCAAAGGTATCCATAATCTCGGCGTGGGCGGCGATGACGTCCCGGACATGAAAGCCGTTAACGAGGGTCGCGTGATATTCTCCCTCACCGAAACCGGTAGCGGGTCCTTTATCTGACCAATTACCCGTAGGCAGGGTATAGTAGTGCAGGGAAAGACCATCCATCTGGCGGGCTGCCCGATCCATGAGGGTGGTGGTCCAGTTGCGATCATCACCGTTGCTGCCGCAGGCGATGCGGTAAACCTGGTTACCGTCATAGTTTTTAACAAAGGTGTTATACTGTCGGTAGAGATCTGCGTAATACTCGGGGCGCATGTTCCCGCCGCAGCCCCAGCTCTCGTTGCCTACGCCGAAGTATGGCAGCTCCCACGGTTCTTCCCGGCCGTTTGCACGCCGCAGGTTTGCCAATGGCGAGTCTGCGGCAGAAGTAATATATTCTACCCACTCCATCATCTCCTGTACTGTGCCGCTGCCAACATTGCCGCTGATATAGGCTTTTGTACCGAGCATCTCGACGAGGTCGAAAAACTCATGAGTGCCGAAGTGATTGTTTTCGACCACCCTTCCCCAATGGGTGTTGATCATTGGCTTTCTCTCCGAGCGCGGGCCAATACCGTCCTTCCAGTGATACTCGTCTGCGAAGCAGCCGCCCGGCCAGCGTAGCACGGGAATATCCAACTGCTTGAGCGCTTCCACGACGTCATTACGAATGCCGCGGGTATTCGGGATGTCGGAATCTTCACCGACCCAGATGCCGCCATAGATGCAGGCGCCCAGATGCTCGGCAAAGTGGCCGTAAATCTCGGGGCGAATGGTTGGACCTGACTGATCAGCTTCAATGGAAAGGGTCATTGTCTCTTGCGCAAAACAGGTTGAAGCAAGGGAGATGGATGTAAGCGCAGTGATGGCACGGGGTAGTTTTCGCATAACAAATTGTATCAACAAAGTTGGACAACCAGGCTAGAACCTCAGCTTCTTACAGTCCGCAACCGGATAGACGAACCATTCATTGTCCGAACTGTAGGACCTTCGCACCATGCTGCCGGAATGGTGATCGTTGAGGGCGATTCCGGAATGCCATATTGGTTGCAGTGCAACTGGGAGATGAGCGCTCCAGCGGCCTTAGCGCCGATAAGACGAGGCTGAAGATCCAGACCGGCAACAGGTACCGGGCTCATCAAAACATTGAGGCAGCAAAAGCCATGCGTCTCCGGGACAACGGCGCCTGCATCCGCCATCCACTCCAGAACTTCTACACGATGACTCAGCACGACATCTGGTCTGGCTGTTTCGAACCACTCGATGAACTCTTCGCGGCCTAGTTGGCCCGTCATCAAGGGCTGGCTGGACTCAAAGGCCTTGTGGTGCTGGTGGAATATGCGGAAGGCAGCCTCCCAGCGATAAAGCAGGCGCTCGTCATGCGCTTCATGCAAGACCAAACCCGGCCGACGATACCCCTTCTCCTTGAGCCTATGAAGGGCAAGGAACATTGAGCGGAAGTGATCTGAACAGATCGTGTCGAGCGCGGGACTCTCAATGATATAATCCGTATAGAGGCCTGCGAAGTTCTCCCAATTGAGCTTGGAGATGTCTGGCTTGATCCCCGCTGGGAGAATCAGGACGCCGCGTATGCCGCGTGACTCGAGAATGGTGCTCAGGCGGGTGACGGACATTCCGGAGGCGCCGAGAACGAAGGGTTCCACCTTAAACCCCAGAGACTCGGCCGTCTCCCGGGCCCCTTCATAGACACTACGGTGGTATCGCTGTGAGCGCTCCTCGCGCGCAGCCTCGCATTCCAGGTCGACGATCGCAAGGACACCGCGGAAGGCGCCTACGCCAGATCTTCGTATCTCGGACATCAGGGCGCCGGCCAGCGGATTATACCGATAACCTGCCGCCTCTGCGGCTTTTTGAACGCGCCGCCGTGTTTCAGCACGGACCCGAGGGCTGTTCCTCAGAGCGTCCGAGACGGTTGTGTGGGATATGCCAAGGGAACGCGCAAGTTCGCGTACGGACTTGATCGCCATAGCTAGTGGTAGAATTAGGAGTAGAAGCGACAGGCGCCCATTGAAGGCGCGTCTTACTGTCAGAAGGGATGAGATTCGCGAGGAAAGGCAAGTCTCGCAGTGTGATTGTCATAACGATGCGCGTTCAGAAGCGCAATGGCAGAAAGAAGGTAAGCCGTGAACAGCGGCGCGAGGTGTAAACGATAATGCCCCGATCCCAAAGTGAGCGACCCCGCATAGGCTTGATAGGCGTCATTGGCTATGCGCGAATCTATCTGGACTATCTCCTGCCTGCGCATGATGCGGGAAAAGTAGAGCTGGTGGCGACAGTTGTCATACCACCGCACCAGGAGCTGCCAATAGTCTCTGATCTGAGGCAGCGAGGAGTGCTCATTTTCAGCTCATTCGAGGAAATGCTGGGGAGTGCGCTTAACCTGGACCTGCACTTCATTCCCACGGGGATCCACTGGCACGCCCGGATGGCGATCGCGTCACTAAAGGCGGGTGTAAACGTCCTCGTGGAGAAACCGCTTGCAGGATCCACGGCGGATGCCGAACAGGTGTTGCGCACGGAGCGGGAAACGGGACGCTGGGTCGCGGTCGGCTTCCAGGATATCTATGCCAAGGAAACGTCGCTTCTAAAGGAGGAGTTGATCTCAGGAGCGATCGGGCGAATACGGTCTGTCTCGATGATCGGGCTCTGGCCCCGGCCTGTAAGCTACTACACGCGAAACAATTGGGCAGGACGGCTTACGATTGATGGCGCAGCAGCGATGGACTCGCCGCTAAACAATGCCTTCGCACATTTTATCAATCTTGCACTTTTCCTGGCTGGCGCGACTGAAGAGGCATCCAGCGTGGCGGAAGTGACAAGCGCGGAGCTTTATCGAGCCCACGAAATTGAAAGCTTTGATACGGCCGTGGTAAAGGCGGAGTCGGACAGCGGCGTGCGGTTCTGGTTTGGCGTCAGCCATGCTTGCCGGGAACTGCGTGAGCCCGAGATCAGGATAGAGGGGGAGGAAGGCTCGGTGGAGTGGCGGCATGAGCAGAGTTGCACAATACGCAGGAGTAACGGCGAGATACGCAGGATGGCGTTACCCAACAGCATGCAAGTACGGCAACGCATGTTTGACAATGTGGTCGGGCGACTCAGTGACCCCAGTGTAACCATCTGTAATACCCGCATCGCCCTTGCGCATACGAAGCTAATTCAAGCCGTGCACGAGCATGAGCCAATCTTGCGAGCTCCGGCAAAACTGATAGAGATGCACAAGGACCCCGAGAGTGACGTAGAGCAATACTCTATCAAGGGAGTGGAGGCCGCGATCAGCAGGGCGTTTGAAACATCCAGCACACTGGCCGAGATTGGATTCCCTGAAGTCGGCGGATGAGATTTCCTAAGCACAACATTAACCCCCAACCCCAAAATGAAACACTTTACCCGACGCGATTTCCTGAAGCGAACAACGATTGCAGGCATGGTGATTCCCGCCGTTGCCCGGACTGGCGTTGCCCAAGTTCAGAATGCGCCGGAACCGGAAGTCGCTGATGGCGCATTACGCCTGCGATGGCTGGAAGGCGCTCCCCGGCAGCACGGCGGCGTGGCTTGGGGCGTTCCATGGCCGCGCGGCGCCCACAAGAAAAACGCGACATTTCGCCTACGCGCGGAAGGCGGACCGGAGGTACCATTACAAAGCTGGATCACAGCCTATTGGCCAGACGGATCCATCAAATGGACAGGGCACGCGATTTCACCTGAGAGCGGAGTTCGTGAGGCCTATATCCTGGAGCCCGGCACTGCTACAGCGCCAGAGCGCGCCGTAAAAGTAGGCAGTTCCGCCGGCGAAATCATCGTCGATACGGGGAAGATACGCTGCGTTATCCCGCAAGCCGGAAAACGGCTGATCAAGATTATAGAACGCGATGGAAAGACCATTGCAGAAGGGGCTCGTTTGCATGGCCTGCGCCAAGACTCGCCTGAGCCCGGCTCGAACGTTGAATCGTTTACGGGCGAAGTGCGGTCGGCGACGGTGGAGCAGGACGGCCCCGTACGAGCTGTAGTCAAAGTAGAGGGAAAGCACGTCTTTGACGGGGGACGAGAATGGCTCCCGTTTACGCTGCGATTGTATTTCTTTGCAAACAGCGATGCGCTGCGGCTCACGCACACCTTTGTCTTCGACGGCGATGAGAATCGCGACTTCATCCGTGGCCTCGGCGTGTCCATGGACGTCTTGCTGCACGACGAACCCTACGATCGCCACATCCGCTTTGCGGGCGACGGCGATGGCCTTTGGGGCGAGGCTGTCCAAGGACTCACCGGATTGCGGCGAGATACCGGTAAGGCAGTGCGAGACGCGCAGGTAGCGGGACAGGCCGTTCCACCGCCATCCGAATGGAATGAACAGGTAAGCAGCCGCTTGCACTGGATACCCCAATGGGGCGACTTTACGCTTAGCCAGCTCACCGCAAACGGATTTTCACTAAAGAAGCGAACGAAAGAAGGACACGCATGGGTTCCTGCAGACCAAGGTCAGCGAGCGGCGGGCTTCGGCTATGTTGGCGGCCCCACCGGCGGGCTGGCGTTTGGGATGCGTAACTTTTGGCAGCTGCATCCCACCCAGTTGGACATACGCAATGCGCATACCGAGAAAGCCACGGCTACAGTTTGGATGTGGTCACCTGAAGCGCCGCCGATGGACATCCGCTTCTACCATGATGGACTTGGGCAGGAGACCTACGAGCAGCAACTCGACGCTCTGAACATCACCTACGAGGACTATGAGCCCGGCTTTGGGACGCCACACGGGGTTGCCCGATCCACCGACCTTTACTTCTGGGTTACGGGAGAAACGCCAGCTCGTGAAGCACTCGTGGCCATGGCAGACGTTGTGCGCGAATCGCCGCAGTTGGTGGCGAGGCCCGCTGACTACCTCAAAACCAAGGTGTTTGGCGGCTTGTGGAGTCTGCCTGCTTCCACTCCCGGCAGGAAGGAAGCGCTGATAGAAAAGCGGCTTGGCTGGACTGTGGATTTTTACCGCAATCAGGTGGAGCAGCGGCACTGGTATGGGTTCTGGGACTATGGAGATGTAATGCACACCTATGACTGGGACCGCCATGTGTGGCGCTATGACGTAGGAGGTTACGCCTGGGACAACTCCGAGTTGTCTCCGGATCTCTGGCTTTGGTATTCCTTTCTCAGAACCGGAGATGCAGGAACTTTCCGGCTGGCGGAAGCGATGGCGCGGCACACGCGCGATGTGGATATTTATCACCTTGGCCGCTTTGCCGGGCTGGGCACGCGCCACAATGTTCAGCATTGGGGGTGCAGCGCCAAGCAACTTCGGATAAGCACTGCCGCCTACAGACGGTTCCACTATTATCTGACGACGGACGAGCGCACAGGCGACGTTCTTTGGGAAGTAACCGAAGCAGACCGGCAATTGGGCAACATCAATCCCGTGCGGAAGATTCCCGGACAGCCTTTTAACGTGGAAGAGGCGCGCATCGGGGTCGGGACGGACTGGGGAAGCGCCGCCGCCAACTGGCTGACAGCGTGGGAGCGCAGCGGAGACCCCAAGTATCGCAGCTGGTTGGAGAAATCAATGCGTGCGATCGGTGATCATCCGCTTGGATTCTTTGTGGGCACATTCGCCTTTGATGTTGAGACCAAGGAGCTAACTCCGCCAAGGAATGCTGAACCCAATGTCTCACATCTGAGCGCAGTGTTTGGACTGGTCGAGGTTTGCGCGGAGCTTATCCAGTTGTTGGACGTTCCAAGCTTCAAGGACGCGTGGCTCGACTATTGCCGGTTGTATAATGCGCCGGCAGAACAGCAGGAAGAAGAACTGGGACGCCGATTGCGGGGCGTAAGCCTAAGGGTGGGACATTCCCGGTTGACCGCATATGCGGCAGCCCAGATGCAGAATGCAGAGCTTGGGAAACGCGTATGGGAGGAATTTGACACACATGAGTGGGGGCCGCCTCCGACGCTCGAACTAACGCATCTTGAAGGACCTGATGTGCTTAATCCCGTGGATGAAGCAATATGGGTCTCAACCAACGATGCGGCGCAGTGGGGACTCGCAGCCATACAGAATCTGGCCCTGGCCGGTCAGCACCTGGAATGAGAAGACTGAGCGCACTCTACAGTTTTCCAGCATTGATGCTGGTCCTGATCCTTGGGGCTACCACCAAAGGCGATGGGCAGGAACGCGAGGCGTTGCTGACGCCCCAATTTGTTGTCATGGAAGTCCCTGACCTGCCGGAGCAGATCAGTGACTATCAACTGGGGCGACATGGCGCTACATTGATCGTTGCCGGAGGCCTGGGGGCCGATGGATCATTGAGCGATGCAATCTATACGCTGCCGGCGGGCGCCGGTGAGTGGCGGCTGTCTGGGCGATTGCCGGAGGCGCTTGTTAACAGCGGCGCCGCGAGTACCGGTGGAGGAATGCTGCTGATCGGCGGCAGGAATCAAACGGGACCAAGCAACGCTGTTCTGTTGCTGTCGGTTTCCGGATCTGATGTGAGCGTAAAGGAACTCGCCAAGCTGCCCTTTCCGATGGAGCGACCTGCGGCCACTGTTGCCGGTGGAACTGTCTATGTCGCTGGCGCAGCAGCCGGTAAGCCCGCTTTCCTGTCGCTGTCTTTAGGCACGCCGGAGGAAGGTTGGCAAGAGCTTCCGCCTTGGCCGGGACCAGCTCGCGAAGGAGGGCTTCTGGCCTATTCCTTTGAATCCATCCACCTGATTGGCGGGTACTGGAACGGCCAGGCTCTTCTGGACGCATACTCATGGCATCCCCGCAAGGGCTGGCGGGAGGCCACACCCCCACCCTCCTGGGGAAGATTCACGACAGGCGCCGAGCTGGGTGAATCACACATCTTTGTCTTTGAGGGAGAGGATGCAGCGGGCGCCGGCAATCCAGAGATCCACGCCTACCATTCCCTGACAGACAGCTGGACCCTGTTTGGAAAATGGGAAAATGAAGGCCCACGCCAGCCAAGAGCAGTTACGATCGGCGACACCATCCTGGTGATGTCCGGCCAATCCGGCTCGCGTGTACAGATTCTGCCGCCTGAAAACAATTATGGCTGGGTGGACCACGTCGTCGTCGCCATCTATCTGATGGGTATGGTCGCGATGGGGGCATGGTTTGTACGGAAAGAGCGTGACACCACCGATTATTTCCGTGCGAGCAGGAAAGCTCCCTGGTGGGCGATTGGCATGAGCCTTTTTGCAACCGCCGCCAGCGCAATCAGCCTGATGACGATGCCGGGCAAGTCGTACTCGACGGACTGGACCTACTTCTCGATCACCATCTTCTCGGTCCTGTGCCTGCCGCTATCCCTGTTCCTGTTGGCCCCGCTCGTCCGAAAGCTGAACATAGCCACCGCAAACGAGTATCTGGAGCTACGATTTGGCGTGGTTGCGCGTGTCGTGGGAAGCGTGATTTACATGATCAATCAGATCCTCGCCCGGATGGCGCCGATTATCTTCCTACCCTCGATCGCGATGGCGGCCATCACGGATATCGACATATGGGTCTGGATTCTGGTGATTGGAACGGTCACCACGTTATACACTTTCCTTGGCGGCCTGGCAGCCGTGATCTGGACGGATACGATTCAGGGGCTGATAATGGTGGCCACGGTTGCGGCCTGCCTCGTATTGATCCTATTCAAACTGGAGATGCCGTTTGACGAGGCGTGGGCAACGCTACAGGCAAACGGCAAGTTCCATACCTTTGATGTTGAATGGGACGTCACCTACCCGACCGTTTGGATGGTATTCATTGGCACGGTGTTCATTACACTGCTCGGAGTTGGAGATCAGAACTTCGTACAGCGCGTACAAGCGGCTCCATCGCTGCGGGACGCAAAGAAGGCTGTAGCCACGCAGATGGCCGTTGCCGTGCCGATCAATGTGCTCCTGTTTGGCCTGGGAACAGCATTGTATCTCTACTACCGTCAGCATCCGGAACAGCTAAATCCGGTGATGAAGACTGACGGAGTCTATCCGTTATTTGCGGCTCAGCAATTGCCCCCGGGAGTATCGGGCCTAGTGATTGCTGCACTTCTTGCAGCATCGATGTCCACGATATCCAGCGCAATTTGTTCTGTCGCCAATCTCGGCGTTGACGACTTTTACCGCCGCTTCAACAAGCGAGCCACTGAGCAGTCGGCCCTTCAACTGGGGCGAGTTCTTTCGATCCTTGTGGGCATCCTTGGAACGGGTGGAGCGTGGTATCTCTCAACGACCGACTCACGTTCAATCTGGGACCTTGCGCTCCTGATAAGCGGCCTGATCACAAACGGCGCAGTCGGCCTGTTCGGGCTTGGTCTGCTTACACGAAGGGCGCATGAATCTGCAGCTTTGATTGGCATTCTGGTGGGGATGATTGTTATCTTCTTCCTTCAGCGCTACACGGCAGTAACCTTTTGGCTCTATGCTCCGCTGGGATCCACCGTCACGTTTGTGGTTGGTTATGTGTTGAGTCTGGTTCTTCCGGGCAAACCAAACCACCTGGAGGGGCTTACTGTTTACACACTGGACCGGCCCAGACCTCACCTCTAAGGCGCTCATGAAAAGCGCCGGGAACACACCGGGGGGATACGGCGAGGCGATACCCGCCAGCCTGGCGGCGTGGCTTTGGCAAAGCCGGGGACGATTCTGGAAGGGCCTCTCCCTGGCGATCTGCCGGGTTATCGTGATCGCGCCTCTGCCTCTGATTTTCCAGCACATCATCGACAAGTTGATGCCGTTAAAGGACGTATCGATGATCATATGGCTGTCCGTGCTTACGATCTTACTGCTGATTGTGCATTACGCGTTCACCATGGGGGGCGCCATCTTGCTGGGAAGAGCCGCCGTAGAGACGATCCTTCACCTGCGCAGCCAGATCTTCCAGAAAGTGCAGTTCCTTAGTTTTGGCTACATAGATCGGCAGAAAACGGGCCGGCTGCTCTCCAAGTATGCGTTCGACACGCAGAAGATCGAAGCGGTTATGATGCCGATGCTGAACAGCTTTATCCCCGATGTGATCTATAGCCTGATCACATTTGCCATTCTGATTTCGCTAAACTGGCAGCTGGCGATCATGATCCTGGTGACGTTGCCGATCTTCGCTTACATGCGGGGACGCTTTTTCGAGCGATTCCGCACACGGAATGAGGCGAGTCGGAAGGCTCACGAGCAACTATCCGGCACGGCAAACGAGTACTTCACCGCTCTACGCCTGGTGCGCTCCTACGGGGAAGAACAACAGGCTGAGCGCTCGCTCGATTCGAACAATCTGGAGGTGGCGCGGGCTCGGGTGGAGCTCGTCAGGACGAGCAGCAGCTTCGGCGCTTTTTCCTGGAGCGTGGTGCAGGCATTGTCGTTGCTTGTTGTTGCCGGGGGCGCAGTCCTCGCGATCCATGGCCACATAAGCACGGGCGAGGTTGTTGCCTTCGTGGCCGGCCTGCCTGCTCTTGTGAACCCGGTGCGGTTGTTCGCAACGATCGCGGAACAATACTTTGTGGGTCAGGCAGCCCATCGCAGCGTGCTGGAGCTACTGGAAGCACCCTACGTAGAGGAGTGGCGGGGCACGAAACGCATTCCGGATCTGAAGGGAACAATACGGTTTGAGAATGTCACCTTTAGCTATCCCGACAGTGACAAGATTGCTCTGGAGGATTTCACGCTGGAGATTGCAGCAGGAGAAAAGGTGGCGCTTGTGGGACCCTCCGGAGCGGGAAAGACGACTGTAGCCAATCTTGTGCTTGGGCTATACTCGCCGACGAAAGGACGGATCCTCATAGATGGCGTACCGCAGGATGAGTTGAACATGCGGTGGTTCAGGCGGCAGATCGCGATTGTCCTCCAGGATAGCATTTTGCTCTCGGGAACGCTCAAGGACAACTTACGGTTCGCTAGCATGAACGCCACTGAGTCTGAACTCAGAGAAGCGGCTCGCCTGGCAAATGCAGAGGAGTTTATCGAGCGGCTCCCCAACGGATATGACACCCTCCTTGGCGAGCGAGGCGCGACGCTGTCGGGTGGGCAACGTCAACGGCTTGCGATCGCGCGGGCATTGCTACGCAACCCCCGGATCCTGATCTTGGATGAGCCTACCTCCGCCCTGGATTACGAGAGCGAACGAGCCATACAGAGCGCGCTGTCATACCTGTCAAAAGGTAGGACGGTGCTCACCATCGCACACAGGTTGAGCACAATCCGCGACAGTGACCGCATTCTGGTGCTCAGTGAAGGCCGCGTCGTCGAGTCCGGCTCATATGATGAACTGTCGGCTCGAAATGGGGCCTTCAGAAAGATGGTGCTGAACGCCGCCGGGGAAGGGGAAGCAGCGAACCGTTGACTCGCAGACTTGAGCGTTGGTGGTTAGGGACGGCTGACCTGAAAGTCATCGATAATGAGACGGCTCCAGACAGTGCGAAAGCCAAACCAGCCTTGGGTGAGGGGATTCGGATCGTCGAATGAGAAAATGAGCTTGTCGTCGATGTAATACCGGGCCCTTCCATCTGCAGCTATCAGCTTGATACGGTATGGCCTGTCCGGCTCGATCATGAACTCAGGCTCCTGCCGGTCATGCTCTGGAAGTAATGGCCGTTCGCCTGTGCCTGCATATCGGCGGAAGCGGGTGGTGGTGTTGTGGTTTCCGCCAAAGCCCACGTAGTATGTCTGGAGGGAATCATAGTCTGCGAAGGCGCCAGAGCGACTTCGGGCAAAAATATCATCGGGCGATTCAGGATCGGACGCCATCCAGAAGCAATTGATGTCAGACACCCGTTCCTGAGAGGATGCCATGACCGTGTAGGAAATAACGACAGGAGCGGCCAGATGCTCTCTGAACCAGACAGTGCAGCCGGCCTTATCGGCGATTACCAGGCGACCATCCTCCACGTAGACCTTCCCTTCTGGCTGTTGCTCGACAATCCAATTGGAAAGGTCACCTGAAAAATCATCAGAATAAAGGGTCTTCACGTCCTTATCATTTGAAGGTGCGCAAGCGGCGAGCAAGAGAAGGAATGCCCAAAGGCAAAGGGATGAAAATGGGGACCTCCTCGCCTGGATGTGTAAATGGTGGAAATTCGAGGCTGGCATTTCTGAAAATCAAAGGTTCTACATTACAAGTAAGGGTGGAACAGGTCTCAAGGAGGGCGACGGTGGAGTCAGTCCATCCGTATACTTTCACCGGATGATGAGGGCGGTGTAATCGTTCTTCCCGGCGGCGATTTGAAGAAACTGTAGGTGGCGCTCACGCCAGTTACCTCGTGTTCCCAAATCTCTTGGCGAGCTCGCTCGCGGGCCTTCTCCGGGTCTGTAATAACACCTTCATCAAGGATCGCCTGGGTGCGTCGTTCAATCGCTTCTTCACGCTCGGCAGCCGTGTAGTTGACCCGGCCCGTGGAGCTTGTGACTTCGAACTCTGAAAATGACCCACACGCCACAAGAAAACTAGCGACACATGCGAAGACGGGAAGAAGGAGTCGTTTCATGAGGCGGATTCGTTCTTATCGTATGCGAGCAAAATGTCAAAAGGATCAATGTAGCGATTGCGTTAGCTTATCCCAACACATGCTTCGCTGAGGTCGGCGGCGTCCACAACGGGCCAGAATTCATACAGTCCGTTTTTGAAGCATCTTGCCTATAAGCTCCCGCTTGCAAACGGTATGGAGAGCGGCGATAAGGAAATCACGCTTAACCCCCGGGCCAGCAGGCCCCTAGATCAGTAATCCTAGTAAACATGGTTATTCCCAAACTTGACGGTAAGGTAATTTACGGCGGCGACTATAATCCTGAGCAGTGGCCGGAAGAAGTCTGGCACGAGGATGTAAAGCTGATGCAGCAAGCCGGCGTTAACCTTGTAAGCCTTGCGATCTTTGCCTGGGCGCGGATTCAGCCCAACGAAGAGACCTATGACCTGGGATGGCTGCGCCGGGTGATGGACCTGCTGTACGCGCATGGGGTATTTGTATGTCTCGCAACAGCGACGGCGTCTCCCCCACCCTGGCTTTCAAAGAAATATCCTGACGTGCTAGCCGAAACCGCAGAAGGCGTGCGGTTCTATCCCGGGGCGCGCCAGCATTACTCTCCCCTGAGCCCTAACTACCGGCGGGCGACGGTGGAGCTCGTCCGCAAGCTTGCGGAGGAGTTGGGGGATCACCCGGCCTTGGCTGCCTGGCACGTGAACAACGAATACGCATGCCACTCATGGGAGTGTCACAGTGAGGCCGCCACGAAGGCCTTCCGCGAGTGGTTGAAGCAGCGCTACGGAACGATTGATGAGCTGAACCGCGCCTGGGGAACCATGTTCTGGAGCCAGCTCTATGGGGAATGGGACGAAATCTTCACGCCACGAAAAATGGCGACTTTCGCCAATCCAACCCAGCAATTGGATTATAAGCGCTTCATGAACGACTCGATTCTGGAGCTCTACCTTCTGGAGCACCGGGCGCTCAAGGAGCTAACGCCAGAGATTCCTGTGACCACCAATTTCATGGGCTTTTTCAAGCCCCTGGACTACCGCCAGTGGGCGCGTGAGATGGATTTCATCAGCTGGGACAATTACCCGGATCCCGGTAATGAAGCGGTGGGCCGACATGTCCATGCCTCTGGAAACGATGTGACGCGGTCGTTAATGCGTGACAAGCCGTTCATCCTGATGGAGCAAGCAACTTCCGCCGTGAACTGGCGTGAAGTAAATGTGCCCAAAAGACCGGGCATCATGCGTTTGTGGAGCCATGCTACTGTAGCCCGGGGGGGCGACGGCGTGATGTTCTTCCAGTGGCGGGCATCACGTGCAGGGGCAGAGAAATTTCATAGTGGGCTGGTGCAGCACTGCGGCGTGGAAAACAGCCGCGTATTCAGGGAGGTCAGCCAGCTTGGCGAGGAATTGAAACGCCTGGCTCCAGTGGCAGGCTCGCTGATCAAAGCCAAGGCCGCCATTCTGATCGACTGGGAGAGCTGGTGGGCTCTGGAGCTCGACAGCCACCCGGCGAAAATAGACTACATCGAATGGCTTCGCTTCATTCACCGCTGGTTCTACGAGCAGAACATCCAGGTAGACTTTGCTGACCCCGCAGACGACTTGTCCGATTACTCACTGGCTGTTGCTCCGGCCCTCTACATGATCGACCAGGGCACCGCCCAAAATCTGGACAACTGGGTATCAGGAGGCGGCGTACTGTTGGGCACTTACTTCACTGGCATCGTCGACGAAAACGACCACATCGTCCTTGGAGGCTACCCAGCTCTGCTCCGGAAAGCCTTTGGGATGTGGGTGGAGGAATGGCGACCCTACTACCCGGGCACGGGCAACACGATTTGCTGGAGAGATGGCGGCGCAGACGAATGCGAGCACTGGGCGGAGGTGATTCACCTGGAAGGGGCAGCGTCACTGGCCGACTTCGGCGGGGATTACTTTGCTGGCAGCCCAGCAATCACTCGAAACGCCTATGGAAAGGGCTTCGGCTTTTATCTTGGAACCCGACCCACACTTGAGGGCCTGGGCCGTTTGCTAAAGGTCGTGTGTGAACAGGCTCAGGTAAAGCCGGTCCTGGAAGCTCCAAGAGGCGTCGAGGCGACCCTGCGAGAGGGTAAAAGCAAATCGTTCCTGTTCCTGATGAACCACAACGACTCCGAGGAGACGGTTGCCCTGGACGGCTTCGCAGGCCGCGACCTGATCAGCGGCGCTGCGGCCAAAGGGCAGATCGTCCTGAAGCCGCTGGACGTGGCGGTGCTAGAGCTGGCGTAGCGAGGCTGGGGCCGATCAGGCCTCTGCGACGGCGGAGGTGTGAAGACGGAACTTGCTGTTTTCGCGTTGGAAGTAGCGGCAATCCCAGTCGCTGGCAAAGAGGAGCATGAGCCGGTCTGCAGAGTCGCGAACCAGGCCGCGGGCATACATGGGCGGAATGTCTTCCGGAGACACCTCTGGGTCCAGCCAGCGGGCAACAGTCCAGGGCGCGGGCTCGATACGAATGGGAGCGCCGTACTCCTGTTCCATGCGCGCTGATACAACGTCAAACTGCAGCGCCCCCACCGCACCAAGGAGGGGGGCCGTCGCGCCTGAGTTTAGCGGCGTAACGCGCTGTACGACCTTTTCCTGAAGCAGCTGCTCAATGCCGGCCCGAAAGCGCTTCATATTTGAGCTGTCGACATTGTAGGCGTAGGCAAAGCGCTCTGGCGCAAACTGCGGAATGGGATCAAACACGATCGAAGCGTCTTCCGTGAGGGTATCTCCGATACCGAAGCCACTCTGGCCGGTAACGCCAAGAATGTCGCCCGGCCACGACTCATCGAGGGTCTCGCGATCGCGTCCAAAAAGTTGGTGGGAGAACGAAAGGCGAAGCTTGCGGCCCGTTTGTGCGTGGATCACCTGCATGTTTCGCCGAAAACGGCCGGAGCAGACGCGCATGAACGCCAGCCGGTCCCGGTGATTCGGGTCCATGTTTGCCTGAATCTTGAAAATGAAAGCGGAGAAAGGCTCATCCTGCGGCGCCACCTCGCGCCCCATTGCCTTTCGCGGCTGCGGGGGAGGCGCGTAATCGAGAAAGCCATTGAGCAGGAGCTCCACCCCGAAGTTGTGCATGGCGCTGCCAAAATATACTGGCGTCTGCCCCCCGGCCCGGATCGCTGCCTGGTCAAACTCCGTGCCCGCCATTCCGAGCAGCTCCAGTTCCTCAGTCACCTGCTCCCTGGTCTCTGGCTGGATGAGGTCTGACGTCTCGTCCCAATCCCCCACCTTGAGCGGCGCTCGAAATCTACCCCCTGTTGTGCGCTCGAAGCAGTGCAAGCGCTGTGTTGTTCGATCGAATACGCCACGAAAGCCCGGGCCATTGCCTATAGGCCATGTAACAGGATAGGGCTTCAGGTTGAGCGTATTCTCGATCTCGTCCAAGAGCTCGAGCGGATCCTTCCCGGGTCGATCGCACTTATTGATAAAGGTGAAGATAGGCGTGCCCTTTGCACGACAAACCTCGAAGAGTTTGAGGGTCTGCTCCTCAATGCCTTTTGCGGCGTCGAGCACCATCACGGCAGAGTCTACGGCAGTCAGCACGCGATAGGTATCCTCCGAGAAGTCCTTGTGCCCTGGAGTGTCCAGAAGATTGATAGCGTACCCGCGATACTCAAACTGAAGGACGGTTGAAGAAACTGAGATGCCTCGCTGTTTCTCCAGCTCCATCCAGTCTGACGCCGTGGCGCGCCCATTCTTTGCATTGCGCACAGCGCCGGCCAGGTTCAGCGCGCCTCCGTACAGGAGAAACTTCTCCGTGAGCGTAGTTTTTCCTGCGTCTGGGTGGGAAATGATGGCGAATGTGCGCCTGCGGGTGATCTCTTTTGAAGCCTGGTCCATTGTCTGTCCTGTCGAGCCGCGCAATTACGCGCCCTAAATAATAGGAGGAAGACAAATGCGACAGCTGGGCCCGAAGTTCGAGCCCATTCGTATGCAGATTTACGGTAAATAGTGCGCCGCTATCCGGATCGCACCACGAGTCACGTTGGCGCGAGGAGTGAGAGAGGCGACGCTTTTATGCGCTCTGAGTGTGGTCGCGCCTCAAAAAAAAGAAACCCGCAATCTTTTACTTGCGGGCTGCGGGTTGAAAAATGGTGGGAGATACTGGAGTCGAACCAGTGACCTCTTGCGTGTCATGCAAGCG
>CAYSHY010000052.1:0-26490 GCA_964430955.1 uncultured Puniceicoccaceae bacterium | reverse complement strand
TTGGCCTTTATATTGCCTATCTAAATCTCTACCAAAAGCCAAGTTCTTTTAAGAACATGTTGGTGGAAGGCAATCAGTTTCACGCTGTGGGTAAGAATGCGGAAGCACTGGTGACGTCATATGTCAGCAGCGGGCCCGTTAATAACTGGGTCATAAGAAAGAATGAGATAAGAGGCTTCAACGGTAAATCCGTAAACTATATCGTGAGAACAGTTCATCCGGGCCCGTGGGTATTACTGGAGGACTTTGTTGTCGCAGATAACACGATCCATGACGGGTTTGTACTTGGAGACAGGAGAGGATTCCGTCCGCGGTTGGCAAATAACACTGTTGTTAATAAACGTGCTGGAGCGTACTACAATAGTTACAAGGGGACGCCTCTGGACCCAATCACTGTGCTCCCCCTCAACGATGCCGTATTCAATGACATCGAAAGTGACGGCAAGAATGTCTTGGTGACTGATCTGGACAAACTCCCTGTTGGCTTCGAATTCTCGATGTTCAGCACGCGCACGGATCGGGGCGCCGAGGTTAAGCCCGATCCGACCTGGAACAACCTTACCCGGGGCTACATGATCTACAAGGACTCGGAGCTTCGATTGCGGTATAATGAGCAAGGGGTGTTTGAGCTTGCGAGCTATACGCCGCGCTCTGGGACGCCGTTGACGGTGACGAGCGGCGAGAACATTACCTTCCGTGGATTTGGCGCAGTGAACCTGGCTCCAAGTGCGTCAACAGTCTTCAAGCAGTTCAGTGGCTTGGCTGTGAACGAAGTGGGCAACCTCAACTACAACGCCAACGTCACCATCGCCCATACGCTGACTTCGCCTTCTCAACCGTTTCAGATCAGCGCTCCGGGTGGAAAGAACTGGACGCCGGGCAAGGCTGGAAGCGTTAAGGTGGTGAAGCTGCAGGATGATGTGCTTTACTTCCTGCCGGTCATTGAGTCGCAGACGGGCAACCGCTCGATCAAGGAGTTTTCTTCGACGACGCTGAGCGTGAGCGCGATGGGTTCCGGTCCCTTACAATACCAATGGTATCGTGGCCAGAGTGGCGACATGTCGAAGCCGATCAATGGGGCGACTTCAGCGACCCTGGATACTGGCAAGTTGCAGGGCGTAAGCCAGGCTAGCTTCTGGGTGCGTGTAAGCAACCCGGCTGGCAGCATTGACAGCGATACGATGAGCATCACGTTGACGCCAATTCCTCCCGTGCTCAATGCTCCTGCGGAGGCAAAGGGACCCATTAAGGTGGTGGAGTTCTCCAAGACTTCCCTGGAGATCGAAGCCTACGGTAGCGGCTCGCTGAGCTATCAGTGGTATCGCGGCGAGAGCGGTGATATGAGCAACCCGATCGACGGAGCTACAGCCGCCACACTTCCGGAGATGCAGATGCTGGAAGTAGGGGAGCAACACTTTTGGGTTCAGGTGACTAATGCCACCGGCGCTACGAACAGCGAAACCATGGTGGTGGATGTTCAACCATCTCCTCCGTTTATCGTGGAGTTGTCAGATAATCTCTCGGTCCCCGAGCACAGCCGTGTTGACCTGACTGTAACCGCTATGGGCTCTGGCGAGCTTAGTTACCAGTGGTATGCGGGAGAGAGTGGCGACATGGGCTCACCGATCGAGGGTGCGACGACCAGCACCTACACCACAGAGCCGCTGACGGGCGCTACAGACTTTTACTACTGGGTGCGCGTGAGCAACGCCCAGGGAAGTGTTAATAGCGATGCGATCGTGTTGTCGCTCCCTGTGCCACAAGTCGAGACCCACACTCAGGCCACGAACGTCAAGGAGTTCGCAGGCGCGGAGCTATCCGTCCAAGCCAACGGAGTAGGGGAGATCTCATACCAATGGTATCGCGGCGAGAGCGGCGACATGAGTAACCCGATCGAAGGCGCCACCGGCAGCACGTTGAATACGGGTGAATTGCAGGGATTGGGAGACCAGCACTACTGGGTGCGCGTGAGCAATTCCTATGGCTTCCGCGACACCGAAACAATCACTGTTACCGTTGAACCAGCAGCGCCGGTTGTGACCAATGTGAGCTACAGCACACAGGTCAAGGATGGCGAGCGGGCAAACTTCTCGGTAAGCGCCAAAGGCACGGCTCCATTCACGTATCGCTGGTGGTCCGCACCGGTCGGCGGGCAGGAAACGTTGCATGCTGAAGGAGCGTCAAGCACCTTCCAGTCACTCCCTCTGAGCTATGGCCAAGAGTTGGAGTTCTTTGTTGAGATCATCAATGCAGGTGGAACGGCAACATCGGCAAAGCTGCCGGTCGCGGTTCAGCCACTTCCTTCGGCATTTGTCAGCCATCCTGAGAGCGGATCGGTGGGCCCTGGGCTGCCACTCACGCTTAGCGGACAAGCCGATGGCACAGGTCCGATCAGCTACCAGTGGCTGCGAAATGGGAAGGCGATCCCCGGCGCAACGAAGATGACCCTTACGATAGAAGCGTTTTCTGAAGCCGATGCCGGCGAATATGTTCTGCGGGCGATCAACCCTGCCGGCGCCAAGGACTCCAAGCCGGCTACGATTACCCTGGATGAACGCACGGATTGGCTGCTGGTTGATCCAATTGACGAGAACTCTCTGGATAACTGGCTTTCCGTTACGCCACGTCTTCGTGGTTCGGATCTGAGCGACGCCAAGCCGCTTGCTGCTGCCTCTCCGCGCAAGATCGATGTTGTGGACGACCTCTATCTGGGACCAAACAGCCGCGTTCTTTCGTTTGCTCCTGAGGCCGGTGAACAAGTCCATGGCGCGGTGGTGCTGCCTCAGAACGATAATTTATCGCTGAGCTCCCTATATCTGCGTTTTCGTATGGGCGACGCGATTGGATCCAAGCTGAAGCTCGCAGTGGAAACCACCGATGATGAAGGCAACCTGTTCGATGCGTTTGATCTTCTGTTCGAGCGTGGCGAATCGGGCATCTTCATGGATGTAGCCGGAAACCGTGAGGTGCTGCTCGAAGGCTTTGACGGTTGGATGGATGCATGGCTGCTCATCGACAACCAGCACGACACCTTCAAGGTTATCGCCCTGACGGGTTACGAGATCTCAGAGTTCGGTCTTGATTCCGAGGCGCCACCAGAAGTCCTGGGCGAGTGGGCCTTCAATGAGCCTGTTTCAAGCGGCTTCACCCGTTTGCTCATCTCGGCAAGTGGTTCCAGTGAAAGTGGCGCTCCGGCGGCCTTCGTGGATAATGTTGCTTACGTGCCTCAAGGTCAACGCGTGGAGCGACCAGTGCCAGTCTCGCTCTGGGATCACATCCCGACTATTCCCGGCACCGGATGGAAAGACACCGGCATCGGCTGGATTCATGACACGGACTACCCGTGGGTCTGGCACTCCGGCCAAGGCTATGGCGCCTGGTTCTGGATCAACGAAGAATCCGTACTTCCCAACATCTTCCTCTACGACCGTGAACCTTCCGGGTTCTGGCGCTTGGTGTGGACCAGTGAATACTTCGGACGCTGGAACTACCGCTTCGGCGGGGGAATCAGTGGCTGGAACTGGTTCTGGCAGTAAGATACCTGCTTCCCTGCGGCAGGGGTGAGGTCCGAATAAGAGGCCAAGTTTCAGGAGCGGCGGTTCGATAAGGACCGCCGCTCTTCATTTTAACCGGGCGATTCTCCCTGGGGACGATTCACCTATTGTCCTTCTATCGATCAATCTCTTCGGCACGGACGCCAATCCAGGACGCCAGAGGTCTTGCCCCTCGTATTCCAGTGTAGGCAGACAGCCCTTTGGCCCCTTTTCCAATGATCAGAGTTGTGGCGTCCCCCGAGTCCAGCATCCCTCCGTCCCGCACTCCAAGGTCTGCCGCAAACTGTGCCATTCCAAGCTCTGTCGTCCCTTCAAATGCGATTAGCCACAGGTTCGATCGACTCGGATCTATTCCCACGAAGGTTATTGGAATCACATCAGACGGAGGGTGTTTCTGCAGGTGGTTTGATACTTTACCATCGCTCACTGTAATGCCCTGAATGCCCAGCGCCCACACGGCGTTCTCCAGTGCATAGGCCGATGGCGGCTTTGTCTTCTCCATCGTCAGCATGGCGTTTTCGTCGCACCAAAGCAGATAGCTGTGCTCATGCCTGTGCGAAGCCTGTCCATCTATGACAATGGTCTCGTGAACGGCCTTTGGGAGCCCGGGAATTGATTGCCACCATTCGGCCTGCTCGTATCGCACTCCGTTGAGTAGAATAGGCAGGTCGTATCGGCGAATCTCAAGATCTCCATAAGTTAAGCGGTAATGGGCTCCATCGCCAATCAGATCGTGATCAAATGGTCTCAGCAGAACCTCAACTCCGGGCGCGAGCAGCTGGACCTCAACCACCATTACCCGCCCGTGTCCCGGTAGATTCCCGGGAAGGTCCACGCACTGATAATATATCCCTTTATAGATCTGCGTTCTCTCCACCAGCTCCGGACGCTTTTGGCGCCGGTAAAGGAAGACCAGGATCAAGGTGGATCCTGCAAGAATGATAAGGAGAAGGAGAAATCTGCGAAGAGCCCGCACAGTAGAGCACTCATATGCAACTGCTGTCCAAGTTCAAGAGAGCTGCTGCGCCCAGTGCACACGGGCCTTAAGATGTGAGATTAAGGCGTATTACAGGATGTTTGATGAGTAAGCCTTTAGTCGTATAACGGAAAACACGTATCCAAATTCGAGAAATGTCGCTATTGAGACTTGCATTTCCACATAGAACCCATTTGTATTTCTCACGCTGTCTTTGTCTCGTCGCCACTGTCGCTGATCTATCGCTATGGACGCATTGGCTATCAAAAATTTCGCTTGGCCGCTTTTTATCGGCATCCTCGGGGTGGCGTTCCTCTTGTCGCTGTACATGGTATTCCTTGTTAAGGGCATGGCGCTTCGTCATGGGCTATACGACCAGCCGAACGCTCGCTCAATGCACGTGAAACCAATTCCACGGCTGGGGGGCCTTGGAATCGTTATCGCCTTCTTTCTCGCTATCGGCGGGTGCTCGCTGCTGCGGCAATTCATGCCAGATTCTGCATGGCTGATCCGCGTGCCAGATCCCCAGATCCTTCTTGGCGGTCTGCTACTCGCAGCCGTTGGGCTCTGGGATGACATTAAGGGAATGCGCGCGCGCACCAAGCTGCTCTTCCAAATTGCTGCAGCTATCGTCGCTGTCGCTGGCGGCGCGCGCTTTTCCCTTCCCGCAGCCATCATTGGCGACATGGGCGCATACGGTGATTTGCTAAGCGCCGGGGCTACCGTCCTCTGGATCGTCCTGCTTATCAACGCGGTGAACCTCATCGACGGCTTAGATGGCCTTGCTGCCGGCGTCTCGATCATCGGCGTGGTCTCTGTAACAATCGCTTTTGCACTGAAGGGCTACGGCCCTGACTTCGTCTTCGTCGCAATATTCGTCGGAAGCTTGCTCGGCTTCCTGGCGCACAATCGGTACCCGGCAGCCATATTCATGGGCGATTGTGGCAGTCTGTTCCTGGGATACATGCTGGCCACTTTCGCGCTGCCGGTTACTGCAAAGCCCGATCTCGGCTTAACCATTCTGGTCCCAGTCGTCGCTTTCGGGCTTCCGCTTTTAGACACTACACTCGCTGTCCTTCGTCGCGCGGCTGAACAACGCGCTATCTTCTCGGCAGACAAAGATCACATTCACCATCGAGTCGCCATGCGTCTCGGGCTGGGGCACCAGCACACCGTCCTGGCCCTATATGGGATCAGCCTGTGCTTTGGCGCACTCTCGGTGCTGCTATCCATCAGCGGCACCAGCCCACTCTTGGCCCTCACGTTGGCCCTCTTGGGCATTCTGGTGTTCTTCCTCCTGATCAAGCTAGGCTACCTCAAGCCGATCGCTGATGAGCATCAGAAAGTTCAGCAGCCACAGCGCGTCCCAGTCAAAAGTCACTAAGGCGCGATACTTCAGCAACTCTCTCGACCGGCCACTGTCATCGTGCAGCGGCCGGTCTTTTTTTGGAGAGGGGACAACAATGCGTTCTTAGCTTCGGTAATGTTGCAAATCGACTTCGTTGCGAAGGCGTTTGCCCTGCTGGTAACGAGCAAGGTTTTCGATAAAAATACCCAGTGCCTGCGCTACGTAATCCGGAATTGAGCCACCCTCATGCGGCGTAATCAGCACGTTCTCCAGCTTCCAAAACGGTGAATCAGGGGGCAGCGGTTCAGTATCAAAAACATCGAGACCCGCTCCAGAAATTTTCTTCTCCAGAAGCAGTTGCGCGAGAGCCGCTTCATCGACCGTTTTACCCCGGCCAAGATTGATGAAGAAGCAAGAGGACTTTAATAATCTCAGGCGACGCTTATCAAAAAAGCGCTCTGTTTCAAAGGTATGAGGGAGCACGTTCATCACGATGTCGATACTCCCTAGCGCATTATCCAGGTCGTCAGGCCCCACAATATGATCCACCTCCGGGCATTCAGACGTTGGATCCCGGCGAAATCCCACCGTTTTGATTCCGAACGCCCTTGCTATTGTTCCTATGTGGCGGCCAATGGGGCCCAGGCCCGCAATGAGCATCGTCTTACCGGACAAATAAACCACATCATGGATTTGCTCCTGTCTCGGCCAGAATCTCTCATTCTGGTGGCGAATCCGCGTCCTGATGCCACGCGCCAGAAAGAGCAAGTGGGTGAACGCGAGTTCCGCCATTTGAGGACCATGCATTCCAGAAGTAGTGGTGACGAGGATGCCTTGGGGTAGGGAAGGAGCTTTCATCAAGGCGTCCGCTCCAGCTGAAAATAGCTGAATCCATCGCAGTTTTGACCCCTGCCAGATCACAGTGCGAGAGGGCCCAGCCACGATTTCTACGCGATCTTGAAGCTTCTTGATCTCAATTGGGTCGGCTGTAACTACGACTTGAAGACCTCCTGCAAGAGCTTTGACTTGATCAATTTTGTCCTGCGGCGCCTTGGCGGGATCAACAGTTATCAGTAACACCTCTCTCATCACGTGGGCAAAACTGCGGAGACCTGAGCACGGGGTCAAACTTCAGCTGCGGGATTGACGAGATAGATGCCTGGATTGCAAATGAATGAGATTTCCGGTGCGCCTCATTAAAGTGCCCTTGCGTTTAGTCGATGTCTTATCGCGAGGCTCCGCAACTTATTCTCCAAGTGTTTGATAATCCACCGAAAGATTCCTTAGCTAAAAGGGGGCAACGGCGCGCCGATTCAGCGACCATAAACGCCCGGACGGCATCCAGCGTCTGTGAGTTGGATTTCGCTGCGCTTCTGTTGCAGGGGTCTCCAGATCCAGTTTGGATTAAACACGAGACCGGCGACTATGCTTGGGCGAATGAGGCTTTCCTCAAGTTTGTAGGCAGGGAAGGCGAATCCCCATCAGACCTGAAGGACTTGGAGCTATGGACCCCGGAGTGCGCCAGGGAGCTGGCCCGTGATGATCAGGAAGTCATGAAGAGCTCCAAGCCACGGCGGCTAACCATACAAGTGCGCTTTCCAGGCCGGTCGGCTCGTTGGCTGGAGATCACACGCTCTGTAGTTGATGCAGAAGACGACAGAAAGCTGCTCCTGGCTATAGCCAGAGACGTCACTCAGGAATTCTTGCCTGGTTACAAGTCTCCTACGTTCTTGAGCCCAGAGTTTTCCAGCAGGAACATTAGCTGTTCAGCGGTATCTCCAAAGATCCCAAGTCAAGGCTCACTGTCCGTTGACGCTCGCGAGGTTCTGGAGCAATTTGGCGCCAGTGTAGATAACGCGTTTTGGCTACGCGAGGGTGCGCGTCTCTTGTATGTGTCGCCAGCCTATCAGGTTATTTGGGGGTTGGATGCTCAAGGACTCTATGCAGACCCTGAATCTTTCATTGAGGGAATTGATCCACAGGACCGGGCGGCCTTTCTTCGCCAATATAAGAGCGTGGAGTTTCAACTGACCGGCCGACTGGACACCGAGTTCAGAGTATTGCGACCAGACGGCAGCACACGTTGGATCAATCTGGAGATTTATCCGATCAAGGATGCTTCCCGCCGAATTTACCGACATGCTGCGATATCACGTGATGTGACAGAGCAACGGGCAATGACTCAGGATCTGGAGCTGTCCAAGCAACGGGCAGAAGCGCTCAACCGGGAGCTCATGCTGATTAATGCCCAACTGGAACAGGCAATCGCCCGGGCAAATGAGATGGCCGTCAAAGCAGAGACAGCCAATCAATCGAAGAGCCAGTTCCTCGCGAACATGAGCCACGAGATACGTACTCCATTGAATGCGGTTCTCGGCATGATCACCCTCATGGAGCAAACTTCGCTGACGCCTGAGCAAAGCGACTTCATGCTCACTGTAAGACAAAGCAGTGAAACGCTACTTGGGATCATTAATGACATCCTGGACTTTTCCAAGATCGAGGCTGGTAAGGTTGATCTCGAAGAGATCGCGTTCAATTTGCCGTCACTGATTACCGATACGGTCCGGCTGCTCGAATATAAAACCGAAGCCAAAGGACTGGAACTGCGGGCAAACTTAGCGTGCGATCTCCCGGAGATTGTCAGTGGAGATCCTACGCGTCTGCGTCAGATTCTTTTCAACCTTATTGGAAATGCCATAAAGTTTACAGAAGTAGGTGGCATCACTGTGCGAGTCGATCTGGAGAATATCGACAGGCAGAAGGCCACACTACGTTTCCTTGTCGAAGACTCAGGCATTGGCATTCCGGAAGACCGGTTTGATCGCCTCTTCAAGCCCTTCTCTCAGATGGATTCGTCCACGACGAGAAAGTATGGCGGTTCTGGACTGGGTCTGGCTATAAGCAGCAGGCTTGTCCAGTTGATGTCCGGTGACATTTGGGTGGAAAGTGAAGAGGGAAGAGGCAGTAGATTCTATTTCCGGGTGGTCTTGCCACTGTCAGACAAGGAGGCGATTCCAATGCAGCAAGACTCTAGTCAAGATGGAGGACCAGCATCGGCCTCATATGAGGGACTCCGTGTATTGCTTGCAGAGGACAACCCTGTGAATCGCAAAGTAGCCTCGTTGCTTCTCAAACGTTTTGGAGTGGAGCCCGACATTGCTGAAAATGGACTCGAGGCAGTGGAAGCAGCCTTGAGCAAGCCGTATGACATCATTCTGATGGATGTACAAATGCCGGAGATGGATGGTCTATCCGCCGCGAAGGCTATACGCGAATCCTCAGAAGTCCGACAGCAACCATATATCATTGCTCTGACCGCATCAGTCAGTAAGAGCGATCGTGATCGATGCCTTGCTGCGGGCATGAACAGCTTTCTGAGTAAGCCGATACGTGTTGAAGATTTAGCGCGAGTGATGGCTGATGCGCCCCGTCTGGCACCAAACGAATAGCTGAAAGAGGCTTGGCTGGGCGCACGTGCTTCTCTTTGCTGAGCAAATGCTCTTGGCAATAGAGAGTTCCTGTGATGAATCTGCGGTCGCCTTGTTTGATCCTCAGCGGGGCCTGATCGGGGAGTGGGTTCAATCGCAGATCGAGCGACATCAGGAATACGGTGGCGTAGTCCCCGAGCTTGCAAGCCGCGAGCACTTGGAAAATCTGCCGGTCATCCTAAAGGAAGTCACAAACTTCCTGAGTGATCGGACACCCTCTAGCGTGGCAGTAACGCGCGGGCCGGGACTAGCTGCGTGCCTGGCTTTGGGCTTATCAAGCGCCAGAGCTTTGGCTCTTGCCTGGAATGCTGAGCTAATTGGCGTAAATCACCTACGGGGGCACGCATGGTCGCCTTTCATACCCGTGCATTCCGAAAATCCTCAGCGCTTTGAGGACAGACTCCGGCGACTTCTGCCGCACATCGGGCTAATCGTCTCAGGCGGTAATACGATGCTGTTTGAGTTGAATGCGGAGAAACAGATACGGATCATCGCTCAGACCGTCGATGATGCCGCTGGCGAGGCGTTGGATAAGGGCGCCAAGATGCTAGGGATGCCCTATCCGGGGGGGCCTCTGATCGAGAGGGCTGCTGAAGGAGGTGAACCATCGAGGTTCTCATTCCCCCGGGCTTTTCCCGGTAAAGCTGACGCGCGATTCAGTTTTTCTGGGCTCAAGACCAGCCTGCGCTATCTGCTGGAATCTCTAGACGATGGGGCCTTGGAGAAGGACTTCAAGCACGTCTGCGCAAGCTATCAGCATGCGGTTGTGGAGGCATTGGTGATAAAAACTTCACATATGCTGAAGACGGGACGCTACAAGAGCCTGGGGCTGTCAGGAGGGGTTGCGAACAATCGTTCACTTCGCAGGGAGATGGAGGCCTTGGCTCTGTCTCGCAAACTAACTTTTCTCCCAGCCTTGCCCAAGCATACTGGAGACAATGCAGGGATGATCGCGTTTGCAGCTTGGGCGGAGCGCAATCATCCGGGGTTACCTCAAGGTGCTTTGAAGTTGGATCCGTCGCTGCCTTTAGACGAGAGATAGCCCCGACATTGTAAATCCTATGTTAAATTGCTGGACCAGGTACTAACCTTATCTCTCAACCGTCCGATCAGATGAAGGGAAGGCCCTAGGTGGGATTTCGGCCTTCCTTTACGATGTGTTTATGGGGTAATAGTACGGATTCGGTTGCCCTTACTGTGGCGCCGGGGCAGAGAGCCTCGGACCATGCTGTGGTTACCGAGTATTCTCGAGGTGGATTTTCCCTTGTGGAAGTCCTGGTGGCGATGAGCATTCTTGGAATTACCATCGCAGCAGTAATTCTGGCGCTTCAGCTGGGCATGCAGCAGATGGATGCCGCTCGAACTACCACTTTGGTCGGCCAAGTCCTGCAAGACGAGGCGGAGCAGGTGCGAGCATTTAATTGGGCAAAATTGTCGCAACTGCCTGCTCAGGCGAGCTTACCGACGCCGGATGCGTTCAAAAACAACCCAACGCTTGCCAATAAGGGCTTAACGATAACGCGCACAATCCAGGACGAAGCAACCGAGCTGAAGAGAATTACCATAACCGCTTCGTGGAAGGATTTGGGCGGTGTCCAGCACTCACGGCAGATGTTTGTCCTATATGGAAAAGGAGGGGTCTATGACTACTACTTCAGCAGCAACTGATACTTCCAGACGTAGTCGTGGCTTTTCACTGGTGGAAGTTCTCATGGCCGTCAGCCTGAGCTCGCTTGTTCTAGCCGGTGTTTTTTCGGCAACGATCTTTGTGAATCAATCTGGCTTTGCACTGGAGAACTATTCTTCAATGGAGGGTAGCTATCAGCGAATGCTTACCCGGTTCTCCCGCGATGCCTGGATGGCTTCTGATGCAAAGTGGGTTAATTCTCATACACTGCGCCTGGAGACGATAAAGGGAGAAGTCGAATATCGCTATGTTAGCGCTGATGGCGCCTTCATTCGGAAAGACAGTTCCGGCGAGAACATTCTCCTAACGGACATCAGTTCTCTGCAGTTTCGCGCCTTTGACTCGAATGGAAACGACATCCCGCTACAAGGAAACTTCGCATCTGCAAGCACAGCCACCAAGTCTACACAGCTTGTAATTCAAACAAACAGGAGTGTCCCGATGGGCTGGTCAAACGATGCTTCATTGTCAACCGCGCGTTTTATGCTGCGAAACAAGCTAGCGCACTAAAGTCATGCACGAAGTAGCAAAACTGGAATCCAAGCGAGGCAGCGTACTGATCGCAGTTCTGATTTTTGTCATGATACTCGGTGGCTTTGGCGTTCCAGCTTATCTGAAGCTCAGCGCGAGCGCCCTGTCGATGGCTGATCGAAATTACTATCAGCTGGCGTGCATGAACCTCGCTGAAGCCGGGATTGAGTACGGCTTGTGGGAAATCAATCAATCCGCAACAGGGGGCGCCGCTTGGAGCGGATGGTATATTGCCGGTGCTGATGCCCGGCGCACCTATACGAACTTTGCATTCAAGCAAGGAGTTCAGGGGAACGTGAAGGTGTACGTCTTTGATTACAAGGGAGGGAACACGACGATTGTCGCCCGCGCCGAGGTGCAACCACCTGTCGGTGGTCCTGTGCAACGTTGGCTCAAAGCAGAGATTCGACAGGAAGGCCGAAAGCTTTTTACCTTCGGACTATTGGTGAAGGACTACATTCACGTCTTGTGGAATGGAAACTCGACCTTCGACAGTTGGGTCTCCAACCCCGATAACGACTTCTCCACGCCATATGTGCCATATAGCACCAACGTAAGGAACGACAATGTTTCAATAGCGGCGGCAACAAAATCAATGGGGGCAATAGTCCTGGGCTCTTCCAGCGTCTATGGATATGCGTATGTCGGCTCGAGCGATCCCTATGCTCTGGAGATGGGTTGGGGGGGGCAAGTTGGACCTTTGAACCCCAATGAATGGGACCCCAAAGATACAACAGACTTGTGGAAGGTGGATGGGCGTAAGGTGGCGACAGGCTACTTGCTCACAGACTTTACAGCCGAGTTTGAAAGCATTGAAGCTCCAGAGGAGATAAGCGAATACCGTGGCTCATATCTGCTTCCGTATGGAGCGGCCTCTATCGGCGTAGCTGGGGAGTCCCGCACATATTCCTTTAACTCATTGACAGTACAGGGTGATGGAACTCTCACTGTGAAAGGTGACGTTACATTTGTCCTGCCCAACGCCGGCAAGACCCTGCAGATCATTCAAGGGGGCAAGATTCGCTTGGCCGATGGGAACTCGAGCCTCGCAATCTATCTCGCTGGCGACGCAGTTATTTCAGGGGCAGGATTACTGAACAATCTTTCTCCTCATCAAACTCAGATATGGGGAACGTCAGGCAACCGCCAAAAGATAGACTTCCAGGGAAGCGGTGCATACAGCGGCCTTATATATGCCCCCAACGCTGATATTACCCTACCCGGGGGGACGAACATCTACGGCTCGGTAGTTGCGAATTCCTTGACCCTGCAGGGCAGCGGATCTTTCCACTACGATGAATCCCTGAAGGATTATGCGATCGGCGGACAGTCTGGGAAACGTAAAGCAATGGAGTCGCTCGAGGAGTTGATGACTCCTGAGGATCGTGCGCCATTTATCAGCTTCCTCAACTTTCAGGATTAAAATCCATGCTGTTGCAGAAGTGCCTGTAGTTCCTTCTGGAACGACTGGATATCTTCTGGGCTGGGTCGATATTCGCTGTCGGCTGGGTCAAGACCAAGCCTGCCGAATTGGTCCAGATACCATTGGGCCTTTTGACCGTCACTGAACGTAACATTGCCGCTAACAACGGCTCCCGCTCGTGCAACCCGGTCCAAATCCACTGTAACTTTACCTCCGCCGATCAATTCAGGCTCATCATCGAGGATTGCACCTGCATCATCTCCAAGCACCTGAGAATCAGGTTCAGGAGCAGCCGAGCCAGATCTGTTATCGCGTAGCTCAAGGTTGAGATCCTCGATCAGAAACCTGACATCCATATACGTCATCGTGACACCGAACTCTTCAGATAGCCGGGTTTGAATCTCTGCAAGAGTGGCTCCTTCGTTGACCCATGCCTTAACGGCCTCAGATTGTTGGATGGTAAGTTCCTTCATTGATGGCGAAGCTTTGTTCGACATTCGCAACTTCGTCAAGGATGTCGGAGCAATTCCTCTGATCAACCTCAAAGAAGAAGGGTCCGGCGGTAACCCCGAGAACACCGGACCCTTCATCTTCAGTATAATCTCGAGATCGAGATTACCTTTTCTTTACCCCAAATGAACCATCGTTAAAGCTTTTAGGACCCACGTTAGCACTGCATATGCCAATGAGGCGTCCTAGGGGTATCTTGAGCCCGATTCACCAATTTCGGAGGAAAATGTGCTACTCCCTTGCTGCAAGAAGGCTGAAGATAGACCATAGCAATGCCACAAACTCTCCGTAGATGACGAAACTGCTGCCAGTCTGGCTGCTTACGCTTGCTTTCTCGCTTTCTGCACAGACAGCACAAGATGATTTCATCGATGGTCTGTTTGCACCAGGAGACGGCGACCCGGCGTTCGAAGCGTTGCTGGATATTGCGACAGAAGAGGTGCGTGTATCACCGTCAACTTTGGAAGAGATTCCTGCTGAGCTGTTCTTCGATGAAATTTTTGATCAATTTACGACGCCCACGTGGAAAATAGACGGATCTAGTTCCGTTGGGATCGGGTGGACGGATAACGTCCTCAGAGCCGATAACGGCAACGTTGGAGACTATTATGGATACTTCAGGTCTCTGAATTCATTCGAAAGGCTGCCGTCCGGAACTGATACACCAGATTTTGTAGCGCTCGCGCTTTTTGAAGCAAAGCAGCTTTCGAACACGGAGTTTGCAGATAATGAAGTGTTCGCGCTTCTTCAGGGTGAATGGGCAGGAAGTTCCGCCAATGGGATTGGATACCTGTTGCCGATCTCGTACGTCTTCATCGACCAGATCTATGATCGAACCCTTCGGGAACTGGAGCCGATTGCAGGTAGAATTCAGTTGAATCTGCTACAGGCAACGCCGGGCATTCGCTTTCCATTGGAGCGTGGTTGGCATGCGCGCGTATCTGGACGCTATGCACGATCTTTTTACGCACTCGAGGATGAGGATTATTATGATCAGGGGCTCGAGGTAGAATTTTTTGGACCACTTTGGAAGAGATCCACCCTTGGCGTAGAGTTCGCACAAAAGGAGCGATGTTTTTACTCCAGGAATGCACGCGATGCCCGTGGGAGGTCCTTTCCTGAGCCAGTTCCGCTAGCTTTCAGATACTGGGACATTGAGGCTTATGTAAAGCATCATTGGACGAAGTCGGTGTATACGAACTTCAGTGTGAATGGCAGGGTTCGGAGGGATAATTCGTCAGGTTATTATGACTACTACAGAGTTGGAAGCAGTCTTCAGGCTGGCTGGATCGGAGATCGCCTGGAGCTCCACTTGACTGCAGCTTACTTTCGGGATCAATTCACTGTTCAGGAAACGCGAGTGGGCGGACCACTTCTGACTCGGGAAGATTTCGAGATGGAGACTGAGTTCGCATGGCGCCTCACAAATAGTTTCAACGTATTCATTGCAGGACAACTGCTGTACAGCGAATCCAGCGATGTAGCCAGACGAGCTGGTCGAATTGAAGATATAACGAGCGTGATGCGCGCGAGAGATGTTTTGATCGGGGCCAGAGTATGGTTCTAGTCCTCTTTTAAAGAACGCGTCTTGATAAGTCGGCAAAAGCTGCCTACCATGTGGTCAGGCTTCAGCTCTCCCCATGCCATTTGAGCAAATTCTGGTTATTGACGACGAACCTATCGTCTGTCGCACGTTTCAGAGTCAGCTTCGTAAGAAGGGCTATACTGTCTCAGTTGCAGGAACACTTGAAGAGGCGAAGGCTACAATACCTGCAACACGATTTGACCTCATCTTCCTCGATCTGAGGCTCCCGGATGGCGATGGCGTTGAGTTACTGGAGGAGATCGGAAAACAACCAGACCCTCCTTTTGTTGTGATGATGACGGGCCATGCCACTGTAGAGTCTGCCGTAAGCAGCATGCGGATGGGTGCCTTTGATTACTTGATAAAACCGTTCTCGAGTGGGCAGATCGAGATAACGATCAAGAAGGCCGAACAGTATCGCCACATTCTGAATGTTGCCCGTTTCTATAGTAAGGAAGATGTTGGATCGAACGAGCTGCTGGGGCAGAGTGAGCCCATTCGGAAGGTCCGCCAACTAATCGAGCGCGTTGCAAGGACACAGGCCACAGTTCTCATCCAGGGAGAAAGTGGTACCGGAAAGGAGCTGGTGGCCAATGAGATTCATAAGGCCAGCAATCGAGCCAGCGCTCCGTTCATTCGCGTCAATTGTGCAGCTATCTCAGAAACCTTGATAGAGAGTGAGTTCTTTGGGCACGAGAAAGGCGCTTTTACCGGGGCAACAGGAAGGCGGGAAGGTCGATTCGAGCTTGCAGATGGAGGAACCATCCTCTTGGACGAAATCAGTGAAATCTCACCGGGACTTCAGGCGAAACTCCTTCGGGTCCTACAAGAACGTGAGTTCGAGCGGGTAGGGGGCAATACGACAATCAGGGTGGATGTTAGGGTGATTGCCACCACGAACAGGAATCTAAAGCTTAGCGTTGAAAAGGGGGACTTTCGCGAAGACCTCTATTACCGACTTAATGTGTTTCCGATTTATAACCCTTCGCTAAGAGAGCGAAAGGAGGATATACCCCTTCTCTCTCGCGCATTTGTGGAGCGCGCCAGCAGAAAGAATGGTGTTGCGGTTAAGGGCTTGTCGGGCAGGTCCCTGAAAGCGCTCTGCGATCATGATTGGCCGGGAAATGTC
Source organism: uncultured Puniceicoccaceae bacterium (assembly GCA_964430955.1). Classification (GTDB taxonomy): domain Bacteria; phylum Verrucomicrobiota; class Verrucomicrobiia; order Opitutales; family Oceanipulchritudinaceae; genus CAYSHY01. Next base: position 10,256 of record CAYSHY010000052.1, on the reverse strand, counting down.
AGGGAACTGCAAAACACCATAGAGCGCGCGGTAATCATGAGCGGCGATGGTAGGCTTATCGAACCTGAGATGCTCGGACTGGTTCTCTCGTCAACGAGTGAAGCCTCTTTTCCTCAGATACCATCCCTGGACTTGAAAGGTGACGAAATCGTTCCCTTATCGCAGGTTGAGCAAGAGTGTATTTTAGGGGCGCTTCGAGCATTCAATGGGAACCGGACAAAAGCTGCCAACGCCCTTGGAATAGCCTTACGAACACTACGCAACAAGATCAGGGAATACAGGGACGCTGGTATCATCGTTCCTGAGCCCGGAGAAGAGGTGGTGGGCATCGCTGAACCTGAGCCGGTTTCTGATTCATAGACATCTCTACCCACATTATGAACCGTCAGGTGGCTTACGAATCCAGGTCTGCGGCGATGCGGTCGCTACTCCACGACTTTAATAACATCATGGTCGGGTTGTCAGCAATCAGTGACAGTGTCGTTAATGAGCTGCCTGAGGATCATCCCCTTCAAGACGAACTGGAGATAATTAGAGACAGTGCACAGCGGGCGCAGGAATTACTACGCTGGCTTTCAAAGATAAACTCCCGCTTCCCGGATATTGTTGAGCAAGTTGAACTACGTGACTGGTTGTCGGGCGAAGCAGCGACCCTTAAGGCGTTGCTACCTAAGGGATCTGAGGTCATTGTAGAGGTCCCTGACGAGAATCTTCAGGTTCGTTTAATTGAGGAGGATCTGCGCGATCTTCTCTTCGTAGCGGCCCATGACGTAGCGCTAAGGGCGGGCGCCAGGCTCCGTCTCACTATTCGAGCAACTTTGGTCATAGGGGGCATTCTTATCGAAATTCAGGATGACACCCCGAATCGGCCACGGAGTAGCGTGCAGGATACCTCCACTCATTCCGTAGAGCAGAGGGCTGCTTTCATTGACTCGGTTGCGAGTAAGTACGGTGCGACCGTGGAGCGAAAGGACGAAGCCGATGGAGTTGCTTTCCTCAGGGTCAGGTTGCCATTAAGCCGAGAGTAATCCTCCCTCAGTTCTGATTGTGTTTATTGACTGCGCCGGATCAAAGCTTGATCAAGTAATGCTTTACCGGACAAGGAAGACTCGGCAGGTTACGGGGCTTGCAAGATAAGTCATACTCCGATCTTGCTACTACACGTTCGTAAAACCCTTCAACGCATCGCTACTCCCTGAATGAATCGTTCGCTGAATGTCGCCCGAGTTGGCCTATGGGCTGGGCCTGTATTTGCCTTAATAACATTCTTTGTCTTAAGATCACAAAATCATAACGTGCCTCTTTGTGGCATGGCGGCTACGGCCATTGTTATGGCGATCTGGTGGATTAGCGCAGCGTTGCCTCTTGCGGCTACATCACTGGTCCCGATTGTTACCTTTCCACTCTTCGACGTTAGAAGCACTGCAGAGACTGCCGCCAGTTACATGAACCCGATGATCCTCTTGTTCCTGGGAGGATTTCTCATTGCTATAGGGATGCAACGATGGCAACTGCATCATCGAATCGCACTGTTCATCCTGGCGCGAATCGGACACAAACCGCAGAGGATTGTCTTGGGATTCCTTGTTGTTTCGGCCGTCCTCTCAATGTGGATATCCAATACAGCAACTGCAATGATGATGGTTGCCATTGGATTGGCGGTCATTGATGAGCTGGATGTTTCCAAGGACGGCGAAGCTAAGTCTGCACTGCAGACAGCAATCGTTCTGGCCATCGCATACGGGTGCTCTGCTGGGGGCATTGCAACGCTCGTTGGCACTCCGCCAAATCTAGTCTTTGCGTCAGTTATGCGGGATCTGCTGCCGGGAGCGGATCCAGTCACTTTTGCCCGCTGGATGTTTCTCGGCGTTCCAATTGCGATTGGTGTTGTTGTTATCGTCTCATGTACCCTCATCCAATTTCAGTTTCGGAAGCTCAAGAGTTTCCCACTGCAGTCAAAGTCTTTCAGTGAGGCCTACGAGCGACTTGAGCCTATGTCTTCTGAAGAGAAGCGCGTAGGGCTCATTTTTCTGTGTACCGGCCTGCTGTGGGTGTTCCGGAATGATATTCCCTTGGATGTTTTTACGATTCCTGGCTGGAGCAGCTTGTGGGCTCCCTTCAAGCGGGTGGATGATGGGGTCGTAGCCATATTTATGGCGCTGTTTCTGTTTATTATTCCTTCTCGGAGTGGACGTCTCCTCGATCAAAAGGCTTTTGCCGAGCTTCCGTGGTCGATTGTCTTGTTGTTTTCAGGGGGATTTGCACTGGCTGGAGGATTCATCGACAGCGGCTTGGCAAATCTGATCGCCAATACTGCGTCTCAGGCGCCTGCTCTTCCTCCATTCCTGGTAGTAATTCTTGTCTGCCTCTTGATCACTTTCCTCACGGAAGTTACTTCGAACACTGCTACTGCCGCGATATTCCTTCCGTTGCTCGCTTCAATGGCGCCTGGTCTTGGAATCGACCCATTGTTACTCATGATTCCAGCGACGTTTGCCGCATCCATGGCGTTTATGTTGCCAGTCGCTACTCCGCCCAACGCAATCGTTTTCTCATCAGGCAAAGTGACTATTGCTACAATGGCAAAGACAGGGGTAATACTGAATCTACTTACCACCCTTTGGTTAGCTCTTGCCTGCAGTATCCTGATTCCGATTCTTTTCTAGATCTCTTGGTCTCCAGAGAGCTTACCAAGCCTTTGAAAGTGCGATACAAGCGCACCGCCCAAAAGCAGCTGTGTTGGGTGATAGATGATCAGCGGCAAGACTATAATCCCCAAGGCGCTTGAAAGGGTGGGGTGGCTTGAGAAGATAGCAGTAGCCATTGGGATGCCTGCGGCCAAAGTCTTTTGAGAGCCGCAATAAAAGCCTGTAATCCGATCGGAGGTCTCCTTGAGGAACAAGGGAGAACTCAGCCAAACCAGGACAGATATTGTCAGGAGTAAAATAATCGCGCCTCCGACAGCAATGAATGTAGCAAAACCTCCTGCGTTGCGCCATGCACCGGTTATTAGACTCTCTCCCACGGCGGAGTAGATCATAAAGAGGATGATGGCGTTGGAGATATGCCGAAACACCGGCTTGATTTTCAAAATGAGTGGAAGCAGGAATGGACGTGCGATCTGGCCGCAAAGGAAGGGGAATAGTATCAAGGTGGCCAGGTTCATGAACATTCCGGAACCATCAGGTCGAGCTTCACCATCTAGTTGCCCTCCGAGGATAAGCAGCACCCACATTGGGGAAAGGACAACCCCGAGGATGTTGGACAGGGCAGTATTGAACAGTGCTCCGGTGATATTGCCTCCTGCCGACGTCGTGAGGATAACGGCTGATGATATCGTCGTTGGGAGGAATGACAGATAAAGTATCCCCGCCCGCAATTCGGGAGGCAGCAAATGACCACAGAGCGCAACAAAGAGCAATGCCACAATCGGCGCCCAGAGGAAGTTCCAGCTTTGGCAGAATAGGTGAAGACGCCAGCGAAGCAGCCCGCTCAAAACTTGTTCTACTGGTAGCGACAGCCCTTGAAAAAGGAAGATTAACATCGCCCCGTAACGCGAAACTTCCTTCGGCTTAATCGGGCTGTCTGTACTCGCATACTCCGGCCAACTCCAAGCCATAAGGATTGTAGCCAGCAGCGAAAGGAGAAATCCATTGCGCCAGATGACGCGCAAGCAGGAGATGGGATTAACAGACGTCTTCAATAACGTCGTGGGTGCCAATTGGCCGGAAAACTGTCAACAGGAGAAAGTAATTGCCTCCAAGCTTGGCTAATCAATCCTCGGCGTTGCCCTTACCACGCTTCTCTGTCCAGGATTCATCCTTGGCCCGTGGCTCCGACTCACTCATCGGGCGTCCAACGTCTGCGTGAAACGGTCCTCCCATCATTGGAGCGGGACGAACTCGGACTCCCGTAGTTTCTGCGATTTCTTCGCTTGGAAAATCCGTCTCGATTCCCGCAAGTGGGAACTCCTTCCGCAGAGGGAAATATGGGTACCCTTCCCACATAAGGATCCGCCGTAAGTCTGGGTGGCCCTCAAAAACAATCCCCAGCATGTCGTACGTCTCCCGCTCATGCCAATCTGCGGTTGGAAACAAGTGTGCAACACTTGCTATTGACGGCCTTTCATTGTCTGAACAATCCGCGCAAACCCGGATATATTCGTGCGTTTCAAGATTGTAGAGATGGTATACGCACGTAAACCGGGGCGATGCTTCAACGCCGTTATCAATAGCGGTTACATCCGTTAGAAAGTTGTATCCCAACTTGTCGCGCAGCGACTGTAGTAACTCAACAAGGCGCTCTGGAGGACAATTGTAGGCGGAACAGTCGAGACTTGGGCGCGCTGTCAGGTAGTCGAAGCGGTTAAGCAATGGATGTTCTTGCGTAATAGGCTCCATGGTGGGGTCCTTATAGGCTTGGACCAGTCTTCACTGGTGTTTCGCGTCCTGTGAAGATCGTCGATACAGAACGTTCACGCCCAATCTTTTGCTGCAGACGCATCATCCCATCGAGGAGAGCTTCCGGGCGAGGGGGACACCCACTCACATACACATCAACAGGCAGAATGCGATCCACTCCCTGGAGAACTGCATATGAGCGGTACATACCGCCTGTGCTCGCACATGCTCCCATCGCAACCACCCACTTTGGTTCGGCCATTTGATCGTAAATGCGACGCACGGCTTCAGCCATTTTATAGGTCACGGTTCCTGCGACGATCATACAATCGCTCTGTCGTGGAGAAAAGCGCATGACTTCCATGCCAAAGCGACTGATATCAAAGCGCGAACCGCCAACAGCCATCAACTCAATGGCGCAACAGGCTAGCCCCATTGGCATTGGCCATACGGAGTGTTTGCGTATCCAGTTCACAGCGGCGTCCAGACGGGTGACGACCACCCCGCCTTCTACTTTGCTGTTGTAACCGTATTCCTGACGCATGTTCATTGGAAATCCTTGGTGCTGCTTAAGCGCGCAGACCGCAACCTAGGTCCGCGCGTGAATCATTCAAGCGGTTTCCTCCCAAGATGGGATTTTTCAGCGCAACTTGGGGGGAAAATGAAATCCGTGTGGGCTAATGATGATGCCCACCCGGCCCATGTACGTGCCCGTGTTCCTTTTCTTCCTGAGATGCGTCTCTAACGCCGCGAATAGTCACCTCGAAATTAAGATTTTCGCCAGCCAGTGGATGGTTGCCATCCACCGTTACCTGATCGCCTTCAATCTGGGTGACAGTAAACAACCTCGCTCCATGCTGGGTCTGAGCTTGAAACTGCATCCCCTTTTCAATCTTGTCGACGCCGCTGAACTGGCTCCTCGGGACCTGAGTCACCAACCGATCGTCCCGGACCCCATAGCCCTCCTCAGGCGAGACCTTGACCGTTGCAGAATCTCCTTCCCGTTTTCCTTCCAAGGCCTTCTCCAGTCCCGGGATAATATTGCCGTGACCGTGAAGGTATGTCAGCGGCTGACGCCCGTTGCTGCTGTCAATAACCTCGCCAGCATCACTGCGCAACGTATAGTCGATTGCTACGACTTTATCCTGGCTGATTGCGCCGCCGTTTCCTTGATCCGAATGTCTTGTTTCAGGCATTGATATGACCCTATGTAATGAATTGGGCGATGGCAACCGCGCTCTTGCTTTATCTTGGCCGCTTTAATTCTCATTAGATCCTCGGGCCCTAGAGACGCATGAATCCCACACTGACTGCGGAATACACCGTTCCATCGACTGCAATAAACGCAGCATCTTGCATTCACTTGTCCTACCTGCAGAGGACCATGCAGGACTCTGCATCCCGACACGCAGAAATGCTGGGCGTAGGCCATGCTGCGCTCGAGAAACACGATCTCACATTCATGTTATCGAGGTTGGCGATCAGACTACACAATGCCGCTCCTCAGGGTGGAGAAGCGTTCACTTTGGAAACATGGCCCCGTTCTGTTGAACGTTTGTTGACGACGCGCGATTTTATTGGGCGTAACAATAGAGGAGAGGTTTTTCTGCAGGCTTCCACCAGCTGGTTGATCGTCAACACCCAGAAGATGAAGATTGTGCGACCGGGAGGGCTGTTGGAGCATCTAGAACTGCATCGGGCGGCGGCAATGGAAAGGGGGCTCCCAGAACCTACCTGGTTGGAAGAAGCTCTTTATTCCGATGAAAGGCACGTGCGCTTCTCGGACTTGGATATCAATCAACATGTAAACAACACACGTTATACAGACTGGATCTGTGACGCGCTGGCTGTCTCCGTTGGGACACAATTCAGGGTGCTGGAGCTGGCGGTGAGTTTCATCAGTCAATTGAGGCACGGTGAGTCCGTGAAGATCTCCGTAGCGTCCCTCGATGACGATTCCTTCGTAGTTCAGGGGAAAACTGAACGTAAGATCTTTGCCGCGAGAGCGCGCGTAGCGAAGATGCGTTAGCGCTCACGAACGGGTCCGCTTTTGTTTTGGCAAAATCTTCCTGAATCTGGTCAGTTAGTCAGATGCCGCTGGCGCTAGTTACAAACGACGATGGAATCACCAGCTTCTTCTTGCGAGCTTTGGTAGAGGCTCTTCAGGAACGGTTCGATGTTGTCGTTGCTGCTCCGAAGCGAGAGCAAAGCTGGATTGGTCGCGCCATGAGCCGCCACTCTGATGTGACGGTGGAACGGTGTCCCGACTTGCCTTGCGACGGATGGTGCATTGATGGAACACCGAGCGACTGCGTAAATGTTGCGTTGGATCACCTCTTACCAAGTCCGCCCGATATCGTGGTCAGCGGCATAAACATAGGATTCAACACGACCATCCCTCTGATCCTTTGTTCCGGCACTGTTGCTGGAGCTATAGAAGGTGCGGTTTGGGGGCACCGGGCAGTCGCTGTTTCCCAAGTTGTTCCCAGCGAGCATTTTGATTTGGTTCGTTCCAACAATGCGAAGGTGCCCGAACCTATCGCCCAGCAAGTTCGGCTGTCTGCCCGACATGCCAGCGAGTTTTGCGAAAATCTTCTGGATGCCCCGGCGCAGCGATTGGTAGTTCACAACCTGAACTATCCCATGCCAATGAAGCTCGATGCGCCACTCGTGCAAACCGTCCCTTCTGATGCGGTTCTGGGCGGTCTGTTCGGGAAGACTCAGTCTGAGGATGGGACATACCGATTTCAGTACAGGTTCGGGCAGATGCTTCAGTCAGAACATACGACAGACCGAGCTGCGCTTGCCCAAGGTTCGATTAGTCATTCTATTCTCGATTTCAGCAAGATTGGTGTGTTGGGCGGTGCATAGGTCACTTCGGACTTTCATGAACTTTAAAGTCTTCGCATACTAGACGGACATGTTGCAGTACCTTCGAATTCGCAATCTGGCTGTTGTAGAGACGGCTGACCTTGAATTTGAGGGCGGGTTCATCGCGGTCACTGGGGAAACCGGAGCTGGGAAAAGCGTGATGCTTGGCGCACTTGCGCTTCTTGCCGGACAACGAGCTGACAAGAGCCGCATTCGACAAGGCAGCACAGAACTTGAAGTGGAAGCATCACTCTACTTCCAGAACCCGGGTAGAATAAATAGCATCCTGGAGAAATTAGGCCTGCCTCCATGCGACAGCGGCCAGTTGATCATTTCCAGAATGGTCTCCCACGTGAAGACGCCAAGGATCCTTGTAAACGGTCGCCTCACAACCCAAGCGGTCTTGCAGGAGATTGGCGAATCATGGTTGGATGTTCATGGCCCCGGAGAATCTCAGACGCTATTCAAGGAACGACGCCAGTTGGAGTTGCTTGATCTTTATGCCCGTAATGGTGAGCTTCTCAATGCTTACGCGGACGAATATTCCAAATGGCGAGCCCTGCTCCGACAGATGGATCAGTTGCGCAGCAGCGAACGTCTTTCAACTGAAGAAGTTGAGTTCCTGCAGGGACAGTTGGCGACAATTGATCGGGCGGCATTGTCAGAAGATAGAATTGCTGAGTTGGACCGTGATTTTAATCGCCTGGAAAGCGCTCAGGACCTGATTGATGGCGCCGTAGAAATCTCGGAAAAGTTATCGGGAGATGACGGGGCAGCTTTGAAGGTTTCTGCTGCGATAAACGTCGCCCGCAGGCTAGAAAGGATGGATCCAGAGCTGCAACAACTGGCAGACCGACTCGAGAGCACGCTGATCGAACTCGAGGATATTTCCGAAGAATTCCAGGCTGCGGCAAGAGATTGTGAATTCGATGAAGAGGCCGCATCGTCCATTCGTGAGCGTATGGAAGCCTGGTTGGAGTTGAAAAGGAAGTATGGACCCGACGTCCAGTCGGTGCTCCACAAACGAGCCGCCATCGAGAGACGGCTCATGACTCAAGGTGACATAGAGGGACAACTTGAGAAACTGGAAGCTCAGGCAGAGAAGATTCGAAAAAACCTTGAAGAGAGTGCTGAGCAACTCCGCGAGCGACGCTTGGCCGCTGCAGGCGAGTTGGCGAAGAAAGCGTCAAGCCTCTTGGCTCGATTGGGATTTAAGCAAGCGAGCATTAAGATAGAAGTAAACAGACTGCCAGAACTGCGTGAGGATGGCGGCAGTTCGTGCGTGATATTGTTTTCCTCCAATCCAGGACGGGCTGCGATGCCATTGGCGAAGGTCGCATCGAGCGGCGAGCTTGCTCGTGTGATGCTTGCCTTGAAGACTGTGTTGGCCGATGCCGATGAAACGCCAGTCCTGGTATTCGACGAAGTCGACGCGAATGTAGGCGGAGAGGTGGCTGTAGAGGTGGGTAAGGAGTTAGCTGCACTTGGCGCGCGGCACCAAGTCTTTTGTGTTACCCATTTGCCTCAAGTCGCATCTCAGGCGCCTATTCATTTTGTCGTGGAGAAGGAACTGGGCGTTGATAGCGTAGATGTGCAAATACGCTCGCTTCATCACGATGCAGCCTCTCGAGTTAGCGAATTGGCGCGAATGCTCGGAGGACGGAATAGCAAGGCCGCTATTGAGCATGCTCAAACCCTCCTCAAACTAGCTTCTCCACAAGCCTGTTGATTCGCTTGCATAAACGAGGCTTGTGTCTCCTTACGCTTTTGCCACTCTCCGGCGGTTAAGTGAATCCTGAAGAGCTAGAGCCGCCCCGGAGGCTCCGTCTCAAGTCCATATTGCTAACTGGCGTTATCATTGTGGTGCTGTTTGCATGGGCGCAAACCATTCGAATATCTCAGCGGGAAACACCTCAGTCGCAGATCCAGATACAGACAGTAAAGGTTGAACCTCCACCGCAAGTCGCAGACTATAAACGAGAAATCGACCTTCCCCAGCAAAGCGTCAAAGAGGTTGATGAAGTAGTTTCAGGAATTGATCCAGTTGAAGATGCCGTTGGCACAGGTTCAAGCTCAGCGCAATCAGGTGAAACAGCAGCCTTTCTGGGGATACGTGAAAGCACGCACAGGGTAGTCATTGCATTCGATGTTGCGGAAAGTGTACGCAGGAAGGCGCAGAATGCAGGGGTTCCCCTTGAGCGAATTCGAGACGAGGCCTCTAGACTGGTTCACTCTCTGGATGAAAGGAGCTCCTTCGTCTTACTTCAGTTTGTTCGCAGGTATCAGCAGTTTCCGGCAGAAATGCTGCCAGCATCTGGCTCCCTGCGAGCCGATGCGCTTGATTGGTTGCATGAGTATTTCAGGACTGACGGCCGTAGCGGTGCGAACTGGATTGGGGGAGAACCCGATGGGATTGAGCTGGTTCTGGATAGGGCATTGCGACTACAGCCAGAGGTTGTGTTCCTTATTTCTGACGGTGACTTTCAGAGAACTCGTACAGGATCAAGAAGAGGGTGGGAGAATGTCTCTTGGGCCGCTCTGGAAGAACAGGTTGCGCGCTGGCAGATTCGAACTGGTCGTCGCCTAAGAATCCATGTCATCGGCATCCAAATGGAGCCAGATCACCAGAAGCTGGCGCGTCGCTTCGTTGCGCGATTTGGGGGGCAGTTGCGGCTAATCGATTAGTGGACGATGTCCAGCAATGACAAGTCTTCGTCTTGTTCTGCGTACAGAAGAACATGGAGAATAGCCCCCAGAGGGTGGTATGGTCTCGCAGCTAAAGGCTAATCAAATCACGATGATGAAGAAACATTCAAAACTTTTTCTCGCCGCCATGGCAGCGTCCTTGCTTCCAATGACGGCACAGGCTCAGGTAACGCTCCTGATCGATTTTGGCGCTACGACTGCGATTGACGATGTGAGCAATAGTCCGCTTCACCAGGACTTGGGATCACTTGCTTCCGCCTTTACAAATTGGAACATCAT
>CAYSHY010000051.1:0-26598 GCA_964430955.1 uncultured Puniceicoccaceae bacterium | reverse complement strand
GTTGCGGATTGACCGCAGACTCTGATCTTCAAGACTAGGCCCTCTGGAAACTCCAGGGGGCCAACGTCTTTTGGAATCCTAGCTGCGCCGATTCTAGCCTATAACGGGCTAGAATAAAGCCAGTTGTGTCGGTTTTTCTGGCGTTTTCATCCATTGACGGTTTCGAATGTTGATGATTTCGCTGAATTGCCTGTCCGTGAAAAACAGAAGAGAAACGTTGCCAGAGTCCGGCACAGCACTTTGGACAAGTCGAATGTAGCGCTTCATTTTGTCCCGCTCGCCAATGAAGCGAAAGTAAACGGAGTATTGTGACATTTCGAAGCCGTGGTCCTTGAGGAAAATCCTGAAGGCGCTTGCAATCCTCCGCTGATGGTCGGTCATCACTGGGAGGTCGAACATAACCATCATCCACATAAGTCGATAGCCGCTTTGCACGATCAGTCTTATATGTCGGATGAGTATGCATAATCTTTAGCGAGTTGGTGCGCCATTCCTTCTGGCGGTAGCTCTAGATCGCCTCCGTTCCAATAGCATTTAGCCAAGCTCGTGGCGAGTCGTTGAATGATTTCGACCAGGCTGCGCATTTCATGTTTGTCCGCGAATCGCGTCAGCAGGATTCCCGAATAGAAGCGCTTTGTTGCTGTCTCCAACGGTTCATCGGGCGATTCCTTGGCCACTTGTCGCACCATGCAGTCGGCCAGAGGGCGGAAAGGTTCGATTAGGTCATCCACCAGGCACATTGTGTTGACGGCGCTTTTGTGGTATATACCAATTGACGGATGCAAACCGGCTGCCATAACGCTCCGGCTAACAGCAGCGCGAAGAATTGTATATGCGTAGTTTAAGTGCGCATTGATGCCATATCCATCTCTATCCCGTCGGAAGCCTTCGCCCATCATGGCAGTCCAGTATTTGGATGCGGCTTGTGCTTCTATATTGTTGGAATCTCCGGATCTCACTCGCTGCTCTAGCTCCCGGAGTGGGGCGGCATTGGCGTAAACACTCTCGAGAGCTGCCGCTTGCTGGCGTATCTTGGCTTTGACAAGGTCGCGCCATAAGCGCTTGCGAAGCGGTTTGGAGGCAGCGGCCTGCGCCGCCATTATGGCAGCCTGTCGATGATTGCCTTCAACGGTCCAAAGAATACCAGCTGGATAATAGTTTCTTCCACAGACCAATAGTGGAATGTTTCGCTGGGATAGGTGGGTGAGAAGAGAATGTGTGTAATAGAGGCGCGGGCTGGCGCCAATCACGGCAAGCAGAGAGTCGAGAGGCAGACGTCCCAGCTCGCCATCGTCGCCCATAACAACAATGAAACCGCGCTCAATTCGAAGCCCGCGTGCGGTGATGGATGCCTCAAGAACCACGCCAGTCATTGAGGTTCTACCTAGCTTTGCGAGGATCACTCACTCGTCCAAGTTCATCCACATAGATCTTTCTAAGATTCTTGCGTTGAAGCTGGTTTGCCGATGCGCACCAGCTGAGCTTATCCCTTTCCTCCTTAGCAATTCGGTGATCTCGAAGAGTGATCCAAGGAGGGCTTTGGTTTAGATACTTCACCCTGCATATCTTTCGTACGCCATCTTCATCATAGGCGACCATGTCATTCATTTGAAGCCGCATTACCAATTTGGCCGTCGGATGTTCCTTTTTCCACGGCGGCTGAAAATTCTTCTGATGCGCGAACAGCCTCGGAATAACACAGATCTGCCATTTTCCAGCCAGCGGTCCCTTGTTGGGGCAGTAGATGTCGGCGCAGTGATTGCCCTGCAGCTCAACATACCGATAAGTTCTGCCATGCCTGTTCTCGATGCCGTGAACAGAGTTTGGGCTCCTGTTTCGATAGAGGCAACGCACTCTGCGCACGCCTGTCTTTTGGCCGTATTCCTCAAGAGCTGCGCGCCATTCTCCTGTAGTTCTGCCACGCCCGGACTCAAGAAGCGACATGAGGTCTTTCTGAATCCGGATGCTGGCGATTTGGGCGATATCGCTCTCTGAGGGCTTGATATCGAGCAGCTTCTTCCTGGCTCTCAGCGTCAACTTTCCATCTTCAACGCTGACCAAGCCATAATTTGTCTCGCGGTGCAATTGATCCGTCGTAGTGCCTCCGTTCGCCCCGGGCACCCCTCGATCCAGCTTGTGTGAAACGACAATCCTATCGAATCGCTCTTGTAGGTCATCGAATCGGAAGTTTCCATACGGCTCCTGGCCCTTGATAATCTGTTTTATATCAATGGGTTCAAACGAACGACGTTCCCCGGCGGCCCGCGCGATCCGTTGGATGATGGAGCTGTTTACACAGCCTGCCACAAAGGCGTCGATTGCGTGATGCCTGTGGTCTTCACGGTTCTTTTCTTCCAGTGAGAGTAAGTGATTCAATCCCCAGCAGCGGCGCAACAAGGCAGTCGCTTGTCCGTGTATGACGTTAATGTTGTTAGCTGGCGTAACATGGGATAGATAACGGGCGGCAACGCGTGAGAGATAACGAGTATCATTGAGCATCCTTCCGAGCATTCCGCCATCGAATCGCCTCATGGCGTCGGGCTCAAATCGCCAATGTTTCCGTGCAGGCAACAGTTCGCGTCTCGAAATGATCTCGCCCCATCGTCTCTCATTATGACCAAACGCGTCGTATGGCGTGCGGTTGCCTTTCTCGCGATTACACTCGCGGCAAGAGAGCACTTTGTTGTTCAAGCTATCATCATACGTTGCAGAGAATGGTAACAGATGCTCAATCTCCCACTGCGCTGTAAAAAGCTGCGCCTTTTCGATGATCTTCCCACAGAACGGACACGCGCGTTGAATCGGGTCACTGGCTGCTTCTTCCCAAAGCTTATATCGATCAATGTCTGGCTTCCCTTTCCCAATGTCGGGGAAGTTTTCATTGATATCTTCAACAATCGCTTGCCTGCGCTCCCGCGCAATGCGGCGGTCGCGTTCCATTTCCCGACGACGATCTGCGCCAGCCGGAAGCTCCCTGGCTAATTCGATACCAATTTGAGCGGGCGGACCATAACGCTTGATCAGGGCGTTGACCACTTTGCGAAGCTGATTCAGGCCGATATGGATCGTTGGATTGGTGATCTTGCCATAGAATTTTTCCTCGAATGCAGGCTCATTCGGGTCGGCTTTTGAATCCCCACCGATTACTGCGTCTTCCAGGACTGCTCCATAATATGGCAGTTCAGAAAGTAGGCTGTCAGGACGAAAGCGGCTGTGATCATAGCCTGCAAGGCGACATGCTTCGCTATAGACGTGACCTTGTTCCAAGTGTGGCAAAATGTTCTGAATTGCCTTCAAGCTGAGCCGTCCAAAACCTGCGACAAGTGACGCGTCCGAAATTGTCTCAGCCTTTTCGTAAGACAGGTCAAAGGTTGATGTTAACCACTCCACAACATCCTCTGTTCCATCCGTCTCAATCAGTCGCTCCACGATCTCTCCTTGTAGGTCAGACGGCAGCTCGAACCAACGGCGACCAAAGCATTCAGGGGCCGACAGGACAGCGGCTGTCTCATCCGCTTTTAGGCCGTCGCGACCTTCTTTCTCTAGATTGAAGCTGCACGACTCATCCAGCTTGAGGAGCTTTTTGCGAATGACCTCAAACTTCAGAAAGGCTTTCGTGGCGGCCGACTTCCCAGGGTATGTATAGAGGAGATGCTCCAGTACAATAGAGCGTTGGCGCCGGTCTAATTCCGTAGGCGCCATCAGCCCAATCGTGTAGCGAAGGTTATTAAGCTCCTGCAGGATTCTGAACTTCTGGTAAAGCGGATCTGCCAATCGGGCGCGTGGTTCGCCTCGCTCCAGGAAACATGTGCCTCTGGAGACGGGCTTGAGCGGGCGTTGCTGAATGATTACACGCTCGATTTTCGCACGCAGTTCATCGGTCAGCTGAGGGTGTCGCTTCTTTTGCATTTCCCAAATCGCTCCCAGCTCATGTTCCACCATCTCACGGTTGGGATAGTAATCCCAAAGGTTCTTATTTCCTTGGGTTGTTGGCCTGAAGCGTACGGTGTGCCCGCTCAGCTGGCGCTCGTATAAAAATGCACCCAACGTCTTGCCTTCTAAAGAAGCCTTGAGCTTCTCTATGCCTTCCTTGGTAGCTCCATCCGCCTCCTTTCGATCCAAGCGCCGATTGCTCTTGAATCCCCGTCGCTGATTGATGTGAAACAGGGCCCTACCTAATTCATACAGCGACACTTCTGAGCTCGCTGCTCGCCAACGAATTTCAAGCGGGTCGAGTTTTTCCAGTTCCTTTTGAGCGGCCTTTTCTTGCGGCATCAAACCATGTTCTGCCAATAGGTTCATCAGAACCGTGCGACGCCGTACATAACGATCCCGTCTTCTTCTGGCAGATCTGGCGCCACGCCGCTTTTCGGCTTTGGGTTGAAGGGATTTGGCATCCCGCCCGTCATCAAAAATTCTCACTCCCCAATCAATCAATTCTGCGGGTTCTCCGTGCTCGTCGAGCAGAAGGGCCGCCCATCCGAGAGAGGTAGAGCCTAGATCAATGCCAAGGCGATAAGGACGATTATGCGAAATAGGGTAGAGCATTCATCGGCATTATCAAAAAGTTGCTTGACTGGCCAGATGAAATCGCAGTATCGTCGTCGGCGAAGATCAGAGTCTGCGGTCACTTTTAATTCGTTAACAAGTGGCTAAGACCACAACAAATTAACAGGCAGGCTCCGGCCTGCCTGTTCGTTTGTACGTATTGAAGTGGTAGTCGTGCGGAGTAACAGGTTCAACCCCGCCGGATCCTTAAAACAGGATTCTGATTCCTGTGGCCTCGGGCACTCCGTTCTCCAAAGGATGTTCTCCTTTGGGATTCAGGATTTCAGATTTTCCATAGCCGGCCGCTCCACGATTCCCAGCAATTGGCGCGCTCTGGATGCTCCGAGGAGAAACGTGGCGGTTGCTTCGCAGGGTTCGTCGATGAGGATCACAGCCAGGAAATCCAGGCCTTTTGCACGGTGCAGCGACAAATACCGTATGGCGCCGCTTGGTGGAGTGGGGGGTTCCGCTTTAATAGGGTAATCGATGAGTGGTCGGGAAAGGATCTGCTTCACGCCACCGAGCGAAGTCGTTTCCAATCGGCTGTGTCGCCCAAGGATGCACACGTCCCGCTCCTTGCAGAGCCCCTGCTTGAACCACTGCTTCAGAATGCGTTCCACGGCTTGTCGGGTTTGTCCGGACGCTGCCGTCAGGCGGATAACTTCCGGCCCCTGTGGCGCCTGCGGATGAAGCTCCAGGCCGCTGAGAAGTGGGTGCCGCGGGTCTCCTGCGACTTCGGCCAGGAACTGGAAAATTGGCTTGGTGTAGCGCACAGTCAGGGTAAGCCGTATAAATGCCGGTTGCGACAGGTGAGGAACCAGGTCCTCTATTGCAAATCGGCTTGGCCTGAATGGCGCCCGCTGATTCAGGTCGTGAAAAATCGCCATCTTCGCCGCGGCTCCGTCATACAGGAGACTGAACAAGAACGACCACCAGCCCGGCGCCCCGATTGTATCGGTATCCCTTAGGCGAGTATCGATATCCTGTGCCTCATCCACGACCAGCGCATCATAGTGAGGTTCGATCAATCCCTCCTCGATTGCCAGTCGCAGGTAGCCGGGCAACTCTTCATCGTAAAACGCTGCCTTCTCGTCAGTCGACTCGGGCACAGGCAACTCAAGTCTTGCCTCGCTGAGTACCTCCCGCGCAAGCTCCTCCCAGGTCCTCACCGTTATTTTCCCCCGCTCCAGCCGCATGCCGGCTACCATCTCCCGGACGAACTCGCCCAAGGCCAGATTGTAGCAGACAAACAGGACATGCCTTCCCTCTTGATTGCCTTCGTCCAATCTTTCGGCAACGCCAGCAAAACCTGCCTGCTTTCCTCCCGCAGTTACCATCGCCTGTCCCTGCTTGGAGACCACGCCCGCTCCTTCCGCCTCCGTCGCAATCATTTCAGCCATCTTTAGGGCCATGAACGTCTTGCTCGTTCCGGGCCCTCCATTCACCAGTAGCTGCTGGTTAGGCGAAACACGCAGGAGCAGATCGAACTCAGTCCCCCGAAATCTCGAGAAGATGGTTTCGGTGTTTCTTATAAACAGCTTGAGCTGCGCAGGTTGAAGACCCGGGGCGAACAGCCTCACAAATCGCCTGCGATGGTCCTTGCCCCATACCGGCCGCGTGCCGAAGTGCTCTCGCCACCACGCTGGAAAACGGTTCAACGCCCCCCGGTCCAGCACCATGCTTCGCTTCATCCCTCCGCTTAGCCGGTCGCCCGGCAACAACTGAACATTTGGCAGCGCAAAAGCATGCCCCACAAAAGGAGTCTCTTCGCCCTCGGCGTCTTCCCTCAAGCGTTTGATCACCCACTGCCATTGAGCATAAAGCTGCGCGATCGGATCGGTATCCCTGTCTGTTTCCCAACGCCCCGTTAGCGCGAAATTGCGCATCGCAGTGGCCTTTACTTCCAGCACCAGCATGTGGCCCTGCGGACTCTGAATCAGAAAATCACCTTCCCGCTGCACCCCGTGGTTATCCTCATAATACCAGCCCCACCGGATAACCCATTCTTCATCGAGGCCCTGTAGCACGTCTGCAACGATCCGTTCCGTTGCATCTGCATGCTCCACAGGCTTTTGATAATACCACAACGCCACAATTATGAGCGAACCTCCAGAAGCCCGCTTCGGCAAGCAAGAACGAAAGCAAGTTGCAGGTGACGAGTGACATGCGTCAAGTGACACACGTGGGGTGCAATGGTGCAATCAGGACATCGTATACACTTTGAAGGGCGGATTTCGGATTTGGGATTTCAGATCTCTTACTCCGTCCCCACCAGCTCATATGCCATCACGCCCGTTTTCCGATTGTCCAGGTACACGTTAAGCCAACCGTCATTCAACTCGGCAGGTATCGCTTCCATCCTCCGGCCTGAAGCATCGAGCGGGTAAACGATCAGTTCGCGGTATGTGCGAATGCTTACCTTCGCCTGACCCGCCCGTATTAGGTGGGGCAGCCCGCCCTTGTCCAGCAGCATTGTCATGCGCGGGTTACTGTATTTGGCGTTGTTGTTCTGAAGGTCTGTAAGGTGCAGGAGGAGAATCCGCTGACTCTCTCCGAGCGGTTTTCCATCGATTGAAATCGCTGCTACCGTTCCAAACCCCTCATCGATCTGCACATGCATGTTTTGGCCCGTGGCTTCGCCCGGCTTGCTAAATGTAAACGCCTCCGAGAGCAGTGTAACGGCCTTCATTTGCCCCAGCCCGGGGTTGATTTGCAGCTGACCGGTGTCGCTGACATATCGCGCTTGTTCGGGGGCATCCCCCGGGTTTGATTCGATCAGGCTGCGCGACTCCAGGAAGGCAAGAATTCTGTCGGGCGAGACATAGCCGTTTTGCCCGGCGAAAACATTCGAACCAGTCACGAATCCATTCAGGTCCCGCGCTGGGGTTCCATTGGGCGCCCAGAGGCTTCCCACCTGCAGGCTCAACCCTGCAAAGGTGATCGCGGGATCAACACCCAGCGGCGCTCCCCAACGAGATATTTGCTTATGGGCCTCCGCCTCATTAACCAGGTAGACGAGCTTTGTCTTGGCTGGCGCCACATCTTGCCGCTGATATAGGGCGCCGGCGATAAGCTCGGAGTATCGCGCTAGTGGGTCTGTCGCCAAGTCAAACTCGTCTGCCGGTGAGACCTCTTCCAGAAACTGCCGTGAGTGGGCATGTGCAAAGCGCCAGATGCCATCCCAGTCCTGTAAGGCTGCATATGCGGCCATTAACAAGGCGCCCTCTGCACGATGCTGATTGGGATTGGTGTAGTTCCATTCCGTAAAGGTGAAGGGAAGTCCAAAGATCCTGCTTGGAAACACGGTGCGCGGAGTGCGTGCGGCGGCCTCGGTGGCGCTTTCCTGATGGAACGTGAATGGCAGATCCCAGTCGCTGAGCGGAAAAATTGGATGATCCCAGTATTGGTGATTGTCCACGTAATCCAGCCGCGAGCGAATGGGGGCCAAGCCAAGAGTTTCAAGCGCGTTTACTCCCGTAAGGGGAGCCTTTACCCCCAGCTCGTTCTTGAGAAAGTCAAAGTAGATCGCGTTTCCACGTTCTTGCACGTGTCCGTAGAAGCGCGCCAGCGCCTGTGTTTCAGCTTCTTCTCCCTTGGGCTCAATGCCGTTTTCGCTTTTCCACTCTTCAAATGCTCTTGTGTAGATGGCTGCGACTTCTGGGGTGGCCATGGCGTCGTTGCCCACTGGGTCCTCATTGACAGGCGCAACGCCAATCAGCACGGGATCTTCTGCAAGACTCATCCCGGTGTAGGGGTTGTGGCTGGTCAGGAAGTTGCGCGCGAAGGTTTTCCAGTTCTCTGTTACGCTGGGCAGAATGGGCGCAAGGGCCTTGAACTCCCGCATCCCGAGTGGCTTGCCAATCTCGGGAACCTCATGCGCCTTCATCCGACGCACCGTGTATAAGTCGATGCTGATGTAGAGTCCCCGCTTCTTGCATGCAGCGATCAGGTAATGAATGCGGTCTAGCTGATCCGGATCGAGGGTGGTCGAGTCTGGTGCATTGGGATCGATCAACCCGCGGTCGTAATGGTGGAGCCGCACACTGTTATACCCCATACGCACAAGGTAATCGGCCAAGGCGTCCGCGACGTCGTGCGAAGGAAAGTTGGCAGTGAAGCAGAGATTCGTGCCAAAGAACCGGGCGCGCTTCTCAGGCGCCTTCTCCCAATAGAAATGGCCGTCCCGTATTGTAATATGGCCATACTTGCCAGCTGGAGCCTCCACCAGCATTGAAAAGTCCAGCGCGCTTCCAACTTCGATTGTCCTCGAGTCATGGAAGGGAATCCAACATTCGCCTTCTGTAACATAAAACGGCTTTGGTCTTGGCAGCGGCTGCTCGCTGTGGCTCAAGGTGGCGGCCGCAATCAGCCAGACTGACTCTCCCCGGGCGGTGAATCCAAGGCGTTCCAACGGCTTGTCCTGTAGCTCGATGTGCGTCACGGTGAGCCCCACGCGCCCCGTGTCGTTCTCAGCCTGCCACACGAGTGCTCCTCTGGTTGGTTCATTGGGCCGCCACCAGTCCGCCACCTCAATATGGCTGTTGATCTCGTGTTGGCTGCGTGCTCCATCTGCGTAAAGGGCCTCAACAGTCCCCGTAAGGGAAGTGTTGCCCCAACTGCGCTTGAGCACCGCGTTGAGGAGGTAAAGGTGTCGTCCGCCCTGCGTGGGGATATCAATTATCGCCGACTCAGGATATCGATCTTCCTGCTCGCCTCCCAACACCACAAGCGACTTGTCTCCTTCCAGAACTCGGAAACTAACATTGGCAAACTCTAATTTGCCGGCTCCCAGCTCACCGATGAGTTCTCCGCCTTGGTTCGCCCATTGATCCTGAGCCTGCCGGGGGCTAAACGGAGCATTTGCGACAGTGGACAGATCGATCTGCTGCTGAACGGTTTCTTCCTTGGTCTCCGCGACTAGAGGGCTGGCGCCAATGAGGAGGACAAGGAAGCCTCCGGTCCACCTGCGCAGGGTAGTAGTGATCATGTTACCCACTATCTCACTGCGCTCTGTGTCTTCAAGAGTCTGCAGCGTTCAAACTTTTGACAGAAGGAATACTTCCATCGAATTAGGTCCTTGAGACCCGCTAGGAGGCTCCGCTCCCATTGCTTGACGAGTGTCGTGTGTGGAATTCCATTTACTGTATGGCCCCTAATCTCGCCCGATTGCTGATCATCTCCGTGACGTTTCCTTTCGCATCAGTCCTTGCAGCTGAGCCGGATCAGCGCGTGGAGGAACCTGAGCAGGCTACAACAGGATGGAGGATTCTCGAGCCGCTTGGTGAACCGCTGGCCCGTCACGAAGCCGGCTTCATCGAGTTTGAGGATAAGTTCTTCCTGATCGGAGGCCGCCGACTCAACGCCGTTAGCATTTATAGTCCAAAGCTTAACCAATGGGCTAATGGAAGTGTGCCTCCGGTGGAGTTTCATCATTTCCAACCTGTGGTTGTCGGGAGACGAATCCTCATCATCGGCGCCATGACGGGTCGCTATCCCAATGAAACGCCGCTCGACAAGGTGCTTATTTACCAGCCAGACGGCGACCGGTGGTCATGGGGCGATGAGATTCCTCCGGCAAGGCGGCGGGGCGCTGGCGGCGTTGTGGTGCGCGATGGAAAGGTTTACTGGGTGGGGGGCATCGTGCGTGGACATCAAGGGGGCTACGTCAGCTGGTTCGATTGCTACGATCCTGAGAAAGGAACGTGGGAGCAACTTCCAGACGCTCCACATTCTCGGGACCACTTCCAGGCGGCTCTTCTGGGCAACAAGATCTACGCAGCAGGGGGCCGCCGCACCTCCGCGGAGACGGGACGCGTATTCGATGATGTTGTTCCAGAGGTCGATGTGTTTGACTTTGAGTCTGGCAAGTGGTCGACCCTCTCTCAGAATTTGCCGACGCCCCGGGCTGGAAGCTTCTCTGTTACCTACGATGGTAGGGTCATTGTAATGGGTGGCGAAAGCGGCGCTCAGAGAGAGGCGCACGCGGAAGTTGAAGCCTACGACCCCAATTCAGAAAGATGGCGCGCGCTACCTCCTCTTGCCCAAGGTCGCCACGGCACAGGGGCCATCATCCATGATAGCCACTGTTACACAGCCTCCGGCTGCGCCAATCGCGGCGGTTCTCCCGAGCTCAAGTCCATCGAAGCCATCCCCCTATCGGAGTTGCAGCTGGCAAGTGAAGAGTGAGCGCTTCCACGCGCGCCTCCTTTCGGAGTTGGTTTCTTCTGTGTCAGCTACTCGCTCACGTGAAGAACAAAGGCTCGACCTTGTGCGGAGTGGTTCCCGGCGCCGACGATGATCGTTGTCCCGTCAACGGTAAGGTTGCTGGCTGCGCCGGTATTATCCTGCTGTAGTTCAATCCACTCCTGCCAGGATCTGCCGTTGTCATCTGAGATCAGCACCACATGGCGGAACAGATCAGGGTCTCGCTGATCAGCGCCGCAGAGAAGGTAGTAGGTCCTGCCGTTCCACTCCAACTCTCCAAACTCGCCGATGAAGCCCTTGTCCCAGATTTGAGTGTGCAGGGTCCACGTCTCCCCTTTATCCGTGCTGCGATAAATGGCGGAAGTGCTCTTGGTCGTGGTGTAAAGTGTCCCGTCGATCTCGATGAAATCGAAGATGTCTGAGGAGCCTGCGAAATCTGCGACCATTCTCCAGGTGCGGCCAGAGTCCATGCTCTTGAACACCTTTGCCGTGCCGTCATAACCAATCCCTGCCAGCGCATGTCCGCCGCCCAAGTCGTGGAACACGGTGACGTTCTGTTGCTCAGGCGTGTCCAGGTAGATGGGCTCTAGAGTCTCGAAGCCATCCGTACTGCGGTAAACAGTGGTGCGGCCGCTATCATCCTTGCGGGCGCCTGTCAGGTAGGTTCCGTCGTCCAGTTGTATGATCCCCACCGTCCTCCACGCTGGGATACTGTTGACGAGGCTCCACGTCTCGCCCTCATCTGTAGATTTCAGGATGTGCCCCTTGCCAGATGTTGAGGCATAGAGAGAGCCTTCGCTGGAGCGGATGATCTTGCGAATGTCCTGGGTCTTGGGAAACGCATTTCCGGCATCAAATGTCTTCTTCCACGTGCGGCCGCCATCCGTTGTTTTATATACGTCTGCCGTTTCCTCGGTGCCGATCAAGTAAGTCTGCGATCCCAGACGGAAGCTGGAGCGCACATTCGACTCTCCCTTCGGCTCAAGAACATTTACAACCTGAACAGACGGCAGCGGCGGCGCGAACTCCGAAAACGCCGTGCCCGCGGTCTCACTGGTTTCACGACTGATGCAGCCTGTCAGGAAAACCAGGGAAGTAGCGGAGAGAAGGCCAAGCGGTAATCTTGCGAGCATACCCACTAAGCTAATAATTATTAGCGGCTGGGCAAGGGCGAACAATGCAAACAGACCTGCAGCCGCCTCAGCGACCTTATGGAGTTTCAGATTTGTGTTTCGATTCGGTTTGAATCCGCCTCAATACACGTCCAGCTGATAGCGCTTTTGTTTCTTCAGATCCCGTATCCAAGCCTTGATAGCGGCGTCATCGTCTTCCACGGCGCCTTTCTCAATCGCGATTTTGACAAGTGTGTCCTCTACGTCGCGGGCCATTCTTGCCTTATCGCCACAGATATAGAGCGTCGCGCCGTTGCTGAACCATTCCCAGAACTCGTCCTTGTTTTCCTGGATACGGTGCTGCACGTAAACTTTGTGTTCCTGGTCACGGGAGAAAGCCAGGTCGAGCCGCGAGAGCAGACCATTCTTGCGCCACCCTTCAAACTCGTCTTCGTAAAGGTAGTCGCAGGCTCGGCGCTGCTCGCCAAAGAACAACCAGTTGCGGCCGGTTGCTCCTCGCGCCTCGCGCTCCTGCAGAAAGCTGCGGAATGGCGCTACGCCAGTTCCGGGACCCACCATGATGATGTCCTGCGAGTCATCCTCTGGCAGGTTAAAGTGGCTGCTGGCCACAAAGACCGGTAGCTCCGGTGTGCCGAGGGTTACGCGGTCAACAAGGTGAGTGGATCCAACTCCAACACGATCCCTATTCAGTGTGCGATAACGAACAACGGCTACCGTCAGGTGAATTTCTTCCGGATAACGGGTGGGAGAGGAAGCAATACTATAGAGCCGCGGCACCAACCGCTTGAGGTGCGGCACGATTTCCTGCGGCGTGAAACGCGCGCTTGGGTGCTCCTCCAGAATGTCGATGTAGTGGCGCTCATACAAATATTGGTCCAGACCGTCGCCCTCACTCAGGATCTGCTCCAGGTGCTGTCGCTCGTTTGCGGCTGTAGCCTTTTCAAGCACGGCCTCAACGAAGCGCCGGGTCGGCCCCGCAAGAAAATACAGGCGGCTTTCGAGCGCGTCGTAGAGCCGGATGGGGTCCTGTTGGCGTGGCAGCAGCACCAACTCTTCGCCATTTGCGCCCAGAGCGTTGAGCATCGCCTTCACATCGCTGGGCCGGTTCTTGGGGAAAACGCCCAGCGAATCCCCACAGTTGTAGGTCATCCCGCTGCCGGAAATGTCCACCACCAGGTGCCGCGTCTCCTTCTCCGAGCCCTCGCAGTTCAACAGCCGATTTTCAACCAGCTTGGCCGGAAATGGATTGTTTAGACTAAAAGTTTGCTTGTCGGTCACTACTGACATGGCGTTTCGTTCTCTTGGCCCTATCGCCTGGCGTTTATTCCAGTATACTTTCCGGGATGAAAAGTTAAGGCTGATTAGAGAGCAGGCATGGAAAGTAAAGAACCAATCCGACTACAAAAGTTCATTGCCGATCACGGAATTTGTTCCCGGCGGGCTGCTGAGGCCCTCATCGAGGAGGGACGCGTGACCGTCGATGGTCAGCTGGCGCACCTGGGACAAAAGATTGTTCCGGGCGAGCAGCGCGTGGTTGTCAACGGCAAGACCGTGGCGCCCCGGGCTCAAGCAAAGGCCATCACTGTGCTCATGAACAAGCCTCCGGGCGTTGTTTGCACGAATAGTGACCCTTACGGCAATCGCACAGTCTTCGACCTGCTTCCGCCGGTGATCGCGCGTGAGCGGCTCTTTTGCGCAGGCAGACTCGACAAGGATAGCGAGGGCATGCTCATCCTCACAAACGATGGCGAACTTGCACAGCGGCTCACCCATCCCTCAAATCGCGTGATCAAGCGATACCGCGTCACGCTTACCCGGCCGTTTGATCCAAAGCACATCCGGCCGATGCTTGAAGGCATCGTCGATGAAGGCGAACGGCTCAGCGCGGAGAAGGTGATCCCGGCAAAGCGGGGCGTTGATGCCCAGAAGAATGTGGAAGTTCACCTTGAACACGGCCGTAAGCGCGAGATTCGCCGCCTTTTTGAGGCCATGGGCTACCGTGTGAAGCGGCTGCAACGTTTTCAAATCGGGAGGCTGCCTCTCAAGGGCGTTGGACCGGGAAATGTGCGCCCCCTGACCAAGAAGGAGATAGAGATGCTCTTTGGGTAATTCGGTTGCCGGTGAGCCAACTCTAGCTTTCTATACTGTCAGGAGGAGAAACAACATGCTGACCCGATCTCTCGCGGCTTTCATGGTGCTGGCGCTGCCTGTCCCGCTTTGGGCAGACGACGCTGGCGTAGCGTTGCACGTCCAGCCTTCTGTCGATGCGCCGGTCCTGGCGACGGTTTCGCAGGAGGCTCTTGCTCTGCTGCCTTCCAATAGAGTGCAGGACCCCACCCTTGCTCAAGAGGGATGGCGTGAGGTTCTCTACGGAGGCGGGGTGGCTGGATTCGTGGAACTGGGAGAGCTTCGCGGCGATAGTCTCGCAAAAGGCGCACCCGTCCACTTCGACCCCGACCTGGAGTCGCCAATCGTTACGACCTTCGAGCAGGGGGACACCGTGGAAATCAGATCCCGTGGCCCTTGGAGCGCGGTTTTTATCAAGAAGCCATTGCCGCTCTACACCCAAGCGACCGGCGACATCTATGACGTTGCGCCGATTTCTGTGCCGGAAAGCGTGAAGACGGTCAGGGGTGCGCCAGCGGCAGAAACCCCGGCCACTGAAGTAAGATCGCCAGTCGCAGAAACTGCACCCACTGAAGAGAACGAGCCAAGCCCGCAAGTGGAGGAGGCGCAGGTCGATGTTGTCACCGCTTCCTCTTCCACGGCGGATAATGCTGATGCGCCCATCACTGGTCCGGTGCTCGGGCCGGTCGTGCGCGAACAGGATACTCCTGCCGCGCCCGTTCAACCAGAGCCAGTACAGCCACAGGTAGATGTTGCGCCGGTATCGCAACCGGTTACAGAGCCCGTCCCCGAGCGGCTTACTTTTGTTCCTTCCTCCATACCGGGGCAGGGCGCCGTTGTTATTGATCCGAACCCAGTCGAGTCTCCGAATTTCTTTGAAGGACGCTTGCAACGGACGCGAAGCTTCCTTTTTTGGCGTCATCCGTTTGATTTTCAGCTTGTAGGGCCAGATGGTAAGAGGCTTTGGTATCTTGATGATTCTCAGATGCTACAGGCGGAACCTCTTGTTACATATTTAGGTGAAATGGTGGTCGTTCACGGGAGGGTTGAGAAGGCCAACAATCGTGGAGACCTGGTAATTCGCGCAGAGCATCTGCGATAAGCACATTAATGAGCATCATCGACGGGAAAGTGATTTCGGCGCAGGTCGTCGAAGAGTTAAAGAAAGAGGTAGCCAACCTTCCTCTGGATGCGCGCCCGTGCATTCATCTGGTCAGGGTAGGTGAGGATCCAGCCTCTGTCTCCTATGTTCGGAAAAAGCAGCAGACTGCTGAGGAGATTGGTATGGAAGGTCGCCTAACGGTGCTGCCAGAGACCGCTTCGCAGGAAGAGCTCTTCGCCCTGCTCGATCGGCTCAATGGCGACGCCAGCGTCCATGGTATTCTCGTCCAGTCGCCGCTCCCATCGCACATGGATGAACGGGAGGCCTTCAATCGCGTGGCGCCAGAGAAGGACGTCGATGGCTTGGGCGTCGTCAATATGGGGCGCTTGATGCAGGACGACGAGCGCGGCTTTTCGCCGTGCACGCCCACGGGCATTGTCGAGCTGCTAGAACGCACCGGTATCCAGACCAGCGGCAGGCATGTCGTTGTGATTGGCCGCAGTCTGTTGGTCGGGAAGTCCGCTGCAATGCTCTTCCTTCGCAAGGGCGCATTCGCGGACGCCACTGTCACGGTGTGTCACTCGCGGACGAAGGATCTTCCGGCAATTACGCGACAGGCCGATATCCTCATTGCTGCCATTGGCAGGCCTCATTTTGTTGGTCCTGAGATGGTTAAACCGGGGAGTGTTGTCATCGACGTAGGCATAAACAGGATAGAGGATGCATCCCGCAAGTCGGGCTACCGCCTTGTAGGAGATGTTAACTTCGACTCAGTTGCGCCGATAGTTTCTCATATCACACCCGCTCCGGGTGGGGTCGGGCCCATGACGGTCGCTATGCTGATGCGCAACACGCTGAAGGCATTCAGATTGTTGAGGGACCTTTAATGCTCGCTGTTTTCTTCGCTTGAACAGGAAACCCAATATACTTGTTGTAGACGATCAGCCCATGAACGTCCGGCTGCTTCAGCGTAAGCTGGAGAGGGAGTCGATGAACGTTTTGACAGCCTATAGCGGAACCGAGGCCTTGGACAGGGTCGTTGAACACAAGCCGGACCTCATTCTGCTCGACGTCATGATGCCGGAGATGGACGGGGTGGAAGTGTGCCGCCGACTCAAGGAAATGTCGGGTACGCAGAACATTCCTGTCATCTTCATCACCGCCCGCAACTCACGCGAAAACAAGCTCGAGGGGCTCAATGCGGGCGCTGCGGACTACATTACCAAGCCGATTGATCTCGACGAGACTATTGCCCGGGTAAACACGCAGCTGCGTATCCAGGAAAACCATCGCAAGAACCTCGACCTACAGCAGCGGCTCGCAGATGCGAGGCAAGCCGCCGCCACTGGCGCAATCACACAAGGCATCGCACACAACTTGAACAACCTTCTCGGCGTAGTCGTTGGTTACGTGGATCTCCTAAAGAGCGCCGCCGATAATCCAGACCTCGTTCGCCGTTCGTCTACGCTGATCGACAAGGCGCTTAAGCGCATGGTGACCATCGTTCAGCAGCTATCGACCATTGCCACCGATGAGCGGCCTCATTTCTCGCCCGTAACGGTCGAGGAGGCCCTGGATTCTGCTGTGCGTCGCTTCTGCAGCGAGTATAAGGTCATGCCGGACATCAAGATTATCAATCCTCTCCCAAGTTTGATCATCCAGACAAACCTGGAGACTTTTGAGGATGTGCTTTGTCGGTTGCTGATCAATGCGTGGGAAAGTTATCATGAGAACGCCACCCCGGACCAGCGCGAGATCTGTATCATGGTGGAACGTCTGGAGGCAAAACAGGCTCTCCGGATTAGCGTTAACGATCGCGGCATGGGGATCGATCCGGAGATCGAAGCACACGCATTCGAGCCCTTCATCTCAGGGAAGACAGCCGTCGGTCGTGGGATGGGCCTGACGATTGCAAGGCATGGCATTCAGACCCTCGGTGGCGATATTCACTTGCGACGACGCTCGGGAGGTGGCACCACTGCTGTGATCGATCACCCACTGGAAGACACAGCCTAGTCGATGTCAGATATTGCATTTATCGGTGCTGGAAACATGGCCTCAGCCATGGTTCGCGGCTTAATTAAACAGGGCGTCGCGCAGCCTGCGGATATCGCCTGCGTCAGCGCCAACGACGGCACGGGCGAGCGCCTTGCCAAGGAGACGGGCATTGCGTGCCATACCTCCTTCTTCCAACTGTTGCGTCCAGCAATCGACACAGATACGCCGCAGGCTATCGTCTTGGCTATCAAGCCACAGCAGCTGCAGGATCTGCCATACGACGCGACGGATCTCGCAGACAAGCGCATCGTCATTTCAATTCTTGCAGGCACGCCGCTCGAGAAGCTCGCAAAGAAGTTTCCTTTGGCCGAAAATATTGTGCGCGCCATGCCTAACACTCCCGGACAGATCGGTGCGGGCGTTACAGCATACGCACCACTGCGGGAGCTTTCCGATGCCCAACTTCAGGTGGTTGAGAAGATTCTCGGTGCGCTAGGGCAGGTGGTGCGGGTGGAGGAGAGCGACATCGATGCCGTTACCGCGGTCTCAGGAAGCGGTCCGGCTTATGTGTTCGAGTTTATCGAAGCGCTCCGCCTGGCAGCCCTTAAAGAAGGCCTTGCACCGGAGGTCGCTCAAACTTTGGCAACGCATACGGTTCTCGGAGCGGCTCGGCTGGTCCTTGAAAGCGGTGAGGATCCTAATGTCTTGCGTGACCGTGTGACATCTCCCGGAGGAACGACTCAGGCTGCCTTGGCAGTCCTGGCTGAGCAGAGCTTCCGCGATATTGTGGGGGACGCTGTGTCCGCCGCGAAACGCCGCTCTATCGAGCTCTCCCGTCAATAAACGCAATGGTGGGTGATCGAGACGCCAAGGGACGAAGCGAGGGCGCGCCTCCTTGTCCTTTTGAAAAGCTTTTTCCGTCGCAGCTCGTTCGCGACGATAAGTTTTTCATGACGCTCGCCTACAACCTGGCAATCGACGCCTGGAGGACCAACGAGGTGCCTATCGGTGCAGTGATCGAATATGGTGGAGAGGTTGTCGGGAAGGCGCACAACCGGGTGGAATCCATAAAGGATCCTACAGCGCACGCAGAGATACTTGCCATTACTTCGGCGGCGCAGGCTATAGGCGACTGGAGGCTTACAGGCGCTACGCTTTACGTCACCAAGGAGCCATGCCCAATGTGTAGCGGCGCCACGATCATGTCGCGGGTTTCACGGGTCGTTTATGCAGTCCCAGACCCCAAGATGGGCTGCCTGGGCGGAGCGACCAATGTGAACGACCTGCCCAGAATCAACCACCGCATTGTCCTTCAGCAGGGGATCATGGAAGATGAATGCCGCGAACTGCTTCAGGCCTTCTTTCTTGCAAAGCGTAGGGCCGGCAATGACTTTCCTCAGAACGACCTCCCCGCATAAATATCAAACTTTCGATCAATCTGGAGGAACATCTCTTGCTAGTTAAAGCTCCTTCATCTTTGGTGTTTGGCCTGAATGGTCCGTATTTGTTTCCGTTCTGGTCTCGTTAATCGTGTAAAGTTCGTCATGTTCAGTCGCATTCCATTCGACAAAGTAAACTGGGTAACCAGTTCGTTCCTTATCGGGACTCTCTTCCTGAGTCTCACCGCTGTCCCTGCATATATCTGGTTCTTTAGCATCGACTGGTTTATGGTAGGGCTGTTCCTGTCATTTGCCATCGCTACCGGGCTGAGCATTACGCTCGGGTATCATCGCCTCTTCTCCCACCTCTCTTTCAAGGCAAAGTGGCCTGTGCGTCTCTTTACCCTACTTTTTGGGGCTGCATCCTTTGAGAATTCTGCGCGCGACTGGGCAAGCGATCACCGTCGACACCATAAGCACTGCGACCACGAGGATGACCCATACGACATCACGAAGGGCTTCTGGCACGCCCACATGGGCTGGCTTATGTTCAAGCTTAAGCCCGAGCCCCCAATCGACAACGTAAAGGACCTCGAGCGCGATCCCCTGGTCATGTGGCAGGCAAAGTACGTGCACCTGCTCGCCGTACTTATGGGTTTGGTTCTCCCCGCTCTCATTGCCGGCCTATATTATCAAACATGGATCGGCGCCTTGGGCGGCTTATTAATCGCAGGTGTTCTGCGCATTGTCTGCGTGCAGCACGCCACTTTCTGCATCAACTCCCTTTGTCACTATATCGGTGCGCAGCCTTACGACACTAAGTGCAGTGCTCGCGACTCTTGGATCATGGCGCTCTTTACCTTTGGCGAGGGCTACCACAATTACCACCACTCTTTTCAGTGGGATTACCGTAATGGTGTGAAGCCATGGCACTTCGACCCCACAAAATGGGCGATCAAGGGTTTGGAAAAGCTGGGACTGGTTTCGGAGCTTCGCAGGGTGCCTGAGGAGACTATCCTCCTGGCGGAGATGCGCGAGACCCTCCGTCGCCTGGAGCTTCATGTGAACGCAAGTGGAAACCCGCGTCTTGAAGCAGCTCGCGAGCGTCTTAACGAGGTTATCCAACAGT
Organism: uncultured Puniceicoccaceae bacterium; assembly: GCA_964430955.1. Taxonomy (GTDB): domain Bacteria; phylum Verrucomicrobiota; class Verrucomicrobiia; order Opitutales; family Oceanipulchritudinaceae; genus CAYSHY01. The sequence continues at coordinate 6,978 of CAYSHY010000051.1, read as the reverse complement.
TTCAGGAAGCTATGCGCCAGCGCATCAGTGTATCCCGCGACATGGTAAGGCAGTGGCGTGAGTTCAAGCACGAGGTCGGTCGCCTCATGGCGGCTCATCCGGCATCAGCCTGATCCTCGCCCGGATAATCAATTTTTTCTCGCCCGGACGCTGCAAGGGAAACACCCTTGGCGGCGTCTTCTTTTTTCTCTCTGGGCAATCTATCCCTTCCATCTCCCCGAATGAACAACGCAGAGAAGCTTCAAACCGCTTTCGTTAGTTCCCTTGGCATTGATCCTTCCGTATTCTCCGACGAGCTGACTTACCAGAGCGTGCCGGAGTGGGATTCGGTAGGACACGTAATGCTCGTTTCAGAGTTGGAAGAATCTTTCAATGTCATGCTCGACACAGACGAAATCATTGACATGAGCAGCCCAGCCAAAGCCCGGGAAATCCTTACTCGGCATGGCGTGACGTTCTGACAATGCTACTCCAGGGAAAAACTGCACTAATCACGGGCGCCAGTCGCGGTATTGGCGATGCAATTGCAAGAGCTTTTGTTCAGCATGGCTGCAGAGTCATGCTCGTTGCGCGCTCCGCTGCGGTTGAGGAACTAGCCCGGGAGCTGGGTGATTCGGCGACCGCTATGTGTGCAGATGTCGCTGATCCTGCTTCGGCCAAGCTTATCGTTCAATCATGCAAGGAACGGCTCGGTGGGCTCGATATTCTAGTCAACAACGCTGGTAAGATGAATCTTGGCATCCTTGGCATGATTCGAGATGAGGCCATATCCGAAGTGCTGGACACAAATCTTCGTTCCACAATTCATCTTACCCAGAATGCTGTTCGGCTGTTGTTACGCTCGCAGTCCGGATCAGTGATCAATCTCTCATCGATTTCCGGTGTGGCGGGGAATGAAGGCATGAGCGCCTACTGCGCAGCCAAAGCGGCAATCATTGGCTTTACGAAGGCTTCTGCAAAGGAACTCGCTCCACGCGGCGTTCGCGTTAACGCTGTCGCTCCAGGTTTCATAGACACCGATATGACGCGCGAACTACCGGAAAAAGTGCGCGAATCGACAATAGCAGGTATTCGCATGGGGCGCGCCGGCTCTCCAGAGGAAGTCGCAGGCGTATGCGTCTTTCTCGCCAGCGACCTCTCCGCATACGTCACTGGCCAGATTATTGGAGTGGACGGAGGGATGCAGGCGTGATCAGCCGGCTACGACAGCTGCCCCAAGACGCTGTCGCCCTCATTGACGACGACGCGGGCCGCTCATTCACGTACGCCGAGCTTCTCAACGCTGTCGACTCCATTGCGCCGGTTCTTCGAACGGCGCCTTTGCCATCGATGGCTTTCCTGTGGTGTGAAAACACCGTTGGTTCTGTAGCCGCCTACCTGGCTGCTCTTTCCACAGGCGTTCCTGTCTGTCTCTGTGAGCCCCGGTCGGACCCGTTTGAACGGTTGATCGGAGTCTACCAGCCCACAATCGCCATATTATCTGAGGCTGTGGAGCTTCCCGAGGGATTCGAGAACTTCTTCCGCGTACCCTCGCTTGGGATCGTGGTGGCTTTTCGTGCAGCTCCATATGCCGTGAATCCTCACAAAGACCTGGCTCTTCTGTTGCAGACGTCTGGATCTACCGGCAGCCCCAAGCTTGTTCGCCTGTCGCAGCAGAATCTCCTGTCGAATGCAGACGCTATCATCGATTACCTTCAGCTGGGGGCAGACGAGCGGTCCATCCAGTCCCTGCCTTTTCACTACGCGTACGGTCTGTCTCTGTTGAACTCGCACCTATTGTGTGGGGCTATAACAGTTCTCTCGTCGCATTCGTTTATGCGGCCTGAGTTCTGGGATTGCTTCCGCCGATACGCGTGCACTTCCTTTGCCGGCGTTCCGTTCATGTACGAGGTTCTTCACAGGCTGCGCGTGAGTCCGGCCAGTGAGCCAACGCTTCGCTATTTCACGCAGGCTGGCGGCGCTCTCAAATCTTCTCTTGTCAAACACTTCGCTGTTGAGGCCGCAGACCACGGTAAGCGCTTCTACATCATGTATGGCCAGACGGAGGCTACGGCTCGCATCAGTTATGTTCCGCCCTCCCGGATTCTGGAGAAACCTGACTCCATAGGACATCCAATCCCCGGTGGGAAGCTCCGGTTGGAGCCAGTCGATGAAAGCGCGAGCGAGCTCATTTACGAGGGGCCGAATGTCATGTTGGGATATGCGTCTGCTCCCGCTGATCTTGCAAAAGGAGATGAACTTAAAGGGATTCTCAGAACTGGCGATTTGGCTCAGTCAGACGCTGAAGGCTATTTTTTTATCACGGGTCGCCTGAATCGCTTTGCCAAGATTTTCGGGAAGCGGGTGAGTTTGCAGGACGTAGAGTCGATTGCCGCTTCTGCAGCATCCGCACCAGCCGGCGCAGTTGAGCGAGATGGCAAGCTGATTGTTTTCCTGGAATCTGAATCTTCCACCTTTCCCGCAGTTCAATCCGCTTTGGCTCGGGCACTAGCCGTTCCTCCGCCTGCCATCGTGATTCGAACTATAGGGTTTCTTCCACGAACGGCATCAGGTAAGGTTGATTACAACGCGCTTCAGCATCTTGTTTCCAATGCCAGCACAGAGCAACGCCAAGGCGCCCATTGACCCCGCCGTCATCCTTGACCTGCCGCCATATGGCCTATCGCAGCAGGAGAAGGTTGAGTACCTCGTTCCGCGGCTGGAACAGTTGACCCAAAGTCACTACGAGCATTGCGAGTCATACCGTAACATTGTTGACAATGTCTTTGGCGGCATCCGCTCCTACAGTTCACTGACAGATATTCCCTTCTTTCCCGTATCACTTTTCAAGAGCCTTCATCTGAAGAGCGTGTCGGACGCCGAGGTCATCAAGGTCCTCACTTCCAGCGGCACGACGGGGCAGGAAGTCAGCCGTATTTATCTCGATGCTCAAACGGCCCGGCTTCAGCAGGCGGCGTTGGTAAAGCTCGTTCAACACTTCATCGGCAAGGGACGCGTGCCAATGGTCGTTGTCGATCACCCGAATGTGATTCGCGATCGCCGTTCATACTCTGCTCGTGGGGCCGGCATTCTGGGAATGCTCCAATTCGGCCACCGTCCCATATACGCACTGAATGAAGACATGTCGCTCAATGTTGAGCGTCTCGTCGATTATTGTGCAAACGCATCCGGAACGCCCATCCTGTTCTTTGGTTTCACCTTCATGGTGTGGAAGCATTTGGTCCTGGAGCTGGAGCGTATCTGCAAGACTCTGGAACTCAGAAACTTTCTGCTTATCCACTCTGGTGGGTGGAAGAAACTTGAGAGCCAACGGGTTGGCCCGGTGGAATTCAACGCTCGCGCAACGTCAAGGCTCGGCGCCGGGAAGTGTATAAACTTTTACGGCATGGTTGAGCAGGTGGGCAGCGTCTTTTTTGAGAATGGTTCGGGCTTCCTTCAATGCCCAGCCTTTTCGGATGTCGTGATCCGCGACCCGCAGACCCTGCAACCGCTTCCCGATGGGAAGCCCGGTCTCGTTCAGGTTCTTTCTGCATTACCACAAAGTTATCCGGGCCATTCCATCCTTACCGAGGATATTGGGGTGATTGAGGGATCTGATGATCCCGTGTCTGGCATGCGGGGGCGTTACTTCAGGATCATTGGACGTGCGCCGCGGGCCGAGCTGCGTGGGTGCAGCGATGTGTATGCGACAGGGGAGGGTGCATGACTTTTTCATCGCTTCAAACAATAGTCCCTTCTTGTCAGGAGGCTTTCATTCGCCTTCTGGATCGTAAGCGTAGGTTTGAGCTCCTTGAAGATCCTTTCTGCGAGCAGCGCCTGGAGGTCCTTGGCAAGCTCTCTTCCCGTATACTGCGTACGCGTCCTTCAGAGCCGGCCCTTGCGGCGCTCGGTAGTTGGCTTCGCCCGGCGCACCTGAGGGAAATGCTGCGCAATCATGCGGAGCCTCTTCAGCAGGATCGTAGCGCTGTTCTCGCGCCTGTAGGTCTCGTCTTCCACATTGCTCCGGCAAATGTCGATTCGATGTTCATTTACTCGTGGGCGCTGTCCTACCTTTGCGGAAATGTAAACATCGTCCGTCTGCCCCAGGATCGCGGTCCCCTTCTTTCTGTGTTGCTTGATCTTCTCCTGGCGCACGGAGAAGATCACCCGCTCCTTCTTGAGGGCAACGCATTCATCACCTACCCACATCAGGCTGAGATTACTGCGGAAATATCCGCCCACTGCGACCACCGCGTCGTGTGGGGCGGAGATGAGACTGTTTCAAAAATCAGGGCGATTCCACTCAATCCACACGCTTCAGAGCGGTCGTTCCCTTCCAAGCATTCCCTGGCCATCCTGGATTCCCAGTCAGTGATAAATGCCTCGGTAGAAGAGCGAAAAATCCTGGCCTCTCAGCTCTACGCCGACGTGTTTCCTTTTGATCAATTAGCCTGCTCCTCGCCTCAAGTCTTTTGCTGGGTGGGAAAAGAGGAACACTTTTGCCAAGCCAGGGAACTCTTTGAAAGGGCGATGACAGACGAGCTGGAGCGCCGTCAGGAACCACTTGATGCCGGCCGAGCCGTTATGCGGCACAACTTTGCCTTCGAATTTGCGGCAGGAGGGCAGGGCAGGACGATCCGGCCCGCCTCCGGCTTCACATCCATATCACTTACTTCTGCTGCTTCCGTTAACGATTTTTCAAGTTGTGGCGCCGGAACATTCATTCACGTGCGAATGGATGCACTGGCAGACATCTTCAAGTTCATTGACTCCACTACCCAAACCTTGGTCCATTGGGGCATAACACACGATCAGATCCTTTCCGTAGCCCGGAAACTCGCTCAACAAGGTGTCGATCGCATTGTCCCTCCCGGGCAAGCTCTTTACTTCTCGCCCCTCTGGGATTCCTACAACCTCTTCGACGACTTCACTCGAAAGCTCTCCTTGAGACCCGCCTGATCTCGCTTGTGGCCCAGCAACGCGTGCTGAAGGTGGGGGGCAAGTCAGCGAGGTCCAGAAATAGCGAGTAGGGAGGCTGGTCTCCAGCCTCAGTAAAACCGACGACTTCCCTCGTCACAGTGACTTTGCTAAACCGGAATACGTACGCACCGGAAGCACAAGATGTCCGACCTTCCAGCGAATCCCGCCGATTGCATCGTCTTGGCTCCGGAAGCGCCGCGATTCCCGCCGACTGGAAAGCAGATTTAGATCTGCCGATAGTCCATCCCAAACGCTTGCGTTCTGGTAGGATACAAGAAGCCTCACCGCATTCCAAGCGCCCTTACTTCACTGGAATCGATGCTACGCAAGCCCGGCACGTGTTCCGGATATCGGCGAAGAAGTCGTTTCCTTTGTCATCCACGAGAATAAACGCAGGAAAATCCACAACTTCGATCTTCCAGATTGCTTCCATGCCGAGCTCAGGATACTCCAGCAGCTCAACCTTGCGGATGTTGTCCTGCGCCAAAATTGCTGCGGGACCGCCGATGGAGCCCAAATAGAAGCCCCCGTGGCGTTTACATGCGTCGGTCACTTCCTGGCTGCGATTGCCTTTGGCGATCATGATCATTGACCCGCCATGGCTTTGGAACAGATTCACATAGCTGTCCATTCGACCGGCAGTCGTGGGGCCAAAGCTTCCGCTGGGCATGCCTTCTGGCGTCTTGGCGGGACCTGCATAGTAAACGGGGTGGTTCTTGATATAGTCGGGAAGTCCCTCGCCGCGATCAATCCGCTCCTTGAGTTTTGCGTGCGCAATATCGCGGGCGACAACAATTGTTCCAGTCAACGAAAGCTGCGTCTGAACAGGATACCGTGAGAGTTCCGCCAGAATCTCTTTCATCGGGCGGTTCAGGTCGATCTGCACCACGCCATGGTAGTCCTTCTCGCGCATATGATCTGGAATGAAGCGTCCGGGATTTATCTCGAGCTTCTCCAGCCAGATTCCGTCTTTGTTGATTTTGGCCTTCATGTTCCGGTCTGCAGAACAAGAGACGCCGAGCCCGACGGGACAGCTGGCGCCGTGGCGCGGCAACCGGATCACACGGATATCCAATGCAAAGTACTTTCCGCCGAACTGAGCGCCAAAGCCCATCTTTTGAGAGTAATTCAGGAGACTCTTTTCCAGCGCGACGTCGCGGAAGGCTTGCCCGTGCGCATTACCTTCTGTTGGCAGCTCGTCGTAGTACTTTGTGCTGGCGAGCTTAACCGTCTTCAGGCAGGCCTCCGCACTGGTTCCGCCGATCACGATTGCAACGTGATAGGGTGGGCAAGCAGCCGTTCCAAGCGTAGACATCTTTTCGATGATCCATCGCTCAAGCTTGCCTGGAACGAGTAGCGCCTTTGTCTCCTGGAACAGGAACGTCTTGTTTGCCGAGCCGCCTCCTTTAGCAACAAACAAGAACTCGTACTCCATGCCCTTGCCTGCATAAAGATCGATCTGCGCCGGCAGATTGTTGCCGGTGTTCTTCTCCTCATACATGTTCAGCGGTGCGGTCTGAGAGTAACGCAGATTCTCCTTCGTGTAGGTATTGAATACGCCTTTCGAGAGATACTCTGCGTCATCAACGCCGGTCCAGACCTGCTGTCCCTTCTTCCCCACAATGGTCGCAGTGCCGGTATCCTGGCAGAATGGAAGAATGCCATGCGCAGAAACTTCCGCGTTCTTTAGCAATGTCAGCGCGACGTCCCGGTCGTTCTTGGATGCCTCCGGATCCTCAAGGATCCCAGCAACCTGTTCGAGGTGTGCAGGTCGCAGGAAAAACGAGATGTCGCGGAATCCTGCCTGCGCAATCAGCGTCAACGCTTCCGGATGTACCTTCAGAATCGGCTTTCCCTCAAATTCCGACACCGACACGTATTCATTTGTGAGCAGCCGGTATTCGGTCTTATCGGCGCCGAGTGGAAAGGGATTCTGATAGTAGAACTCCGGATCAGCCATGATTTCTAATAGTTTAGATCCTGTTCTAGCGACCTTAACCATAAAAGCCACAAAAATCA
>CAYSHY010000050.1:0-28470 GCA_964430955.1 uncultured Puniceicoccaceae bacterium | reverse complement strand
ATCCCAACGTTTATCATGATCGGATTGTGGGGCGGTCGCTCCCGTCGCATTGCTGCGATGGAGATGACGATCTACCTCATGCTGGGGTCAATGATCGTCTTGGCTGGCCTCATTGCGCTCTACGTTGAATCAGGGGTTCAGTCGTTCAGTTTCATCGACCTTCGCAACGCCTTGGCGGATGGAATGCTTGAAGGAGGCGTTCAGCACTATGTGTTCGGGCTGCTTTTGATCGGATTTGGAATTCTTGTTTCCTTGTTTCCGTTCCACAGCTGGGCGCCTCGCGGTTACGCGAACGCTCCAGCCAGCGCGGCAATGCTTCACGCTGGAGTGCTGAAAAAGTTTGGCCTTTACGGGCTTATACAGATGGTCGCGCCAATCCTGCCGGCGGGTCTGGCTGGTTGGGCTGACTTGTTGATCTGGTTGGCGTTGGGCAATGTAATCATCATTGGTCTTATCACCATCGCTCAGCGGGACCTGCGGTATATGATCGGCTACGGCTCGGTCATGCACATGGGTTACGCCTTCCTTGGGCTTGCAACCTTTTCTACTCTCGGTGCCGGTGGAGCGGTTTTCATGATGTTCGCGCACGGCCTATCGATCGCACTTCTATTCTTGTTGGCCGATTGCATCTCACGCAGGGGCGACGGAAGCGATATGGCCACATTTGGAGGTATGGCGCGTCAGACGCCCGTTCTCGCGGCCTTCTTTACCGCAGCAATTTTGGCTAGTATCGGTCTTCCGGGGTTCTCCAATTTTTGGGGTGAGCTTAGTATCTTTACCGCTCTGTTGGCAGAACGTCCCTGGGCTGGCGCTGCAGCAATTCTGGGAATCATTATCAGCGCAATCTATGGACTTCGCGCTGTAGCCAGGATCTTCTTTGGCGAGCCAAGTGAGGAGTATGCCCAGCGCCTCAATTCCACAACAGTCCAGGATATTTCCTGTGCCGAGCGCGCGCCTGCTGTCATTCTTATCCTCGCATTATTGATCACCGGCATTTGGCCGCGGTCCATTACGGAAGCACTTTCACCTGCCGTTGAGCAGCTTTATCCGGAAACGGATGTCAACGTCTCGGTGCTGGAGGATGCCCATCAACCTGTTGCAGTCACGATCGAATAGTCCTGACCATGGGATTGGAATTAGATACTTACAGGGCTCTGGCCCCAACGTTTAGCGAAGACTGGGTGCGATTGCTGCCAGAGATCAGTCTTGGCGTGATCGCCTTGCTCCTGCTGGTTGCAGAACTCCTATTGCCACGCGACAGACGCAACATTCTGGTTGGCTTGGCTATTTGGCCGCAGGTTGTGCTGATTGGGCTTGTAGCCTACTCTGCGATCAACTTTACCGATCCCACAGCCTTTGCATTCAACGGGATGATTCGTCAGACGCAGGCAACCGAGTTCATGCGGCTCTTCTTTCTGCTGAACTCTATTGTCGTCTGTTATTTTGGCGCAGTCCTCCTGGGGAAACAGCGTCTTCCAGGCACAGAGTTTTTTCATCTGATCATCGTCGCCACAGCCGCGCTGATGATTCTCTCCCAAGCGCATAACTTCGCGCTCCTATTTGTCGCCCTCGAGACCTTGGCGATCTGCCTTTATGTGCTTGTGAGTTATTGCCGAAATAGCCCGCTGTCGCTTGAAGCCGGTCTGAAATACCTGATTTCCAGTGGTCTCAGCGCTGCAATTCTACTGTTTGGCATAGTCCTCCTTTACGGAGCAGCCACGAATCCACAGCTTCAGGGCGCCACAGGCGATGCATTCAACTTCACAGCGATCCAGGGCTTTATCAGCCAGAACCCGGCGGATCCGATTATGCTCACGGGGGTGATTCTCGTGATCTCTGGACTTCTCTTCAAGATTGCTGCCGTCCCTTTCCAGATCTGGGTCAGCGACGTCTATCAAGGTGCGCCTACTGCCGTAACCGCTTTCCTTGCCGTGGGCTCCAAAGCGGCGGGTTTCGTTGTCCTCATCCATGTTCTGGCTGCGCCCTTTTCAGCATTGGATCAGGTGCTCTTGCCGCTCCTCCAGGCTGTGGCCGTGTTGACGATTCTGTTCGGAAATCTGGCAGCGATAGGGCAACGAAATGTGAAGCGGCTCATGGGCCTCTCCGGCATTGCTCATGCGGGCTACCTTCTCCTTGGCGTCTGCGCTTCATATTACGTTGAGTGGGCTACCTTTGCCGTCTACTTCTATTTGTTCATCTACATGCTCGCGTCATTGGCTGTATTTGGCGTTATGACGCACCTGTCGCCGGCTGAGGATGCATCGCAGGAGATCGAGCATTACCGGGAGCTGATAAAGAGAGATCCATTCCTTGGATCTGTTCTCGTAATTGGCCTGGGTTCCCTGGCTGGGATTCCACCACTCGCTGGCTTCGCTGCAAAGCTATTACTTTTCATGGCGGCGTTCCAGGCCGGGCTCTATGTGCTGCTCGCAGTTGCGATTGTCGGCGTTGTCATATCGATCTATTACTACTTCCGGTGGATTCGTGAGGCTACGTTTGCGCCTGCTATTCAGGATGCTGCCTACGAGGCTGATATTCAGAGAGTGTCTCCATTACCGCTGTTCTGGGCCCGAGTCATCATGGGCGCGCTCTCTCTGCTGACAGTGATCTTCGGATTCTGGCAGGCGGGCTTATAGACCAGCGTACATGAGAAAGGCTGCCGTGGGTGGGCAGCCTCTAGTTAAAAATCGGTAGCTTCCAGCACTTAGCAGATCAATGCGCCGAAATCGTCGATTGTTCCAGGAAAGCCTCCGTCAACTCCCTTGTTGATTACCGCAACGGCGTCATGGCTGTGAAGGCTCTCCAAGTGGGCGCAGGCAACCTGGAAATCATGAATGCGCGGTTCCGCGTCCAATTGCTCGTAGAGTAGACGTGCTGCGTCTTCGACAAACTTCAAGCGTTCACCGTTCTGCTCGGCAAAGGCCTGCTCATCTTCTCGTTTAACCATTACCTGGGTCTCGGTTACCAGAGCTTTCAGACAGAGGCGCTGCAGACTTTCGATCGTCAGGAACTGGCCTTTGCGTATCTCTACGCTCACCCTGGCCTTGCTCCGTTGCGAGTGTGGAACTGGCTTCAGACCACGGTGCTCCCGCGCATGCTCAGAGAGCTCTGCGGAACATGGGCAGGCGCTGCTATAGACAAAATCGAAGTGAATCCTGCGCCGTAACTGGTCGAGATCATCCAAGATTCCTTCATAAGAGCAGTCATAGTACTGCCATCCCTCCAAGCCGCTGCGGAGGCTCTTCTTCTTGATTGGATAGGAGAAAGAAAGCTTCAGACGAGCACGGCTCGATCCCAACGATTGCTTGTAGGATCGCAGGATCTCCTCAAGAAGCTCTGGCGTAAACGCACGGTCCTCAAACTCGTAGAATACGCGCATAATCCGGGACATATTGATGCCCTTCTTGTCGGCTGCCAATGAGACCGTGCCAGTAACAGAGGTCTCCAATGTCATCGTGCCTCCCTTTTCCGTAGAATACCTCAATGGGAGCCTGAAGTTCGAAATGCCGACCTGCAGAATGGGCACATTGGCGCCCTGAATGGCGGCAATGCCTGCATTCTGTGTGTCAGGCAAACCTTCCTTGTATTTCTGTTCCACCGTTTAACTTTCGTCGTTTTTCGAGGACTAAGCCTCCAAGCGGTAGGCCTGTTAAGGTTCGTCTGCAAGGTTTGAATGCAATTCCATCCCTTGAAGCGCTCGCCTTTTCACACCTGCCCCTGAAGAGACTAGAGGTTGTTGATCGTCGAATGTTCCTATTTTCCTTCTTAAGGACGCATTCAATCGCTCGTGCCGGTCAAATTCATTTGTCGGTGAGTCAAAATTTCTCATTCTGGAGTGATGCCTCCTTCCTTACTCATTGTAGATGACGAAAGGCACACTCGCGAAGGCCTCCAGGAGTTTCTCGAGGATGATTACGACGTCTATGTTGCCGCCAGCGCAGACGAAGCATTCAACATGCTTGAAGTTGAGGATTTTGATGTCGTTCTGACAGACCTCCGCATGGCTGGAAAAAGCGGCATGAAGGTAATCGACAAGGCGCTTTCACGCCCCAAACCGCCGATTACCATCATGATGACGGCTTACGGCAGCGTGGAAACAGCCGTCGAGGCAATGAAAAGAGGCGCCTACGACTTCCTCACCAAGCCAGTAAATCTTGAGAAGCTGGATATCATCATACGCCGTGCATTGAAGTCCCAGCGCACCGAGCAGGAGGTAAAGGAACTTCATCAAAGGTTGGATGATCGCTTCAGTTTCGACGGGATCATTGGCAACTCTCGCGCAATCAAAGACGTGTTGGAGAGAGTGAAACTGGTGGCTCCCTCACGCGCCACCGTTCTCATTCAGGGGGAGACTGGTACTGGTAAGGAGCTTGTCGCACAGTCGATTCATCAGAACAGCGATCGTGCTCGAGCTCCTTTTGTCGCTGTTCATTGTGCGGCTCTTGCCCCAAGTCTGCTTGAAAGTGAACTTTTTGGCCACGAGAAGGGTGCATTTACGGGGGCAATTGAGCGCAGAGTTGGCCGTTTTGAGGCTGCGGATGGTGGCACTCTCTTCCTGGATGAAATTGGGGAGATCGACGCGAGCATTCAGGTGAAGTTGCTGCGATTTCTCGAGACCCGCAGCATCGAACGTCTGGGTAGCATGAAACCGATCCAGCTCGATATTCGGCTTGTCGTCGCAACAAATCGGAATCTTCAGGAGATGGTGCGAAAGGGCGATTTCCGGGAAGACCTTTTTTATCGACTGAATGTTGTCTCGATCGAAATGCCACCTCTACGGGATCGAAGTGACGACGTCCTGCCGCTACTCAATCACTACGTAAAGCATTACAGCGAGGAGAATGGTTTTGAACCTGTGACCTTTGAGCCAGAGGTCATTCAGATCCTCACGAATTACAGGTGGCCGGGAAACATTCGGGAGCTAAGGAATTTTGCCGAGAACATCGTGGTCATGCGTCGAGGGGGCCACGTTACGCGATACGACCTCGATACTCGCTTTCTACTTAATGAAGCAGAAGTTACCAAGACTGATGCGAGTGTTCCTGCTTTGCCATCGCCAGCGCTATCTGTAGAGGAGAATGAAAAGCGTCTTATCCGAAACGCATTGGCTCAAGCCCACGGTAATCGCACGGAGGCTGCCAAGCTTCTGGGAATGAGTCGCAGGACGCTGCACCGTAAACTCGCACAGTGGCCGGAGCTGGACGTTGGTCGATAATACCGGCTTGCAGCCTGTGGTGGGGCTTATTATTCCTCTGCCATGCCTACATACGAGTATGAGTCCATTCCTTCACGCAAGGGCGAACCCGTAAAGAGGTATGAGTTTCGTCAGGGGATGAATGACGCCCCCTTATCTCGGCACCCCGAGACTGGCGAGCCGATTAGGAGAGTTTACAGCGCTTTCTCCGTGGGAGGATCGTCAAAGGGGCAGGGGAGTGGCGCCGGCCATGTACATTCCGGCCCGGGATGCTGTTGCGGCCATGGCGGCTGCATGAACAATTGAGTTTCCTCAATAACTCATCCGCGTGACGAACTTCCGTAGGTGAGCCAGGGCCTGAGAACGGATTTGGCTAACTCGCGCCTCGGACAGCCCCATCAACTCTCCAATTTCCGCCAGCCGGAGTCCTTCATGAAAGTATAGCGCGAGTACTTTCTGCTGTTGCTTTGGCAGCTCCAGGATCTTGCGTGCAACCAGCTCCTGTAATTCCTGCCGCTCGATCTTGCCAGGGAAGTCCTCCTGACTCTCATCTGCAATCAGATCATGAGGGCTGACTTCGCCTGCTTCAGCGTTGCGATCGAGAAAGATGATGTTCAGAGGCCGTGTCTGTGCGCGAAGCTTTTCAAACTGCTTGGGGTCCATATCCAGCTCTTGACGGATTTCTTCATCAGTTGGCGTGCGTCCCAGCTGCTGTTCAAGCCGTTCTACAGCGGCATTAAGATTACGCTGCTTCGTCCGTACTGAGCGCGGCATCATGTCCATCGCACGCAGAGAATCCAGAATTGCGCCGCGCACTCGGATCGACGCGTAGGTCTCGAAGTTATAGCCACGTGACTCATCGAAGCGCTCGATTGCTGCGATTAACCCCATAAGTCCAATGCTATGAAGCTCCTCGAGATCGGCGTGGGCAGGCAGGCGACTCCTCATCTTTGCGACGATGATCTTCACCATGGACTCATGCTTAAGGAGCATTTGCTGCATATAGCCGTCCTGACGCTGCGGTTCTGAGGCCGCGTTCGCCATTCTAGCTTCGCGCTCCGCCTGAGGTTTGTGTGCAGTTACCGTTCTGATTTGCTGCTTCATCGTGCAAGGAGATTGTGGGCTCCGATGAAAGCAGTGGGCATGCCTAAGTTGAGAAAGCACTGAATGGGAGCGACTTAGGAATTGCGTTCCGGGGAATGAGGTTAGGCAACGGCAAATAATTCCGGTATACGAGACCTGTTGCCTACTCTTAACGGAAGGATCGTCTATTGCTTAATATACAACGCCAACGATCAACCAAATCAGCTCAGGGAATGAATTCGCCTTCAAGACGGTACTGACTGATCTTGTTCCGGAGCGTACGAGTTGAGATGGCCAACATTTCTGCTGCGTCGGCACGCTTACCTTCGGTCATTCGAAGAACGCTTAAGATGTGCTGCTTCTCAAGTTCCTCCAGGGTCTGCACGACCCCTCCCACTTGAGGCACAGTAGCCGTGACAACTCCACCAGCTGTTGATTCGGCGCTTTGAAGACGCTCGCCTGTTTCTCCGTTTCCAGAATTCGACAGACTGTATTGAGTCGAAACTTCCTCTTCTTCCTCTTCAGGCAGGGCAGCTCCCGGTGTGCTGGTCAAACCAAGTGACCAAGCCTGTACGGCATGCCCGGGTTCAGTGAGAATGATTGCACGTTCGATTGTGTTTTGTAGCTCACGCACATTTCCGGGCCAGCGGTGCTCGCGGAGCGCGCTCAGGGCCTTGCTGCTAAAACCTTTAGTCCGGATGCCATGCTTTCTGGAGTAACGCTGCAGGAAAGTTTCCGCCAACCGCTCGATATCATCGGCCCTTTCACGTAGTGGGGGCACATGGATTGGAAAGACGTTGAGTCGATAGTACAAGTCTTCGCGGAAGTTACCCTTCTCCACCTCTTTGAGAAGATCACGATTTGTCGTGGCTAGTACTCGCACGTTCACCTTGATTGTGCGGTTACCCCCTACACGCTCAAACTCCCGTTCCTGAAGTACTCTAAGAAGTTTTGCCTGTAGCCGCAGCGGGATTTCCCCAATTTCATCCAGAAGAATGGTTCCGTTGTTGGCTAACTCGAAACGACCTTCCCTGCGCTGGGCTGCGCCCGTGAACGCGCCTTTCTCGTGTCCAAAGAATTCGGACTCGATCAAGGTTTCACTGATCGCTGCGCAGTTTACCTTGATGAACGGTTGCCCGGCCCGTGGACTCATCCTGTACAACTCCGTCGCAACCAATTCTTTGCCAGTGCCGTTTTCGCCCGTTACAAGAACAGTGGCTTCAGTCGCAGCCACCTTCTTGATCAGTGTGCGTAGATGCTTTAGGACGTTACTTTCGCCGATGATTTCGGTGCCCCCGCTCTGCTCATTACTGAAGAAGCGGTTAACCTTTACTAGCTGACTATAAGATTCCGCTTTCTTCAGGATTACCTCTATTTCATCCATCGAGCAGGGTTTCACCACATAGTCGAATGCCCCCTTGCGCATGCACTCGACAGCGCTCTCGATAGTGCCAAAGCCGGTTATGATTACCACCAGTGGGGCATTTGGCATTTCCGTGATCCGCTCCAGTAGTTCCGTGCCGTTACCATCAGGCAGGCGCATATCTACGAAGATTAGATCAAAATCATCTTTTTCTAGTAATTGCTCTGCTTCGGCGATCCGCGAGGCAGTCGCCACCGTATAATGTTTTCGCCGCAAGTGTTGCTCGAGCGACTTACGGATGATCATTTCATCATCTAGAACAATGATCTTTTCGAAGGCCATTTACAGAGAAATCAGAGAGAGGTGTAACCAGTCGTTTCAGAACAGCGGAGGCATCCTTTCGTATCCTCACCTTTATTGCAATGCGGAAGTTTTTTCCGCCTAGCCTTCTAACGTCCAAACCAATGGTTCGGTTAACGAGAATTTAATTTTTTTCTAAAGTCGTCGTAAGTTCTGCCGCCAGCTGCCTGTGATAGTTTTGATAGGCAGATTCTGGCTTCTCCTTCCCAACGATCAACTTATACGTTCAAGATCGTCTCTGGGAGGGCCTTCAAGTCGGCGTCCTTCGGCTGTAAAGCGACCTCCATGGCAGGGACAGTCCCAAGTCCTTTCAACTGCATTCCAGTTTACAATGCATCCCATGTGGGGACAAACTGCGCTCACCTTTGTAAGCTTTCCAGTGTTGTCCTTGTGACACGCAATCGGTCGTGCATCCACGCGTATGACTACCGAATCCCCAGGCGCGAGTTTTTCCAATGCCGACTTATTCTCAGCGGATAGCCGATCGCCGATAAAGTGTTTGGCGACATCTAGGTTCATCTTGGTGAACTTGGGTAGCGCCCTTGCCTCGAATCGAGTCGGACTCACAATTCCAGCAAGCGGGTTGTCGATCCCGGTGATTATGTCAGCCACTAGGCGACCACATGCTGTACCCAACGTCAGTCCGTCTCCCTCGTACCCGGTGCAGGTGTAGACATTTGACATGCTCGGTAGCGCACCTGCAAGGGGGCAGCTGTCAACGGGACTGTAAAACTGAGCGGACCAGGCTGCGACGCGTTCAATCAAGCCAAAGCGCTCGCGAACAAACGATTCGAGCCTCTCATATGGGTCGCCTTCTATTTTGCTTCCTGTCTTGTTGTCAGCACCGCCAACCATCAACAGCACCTCGTCACCCAATTTCACGGGGCGCAAATAGTGATAGGGTTCAGCGACATCCCAAATCAGGGCTTCAGGTACGGGCTCCTTGATTCGCACAACAATAATGTAGGAACGCATTGGTTTCAACACCGTATGTAGCAGTGATCTTCCTAGCGGTGTATGTGTTGCGAGTATCACCGCTTCTGCCCTGATGACGCCTGTGTTGGTATCGACGGTGCAGGGGTTCCCGTCATTGTAGTCGATTACCCGTGTACGTTCGTATATTCGGCAGCCTCCGCCTTCTACGCCGCGCGCTAATGTGTTGAGATACTTTACGGGGTCAAAGATAGCCTGCCTATCCGCTTTAAAGCCCTTTTGAATACCGTTCCAGAACCGGCCTTCCTCTGTCCATGCAACGGAAACGCCTGCGGTGGTAGCTGCCTGATACTCTTCCTCAAGGTCAGCTACAGATTGACCCCGATCTGCAATATAGTAGCCCGGCAAATAAGAAAACTCACAATTATCCGGGGCTTCCAGCGAGCACTGTGCAATGTAATCAATAGCCCCCTGCATGGCGCGCGCTATCTCTACTGAGGCCTCACGTGATCGCTTCTTCTGGAGCTGACTATAGTCCGCGTCATAGAGGGTAGTCAGATGTGCAGAAGACATCCCGGTCGTGCCGGTTCCTATCCTCTGTTGTTCAAGCACTGCTACTTTGCAGCCAGCATTCTTAAGGGCCCGAGCTGCGGTTAATCCCGTGATTCCTCCGCCAACGATAACCGCATCGAAGCGTTCGTCTCTATCCAGGGGAGGAAACTGTAATTCTCCTTCGATTCGCCGTTGCCAGAAAGAACCGTAGCGACCATTCACGGTCGCGCATGCACGCAAATCCCGGACCAACTATTTTTGCATGCAGATTTCGATTTCTCTGATCAGGTCCTCGTATGAGAGGCTGTCGTCAAGGACTGCATCTGCAACTTCGGCGTCGTGCAAGGGGACTGCATCGGGAATGTTGCCAATGAGCAGCAAGGCCCGCTTGATGTCCGGGTATGCCTGCGACACCTCATGCAGAAGGGATGTCGAAATCGGATCCTGCCCAATCATCATCGATATAAAGACAGATGGGCTGCGTGGAGCCTCTCTCAGATAGCGCCGTAGCGCTTCAGGCCGTGTGAAGCTGATCAGTTCCCACTCCTTCTCATGCATTCGACTGACCAGCTCAAAGTTGCTCACGTCGAAACCCGAGTAGATAACGATTGCAGGTCTCTGAACAGTCTCGGGAATACTCGCTCTCTCATCGGCCAGCGCCTCAGTAAAGTCAGCGAGCGGAAGGTAGATATAGAAAGTCGTTCCTTCTCCGGGACGGCTCTTTGCAGTAATTCGTCCCTTGCATTGCGTCGTAAACAATCGTGCGTTGTAAAGGCCAAACCCGGAACCTTTGGACGCCTCTTTTGTAGTAAAGAACGCATCGAAGATCCATTGGAGGTGGCCTTGCTCAATGCCACAGCCGTTATCTGAAAAGGTGATCAGCACACCTTCCCGAGGCGCTTTCCAAGAACCGAATGGGGTATCCTCGAACAGACTCTCGCCATTACAGACCTTGCGTGTGGAAATCTCGATTCTGCCGTCATTGCCAATCGCGTCTCTGCTGTTCATGGCAAGGTTAAGGATCATTTGGCGGAACGAGACATCGTCCATCCACACGGGAAGCTCCTCTCCGGTAAAGTGTGTCTCGAGAGTGGCCTGCTTACTTAGAATTGCCCGAATCAGGTCCAACTGGTCGTTCAGGAGCGCCTCGAGGTTATGATAGTTTGCTTGTCCGGCTGCCTCCCGGTTCAAATCGATAATTCGCCTAACGAGTTTCCGGGCATGACGGGAACTATCCATAATCTGCCCCATCCCCCGTTTCCACGGGTGATCGTCCTCCAGCGAAGAATGGTACAATTCGCTGAGACTGAATATACCAGCCATGATATTCGAGAAGTCATGAATCAGGCCGCTGGTAATGGTCGCAAGACTTTCTTTCCAGGCTGTTCGGCTCAACCGATTCTCGGCGATCGATTGGCGCGTTATATCCATCCACACGCCTTCATAGCCCAGCAACAATCCCCCCGGGCTCAGGATTGGGAGTCGCACGTCCAGTAGATAGATAATGCTTCCGCGAGTCCGGGTGCGAATTCGGTAGCTAAAGCCAAATGCCTCTCCCCGAGTGGAATTTTTCTCCAGTTCAGCGATGAATGTCTGGCGATCGCTTTCCAGGATTAGGTCAAGAAAGCTGTTACCGTTGCGCAACAGGGGCATCGTCTCCGCCTCTACAAGATTTTCAAAGCCTGCGCCGATGTAGCTGAAGGAGAGATCAGGTCGCTGACTATAGAGGATGCCGGGATAGTTGTGTTCGTAATTTTTCAGTCTGCTTTCAGCAGCCCTTAGGCGCAGGAGCAAACGTCGTGACGCAGCCGGACCGGCGCCCAGTTCCAAGTCCCCGACTTTCTGACTCTCGAGATCTTCCGCCAGATCAGGAATAATTGTGACAAATTGTTGATCGGCAATGGACATTAAATGGATGCGAAGTCCTTCTGCACATGTCCCGTCATTCCGCCAGGGAAGGAATTGGCCATCGTTCCAGTTGTGCGGCTGTTCTGGCAGCAGGTCGTCCCACTCTGGATTAATGCTCAGAAGCAATTCACGGAATCGTTTCCCTTGAACTTGCTGGTCTGGCGCGCCCAGCTTGTCTGCCGCATCTGGCGCACAGGCAGTAATTCGACCTTCCTCATCAAGGACGACTTGGCAGACTTCAATTCGTGGTATTGCCGCAGTTTGCTGTCTCATTTCCGCAACCGCTCTCCAGCGGTACTTTTCGGCAGTATGGCGAGCCTCTCTTTCGCATCAACCTCCATAGTGGAAACTTTGCATGAGCTCCTCATGACCAAGCCATATGTTTATTTACCTTGAGGCTGTTTAAAAGCAGGCGTTTATTGCAGCCGATGTCTGGAGCAACCACATCCTCCATTCGCAAGCTTAAGGGCCAGCGACCAATCGTCTGCGTTGCGGCCTACGATACGATCTTCGCATCTATTGCCGATTCTGCAGGGGTAGATCTTATCCTGGTCGGCGATTCGATGGGGACTACCTTCCTGGGGTTCCCTTCCACGGTGCCTGTAACACTCGAGATGATCGCACACCACACGGCTGCGGTTTCCCGGGCGCATCCTCAAGCACTGATTGTTGCGGATATCCCCTTTGCGCTCGCGTCGATGTCTTTTGATCGACTGCTGGAGGGGTGCGCTCATTTGATGCAGAATTGCGGCGCCGCGGCTGTGAAGATCGAAGGTGGTCAATCGTTCGCTCCGACAATTGCGCGACTGGTGGATGCAGGCGTCCCCGTGCTGGGCCATATCGGCCTTCTGCCCCAACGAATTAATGAGTTGGGGAGTTACCGCAGCTACGGTAAGACCGAAGCTGGCGCACAGCGGCTCATCAAAGATGCGTTGGCCCTTCAGGAGGCCGGTGCGTTCGCTATTGTTGGCGAGATGATTGCGGCTGATACGTCTCGCAAGATCACCCAGGAGCTCAAAATTCCCTTCATTGGTATCGGGTGTGGTCCCGATTGCGACGGCCAAATTCTGGTCATTAGCGACATACTTGGCCTCACTTTGGGCGGCTATCCCTCTTTTTCAAAGCAGTACGCCAATATCGCCAAAGCCGCAAGAGAGGCGCTATCTGCTTATACAGATGACGTTCGCCAGGGGCGCTTCCCGCAACCTACCATTTCAGCAAACTCATGAATTTTTGTGTCTATCCAGCCGGTGCGTGGTCCACCGCCGTTGCCCTCCAGCTTGATCGGCTTGGCCACGTCGTAACACTTGTTCCTCTTACGATGGAGGAAGCTCTCGAAGTGTCTACTTCCCGTGAGAACAAGCGATACCTCCCGGGTGTGAGGCTTCCCAATTCCCTGCAAATTGGAATGGAACTGAAGCCCGCTTTGATGGAGGCGGATACGTTGGTGCTTGGGCCGCCGTCCCAGTTTCTTCGCAGCGTCTGTCGCCAGATTAGGGAGAATCTCTCTGCGGCGTGGCGCCTATCCAGCGTTGTGCTTCTGACCAAGGGACTCGAGGAAGAGACAAACTCCCTCGCCTATGACGTTCTCAAGGAAGAACTCCCTGAACTTGATGGAGCGATCTTGAGTGGCCCGACATTCGCGAGCCAAGTTGCTCAAGGGAAGCCATCGGCACTCGTGCTTGCAGGCAGGATGAGTGACGAGCGTCTGGCTTCCCTTCAGGAAGCTATTAGTGGCCCGTCCTTTCGTGTTTATACGTCAACTGACGTTAGCGGTGTCTGCCTGGGGGGCAGTATGAAGAACGTCTATGCAATAGCAGCAGGCGCCTGTGATGGGCTGGATCTTGGCGACAATGCCCGTGCGGCTTTGCTCACGCGATCCTTGGCAGAGATGGTGAGGGTAGGACAGGCGCTTGGTGGAAGCCTTGAAACGTTCTTTGGCCTCAGCGGCTTTGGCGACTTGGTGCTGACCTGTAATGGCGAGGAGAGTCGTAATCGCACATTTGGAGAGCAGCTTGCTCGTGGAGCGTCAGTTAATGAACTGATTTCTATGGGACGCACGGTTGAAGGATTTCGTACGTGCGCCTGTTTCCATCGCATCTGTGAAGAAAGAGGGATCAGCGCGCCAATTCTTCAACAGATCTACAAGGTTCTATACGAAGGCCAGAATCCTGCAGATACGATAGAAGCACTGATGACTCGCTCCTTGAAGTCGGAGTGGGCGGACGAGGTTCCAACAGAAGGCTGAGCCTACAGAGAATCAATTTCTATCAGCCCGTGCTCGAAGCCTGCCTTGATGGCTTCGGTGCGGCTGTTTACTCTTAGCTTCTTGAATAGGTTGTAGGTATGCGCCTTGACGGTGCCTTCCATGATCTCAAGCCGGTCGGCAATCATCTTGTTCGATAAGCCTTGAGCGATCATCTCTAGAATCTGCGCTTCTCGTTGACTTAGGCGCTCGGCGCTTCCGATGATCCGTTCATCTGTCTCACAGACAACCACCTCCCCGCGACTCACCCGTAGAACACCTTCTGCGATTTGCTCGAGCGGCATCGATTTCCTGAAGTAGGCCCGGGCGCCAAGCTCATAGGCATTGCGGATGTATTCCTGCTGCGTAAAGGATGTTAATATTGCAACCCGAATGTCTGGATGACGCTTCCGTATCAGGGGAAGGAGCTCGAAACCTGAGCGCTTTGGCAACTTCAAATCCAAGAGCAGCACATTGGGCGGGCGCTTTTCGCAATAATCCAGTGCTTCGTCTCCGTCAGAACAGGACCACAACAACTCGAATCGTCCAGTGAACACCAGATACTGGGCGAGTCCTTCTGAAACCACTGGATGATCGTCGGCTATTGCTACTTGTACTGGTTTCCCGCTTTTTTTGTCATTCATTATTGCTCAACTTCGTCACGCAAGTTGGTAAGCCCGACCTTAGGAAAACCTTTAACGAGGCATGCGGTTTGCGAAAGCCAAATTCCAGTCCCTAAACTAATGTTATAAATTTATTTTAGCAAGGTCGGATTTTGACTGCGAGGTTATTCTCAAGTCATTCCTTATCAGCTAGTCTGCCAGGTAGAGGGGATCTTATGAACAGTAGGATTAAGGCGCCGATAATGAAAAGTGGGGCAAGGGCAAGAAACCCGGTTTGGGTGCTGCCAGTGAACATTGCGGTCCAGCCCATTAATAGAGGGCCGACTATGGTAGCGCCTTTGCCGATAACGTTATATAGGCCGAAGTATGCACTCGCGCGCTCCGAAGGTATCAATTGAGCAAAAAATGAGCGGCTCAGCGACTGTACGCCTCCCTGCACAACACCGATCAGGATTCCCAGAAGCATGATTGGGCTGATGGTGAAGAACCCTAGGTTTACGGGCCCCGGGCTCACAAGCCCGCCATAAGCAGTGATCACAATATAGGCCGCTATGCCGAAGAGGAGTGGCGCCCGAGCCCCGAATCGCTGTCCCAGTCTGCCAAATAGGAGTGAAAACGGAACCCCTACCAACTGGACAACGATGATGACGGTGATCAACTCACTCACCGATGCGCCGAGATCTGCGGCAACTTTGCTCGCCATTCGGATCACTGCGCCGACACCATCAATATAAAAGAAGTAAGCCAGCAGGAACAGCCAGATTTCCTTTCTTGAGACTGCTTGCTTGAGGGTTTCAACAAGAAGCAACAAACTCCCTTGTTCATCTCCGGCCGCCTGTGGTTCGTTCACATGTGATAGCAACGGGATCGTCCATACAAACCACCAGATCGCAGTCGCAATGAATGTCGCACGGCTCGCGCTATGTGCATCCTCAAAACCAGCGACTTGTGGATTCTGAATGACGAACAGAGCTGCCACAAGCAGGAGGGTGCTCCCAAGATAACCAAGGGAAAATCCAAGGGCCGAGACTCTGTGTCCATTGTTCGAGTCGCTTACTGCGGGTAGCAAGGCGTCATAAACGACGTTCGCCAGCGAGAAGCCAATGGTTCCTATAACGTAAAACAAAGTGGCGAGCGGCCAGTTTCCGGCTCTAGGAATTGCCAACCCGGCCGTTGCCAGTACGCCGATGATCATGAAGCCAGCAAGCAACTTCTTGCGAAGGCGGCGATTGTCGGCCCAGGCGCCAAGAAAAGGAGATGCAAGTGCAACAAATGCGCTGGCGACTGCTGCGGCATTCCCCAGCCAGAACGTGCTCTCACTGCTGCTAAGGTCAGACGCCCAGTAGCTTCCTAGCAGCAATGGATAAAGAGCGGTGACTATGATGAGCACGAAGGCCGAGTTCGCTACATCATACATCGCCCATGCAAGTACCTGTTTACGGCTTACCTTGCGTGTTCCAGCATCTTCTTTGGACATAGCGATCGGGTTGAGGTTGTCTTTTTGGTGGTTCTTTGCAACACCGCAGCAGTCAATGATTCTGCCCCCTATCATCATTATCCGTCATCCGCGTGAACGTGTTTCGAAGTGTTCGCTGCAGCCGCTTCGGGATTGGCAGGGCGTAACCTTTTACAAGGCTTCTCCTTCGTTGTCATACGATGCCACGGGGCATATACTCCTTTCACTTGGCGCTCCGGTCATTGCTCGTGAGGATGCTATCGCAACGCCGGAGGACTACCCGGATGTCTTGCGCGTTCTGAAGCAGCAGGGTAGGAAACAGGCGCATGGTGAAGAACTGCTTCGCCCGGTTCTCTTGCTGGACAGCACTTGGCGCCTGCTTCCCCAGCTGGAAGCATGCGTTACCGGAAATCCGATTAGAAGAACGCTTCCAGAAGGCGTTAAAACCGCTTATCCGCGTGTTTCAAAACTAACCGAGGATCCGCATCAGGGGCTCGCGAGTATTGAGGCGCTCTACCTCGCACTCCGAATGCTTGGATTTGATACACCAGCGCTTCTGGATCAGTACTACTGGAAAGACGAGTTTCTCCGGCAGTTTAAATAGGCCGCTGTTAGTGGACTTCAGGTGCGAGGGGAATCCAGATTTTCATGGTCGCGCCTTCTGGTCCTGTATCCGCAATTTCCACGTCGCCCCCGTGACTCTTGAGGATTCGCTTCACAATGTTCAGCCCGAGGCCGCTCCCTTCACTCCGCCCGCTGAGGAATGAATCGAAGATCCTGTCCTTTATCCGAGGATCGATACCTTGCCCCGAGTCTTTGACAAAGACAGCAGCAACTTCCTGCCCCTCCACAATTTCCTGTTCCAATCGCACCTCGATGACGCCCCCGTTCTGCATGGCTTCTGTGGCGTTGATCAGAAGATTCAACAGCGCTTGCTGCAATTGCCCCTTGTTCCCTTCGATGATCAACGGTGCATGTGGTCGCTGATACTTGAGCTCCACGTGGCTCTGCTGAAGTTTGAGACGAACAAGATGCAGGGTGTCTTCAACGATGAGTCTCAGGTTCCAGCGCGAATGCAGCCCTTCATTGCTCTTACCGAAGGATAAGACCCGCGTGACGATTCCTTCGAGTTGATCCAGCTTTTCAGCAATGATCTCTCTGTCCCGCCTTCGCACTTCATCGCTCTCATTTCGGTCATCCAGCCCGCCAAAGAGCAGCTTGATGACCGTGAGTGGGTTCCTGATTTCGTGGGCGATCTCGGCGGATAGCAGGCCAAGAGTAGTGAGCCGTTCATTTCGCCGTAGGTGTTCCTCACTCTCAAAGACCCGCTTATAGAGTCTCACATTTTCAATTGCCATGGCGGCGAGGCCAGCTAATGCCATCGCCAGATTCTTTTCATCGTTGCTGAATCGGCGACGATTGCTGATATAGACGCAGAGAACGCCCAGCACTTCCCCTTCGAAGATCAAGGGCGACGCTAGCAAGGAATCCAGCCCCTCCTGTTGCGCTACCTGCAGGAAGTGGTGTTCCTCCGTGCGACGCAGGTCCATTACCTCCACCTGCTTCTTTCTACGAATCGCAGTTCCTATAGCACTCTCTTCGGGGCGCAGACTCTCTGAGTAAGACTTGATCTTCCGCGCTCCCGCCATCGACTTGAGCGTCAGCGTCTCTGCCTCTTCATCCCACACAAAGAGAGCTGTCATCCGACAGCGCATGAGTTTCAGGCTCTCTTCAGCGATGCTCTTGTGAAGCTCTTCCAAGTCCAGTCGCCCAACAAGGCTCCGACTCACTGCGACCAGGTCTTCAAGTTGCTCTGCCTTCGCTCGCAACTGAGCGGCGGTCCACATTCCGCTAACCACCCGTGTTGCTTCATCCGCGAGTAGAACCAGCAAATCTCGCTCAGCTTCTCCAAAATGGTTCAGTTGGTCGCTATCGACGTTGATTACCCCAATCACGATACCCCGATCGATCATCGGCGCAGCAAGCTCGCTCCGAATAGAGGAGCTCACTGGGTAGTATCGCGGCTCTTTGGAGACATCCGGAACAACCAGAGGACGCGCGTGCAACGCGACCCATCCAGTCACCCCTTCGCCCAGACTCAGCTGCAATTGCTTCGAATGCTCAGGTAGTCCCCGCAACATTTCGATCTCAAGAGCGCTGGTGTCCGGGTTGAGCAAATTGATGCTCGCACTGGTCGCCTTAAGTAGAGACATGATTTCCTCGATGATCACGCCCAGCGCCTCATGGGGATCATCTGTCCTTCCGGGGAGGCTACTTATACGATAAAGCGACTCGAGAACCTGCTTGCTGTGGGTATTTGACATTGCAGCGGCTGGATTGGGGCGAGCTATAGCGACGTCTTCAGCCATTGCCAATGGACAGTGTCTCTCTAACGGCGTTTTCGTAGTTCCGGTTCATTCACTTCATATTCGGTCTCGCCTTTAACAATCTGCTCCAGGCTTTCGCGAAGATCTACCAATGCTGGGGCTTCTTCGGATTCGTAGCGATCGATCCGCTCAATATAGAATGTATCTACTGCAACCCCATTCTCTGTGGATACCCTCGCGAAGTTGATGTCAAAGCCATGGTCGAAGATCGTCTTTGCCAGCCGGTAGAGCAGACCAATGCGGTCAGAACACTGAATCTCGATGATCGTACGTCGTAGCGACAACTCATGATAGACATCCACAGAGGGAGGGATATCTGCCTGGAGCCTTCCGGCGCTCCGCCAGGATGGCCGCGCCAACTTCCGGGCCTGCGCTTCGATGGCCGGCAGCAGGTCTTCATTATGCATTAGGGCCAGCTGCATGTAATTTTCTACTGTATCCCGCTTCTTGGCGCTTTCCACAAAACCACCCGAAGGCTCCGAGACGTAGAACGTGTCTATCGTAATGTGATCAGTGCGTGTAATGGCGCGGCTGCTTACGATCGATAATCCCGCTACACTGAACGCGCCCGCCAGCTTGTAGAACAATCCGGCCCGGTCCCACGTCACCACGTTTACCACCGAGAGCGAAAGGTTTACGTCATTGTGCCAGTGTACGATCGGCTCCAGAGAGTGGAGCGATTCGGCCGTGGCGATGTGCTGCAACAGCTGGTTCACCATCGAGATATGCAGTGCTACATCATCAGCGTTGTGGTAGATGAAGTAACGTTCAGGCAGCAGGTTGTAGTGCGCCTCGATCTCTTCTTCCGACAGTGTCGGCAGCTTTTCTCGAATGACTTCTTTTGGGATCATTGATTCAGGTATCGGCGTAGCCTTGTTCCCTTCCAGGATCTCCTTCGTAGCGGCGAAGAGCTGAGTGTGAAGGGCGTCTTTATATCCATTCCACAAGTCTTTCGCCGTTCCTCGGGCATCGCAGAAGGTGAGCACATACAAATAGCGCAGTGTCTGTTCATCGCCAACCAGCGAGGAGAATACCCGCACTGCCTGGATGTCCTCTACGTCGTAGCGTTGCCAGAACCGTGCCATGTCCAGATGGTGACGGATTATGAATAGAACTGTACGCTGCAAGTCCGGGTTGACCTCCATGCGACTGATGACGCTTTCTGCCATTTGAGCGCCACGTTCGGCGTGGCCTTTCACCCCTTCACCTTTACCGATATCATGGAGCAGAAGGGCCAGATACAACAACGACGGCCATTCCGTTTCCCTTAGTTCACGCAGATATTTCTCATGTTCAGGCTCTGTGCCTTGAAAGATTGCGTCCAACTCTTTGATTGTGTGGAGCGTATGCATGTCTGCAGTGTAACGATGGTAATACTCGTGCTGCACCAGGCAGTAGAGCCCCCGCCACTCTGGGATAAACCGGCGCAAGACCCCGGTGTCATTCATCAGCGACAACGCAGGGAAGACGTTGCCAGGCTCCTGGAGAATCGCTCGAAAGGCTCGATTGGCTGTCGAAGATCGAATCATCGCTCCGTCGATCAACACGCGTGAAACATAGATCAGTCGTTGTAGATCGAGATCGATCGTGGCGTTGAATTGCTGTGCGTGACGGAATACCCGAATCAAGCGCTCCGGGTCCTTCTGGAACACGTCTTCGGAGGCCGCGTACAGTATCCCCCCACTGATCTCAAATCCGTCAACTTGCTTGGGGCGGCCATTCCGACGGCCTTTGATCACAGCCTTGAATGTAACCTCCTCATTTGAAGCAATAGCGAGACGGTGCGCGATATACAGCGAGATTCGTCGGATCGCCAACGCGTGCTGGTAGTAATCCCGCATAAAGAATTCGACGCGACGGAACACGTCTCGCTGCCGGTAGCCGAGGTACCAGGCGATCGTAGGCTGGAGCTCCAAATCGAGAACATCCGTGGCGCGTTGGCTCTGGAAATGAAGCTCATTGCGGGTGCGCAGCAAAAAATCATACGCCGCGTGAAACTCCTTATGCTCATTTTTGCTCAGGTAGTCCCGCTGCATGAGTTCTTCGAGATCCAGGGTATCTAGCTTGAGTCCCGCCATCCACAGGATGTTCTGGTAGTCTCGCAGTCCACCTACCCCGTTCTTTATATCGGGAGATTGCAGAAACACCGTTCCGCCGTGTTTCTCGTGCCGCTCCCTCTGGTCCTTTAGCCTTTGCTGGATGTATGTAGCTGCATCGCTCTTTAGGATATAGGAGTGATAAGCGTTCTGGAACTGTAACCAAAGCTCCTTGGAACCGTCGACATATCGGGCCTCCAGAAGGGCATTCTTGGTTTCTACGTTTTCTTGGGCCACCTGGATGGCGTCGCGTTGATTTCGTATGGAATAGCCAACCTTCAGCCCGAGGTCCCACAGCTTATAGAGCACTCCTTCTGTTACTGCTTTCTCCAGCTCACTTTGTGCAGCCTCGGAGATTCGTTGTGGGAGCAGGAACATGATATCCACGTCGCTATGGGGGCACATTTCCGCCCGTCCATATCCTCCCAGGGCCAAAAGGGAAATTAGGTTTCTCTGATCCTCAGCCACCCTCAGCATCGACTGTTCAAGCAGACGTCGAAGAAGTACATCGATCACAACTGTTCGCGCCCGGGCCACTTTCAACCCGCTGTCGCCCTGGCGGTGGTATCGCTCGATCATCTCCGTCTCCAGCCGAAGGAACTCTTTGTAGTCGTTGGTTCCCGCGGCCTCCTTGCCAAGACCACGGCGGTCGGCGTGCTTCTCGATCCGCCTGAACAGCGCATCCTTTAACACCTTGCCAAACTGTTCCTTCTTCTCGGTATCCATTTATTCCGCTGCTCTGTTTGTCCGGGACCAAGCGCTCCTAGTCATTCCTTTGTCTCATTGCACAATCGCTTACCTGATTCCCAGTCACGAGAAAAAAACCAATGCAATCCTTACGTTCCCAAGCAGCCTGATTGGGATGCATTCCGTTAGGAATACGGTGATTTCGGTATAGGGTGCGAGGGGTTTACCGCGGGCGCCGCGGGTATTCAACCTCTGTCATTTTCCGTTTAACGAAACGACGCAAACGCCGATATCTACAGGCGTTGGGAGGTAAGAGCCACAACGGCTTAACCTGCTTCAAACGCCTTCAAGATAGGGAAGACGCCGTATCAGATGCTCTCTGCAAAAACAAAGGGGCTTTTCGTTGAGAAAGGCCATTATAGTGTCCTGGTAGCTCGCACAAGCGCCCCGGCAGCTCCCTTCGTGATAGAGGAGTTGCACGAATTTTCTCAGTTAGATGGTAGCGAGCGTCTGAGGAATTTCATCGCTGACTCGGCGCATTCCAAAGCTTCTGCAAAAATGGCTCAGGCCATTGTTAGCGTCTATCCTGACTCAAGCTTTTTTCGGCGTCATACCGTTGAGTCTCCCGCGAAGGCAAAAGATCCAGCTTACTTTACTGATCTTCTGGAAAATCAATTCAGGATCGATCCTGCCTCAAGTATCTCAACTGTTTTGAACGCGGTCGATGGATCATCCTTTGATCCTACGCGTAGTATCAGCAGCCAGAAGGAGCTCCTGATTTGTGGAGCTTCGGCTGCAGGACTTCTCCAGGAGCAGGATACCATCGTTGGTTGGGGAATCTATCCAGAGCGTTTGGAACTGGGGAGCATTTCAATGCTTGGCGGCATGGTGGAATACTCTCGCTTCGCAGAGCTCTCCAAGCCGGTATTAACCTTGGAGATAGGGCACGACCACACCCACATTTTCATCATTAGCGCGGAGAGGGTAGATCTCTGCAGGTCTGTGCCCACAGGGCTGAACAGCATGTATCCTGTCATCCGCAACGAGCTCGGGCTGAAGGATGAGGAGTCAGCGAAGAAGCTTCTGTTTTCCAACACCTTCGACTTTACGGAAACCGCCCAGTCGCTGCTTCGAAAGCTACTTCGCGAGGTGCAGGCCTCTACTGGTTTCTATGAGGTGCAAACAGGTCAGAGCATTGGGCATATGCTGATCGACCTACTGCCGAAAAACCTTGGATGGATTCGCTCGACACTGTCGAAGTCGTTGGGAATCCCCCTGTTGGAAATCGACTTTGGCGAATGGCTGAACTCTCTGGGGATCACTGCCTCAGATCAGGTTCAGCTTGGAGAACTTGATCAACGATGGTTTGGCCTGCTTAGCCTGATGCCGAACCTCAATTCACAAACGGCTGCTGCTGCTACAGATGGTAAAGGCCAAGAGTAAGAAGCCCATTCACCCGCACTGGCGGCCTAACTTCCGGATTGAGGAGGCTCTCCCGGACATCAAGGCCGTGCGCACCGAGTTCCTCCTCAACTTCATCGCAGTCACCATTGCAGCGGTCCTCTTCGTTTACTTGGGGTATAGGGAATACACAGCGCACACCCTTGCGTCCCGCGCCGCCACTTTGGAAGAGCAGGTTGCCACACTGGAACCAACCGATCGCAGGAATGTACGTTTGAGCTCCCAGTTCGTCCGCGAGTCAAAGAAGACCCAGGAGGTTCTGGATTTTCTCGCTCAGCCTTTCGATCCAGCTCAGTTCCTGATCACTCTCGCACAGATTCAGCCGGAGGAAGGCTTGCTGACTTCGTTTCGATTCTACGAAGGAGTAGTCACAGAAGGTCGTAACAGCCGACTGGTCTATTGGATGAGCGTCAACGGGACCATGGGTTCCAACGGATCCGCACCCGCGACTCAGCTCATCGATACTTTGTTGGACAGACTGCGCAATCATCAGGCCCTTCAGGGCTCTCTGGCGCGTATCGATCTGGAGTCCGCCACGCGTGATCCAAAGACCGATCGTTTTCAATACTCGATCCTGATCGAGCTTAACCCTCCGCTCCTGAAACAGGGAATATGAATACGCAGGATATTATAAAGAAGGTTAGGCAGTACCCGGTCGTATTTGTAGCCGGAGCACTTTCGCTTGTACTTCTGCTCGTAATAGTGTTCCGATTTGGAGCAATTGCGGATCAGGAACGGCGCGTAGAGGACCTTGAGGATCAGGTCTTGAAGATGGAGCGGAATGTGGAGAACTCGCGTGAACTCACTGTTCACTTGGAGCGTCTCGAAGCTGCAAACGCCCGCATCGATCAGGCGCTGATTAACCCAGACAACAAAGCGGGCAACCTGGACTACTTCTATAGTCAGGAAGCCGTGACTGGCGTGGTTATTACTCGCGTAAGCCAGCAATCAACTCCGCAGGATCGAAAGGGTGCAAAACCGCCCAATGGGTCCCCAATCTATTCAATTTTCCAGCCTGTTAAGTTCGATCTGACGGTAGATGGCGACTTCAACAATATCGTACACTTCGTCCATCGCATAGCTTCAGATCGTTACCTAGCGAAGGTTAGCGCGGTTCAGATTAACATTCGTCAGGACAACAACTCACAAACGCTCACCTCAAACGTCGTGGTCGAGATGCTGGCAAAGGCTCCCGACTCAAAGCCCTAAGATGAAGCTACTATACAAAATCGCTCTTTTCGGGCTACTTCCCGTAGTTGTTGGCTCTGGACTCTCCGCGCAGGTAATCAGCTACGACCGCAGGGTTGAACTGCTTAAACAGGCTGATGAGCAGATTCTACCTCCCACCGTGGATTCGAATGAGCTGGTTGCGGATGTCGCCAGCCCTTTCATCCCCAGAGTGGTGGAGGAGCCTGTTCAACTTGTAGCCGAACCCGAGGTTCAACAGGTAGTCAAGGCGCCGGAGCTCTCAGACGAGGCCTTGCTCAAGTTGATCGCCAGGAATTTCAAGCCTACGGGCAGTCTGGTGGCGGGTGATCGGCGCCTACTTGTCCTTCAAGGGGGCGGCAGCCTATCCTTGGGCGCCGTGTTTTCAGCCAAGGTAAATGATCAGATTCATCCTGTGGAAATCGCTGAAATCACCTCAAGCGGATACACGCTTCGGCTCCGTAACGTGACCCTTTCTCAATCCTTTACGGGGAGCCAGGAGGGCATCTCCACAAGACAATGACCTTTATCAAATCACATTTCCCTAGTGCTCGCCAAACTTCTGCTTCAACTGCAATGAAACATCGTTCTCTGTATATTCTTGCGCTTCTTGCTCTCGTCGCGAATTCAAATGCCCAGACGGCGGGAGATGAGGCTTCTTCACCCATCGTTGAAATCATTAGCGTGGAAGAAGCGGATTCAGGCGCTTCTGCACCGGTGGTTGTCGAGGCAGATGTGGTTGAGATCATCATCCCTTCGGATGAGTCGATCGCTGGTGAGTCATCGATGCCTGAAGCAGCGAACGGGCTTGAGCTTGATCCAGCGGTAATTGGGGAGACCACGGTCGATCAAGCTGACGAGATGGCGCCTCTTGATGGTGAAACGATTGGACAGGAGGTTGCTGGATCTGAATTGGAAGCTGGCGTAGAGACCACCAACAACACCGCTGCCGGATATCTCAGCGTTGAGCCCCCGCCCGCACCCGAGGATCTCGTTCTGGAGTTGCCTGATGACGACGTTGTGCTGGAGATGCCGGCGATTGAAACGCAATCAACTGTCTCGCGCGACGCTGAAACAATCTCTGTCGACTTCCCGGATGAGGAAGTGCGGACGATCATTCGCAACGTTGCCGATCTATATGACCTAAATGTAGTCATACCTGATACGCTGGTAGGTAGCATTTCCCTGAAGCTTCGCAACGTAACGTGGCGGCAGGTCTTCAATGTTGCTCTCACGCCTCTGGGTTTCACGTTTGTGGAAGAGGGCAACATCATCAAGGTGATGAGCCGCGAGGAGCTACAGCAAGAGCCGGTGGACACGCGGGTCTTTATCATCAATTTTGCAACGGCTGCTGACCTCCGCACCTCCATCGAGCCGCTTATCGACACAGCTTCGGGTGGACGTATCCAAGTCGATGTTCGCAGTAATGCCTTGGTGATCACTGAGCGTCCGTCGCGCATGTCCAATATTATCGAGATCATCGAGCGACTCGACCGGCCTACGGAGCAGGTAATGATTGAATCCAAATTCGTTGAAGTTGCCGCGCGGAACCTGTCAGACCTCGGTGTTAACTGGTCGAGCCTTCGAGGCTTCAATATGCAGGGCAACGTAAGCCGATCGATTACCGAGGGGTATGAGTCTTCTTCAGGAAGAAACAACCAGAGGCAACAAGGCAGCAACTATAGCAGAGCGCCTGGTAGCACGCAGGGGGAAGTGACGATTATCAACGAAGACCTTGTTACCGAAACGGTGTCCCGACTCGATAGTCTCATCCGCGAGGACACTGCTGTTTTCGATACAGATACCTTTAATGTGCTCGTTAGCGCACTCGACCAGACTGACGATATCGAACTGATCTCGAATCCGACCGTCGTCACCATGAACAACACACCGGCCGCCATTCACATTGGCGATCAGTACCCCGTTCCCCAGTTTACCTATAATGAAGAGCGCGGGACTTTCGAAGTCAGCGGTTTCGAAATGGTGGATCTTGGGATCAAGCTGAACGTGCTGCCCCAGGTCAACACGGCAGGGTTCATCACCATGGCCATCAAACCCGAGATCTCCAGCAGGAATGGCGGCGTCCAGTTCGGAGGCGCAGCTGGTACGGAGATACCAATCGTTACACGTCGCACCACAGAGAGCACCGTCACAATCAAGAGCGGATACACCTTGGCGATCGGAGGCTTGGTCGAGCGCAACTCAACAGTAGTTGAGACAAAAGTTCCAGTCCTTGGCGACATTCCGATCATGGGGCGACTTTTTCGCCACGACTCCGATAGCACAGACGAGCGCAACCTCATCGTCTTTATCACCGCCAAGGTCCTGAATGCTGACGGTAGCACCTATCGGGACGTATTTTCTCAACGTCGCCTCTACGAGATGGGCATCAAGACGCGCGACTTGCCGGGGTATGAGCCTCCTGCCGAAGAAAAGGAACTCTTCGAGTCCCTCCAGCAGGCTCGCGACGAGCTCGAGCAGCTAAAGGCTGAGGCTCAGCTCAGAGCGCAGCTGGAGTCCCTTCAAAGGGCCCGGATGGACAGAGAGCGGGAAGCAGCCAAGAAGCAGCAGAAGTCGCAGTAACCTCTACTGGCAATACGGTCATGAAAACTTTCTTATCACGTTCAGTTCTTGCCACCCTGACGCTCCTGGGCATCGGAGGAACCGCTCAGGCCTTGCCTGACCTCATTATTGGTAACGTCCAATATGATCGTCCGCACTATTCCGCAGGAGACACCGCTACGTTTTCCGTCTTCATATGGAATGATGGGGAGTCTGAGGACGTCGATCCAATAACGGCGCCAGTTCGTTTTTCCATTTCGATTGGAACAGATCCGGTTGTCAGCTACGAATTTGACGCTGGGATCCCGGTGCTTCTTGTCGGCGAAGAGAACGGGATGACCTTTGAAGCTGACTTCCCCATCCCCGCTGACCTGAGCCCTGGAATCTACCCGGTCACTGTCCACGTCGATCCGCCTGTATACGGAAACATTTGGGAGGGATTGGAAGGTGAGGAGAACAACACGTTCTCTGGTCTCTTCCTCCGGGTCGACTATGATCCCCAGGACAAGCCAGTGGTGGAGTTTG
Organism: uncultured Puniceicoccaceae bacterium; assembly: GCA_964430955.1. Lineage (GTDB taxonomy): Bacteria > Verrucomicrobiota > Verrucomicrobiia > Opitutales > Oceanipulchritudinaceae > CAYSHY01. The sequence goes on along the minus strand of CAYSHY010000050.1, from coordinate 1,829 downwards.
TAAATCCGGATAATCCGAATCAGGCATTCCCTTTTGTCGATGGTTGCTATGAAGCGACCATTCCCGCGTTTGTCGGCTCTCCATATCAAGTGCGCGTGCGGACCAGCGATACCGACGGTTATGTGCGCTCGGTTGAGTTTTTTGCTGACGGTATTCGTCTTGGTGAACCAGATCGCACAGCACCCTATGAGGCCTCATGGACGCCGGAAGGCGTCGGCGTCTTCGAATTTGGCGCCCTTGTAACTGACAATCATGGTAACCAGGGCTACGCTTGCCTCACAGTCGTCGTTACTGAAGACGAACCAGAGATTCCAACCGTTACGCTCCTTTCGCCTCCTGACGGTGGTTCTTACCTTCCAGGAACGGTTCTTCCTCTCCTTGCGGCTCCATCGGATCCTGACGGTATTGTCCAGTCGGTTCGGTTTTTAGTCAATGGAGTAGCTTTTGATGAGCCGGTGGGCGCTCCTTTCCAAGGTTCATTCACGATTCCGTCCCAGGGTACGTTCAATCTCACAGCGATTGCCACCGACAATGAAGGTAATCAATCGCGACCCTCAAACACGCGCACGGTCCGTGGTGGGGCGCCGGATCCAGAGATGCCGCTCGTTATAATTGAGAGCCCGCTTCCCCAGGGCGCCGGTGACACGGTGAACGACGCCTCGGTTGGCTCATCGATGTTCATCAGCGCTCGAGTTGTTCCTCCTCAGGTTAGCGGAGCCTCAATCGATCGAGTTGTCTTTTACATCAACGGTGTGGCCATCGGCAGCGATTCCGAGCCTTACAATGGCGTCTATTCCTTGATGTACCGCGCCGCATCTACCGGCGTCTACAGTATCTATGCTGAAGCAGTCGCTTCTGTTCCCGATACGGGAGAAACGCGTGGTGTATCTGCACCAATCCTCTTGCAGGTAGTAAATCTCGAATCCCCATATCCCACTGTAGATATCCAGGCAGTTCCGGATAACGATCCTAACGCGGCAGGCGTTCAGGTCGTTACAGGTGCGAACGTAAACATCCGGGTCACCACCAACGCGGGACTGTGGACCGTCGACCGGGTGGATCTCTTTGTGAACGATGTCAGGGTGGAGCAACGACTCTCCCAAGGGCTCGAAGGAGTTGAAGTTTTTGATTTCATCTTCAACCCCAGTGAAGCCGGTGTATACAACATTCGCGCACAAGTTGTGCAGATCGACGCGGGATCGGGGGATGCTGACAATTGGGTGCTTACAGATGCAATATCTGTGATCGCAAATAATCCTACCGGCGCAATTCCTCAGGTTTCTGTCACCTCTCCGCCAGATGGATCAAGCTTCACCAGCGCATCCACTATTCCTGTTGAGGCAGTTGTTGCTTCGCCAGAGAGCCCGGTTGAAACAGTCATCTTCTATGCTGGCGATCAGGAGATCGGACGCGATGACACGCCTCCATACCAGATTCCGTGGTCCCCGGGCCGCGCTGGGAGTTATCGTCTATCTGCGATTGCGGTCACTGAGGATGGGGCGCTGGGCGCTTCGGCTCCAGTAAGCACAACGATAACATTGGCTACGTCCCAACCACCGATAGTCAGTCTGTTTTCTCCACGCGACGGGAACACGTTTCTTCCTTCCACAGATCTGTTGCTCTACGCTGATGCAAGGGATCCGGATGGTCTGATTGAGCAGGTTGAGTTCTTTGTCAACGGCGTGTCTGTCGGCGCCTCTCAGAATGCTCCGTTTGCCATCACCTGGACGATACCTTCAAGCGGCGATTTCCGTCTTACAGCGGTTGCGCAGGACAACACCGGTAATCGGACGAGCTCCCAGCCGATCAGCATTGCTGGCGCTGCGCCC
>CAYSHY010000049.1:0-29301 GCA_964430955.1 uncultured Puniceicoccaceae bacterium | reverse complement strand
TCCTTCCGCTCGATGTGACCGGCACGCTCACCGGCCTGACCATCCGTCAGAACGGCTTCGCTCTTGACGGAGCGACCCTCTCAACGCCGGCGATCAACATCGGTGGAGCCAATCCAATCTTTACCCTGACTGGTGGCGAGGTCTCCGTTGCGAGCCTGGACTACACCTTCGGCGGCGAACTGAGCGGATCAATCACCTTTACCGCTACCAGCGCCACGCTGTTCCCCGGCCGCACTTATACCGCTTCGATCACCGACGGTGACGACGCAGACGAATACGCGGCGATCGGTCAGGTCGACTTTACTACCGGCGCCTTCTCCATTACTGCCGACCAGTTCCTTCTGGAGGTCGCAAACGCGTTCCGCGCCACTGCTTCAGGTTTCGCATTTAGTTACGATCCCAACGGCGGTGACAGCCAGACTCTTGTCAGCCTCGACAGTGGAACCATCGAGATCATCCCATTGGCTGCGAGCGGGCAACTGGAAGGTCTCACAGTCCGTGGCAACGGCTTTAGCCTAACGGGCGGTTCGATTAGTGCAGATAGTCTGACATTGGCCGGATTGGTGGAGATCACCGCTCCTGTCATTAGCGTCCAGGATATCGACTACACATTTGGCGGTGAACTTACTGGCGGCTTTGGCGTTACTGCTGCCTCTGCTCTCCTCTTCCCTGGAAAGCCCTACACGGCATCCCTGACCGACAGTGAGGACGCCGACGACTACGCAGTTTCCGTTTTAATTAGCGCAACCAGCGGCGCATTTACGATCGAAGTCGATACGTTCCTGCTACAGGTGGGCGGCGTCTTTAATGCCAGCGCCAGCAACTTCGTGGTGAGCTACGACCCCGAAGCAGGCGACAGTCAGACCATTGTCAGCCTGGACAGTGGATCTCTGGAAATCATCCCGCTCGGTGTAACAGGCACACTTAATGGCCTCGAAATCCGCACCGATGGCTTCAGCCTTTCCGAGGGCAGTCTTACAGCGGCCGGCTTGGAAATCGCCGGATTCCTGTCAATTTCCAATCCCACCGTCACCTTCGAAGCCATAGACTACACATTCGGGGGCGAGATTACGGGAGCATTTGGTATCTCCGCAACAGCCGCCACCCTGTTCCCGGGCAAGGATTACGCAGCCTCAATCACCGACGGTCCGGATGCCGATGCATACGCTATTTCCGGTTCACTCCAGATCAGCACGGGCGCCTTCAGCTTCACTGTTGACACCTTCTCGATGCTCGTGCCGGGTGTTGTGCAGGTCGATGCACAAGGCTTCACGATTGGCTACGACCCGAATGGTCCTGCGGATCAGGTTTTGGTCGAGCTAAGCAGCGGCCAGATAAATGTCATCGCCATTGGCGTAAGCGGGGAGCTCCACGGACTGGTTCTCCGTCTCAATGGCTTTAGCCTGGACGGGGCGAGCCTAACTGCTCCAGACCTCAGTATTCCGGGGGTTTTGACGATCGAGAACCCGACGGTGACCTTCTCCGGAATCGACTACACCTTTGGTGGTGAGTTTGAAGGCGGCTTTGGCTTCAGCGCTACAGGCGCCATCATCTTCCCGGGCAAGACCTACCAGGCGATTGCGCAGGACGGTGAGGACGCCGACGAGTTTGCCATTAGCGGCTCCGTAACAGCCGCCGGCGTATACGCCTTTACTCTTGATGTCTTTACTCTCGAGATTCCGGACCTATTGACCCTGACGTCGCAGGGTATCAGCTTCACCTACGATCCAGATGCGGGCCTGAGCCAGACGATCGCCACAGTAAACTCTGGGACCATTAATGTTACCGCGCTTGGTCTCACCGGCGCCCTCAGCGGTCTGGTTGTACGCGGCAACGGCTTTGAAATTGCCAGCCTCACAATCTCGAGCGATGCCGAAGTTAATGCAGGCGGCATTTTCCAGATCGCCAGCCCCAGCGTATCATTCACGAACTGGAGCGTCTCCTTCGGCGACGAGCTGGCCATCAGCGGTTCGATCACAATTGGGGCAGCCAGTGCATCTCTCTTCCCGGGTAACACCACCTTTACCACCTCCGTTACAGGAATCAGCGGCGGCTTTTCTTTTACCACTGAAGGCGTAGAGGGATGGTACATCGAGGCCGAGTCTTTCACCTTCCAGTTCGGTGACCTGGTTCGCTTCACCGCTACCAGCTTCCGCTTTAATCCGCAGGAAGAGATCATTGCCTCTGCCGGGACGATCTCCGCGAGCATCCCGGCTCTCGAAGTCGGCGGCACGCTAACGAACTTGCAGATCACCAAGGATGGCCAGTTCCTTGTCAGCGCCTTCAGTGTGGATGTTACGGGTCTTAACAAGACCTTTGGGCTGGCAAACTTCCTGCCGTTCCAGGTCAATGGCCTCGAGGTTGTATTCCTCGACCAGAATGGAAATGCGGCGGGACCCGGTCAGGCGCTCAGCCTCACTAATTTCGAGCTCAGCGTAAACGGAGTCTTCAACTGGGCTGTGTTTGGCAGCCTGCCGTTTACTCCGATTCTGCGAATCGGGCCACAGGGCGCCGCCACTGAGCTGACGAGCGGTGCAGACTCCTTCAGTTTCTCGATTCGCTTTGTCGACGGCGAGATCCTTCCTTGGAACCTTGGCCCAATCGAGATCGGCTTTGCGGATCTAAAGGTGGGCGGCACTATGGTGCTTGGGGGCAGCATCCGTTTGGGTGGCTATCAGGAAGGAGTCTGGGTCCAGACCTTCGGTGGCACGATCGAGCTTAAGGAGAGCAGCGCGATTGACGAGATTGGCGGCGGCTTCCGGGTGGATATTGACGGCAGCTTTGATGACTCAATCGGCCTGCTTAGCATTTCCGCCTCCCTTACCGTTAGCTTTGAGATTCGGGACCTGATCGATGTCGAGGGAGCCACCATAAACTTCTCGATGGCGATTCAGGCCAGCACTGAGCCTTCGTTTAGCCTCAGTGTTGTCTCCTTCACCGTTGAATCAGCTTCGGTGGACCGCTTGCGCATCGATTTCGGTGGGATGCTAACGCTGGAGACCACCAACGCCTTCCTTAACTTCATGGCTGAGGGTGATGAGGATCTGGCAACCATAGGTTCCCTCACCGCCAACCTTTCCGTGATCGGCATCAGCGGCACAGCTCGCAACTTTGCCATCGATGCTGATGGCTGGGCAAAGACGCTGCCAGGGTTCGGAGTTGCATTCTCCCTCGATGCTTCTGTGAAGCAGAAGCTCAAGCTGCCCTCTTGGCTGCCAATCACCATCACAGCGCTCGATATTACTTGGGAAAATATCAGGGAGAACCCAGCGAATTTCCGTCTCAAGGTCAGCGGCTCCGCTTCAAGCGACGTTATTTCAGGCTCCATGATCACTGTTTCAGGCAGTGTTGATGATCTGGTCATTGATGTCGGCCTGCTACTGGAGGGTAAGTTCCCAATCATTAGCATCGGTGGCTTCGGCCTCGAAATCGGTGGCGATATTGCTGGGACGAAGGTCAGCGGCGCCCTCTTGATCGGCCTGTTGCCAGTTGATGCAGAAGGAAATGTGGTAACGGGCGACACTCCCGAATCCGCCATCGCCGATCGCATCTTCTACGGCGCCATCCGGGGCGCGATCGAGATTGCCGGCACCGGTGGCATTGAGCTCGCATTGGGTATTTCCGAGTTCGGCCCTGTCCAAGGTTACATTAAGGCCATCTTCCCGATCCCTGTTGGCGGTCCCACGGGCTTCGCAATTACGGGTCTGCGCGCAGGGATCTTCTTCAACACCACGCTGCCAGATATCGAAGATCCGAAGGATTTGGGAACCATGGCGGGTTTCAAGCCAGCCTCGGACCTTACCTTCGAGCAGTGGGAAGCGCTCCTCAAGGCTGCTGTAGCAGACCAGGCGAAGAATGCCGCTGGTTCCGATAATCCGCTCGCTGCGCTTCTTTCGCCATTCCGTATCGAAGGTGGCGCAACCTTGATCAACCTTTATACGTCGGGCGCAGCCTTCCAGCTCGAGGGCGACATACTCATGAGCTCCGACGGCAAGTTCCTCATACGCGGTAATCTCGAGATTGGAGGAACACTGAGCCTGACAGCTATGGCTTACGCCAACTTCAGCCGCGCAGCAGAGGGTCGTTTCGACCTGCTCTTCCTGATGGAGCTCCCCGCGCAGCTCAAGACGCTTCAGATCTATGGTCGTTTCACCATTGACTTCGGCGTCGTCGTGGATCCGGAGAACCCGCCGGTAGCGCCATTCGAGCAATTCCGCATCATCATCGAGGGCGGCATGAAGGTTTCCGCGCTATCCATCGCCTCCATAGAGATCAGCGGCACGATGATCATCGACGTCCAGCTCAACATGCCGCGCCTCAAGATGGAGGTTGAAGGTTCGCTGGCTATCAACCCATTGGGCGATGTCATTGGACTCGCTGGATTCTTCACCGCCTATTTCGATGACGCAGGCGACTTCCAGATGTATGCCGCTTTTGCGCTACAGCCACGCGACTTCAGCATGCTCAACGACATTGGCCTGGACTTTAACGCCATTGCCGTCCTCCGACTCAATACGACCACTGAGGTAATTGAGCAGGAGCTTTCGATCCCGGGGCAGAGCGGGCCGCGTATCTTCGAGCTCGCGCCACGCTCTCTGAGCATGCTCGTGGAAGGCCACATGATCTTCAAGCTGGGCGATACAGAGTGGTTCCGCATGAACGGGACCTTCGCCTTCGAGTGGTCGAGTGAGGGCTTTGATGTTCTCGTTGAGGCCAACCTCATCATCGGACCTGCGGACGCGCCATGGGTGCGACTGGAAAGTCGCGGGTACATGAAGCTTATCCTGGAAGGCGTAAATCTGGGCATCGCAGCCAAGATTGATATTACCCGGAGCTTTGGAGAAGGCTTGGCCGAAATGGGTATCGTCATGCAGGCCGATTTCCACCTGTTGCTCAACACGACAGGCCAGGACGTTACTTACGACATCCCGACCGAGTTCCCGGATAGCCATGGCGAGCGGCGCATCTACCTGCCGCGTGGCCCGCCTGCCTTGATTGGTGACGATTCTGTCATCGGCGAGCCAGGGCCATACCTGATCGTCGAGGCCAGCGGCGACTTCATCCTGCTTGATTACGTCGTCCTGACCGGTCAGTTCGCGCTGCGCGTGTCCGGCTCCGGCTTGGAGATCGGTTTCGATGCGCAACTCAAACTTTCCGCAGGCGACACGCCATTCCTCGATTTCAATGCGTCCGGCAACCTGATCGTCGATGCGTCGGGCATCTATGGCGCGATGGATCTTGCCCTCGCAACACCGGGTGTTCCGAGCAGCTTTGGTTTCGAGCTCGACGCCTCGTTCACACTACGCCTCAACACCACAAATGCCCAGCAACAGGCGGGCGATGTTACGCTCGAGGCCGGGCGTTACCTTATAATTCACGCAGATGGCTATCTCCGCGTAGGCGCACTGGAGCTGGATGGAGAGTTCGAGTTTACCGCCGGACCATCGGAGATATCAGTATCCGCCAGCGGAACACTGAGCATCGGAGTAGCGGGCAGCACGCTCTTTAGCTTCAGCTTTGATGGAGAGATGGGCATCACCAGCACCGGTCTGCGCGCCTATCTCACGCTCACGATCGCCAACAACAATGCCTCGGCCTGGGGCTTCAGCTTTGACGCAACCTTTGGTATCGGCATCAACACCACCCTCGAGGAGTGGAACGGAATTCCCGGTGGCCTCGGCGCGAGGATCAATGCAAATGGTTCGCTCACCGTTGCTGGAATCGTTCTTCGAGGGAGCTTCGACTTTACCGTTGGGGTCAATGTCCTGGCGCTCGATCTCGATGTAGATGTTGAGTTCTATAACGAGGATGAACTGCTCTTCTCCTTCGGGGTTGCCGTAGACTTTGAGCTCACCCTGCCTGGCATTGTTGTCGATCTCGCACTTAGCCTCGATACCAGCGCAATTGGTCTCGACGCGCTAGGCCTGGACATCGAGGCAGAGTTTGCCCTGCAGATCAACACCACCGGCCAACAGCACGGACGTCTTGAACCCGGACCATTCGCCCGGATCTATGCAGCCGGCGCTATCGCCCTTCCGGGCGTAAGGCTGGAGGGCGACTTCTACTTCTCCGTCAATGTCCGTAAGGTCGAGCTTTCCGGCTCGTTCGACGCGGTTGTTGGCTTTGGTGACTGGCAGGCGCTGCGGATGAGCGCAGAAGGCGCCTTCACCTTTGGCTTTGGCGGTATCGGCGCCTACATCAACCTGAGCGTCAAAACCCTCGACCTACCGTTCGTCTTTGGAACAGACGTCAGCTTCTTCCTGGCCGTCAACACCTCTTCAGAGGCGCTTGAGATAGGCGACATCATGTTGAAGGCCGGGCCCTACGCCCGCATCGAGGCACAGGCAAGCATACAGGTGCTCGGCCTGAACTTTGTCGGCGACTTCATGTTCAGCGCGGACTCAACTGGGGTCTTGATGGCGTTGAACGCCTCTCTGGACTTTGGAGTTCCCGGCGTCTTCACGTTCATGAGTTTCAATGCAACCGGGGGCTTCCTGCTGGATAGCGAGGGCCTCGCTGGTGCGCTGGATCTCACGGTTGCACAGGGCGCTCCTCCGGTTTTCGGCATCGAGCTTAGCGCTAATGCCTCCTTCTCGCTCCGTCTCAACACCTCGGAGCAGGAACGCACCATCGGAGATATCACCATCGATGGCGGACCATTTGCCCGGGTTGAGATTCATGGCGCAGCAACCCTCATGGGCTTGGTCTTTGAAGGGAACTTCGTGCTGGAAGTGCGTGATGGTGACCTGATCATGGAGTTCGACGCGGTTGTAGAACTGCGCCTGCCTGAGATCGAAGGGTTCCCTGAAGTGATCTTCGCCAGTTTCACCGTCAACGGTGGCCTCGCAATTACGGAGCAGGGTCTTTATGCCGCCCTCGACGCCGTGCTCACAGCTGGCCCGGATGCGGATATTGGACTCGAGTTCGGCGCCAACGCCAGCTACTCGCTCCACATTAACTCCACAGGGGCCGAGCAGTCCATCGGCGGCGTCGATCTCGATGCGGGGACTTACGCCAAGGTCAACATCGAGGGCGAGCTAAACATCTTCCTGCTCAAGCTCAGCGGCCGCTATACCATTCAGGTCGGTTCCAAGGGCCTCCTCTTCGAGATCGCCGCCAGCCTGATTATCGAAACTCCGGCATTTGCGGGCGTGCCGAGCGTCCGGTTCTTCGAGTTCACCGTGGGTGGTGGCTTTAGCCTTGATGCCCGAGGCATTGCTGCAGCTGTCGGCCTTACCTACCAGGAAGGCCCGTCCATCGACGGCTTTGGCTTGGCCTTCGGAGCATCATTCAACTACACGATGCGCATCAACACCACGGGCGAAGAGGTCGTTCTCGGGCCGGTCACCCTGGAAGCCGGCCACTATGCAGATATCCGCATCGAAGGCGTGATGAGCCTGGGAGTTGCAAGCATCGAAGGTCTCTTCTTTGTCCGTCTCGATGAGAATGGCCTGCGTATCGAACTTACTGGAGATTTCGTTGTAGGGGTAGGGGAGCTCGAACTCTTCCGTTACCATGCAGGCGGCGGCATCCAGATTGATGGCAAGGGCATTGCCGCAGTGATTGGCCTGGAGATTCAGGTCGGCAACACCGACGCCTTGGGCTTCAGCCTTGGCGGAGCAAATCTTTCCCATACCCTCGTCCTCAACACAACGGGTGAGGAGCGCGACATCGCTGGCTTCACGCTCGATGCAGGCAAGTATGTCGAAGTGCGCATTGTTGGGGCCATGTCGATTGTTGGCTTCACTCTCGACGGCGAGTTCCGCCTGCGCCTCGGTGAGGAAGGTCTCGTGTTTGAAGTAATGGCCGGGATGGCCCTGCGAGTTCCAACCCTTGATGGTAGCCAGGGCGCCCTCCTGTTCAGCTTCCGCGTTTCCGGCGGCATCCAGGTTGGTCCTTCGGGCCTTGCAGCCGTTCTCGCGCTGAGCATGGATGGCAGCTTCCTCGATAGCCTCAACTTTGACTTCCTGCCGGACGACGGCACATGGGCCTTCCTCGTTAACACAACCGGGCAGGATGTCACCCTCGCCGGCGTATTCATCCCGGGTGATACAGTTACGGAAATTCAGGTAGAAGGCGCCCTCGTCATTGAGGGTTTCCGCATCGGCGGCGCATTTGCCTTCCGTGCAGGACCGGAATACCTCGAGATCGAAGCTAATGCATTTACGGAACTGAAGATTGGCGACTTTGTATTCATTTCCTTCAATGTCGCTGGCGGCTTCCGCATCGACTCGGAGGGAATAGCCGCAGCGTTCAGCATTAGCCGCCAGGCAGGCAATCCCGGCGAGTTTGGCCTCAACATTGGTGCAAGCCAAAGCTTCACGCTTCTGATCAACACCACTGGTCAGGCGCGCGAGCTCGGAGGCATTGAGCTTGAAGCGGGAGTCTACGCAAAGGTTCACATGACCGGTGCGTTGGGACTCGGCTTCGCCGATCTCCAGGGCGACTTCTACTTCAGCGTGGGCGACAGCGGGCTCCGGATCGAGGCCATTGCTACCTTCAACTTTGGCTTGCCGGGTCTTACCCTGTTCTCCTTTAGCCTGAACGGCGGCATCAACCTCGGTAGCGATGGCGTTTACGCAGTCATGGCGCTGTCCCGCACCGGCGGCGCTGCAGAAAGCCTCGGCATTACCCTGGGCGAGGAATCTTACGCGCTGCGCCTCAATCTTACGGGCGTTGAAAAGGAGATCGCGGGCATCGTCCTCGATGCTGGCACATATCTTGAAATCGAGGTCAATGGCAGCCTCAACCTGCTCGCGCTCAGCTTCTCTGGTAAGTTCTTCTTCCGCCTCGCCGACGACGGGCTCACTCTCACCTTTAATTCGGTCTTCGACTTTGGGGTTCCGGGTTCGAGTGGTGTGGCTGTTTCCCTGCTAACCTTCCGCGCAGATGGTGGACTCCGTATCACAGGCGAAGGAATCTACGGAGCCATGCAGTTGATCCGGCAGGGTGGGGGCAATGCTCTCGGGATTCAAATTGGAGGGTCCAACGACGTCTTCAGCCTGCGGCTCAACACGACTAATCAGCAGCAGGAGATCGCCGGCATCACGCTCCGTGCAGGTCCACTTGTGGAACTCGAGGCCCGCACTGCGCTACGATTCTTCGGACTGCGTCTTGAAGGCCAGTTCTACTTCACTGTCGATTCCAACCGCCTCCTGGTTCGCGCAGACGCTGTGCTCAGCGTCGATATTGCCGGACTGAACCTGTTCTCCTTCAATGCGACTGGCGGCTTCCTTATCACCGCAGACGGCATGGCTCTCGCGCTGGACATTGGCCTACGCGCAGGTCCGTCGAGCCAATTCGGATTTGGCATTAACGCCTCCTTCTCCCTCCAGGCCAGCACCTTTAATGGTCCAGTCTCCATTCCCGGGGTAAAATCCGAGTTTATCGAAATCGCCCCTATCAACCTAAACAGGGGCAATTTCGCGAGTATCGTCGCATCGGGCAGGCTCACCGTTGGCGGGTTCGAGATCAATGGCGCCTTCGAGTTCAGCTTCTATCCGGCAGAGGGCATGGCTCGCATTGCCGCGACAGCAAGCATCGGTTTCTTCGGAGTCACGGCCAGCTTCACAGGCACGTTTGAGGTCTATACGAATGGCATAGCCATCAACGCAGCCTTGTCGATTGGCGGTATCAACAACGCTTTCATGTCGTTGACAGGTCAGTTCCGCCTGCAGATCAACACCCGCAACATATCGACCCTGGGCATTACGCCAAACACCGTGATGATTTCCATCACCGGCGCACGTGTGGGACTGCTCGGCTTCACACTTTCCGGCAGCCTGTCCATGGGCGTAAGCAATGGAATCTTCATCCTCAACGTTCCACAGGCTGATCCGTTGACCGCAAACATCCTCGGGGTCATCACTGCCAGCTTCTGGGGCACGATTCGCAGCGACGGAATCTTCAGCTTCAATGGGACGGGCACACTCGCCGTTGGGCCAGCCAACATTCTCCGCGCCGAGGCCACTTTGAGCCTCAGCATGACCAACAGCTCTTTCTCAGCCAGTGGCAGCGGCTCCCTGCGCATCCTTGGCGGCAACGCTGCCTCCATGAGCGCATCGCTCACCATAGATTCCGCTGGTTTCGACATGAACGTGACAGTGCCGGGCATCAGCCTCCTGGGCTTCGGCACGATCTCGGGCCAACTGAACATGTCTTACCGGAACGGCCAGTTCAGCTTCGTTATCCCACAGGCTCGTCCGGTTACCATCGCCCTGTTTGGCAACGTTCTCAGCGTTCAGATTTTTGGCAACTTCAACAGTAGCGGCCAGTTCTCCTTCACCGGCGCCACAAGCATCAACATGGGCAATCGCAGCCTCGCAGCCCTTGTTGGCAACATCAGCGTCACAGTCGCCAACTCGGGGGTTAGCGGCGCCATCTCAGGCTCCTTCTATGTGCTAAACAACGTGGTTGCATCTGTGAATGGTTACGCCTCCTTCTTCCAGGGCGGCTTCGACATCACCATCAATAATGCCTCTCTCAGACTTGGACTCATCACTGCCAGCGGTTCCTTCTCAGCTCGCTATCAGAATGGAGCCTTCAGCTTCACGATCCCTTCAAACAATCCGCTGCGCGCCTCGATTCCTGGGCTGGTAACCGTTTCCGTTTACGGCACTTTCAATAGCAACGGTACCTATAGCTTTACCGGTTCGGCGAGTATCGGCTTTGGCCTCGCCAACATCCTCCAGATTAGCGGCAACCTTTCCGTTACAATCAGCAACAATGGTTTCCAGGGCCTGATTAATGGCAGCATCCGAATCTTGGGGTCCAACAACACGGTCAACGGTTACATCTCCCTTACCGGCAATGGCTTCACCATGTCGCTTTCGGCGAGCTTCAACCTCGGCATCGCGTCGGCTTCAGGCACAATCAATTTGAGCTATCAGAACGGGGTTCTCTCTTTCAGCGTGCCATCCAACAAGCCGCTCACTTTCAGCGCAGCCGGTATGATCAACGGCGTCCTCTATGGATCCTTCAATGGCAACGGCAGCTACAGTTTCAATGGATCAGCCTCACTCAATATCGGAGCACGAAATGTCGTGTCCTTCGAGGGTTCCCTCTCCGTTTCTGTCAGCAACAACGATGGCTTCCGAGCATGGGCGTCTGCCGATATCTATGTGATTAGCACGCGAATCGCCTACATCAATAGCGTTTACATCTCCGTCTCGAGCAGCGGCTTTTCGCTTTCGGTGAACAACATTGGCTTCAGTTGGTCCGCCGTTAGCATTACAGGTAATCTTAGTCTCTCCATCAGTCGGGACGGCATCTATGCCTCCGGCAGCCTCCGCGCCAACCTCTGGGGTCTTACAGGCAATGTGTCCGCAAGCTTTGATACGCGTTGGGGACGGCGCGATTGGAATGTTTCAGGGAGCGTCGGCTTCTCCATTGGCAACAGCACAATTGGGGCAAGCGGCAATATTTCGGTCTCGTTTGGTAGTTGGGGAAGCAGCTTCAATGTAGGTGGCTCCGCATGGGCGGGTTGGACTGTCGAATGGCCCGAGCCTTACGTGACCTGGTGTAAGTTCTGGGGTGTTCCATACCCATGCGGCGGCGGTGTCCGCTGGCACAGCACATGGGTGGGCGGGAGCATTAGCCTCAATGCCGGCCTGGATCTCAACCGTGGTACGATCACTGTCAGCATCGCCGGCAAGAGTGTTCATATCCAGTTTAAGAACGGCTTCCGCGTTTACCTGTCTGATGTGGGCGGATCCATGGTCTTCCTGGACGTCAACCACAATGGCGTGCACGACGAAGGCGAGCCCTTCACGATTGCCGATGAGAACGGTAACTTCAGCTTTGATGAGGAAGTAGATCCAGATGTCCGCAATGACGCTCCGGGTCCGTTTGAACAGCTCGATCGCAATGGCAATGGTATCATTGATCCAGAGGAAGCCCGCCTGCTCATTACTGGCGGAACATTCTTGGACGGCGCCGAGAACGGAGAAGTCATCACCCTTGATCACAACAACCTCAATGGGCTGACAGACATCGCCGGCGGCACGATCTTCTTCGACGCCAATCTGAACGGCAAGATGGACTCCGGCGAGTGGGCGCTGACCACTGGTGAGGACGGATCCTACGACTTTACTGGTGCGTTCTTCCCATCGCACCTCAACCTGCGCGACCTCCTCGGAACCTTGGCAGACTACGACGTCAACAAGAACGGCGTCATTGATCCTGACGAAGGCGCTCTCTACGTCACCGGCGGCATCAACATCAACAGCAACGAGCGAAACAGCGGTACGTATCAAATCGGCGGGCACGGCGTGGGCGCCACCGAGTATGCAGGCGCAAAGGTATTCCTGGACCTCAACGGCAATGGTGTTCCTGACAAGGACGAGCCCAACGTCACAACTACGCGTGACGGCGGTTACTCCTTTATTCCTGTAATGCAGGATACAATTGTTGGTTTGGGACTTCTAGGACGCTTCGACCTCAACGGCGATGGCATCCTCGACGCTGGCGAAGGGCAGCTCTACGTTGTTGGAGGTTACACTGTCGAGCAGGTCAATACCTGGATCCACTACTTTGACGCAAACGATAACGGCGTTTATGACGAAGGAGAGCTCTTCGTGGAGATCCCGATCGACGATCTCGATGAAACCGTCTCGCCACTCGGACCATTTGAGCCGTTGGACCTTAACGGTGATGGACGCCTCGATGATTCCGAGCTCGCCTTGGCGCGTGAAACGGAAGACGGCATCGGCTACCTGGATCTCAACAACAACAACCGTTACGATGAGGGAGAGCCGGTGGTCATGCGTGATGGCAAGTTCGTGCACCAGGACAGCCACCTGATCGCTTTCGATGTGGACGGCAGCGGCGCTCTGGAACTTGAGGAGATTAGCAGAATCCTCACCGCTCAGGTCGGCATGACCCAAAACATCGTCCCTGTGGCGATCGACAATCATGTGGCTGGGTTCCTCCCGTATCAGGATGTCGACTACGTCTTCTTCGACACTAATGGCAACGGTCGCTGGGATGACGGCGAACTGCGCGCCACACCGGACGAGCGCGGATACTACAGCTTTATCCCGGCAGAGCATCAGCGTCAGCGCCTGGGCCGTCTCGCGCCGTTTGATACCAATGGCAACGGCCGCATCGATTTCGAAGAGGGCGTGTTCATCGTCGTTGGCGGTGTCGATAACGACAACGGCATCGCGAACCCGATCGTGATCGGCACAAGCGCTGAGAACTATGGTAACGGAATCCGCCAGACCGTCAGTCCGCTATCCACGATTCATGCTGCATTGCTAAAGCGCGGCCTGAGCGATGCGGATGCTGAGGCGCGTATTCGCGCGGCCTTTGGCCTCGACCATACCGTGGACGTTCACGAGTTCGACCCGATGCACCAGGGCGAGCAGGATGAGCAGATCGAGGGCCATGTGCTCGAACTCGCTGCGCACCTCAATTCCCTCATTGCCCAGGCGTCGGCCATTATGGGCGAGTTCAGCGATCCGTTTTCTCAGGAGAGCGTCGTTCAGGCTTTGGCCGACATTCTTGCTGACCTCTCCCTTGCGGACAATCCACTCGACCAGCAGCGTATCGACCTTTCAAACGTCGACCAACTGCGTCAGTTGATCCATGCCGCTGTTCGCTATCGCGGCGTCGAGGTCAGCGAAGAGGCTATCACTGTCGCAGCGATCGTTGTGGCCCACGCAAACAAGACAATCAGCGATATCGTTGCTTCGTCTTCTGGCGATGCTGATCGTGGTCTGGCGAAGGTAAAGGCGGTGAGCTTTACCCATGCCGTCAGCATCCTCGAGAAGCTGGTTAAAGGCGAAATCGGAGCTGAGGAAGCTGTCGAGCATCTCACCGGCAGCGCTTACGATGACCTTCTTGGCAGCGTGGAACTCACGCCTGAAGCGCCTCCCACGATCGGCGACGTTGATGATCAGAGCATCCGTCAACACCAGACGATAAAGATCATTCTCGACATCAACGATGCCGATACCCGCCACCGCTATCTCGATGTTTCGGTCCACAGTCTAAATCCGGATGTCCTTGGGACTGATGACCTGAAGATCGAGTTTGAGAACGGGGTGTGGGTGCTTACGATCCACGCACGCGGATCTGCGGGCGATGCCCAGGTAAAGATTGTCGCGAGCGATGATAGCGGGTCAGCCACATCAACCTTCAACGTCGCTGTCGCCGAGAATCCGCTTTCGATCAATCCTATCGATGACCAGACCGTTAAGGCTGGCGGCGAGATCACCCTCCCCATCATCATCGAAGGCGTAGAGCACGACTTTACTTTGCAGGTAGTCTCGAGCAACAATCTGGTCCTTTCTCACAACGATTACTTCATCACGGGAGAAGGGAACGAGCGCGTGCTTGTCATTCGTCCTCGGACCACAGTTGCCGGGCAGACGACACTGACCATCCACTTTAATGATGGCGAGATTGCTACAAGCCGCTCGTTCAATGTAACCGTCCTGGGCAATGCGGCGCCCGTCATCGAATCCAGACTTCCGGTCGTTGAGGCGATCGCTGGCGACCAGGGCATTGTGATCGACCTCGGGAAGTACTTCTCAGACACCGATTCCAATCTGGTCTATACGATCACGGAAGGTTTTGGAACCGAGGGTCTCGTCAGCTTCCGCGTCGAAAACGGGCTCCTCTACCTCGAGTTTGCCGGTAATCGTGCTGGGATCACAAATCTTTCCATCGTTGCATCAGATGGAAACCAGTCCGTCAGCCAGAATCTTCTAGTGCGCGTGCTCCCGAGGATCGAGGTTTCTGATGTGCGAGTGATCGAAGGGTCGTCCACCGTCCGCTTTGAGATTCGCCTGCTCACTCCGAGCAATGTTGGAATCGAGATCGGCTACAGCACGGTGGAGGATTCGGCAGTAGCGGGCGTTAACTTCGTGCACACCACCGGGACAATCATTTTCCACCCGGGCCAGACCGTTGCGTACGTTGATGTGAAGCTCCTGCAGGATTATTCCGCAGAGCTGCTGAAGAGCTTCCACCTTTCTCTGCAGAGCCTTCGCAACGCATCTCCGCAACTGCCGGATGCCTCGGCGCACATCATCGACACCGATGGCGCCTTCCTCCACGGCGTGCGCGAATATTTCGGTTTCTCGATCAACCTGCGCTTCGTCAACTTCCTGGTGGATGATCTGGGCGAGGAAGAGGAGGATCCGATCTTCACTGCGGCCTCGCAGCCGATCACTGCGCCAATGGTTCCAGCCATCACTTCTTCGGCAATTCCATCTCTTGCTGCCGGCTCGGCCGCTATTGCTCCGTCACTTGCAGACCTAACCACTCTTTCAGCATTGGAGAAGACACGTGATATCAAGCAGCTCTAACAGCTTCAGCCGCATTTCAAAGCGCCTTGGCGCCCTGCGGCGGGCGTCTGGGCTGGCATTGGTTGCTGGATTGACCGCACTCTCGTCCCACGCCCAGACACAGATCGATCTGGCGGCGTATTCGATGGCCTATCCCATGCTTGAGCCATTCGAATGGTTCCAGGACGCCTCTCACGATGAGCAAGACGCAATCGTTCTTACTTACAACTGGGAGGGCAGACGTGGCTACTTTACCACTGTCAATCCTCTGCCAATGGCTGGGGATCGTTCGTTCAGCGCCTTTTTTGTATGCGCCATTGGCGACAATCACGGTGAGGGCGCCGATGGGATTTCCTTCTACCTCAGTCCGACTCAGGAGCCCTATTTCGACTCCGGGCATCTGCTCGCAGTCCATCTCGACACCTATCACAACAGTGAGCAGGGCGAGCTTACCCACAACAGCATTTCTGTCGATACGCACCTGCAGTCCGGAGTGAGCGGCACGGACCAGTATGTGGACCTGCCGTTCCAACTGGATTCCGACGACGGCATGAACACCTGGTACGTCTGGATCGATTATAATGGCGCCACTGGCATTCTCGAGGTCCGCATAAGTTCAGACATCATGCGCCCTCTCGAACCGGTTCTGGCCGCATCGGTTCCGGAGGTCTCAGAAATGTCCGCTACACTCTACCCGGGCTTTCATGCGAGTACTGGTCTCTATGCTTCGCGGCAGGAACTGCGCGCGTTTTTGTTCGCTACGTCCTATCTGCCATTGGACCCTGCGAACGAGACCTACGGATCTCCTTACACCAGTATCCCGGCAAAGATCGTCGCTTACAATGGACCCACTACCGCGGAGCAGGGCGGGCAGCTCGAGCTTTCTATAGATGATTTTGAGATTATCGACCCCGATAACGAGCCCGGGGACCTCTGGCTGGAGATCTCCAGCGGAGAAAGCTACGGGGGAGACGGCCAAGTCGTCTACTTCGATGGCGGAGCCTATGGTCCTACCGTGGTTACTGTTCGCGTTTACGATGGCTTTTCTGTCGGCCCGCCGTTTGACATCGAGGTAAATGTCGTCGGGGAAAATCAGCCTCCCACGTTCAACCCCCGCACCATTCGTCTCACCCCCGGTGTTCCATATCTTCTCAAGATCCAGGATGTAGGCATCACAGATCCAGACAGCTCGCTCGATGAGTACTCCGTGCAGGCCTACTGGGGTAATTACTACGAGTATGATTGGCAGACTGGAACGATTGTAGCCCACGAGAATGCTCCAGAGTCGTTCACTGTCGAGGCCGACGTTTGGTTCCACGGTAACAGCCCGTTCTACAGAAACGTCAAGGTTCCGGCGGTCCTTGATTGGTATCCTCCCGCCATCAGCAAGGACATTTTCTACATGCAGTATGGAGAGACCCTCCTGCTGACTACCGAACTGCTGGAGGTTTCAGATGAGGACACAGATCCCTCGGTTTACGCGGTTGAGGTTCTGCCCGGAGATTACTACTTGATCGATTCCGGCGGCGCCGTTGTTCCGAACATCGATTTTGGCGTCATGTTCGTCGACATCGTTCTTCGCGATACCGATACCGGCGTTGAGTATCCATTTCAGGTTCGCGTTGGGGTGGGAGATCCAAATACCGCGCCCGTAATCTTGGAACCGCTTGAGCCGCTGTATATGTATGAGGATGATTCCCTCTATATCAGCTCAGACTATGTGCTCGTACAGGACGACCATTACCCGCACTTGCATACGATAATCGTCCACCCGGGAGAGAACTACTTTACCGAGAATGGAGTAATCTACCCAGACCAGGATTTCGCCGGAGTGCTCACTGTCCCCATCTCTGTCCACGACGGTGAGTTGGAGAGCGAGCCATACCTGTACACGGTCGTCGTTTACGAAGTCGATGACCCACCGGTAATCAATCCAAAGACTATCTGGATGCAGCCCGGGGTTCCACGGTCCATCACGTTCGAAGACCTTGGATTTGTCGACGTTGATAACGATCTGCCAGACTACTATCTGGTGGTTAACGTAAACCTTAATCTCGTTCTGCACGACGATGTAACTTTCGAGCTTACCCCGGATGCTCCATCGTCATTCTACATTTACGTCGATATCTACAGTTACGACCAATCCTATTTCGGGTTTGCCGAGGTTCAGGCGAAGGTGGGATTCCCTCCCACGATTGGAGTCTCCAGCATTACGATCCCGCCTGACTACGCCACATACCTCTACACAGAGATGTTTCAGGTGGAGGACCCCGACACTTCTGTGTGGAACTACTACGTAGTGCCACTTCCGGGCGAAGGCTATGAAGTCGATTACTACGACGGGGTGATCCCATTGCCCGGCTACGAGTCCTTCACCCTAAACTTCAGGCTAGTGGATTGGGATACGCAGGACTTCTTTGATTTTTCGATTCCGGCCGTGGTGCGGACGCCGGTACCGGTTCTTCAACTCAAGGATCACAGCGTTGCTCATCGCGCCCGTGGTCCGTTTACGCGACTTTTCGAGGACGCTGTCGTCGCCGGGGACCCAGCCAATAAGTTTGTCGTCCAGTTTGATCCAGATACCTATCGTCAGGGCGAAGACCTGCTGCTTTTCCTGCGTGAGGGAGACATGTCCGTGGAGGCATGGTTCGACGAATGGGAGGGCGCCATGTATCTCTACCTCTACGGCGAGACGGCCCCTGCGGAGGCTCTTGCGCGCATTTTCTACTTTAACTCTGGTTCCGACACTACGCCGACAGTTCGGCAGCTTCTCGTGACGCCCTATGTCGACGCTTTTTCGGGCGAGCCCTCCGAGTTTACGGTCACCATAGAGCCGGGCGCCTATTACGCACTCACGTTTGACGGCAACACTGTTGCTTCCTCGCCAGATCTGCGATTCGACCCATACTATGGTGCGACCTTTGAGGCGTGGATTCGCCCGGGTAATTATCCAAATGCCGCGGGCGACATTATCACTGTTCCAACCTACCTGGAGCGTTATTTTACTGTTCGCCTCAGGGACGATGGTGGCTTGTCCGTTCTGCTTGACGACGAGGAGTTGTCTGCCTCGCTACCCGGCCTGTTGCCAGAAGGGGAGTGGAACCATATCGCTGTTGTTCTCAATCGGGATTCGGAGACTCTGGCCATTGTGCGCAATGGTGTTCTCATCCATAGCGCCCTCATCACCTACGGTCCGCTCCTTGCTTGGCCCGATTCCTCCGGCGACGATGAATATGTCTATCCCGTAACACACATTGGCGGGCGCGACGGGCTCGGCTTTGTGGGCGAGATTGACGAGATCCGCATCTGGAGCGTTACACGCGACGTCTCTACTATTGCAGCCAACTTCCGCTCTCCAATCGCCCCCGACGACCCGGACATCTCCTACATGGAAGCCTACTTCCACTTGGATGAAGGGGAAGGCTTATACTGCACTTCCGTCGTTAACCCTCAATGGGGCGTGCTGGGCTTGGGTTCGGATAGCACTGAGACGCCTGTTCAAGAGCTTGCGCCCCAGTGGTTTCATGTTGCTCCCGTTATCGCGGGACCTCCTGTCCGCACCACCACGATGGACGAGGACAACTCGCCGCGACGCTACCGGCCCATGTCCTTTAGCGAAGGACTGTCTCCTATTCCTGCCGGCCCGCGCAGTTGGAGCTTCGTGACCAACCCAACGCATGGGAACGCGTTTGTTGAGCTGCTGCAGGGAGAGGCCGTCCTTTACTTCGAGCCCTTCGAGAACGCCAACGGACTGGAGAGCATTGGGCTGATTCTGACCGCCGAGGGCAGCGCTGCCGGTTTCGTGCAGGTGGAGATTACGATCACCCCTCGCAACGACGCCCCCATCAATATTGTCGAACCGTCCATCAGTTCCGACATTCAGGGCGACCTGATGCTCCTCACGGCAAACCCGGGCGTTTGGGAAGACAGTCTGGATGTTTCGCCCGGCGTGATCTCCTACGGCTATACTTGGCGCATCGCCGATAATGATCTGGGCGCGAATGCCGTTTCCCTTGGCGAGGGCGAGACGGTCGCTGTCCAAGGACGCGACATTTTCCGTTACTTTAGCCTCACGGTACGTGCTACAGACGATGGAGAAGGTCTGCCGCGCAATCGCTTTTCCGAGCTTTCCACCCCATTTGTACGGCTCCAGGAGCCGCCTTCCACCTATGAAGAATGGGCGCTTCTCATGCTCCCGGAGGCTAACGAGGAGGAGCGCCTGCCAGATTACGATTACGACGGAGACAGCTTGCCCAACATTTTTGAAAAGTACATGGGACTCGATCCCACTGTTTCAGACGCAGGAATCTTTCAGGTCCATCCAGAAATTGTGGACGATCAGGCTGTCTTCGCTTTTTATTTCACTGTCCTGCGCGGTGAGTTCGTTGTGCCCGTGGTATCCCACTCCAACAATATGATTCATTGGCAGGATCTCGATACCATTGAAGTCGTGGAATCTTCGGAGAATACGCTGCGATACAGGGCAACCGTACCCCTCGTAAACCAGCCACATTTCTTCAGGCTTTCGTTCAACCCGATGGTCATCGACTGATCCGCAATCTCATTTCGGTTAGTAATTAGGATGCGACCCGCCTGGGCTTGATCATTTCCGGGTAGAGTTCCTAATTATTATACCGATACTCTCTTCGAAGCATGTCTGTATTCTCTCTTCGCATCTCGCTCGCATCTGTTGTTCTGGCTGGCGTTTCAAACGCGTGCCTTGCCATTCCTAACGGACCGGTAACTGTTAATGAATTACTGCAGGAAGCTCTTTCCAGCAGTTATCAAGTAAAGATCGAGGAGCTCTCTCCGCTCATCGCTCGCGATCAGGTGATGTCCGCCAAGGGCGAGTTCTCACCGTTTATTTTCGCAGAATATAAATACATTGATACTTACCGTCCGCAGAACAGCTTTGACTGGTCGACGATTGGACCAGGCGCCGAGCACCAGCACGGCCCGGACGAGCCGCATCCAGAGTTCACGGATCCTCGCGCGTTCTACTTCGAGCACGCCCATGAAATTTCGACAGGCATTGGCGGCAAGACGCCATTCGGCACTGAGTATGAACTCAGCTGGAAGATCGATCGCAGCAAGAACACGATCAACCAGCGCCAACAGGACCTGAGTTCCCTCTTCTATCCGGAGTGGGAGTCCTTCGCCGGGATCACTGTAACCCAGCCGCTTCTCCGTAACTTTGGCACAAACGCCAACCTCGCAGAGCTCCGTATTGCGCGCATACAATTGGGTATTGCTGAGTACGACCGCGAAATCGGGCTGATCAATCAATCCATCGAGGTTCTCAATGCCATCTATGACCTCGTTTACGCACAGGAGAATCTGCGCGTGAAGCAGGAGGCAGTGGATGTGGCGGGACTGCTCCTCGAGAACAACAAGCGTCGTCGCGAAGTGGGCTTCCTCTCGCAGATCGATGTCAAGGAGGCAGAGGTTCGCGTATCCGAGGCCATGGAAGAACTCATTCTTGCCCGCGACTTCCTGCGAGAGCGCAAGATCGCATTGCTGCAGGTCATGGGCAAGAGCGTGGAGCCCGGCCAACCGTTGCCAGATTTCGAAATCGTTGCGAATCTCGACGGCGCCGCGCCACAGGTCGACTTGAATCAGCTTGTGCACTCCGCTCTACAGTCCCGTCCGGACTTCCTCCAGGCCATTGAAGAGCAGAAGGTCGAGAACACTCGCGCAAAGCAGGCTCGACGCCAGAAACTGCCCGAGCTCAATCTGCAGTTCTCATACGGTTACTACGGTCTCAGCGGTGAGTTCGATAACGCCGTGCGCGACATGACCGATAACGAGCACACGGCGTTCACCGGTGGCTTTGTCTTCACCATGCCGCTCGATAACAAGCGCCTCGACTCCCGTTGGCTCGCTGCACGTCGCCGCGAACGCCAGGCAGAACTTCGCCTTGCAGACCTCGAGAATCGCATCCGCTTGGATGTCCGTAACTCCGTAGAGCGCCTCGATGCTCTTTCCCAGCGGTTGGAGACTGCGCGCAGCTCTGCCGAGCTTGCAAAGGAAGCACTGGATATTGAGGCGGCGCGCCTCGAATCGGGCCAGGCGAGCAGCCTCACCGTTTCAGAGCTTCAGGAGCGTCTCTCGAATGCCCGCTCCCGCGAAGTTGCGGCGTTGGTTGACTTGCAGAAGGCGATTGCGGAGATGTGGGCCACCAGCGGCCAGCTCCTGCAACGTCACGGCGTCAATATTGATCGCGTCGTTAGTAACGAGGAAGTCGACAAGTCCTTTTTCTCTCTCCCGGGCCGCGGCTAGACATTATCAAACCTTCTGGTTGTCCGATCAATTCACCAAATGTTTTTCTGCAAGCGACTGCTCTTGATCCTGTTGGTCTCCATTGCGGCTGCCTACTCTCCCGGACGCGATGTCGAGGGCGTCATTTTGCCGTTCAAGGAGGTTCTGGTCAGCGCATCAATCCCCGGGATCATACAGACCATACATGTTGATGAGGGCGATCGTGTTGCTGCGGGCCAGGCTCTGGTTGACTTCGAGCGGCGTGAGGAAGAGTTGCAGGCGCGTCGTCTCGAGCAGGTTCTGCGCAAGCGCCGTTTCGATTACGAAGGCATGGAGCGTCTTTTTGGCGAGAGCATGACCAGCGAAACGGAGAAGTTGGAAAAGGAGATCGAGCTGCGCGTCGCTGAGATCGATTACGAACAGGCGCGTAACGAACTCTCCCGGCGCACCGTTGCTTCACCGTTGGGGGGAGTGGTGGTTCGCCGCTTCCACGAAGTTGGCGAATGGGCCGAGGCGGGGCAGCCGCTTTTTGAACTTGTCAACACAGACAAGGTCTTCGTCCGCCTCTTGCTAAAGGCAGTCGAGGCCCGCCAGCTTTCGCCGGGCGATGAGGTTACGCTTTCAGCGGAACTTCTCGCCGGCCATGGCCCCTTCACTGGGCGCATAGACTTTATTGATCCCCGTATCGATGCCTCCAGCGGGCTGATGCGCGTCAAGATCCTTGTCGATAACCCTCACGACATCCTTCGCCCCGGCATGCGTGTCGTTGTGCATCTGAAGGACTAGCTGGACTCGCGTCATGAGCCTTAGCGATTCTTTCAACCCCAACCGCATCTCCGAGTTACGTGCCTTCAAGGGCGCTGCGCAGGACTTCTGGCAGGAGTTTGCCGAAACGATGTCCCAAGCGACCGGGGCTCGGTGCCTCTTGATTCTGGCTCGCTCCACACAGGCAGACGGGACAGACGACTGGCGCATCCTGCAGCGCGTTCCCAAGGCTGCAGGCGCCTTTTCCGCCCGGCTCAGCCATCAGGTCCGCCCTCTGTCCGAGCGGGCGCTAACGGAAGGGTTTGCCGAGGCGGTCGACGCAGACGGCGCAGCATGGTTCGTTGCTGTTTCCATACAGGTGCGCGACAAGGGCCTGCAGGTCGTCGCCGCTATGGAGCTGCCGCTTCTCAGCGAGAGCGATAAGAGTAGGGTCGTTGAGCGCCTCTTTCTCATGGCGGACCTGCCAAAGGCCCAGCAGGTGGAGGGCGAATTGCGCCGCCTGGAAGAAAGCCTGCAGCATCACGCTCTCGCACTGGATCTCCTTCTTCTGCTTAATGAGCACGATCATTTTGGCTCTGCAGCGTTGATGCTCTGTAATGAGCTAGCTTCCCGTTCCAGCGCTTCTCTTGTCACGATCGGCTGGCTCGAAGGCCGCAACATCCGCCTAAAGGCGATAAGTCAGATGGCTTCCTTCGAGCGCAAGATGGATATCGTACGCGAGCACGAAGCTGCAATGGAGGAAGCACTGGACCAGGATGAGGAAATCATCCTGCCTGCGCCTCCGGATTCAAAGCTTATCACGCTGCAGCATGAGGCTCTGGCTGCGAACCAGAAGAATCGCTACGTAATCTCCGTGCCTCTGCGACTAAGAGGGGAGGGCGTCGGCGTTATCACTTTGCAGCGCGACTTACGCCCGTTTGATGGGGTGGAAGTTCTCGCGCTTCGCGTACTCGCGGACCAGTTGGCGCGCCCGATGAGCCAGCTTTACGAGAGCTCCCGTTGGTTTGGCGCGCGTATCAAGCGGGGCGCCGAACGCTGGCTCAAGCGCCAGTGGAGTCTGGACAACCCATGGCCTAAGATCGCCGCTGTTGGTGCAACCGTCTTGCTTATCCTCGCGGCGTTCGTTCCGGCCCCCTACCGCATCGAGGCGCCATTTACGCTCCGTGCAAATGAGCAGGTGCTCATCGGTGCTCCGTTCGACGGCTTTATCAAGCATGCGCCTCATCGTGCTGGCGATCTCATCCGCAAAGGCGAGTTTTTGCTGCATCTTGATGAACGCGCGCTGCGTTTGGAGGAAGTTGGCCTGGTTGCCGACACAGCACGCTATTCGCGCGAGGCCGAGCTTCATCGTGAAGAGGGTCGTCTGGCTCAGATGCTTATCGCGCAGGCACAGCTTCAGCAGGCGCATGCAAGGCTCGAGCAGGTTCGCGAGAGGCTCGCTGTCGCGGCAATACGTGCTCCGTTTGATGGCTATCTGGTCGAGGATAGCGACCTCTTTCAGCGTATTGGCGCTCCCGTTCGCGAGGGAGACATCCTCATACGGTTTTCCCGTCTTGAAGGCCTGTTTGTGGACCTCAAAGTTGCAGAGACCGAGATCCACAATGTCATTGAAGGAGCGACAGGCGAGATTGCCTTTGCGAGTCGTCCCGAAGACACCTTCCGCATGCGCATTACGCGGGTGGAGCCCATGGCCGCTGCGGAAGAGGGTGGGGCGATTTTTGTTGTTCGCGGCGAGATTGATCACGAAGCCGAGCAATGGTGGCGCCCCGGCATGACTGGCCTGGCAAAGGTCGACGCCGGCAAACGATCTATTTTGTGGATCTTCACGCACCGCCTTGTTGATTGGCTGCGCCTGAAACTCTGGTGGTAGAATGAGCGAAGACGCCCTCTTCTCAGACAACTGGCACCAATTCGCGGACTTGCGGGTGGCGCTGCGCCCGGACGTCGTCATCACCCGGCAGTTCTTCCGCGGCGAGCGTTGGTACGTCCTGCGCGATGCGTATTCCAACAAGTTCTATCGCTTTCGCTCGGCGCCATACCAGTTTATCGCCCTACTGGATGGCAGGCGCACCGTTGAGCAAGCATGGGAGAAAGCCATCGAGTCCAACCCCGACGCCGCGCCCGGCCAGCGGGACGTGCTTAACATCCTTGCACAGCTTCACTCGGCTAACCTTCTGCGGTCGGATCTTCCGCCAGATGCATTCCAGATGTTCCGCCGGCGCCAGAAGGAGCAGGCTCAACAGATTCGTTCGCAGCTGCTCAACTTTCTCTTCCTGCGCATTCCCCTGCTGGACCCAGACCCGCTGCTCAACCGCATGTCAGGGCTGATCCGTGTGTTGGTAAGCAGGCCCATGGCCATCCTCTGGCTTGTCCTGATGTTCTTTGGCCTCAAGGCCGTCATCGACAAGTGGGCCCTCTTCACAGATCAGGCCCAGCAGCTCCTCGCGCCGGGAAATCTTCCCCTGCTCTACCTTACCTGGATCATTGTTAAGGTCTTCCACGAGTTTGGCCACGGCGCAGTATGTAAACGTTTTGGGGCAGAGGTGCACCGTGCCGGGGTCATGTTGTTGGTCTTCACCCCCATTCCGTTTCTCGACGCCACCGCTGCATGGGGATTCCGCGAGCGCTGGAAGCGCGTCCTTACTGGCGCCGCCGGTATGATCTTCGAGCTGGCGCTTGCAGCCATAGCCGCAATCGTCTGGGCAAACACCGCAGATGGAGCGATCCACCAGGTTGCCTACAATATTATATTCTTTGCTTCGGTCTCGACTGTCCTCTTCAACGCGAACCCTCTGCTGCGCTTCGACGGCTACTATATACTCTCGGACCTTGTTGACGTGCCCAACCTGCACCAGCAGTGCTCACAGCAATGGCGCTACCTCACCGAGCGCTTTGCATTTGGCCTGAGGAGCATCCATCCGCCTTCCGAGACAAGAACTGGCCAGGCTGGTCTCGCGGCTTTTGGCGCCGCCTCCAGTGTTTACCGCGTCTTTGTGCTGGCGGTCATCGTCATGTTTATTGGCCAGCAGTTTTTCGGTCTGGGCCTGCTGATTGCCGTTTTTGGGGCGATCGTCTGGGGATTCGTCCCGCTCTTCAAGTTCTTCAACTATGTGGCCACGAGCCCCCGACTGGAGCGGCAGCGCAACCGCGCTCTTGGCGTCACGGCCGGAGCTCTGACTGTAATCGTCCTTGTATTGGCTGTCATGCCATTCCGAGACGGTTTTCGTGCAACCGGCGTAGTGGAGGCCAGCGACAGCTCGATTGTCTATGCAGAATCGCAAGGCTGGGTGTCATCCGTAGAGGTGCTGTCTGGCCAATGGGTTGAGCAAGGCGAGGTAATCCTCCGCATGCGCAACAGGGATATGGAGCTTCAATATCTTCGTCTCGAGCAAGAACTTGCCGAGATAGACGCTCGCCTCCAGTGGGCTGAAGAAGAACAGCCCGCTTTGTTGGATCCCCTCCTGGCGCAACGGGCAAGCGCTCTGGAGAATCTTGCCGCCGCCCGGGAGCAACTGGAGAACTTGATCGTACGCGCGCCGCAATCTGGCGTATGGGCCGCCCCTTATCTTGCCGACTTTAAAGGGGCATTCATCAAGCGCGGCGCCGCCATCGGTAACATCGTCGACCAGCGCAACTTCGTCTTCCGTGCCATTGTTACCCAGGATGAGGCTTCCCGCCTGTTCGATGGGCGCATCCGCGGCAGCAGCGTCAGGATTCTAGGCCAGGAGGGGCTTCAGATAGATGGAGATCGCTTCACTGTCCTCGCAGGCGATCGACGTCGTTTGCCTTCCCCGGCGCTCGGTTGGAGCGCTGGCGGCAGTATTCCTGTCGACGCCCGGGATGAGCAGGGCACCCAGACGGTAGAACCATTCTTCGAAGTACGTATCGATCTGCCTGCTCAGGTAGGCCCAACGTTGTATCACCTTCGTCCAGGCCAGGCGCGTTTCGCACTGCCGCCACGCCCTCTACTTTGGCAATGGGTGCGTGAACTTCGTCAGTTGCTGCAGGATCGCTATGCCATCATCTGAGCAACAGCGTCTCTTACCGCCAAAGCCGGGCACTCCCTCGGTTGAAGAGCGCAGACTCGATCTGCGCCAACCGCCCTCGGTGCGCAAAGGTTTGAGCGCGTGCCTCGATAGCATCCAGGGCCGCTTCCTACGACGTAGATCCGTTATCAAGAACCTCGGAAGCCAGGCGGATCAGGTCCTTCAAAAGGCCGCATCTCTGGAGGACCTCGAGCATGATGAGTTTCAGAAGGGACTAGCCGATCTGCAACTTCGGTTCCGCCGCCATCGGCGCCGCGACCCGGCGCTGGATTGCGAGGCCCTGGCTTTTCTGTGCATCGTTTCGCGCCGTCGTCTTGCGAAGCCTCCCTATCGCGAGCAGATAATGGGCGCCCTTGCCCTGCGCTGTGGCGCCATGGCGGAGATGGCCACTGGCGAGGGTAAAACCCTCACGGTTGCCTTGGCTGCTGTTCTGGCTGCATGGAGCGGTCGTCCCGTCCATATTGTTACGGCAAATGATTACCTGGCCCGGCGCGATGCGGAGACGCACCAGCCCTTCTACAAAGGCTGTGGCCTGCGCGCGGGCTTTGTCACTGGAGACGTCCCGCCGGCAGACCGCGGGCTTTCCCACGCTGCCGATGTCGTTTACACGACGAGCCGCGAGCTCATGGGCGACTACCTGCGCGATCGCCTCGGCCTTCGTGGGCTCCACCACGGCGGTCGCCGCATCCTTGCCGGCCTTCGTCACCGTCGTGTTATTGGTGCTGGTCAGATCGCCCTTCGCGGCCTTCACACCGTCTATATTGACGAGGCAGACCATGTCCTTGTCGACGAAGCCGTGACCCCGCTAATCATCAGCCAGCCTCGTCGATCCGAGACCTTCGAGTCCCTCTGCGCAGAGGCCATCGAGCATGCCCGCAAGCTGATCATTGGTTCGCACTTCACCGTCTCCCAACGCTTCAACGAGGTAACCCTTCGGGAGGGCGCTTTCGAGGGGTGGAATCCTCGCACACCCTTGCTTCGGTCCAGTCGCTGGCGTCGCGAGTGGCTCAGTCAGGCTATCCGCGCCCTTTATCTGCTGGAGCGCGACAAACATTACTTCGTGCGAGACGACAAGATCGTGCTCATCGACGAAGGCACCGGCCGCGCTACGCCAGATCGTTCCTTGCGCCAGGGCCTGCACCAGATGCTTGAAGCCAAGGAGGGACTCACCTTCACCCCGCCCGCGCAGACCTTGGCCAGCATGAGTTTTCAGCGCTTTTTTCGCCAGATCCCGGTTCTTGCTGGGGTAACGGGCACTGCGCGCGAGAACGCTTCAGAGTTCTGGAGCCTCTATCGCATGCCGGTATTGGTTATTCCCACACACCGTCCTGTGCAGCGCACCCTGTACCCGGAGCGCATTTTCCTTCACAGCGAGCAGCGGTGGGACGCCGTCGTTCACGCCATCATCAAGGAGCACGAGAAGGGTAGGCCGATCCTTGTCGGCACACGCACGGTCGCCGCTAGTCAACTTCTTGCCTCGCGCCTTCATGAGCTGGGCATGCACTACAAGCTCCTCAACGCCGCTCAGAATCGGGGAGAGGCAGACATCATTGCAGAAGCCGGCTCGATGTATCGCATCACCATCGCCACGAATATGGCTGGCAGAGGCACAGACATTGTTCCCCGTGAAGGCGTGGTGAGGCTGGGCGGCTTGCATGTCATCGCAACGGAGCGGCACCGTGTTCGGCGCGTGGATCGGCAGCTATACGGCCGCTCAGCCCGACAGGGAGATCCAGGCTCCGTCCAGCAGTTCTCATCGCTGGAGGACGACCTTCCCCGCCAGTATCTTCCAAAGTGGACGCAGGCCCTGCTTCGCCATTCTCACGCATTGCCGCTATGGGCGCCACTGGCCCGGCTTGCATTGCGTTGGGCGCAATCACGCGCTGAATCGCAGGCTCTCCGGCAGCGCATGGCAGTTCTTCGCCATGACAAATGGCTGGATGAGTCCCTCTCCCTCAAGCAGGAATAATTGACCGCCGCTGGAATGGCCTTGCAGAAACCTGCAGGGCTCAGCTCTCTGCTTCACTTTGCCTGAGCAACTCCAGGATCTTTGCCCGCGTCATCGGTTTTCGCACAACATCCACAACCCCGGGAAACTCAAGCAAGTCCAGGTTGTCCTCGCGCGGCGCAGACGTAATCACCGCAACCGCCGGAACCGTCTCCTGCTCAACCAGCTTGAGCCGCTCAAGCAACTCCCTCCCATTCAGCACCGGCATGTCGATGTCGAGTAGCACAAGCCGGGGCCGTTGCTGCGTGAGATACTCCAGCGCCTGTGCCCCGTTCTCCACAGACTCTGACCGTAATCCCAGTGACCTGAGGATATGGCAATGCAAGCGCCGGTTGCCAGCCATGTCGTCCACAACCAGGATTACGCCCCCCTCTGCAGAACAGTCCAACTCGTTTGCACCCTCCGGCGCCCCGCGATTTACCAATTTCAGGGATCGTCCCGCTCCTAACGAGTTACGATATTCCGGTTGCAGCATTCTCGCTGTCTTCAATCGTCCTTCGCGCCCTCAGACAAGCTCAACTCATCCCCTAGGGTAATTAAGCCGCCAATCTAATGCATTGCCCGTACCCACAATAAAACCGCAGAACTTGCCTCTTGGGGTTTGCCGGAGAATCCTTTCCAAGAAAGTCAGCATTGACCGCAGACTCTGATCTTCAAGACTCGCGTATTCACGCCGCGTTTCAGCCGCATTGTTGCGGATTGGCCGCAGACTCTGATCTTCAAGACTGCTCCCGGAACGCTCGCCCGCCGAACGCGCGTTGCGGATTGACCGCAGACTCTGATCTTCAAGACTCATGGGGTTGAAGGGCGCTGCGCCTTGCTGGTTGCGGATTGACCGCAGACTCTGATCTTCAAGACTCTTCCGCACATCTTTGCCGCCGGGTTTTTGGTTGCGGATTGACCGCAGACTCTGATCTTCAAGACTCAACAG
>CAYSHY010000048.1:0-29407 GCA_964430955.1 uncultured Puniceicoccaceae bacterium | reverse complement strand
CTTTGAATGGTACCCGGGGTGGGGGTCGAACCCACACTCCCTCGCGGGAAACGGATTTTGAGTCCGTCGCGTCTGCCAATTCCGCCACCCGGGCAATAGAGGGTTGGTGAATTAGGGGAAGAATCAGGACGAATCAAGGCTGGAGTGGCGGAATGGTCGAAGAAAAAGCGATGTGATGCGAGAACCGTCCCAGTTTGAGGCACCGGAAGACCGAAGTCATTACGATACTACGTTCATCCCGTGTGCGTTTGTCTCGGCTCGCAAATGGGCGTCCATTGATGTATGTAACATCAAAAGCCGGAGGTGGACGGCGCCATAAGCACTTGACCTGCTTTGCATCCACCGGCTTCAATTATAAATTTTGTACATGGCCAAGATTCGCTGTCTTGTATCCGCGGGCCCAACGCGGGAGTTTTTTGATCCGGTGCGGTATATCAGTAACCCGTCGACCGGCAAAATGGGTTATGCCCTGGCAGACGCAGCGGCGCGCGCAGGATGGTATGTGGAGCTTGTCAGTGGGCCAGTATCTCTGCCCGTCCCTGAAGACGTGGAAGTATGCCGGGTGGTGACGGGAGACGAGATGTTCCGGGCGATTGATTGCCGGTTCGACCAGTGCGACATCCTCATCATGGTGGCGGCGGTAACCGATTTCCGCCCTGTGAAGCAGACAGACAAGAAGCTCAAGAAGACAGGAAAGAACATCAAGGTGGAGTTCGAACCGACAATTGACATTCTTAAGACAATCGCAGCACGAAAAAAGAATCAGGTGGTGGTTGGATTCGCAGCAGAAACTCATGAGATTGAGGACTATGCGCGGCAAAAGCTGAAGGAGAAGAATTGCGATTTCATGGTTGCCAACCGGGTTGGCCAACCCGGGGAAGGGTTTGCCGCAGACACCAACTCTGTCACGGTATTTGGACCGGGGTCGAAAAGGGAAGTGTTGGGACCCCTTGCCAAGCGTGAGATAGCGACACGCCTCATTGCCCGCTTCAGAGAGCGCTTGGAAAAGAAAGAGGCATAAGCCTCCGTTTACAGACACCCGCTTCGCCTCCTGATTCGAGTTCTTTAGCGCATGGAAGCTCCAGATTCATGCGGGAACTTGCGCATGTGTCTGGCTTACCGATATTTTTACCATGCAATCACGACTCATTTTCGCGGCACTTGTGCTATTATCCATACCATCATTTCGAGTCATGGCAGAGAACACGAAGGGGAACGGACAGAAGGTGGAAACGGCGACCTTGGGCGGTGGTTGCTTTTGGTGCGTTGAAGCAGTTTACGAACGATTCGAGGGCGTGATCGCTGTGCGTTCGGGATACGCTGGGGGAGATACGCCCGATCCCACATATAAAGAAGTCTGCAGTGGCGAAACCGGCCATGCAGAGGTTATCCAGATCGACTTCGATCCCGCTGTAAGCTCGTATCGGGACATCATCGATCTTTTCTGGGAGGCGCATGACCCAACCACGCTGAACCGGCAGGGCGCCGATGTGGGGACCCAATACCGCTCAATCATACTCTATCACAACGACGAACAGAAGCGGATCGCTGAAGAGTCCAAGCGGGACGCTCAGGAGCGAATCGGCCAACCAATCGTAACCGAGATTGTCCCACTGGAGAAATTCTACTTGGCGGAAGATTATCATCAAAACTACTACGACTCCAATCGACAGGCTCCATATTGCACCTATGTTATCACTCCAAAACTGGAGAAACTGAGAGGAAAGCTAAAGCGATAGCCATTGCCGCCGATTCATCGAAGCGTTGTGCAAGTGCAGATCAGCGAATAACCCTAACGTGGCGGATCGCCCCGTCATTGTGCGATGAACACAGTATTTATGGTGGAAGATGAGGTCCTGCTAACGGACCTTTTCGAGGAATATGTGGGGTTAAACCCTGAACTGAAACATCTCGGCAGTTGCGGCGATGGCTCCATAGCCATGCAGAGATGTATCGAGCTAAAGCCGGAGGTGATCGTGCTGGACATACGACTTCCCGGAGTGAACGGCCTGGAAATGCTGGTTGAACTTCGCGAAAAGCTAAGCGAGTCCAAAGTGATTGTGTTCTCGGGATCAGTAGATGCGCGAACGGTAAAGACGGTTCTCGATGGCGACGCACACGGATTCGTGGAGAAATCGTATGGCCTTGAAGAACTGATGCGGGGGGTGCAGACTGTGTTGACTGGCGAACGCTACTATAGTCCCGGAGCCCGGGATTATGTAAGGCGACTCAGCCGCACAGCATCATGAGTTCAGCAGACATACGCTCCCTTGTAGAGGAAGCCACATTGGATTTCACACTTGGCGAAACAGAAGCTGCCATCGAAAAACTCGATAAGGCGCTGGCGCTCGCGCCTGATGATTTTGACGCTCTTCACGCCAAGGCTGAGGTGCACTTCTCGATCCGCGATCTGGACGAGGCCCTCAAGGCAGCCGAGAGAGCTCACGCCCAACGGCCCGATGATATTCATATAAACACGAGCTTGTCCCGGATCTGGATGGAACGGGGTAACAAGGAGAAGGCTGAACATTATGGGGCACAGGCGAGAATGCTCGGATGGAAAGAACAATTAAACAATCCTCCCCCCAAAACAGGCGAATAATTGACAGGGCCGAATCCAGAAGCATTGTCGTACGCGCCCATGGAGAAATCGGAAAAGCCAGTATTCACCCTGGACTTTGAGAAGCCGCTGCGCCGTCTCAAGGAGCAGCTCGACTCGCTCGAAAAAGCCTCGAAGGAGAATGACTTCGACGTCTCCGGCGAAGTAGCTGCCATTGAGCAGCGAATGGAGGAACTGAAGCGTCAAATATACACTGGGCTTACCCCGTGGCAGCGCGTTCAGTTGGCGCGGCATCCTGCGCGCCCTTATTCGCTCGATTACATCAATCGTCTCTTTACGAACTTCCAAGAGCTGCATGGAGACCGGGCCTTTGGCGATGACCAGGCGTTGATTGGTGGAATAGCGTGGTTTAACGATCGCCCGGTGATGGTGATTGCGCAGCAAAAGGGCCGCGACACGCGGGAGAACCTCGCGCGCAATTTTGGAATGCCTCATCCGGAAGGGTATCGCAAGGCATTGCGACTGATGAAGCTGGCGGAGAAGTTCAAACTCCCTTTGGTCATCTTTATAGACACCAAGGCAGCGTTTGCCGGCGTGGGCTCGGAGGAGCGTCACGTGTCGGAGGCCATTGCGCGAAACCTTCGGGAAATGGCGATGCTGGAGACTCCGTCAGTAGGCATAATCATTGGCGAAGGTGGCTCTGGGGGCGCCTTAGGAATAGCAGTCGTGGACAGGCTGCTAGTACTCGAGCATGCCTACTATAGCGTGATTCCGCCCGAGGGATGTGCCGCGATTCTTTGGCGTTCCCGCGACTATACGGAGCAGGCTGCGGCCGCGCTGCGACTCGGTGGACGCGAGCTAATTGAGCAGGGCGTAGCAGACGAGTTGATTCCCGAACCTCTTGGGGGCGCCCATACCGATCCAGAAGCTGCTGCAGAGAATGTCCGCATAGCGATTGAACAGAGCCTCAATCAAATCTGCGATCTCCCGGTTGATCAGCTTTTACAGCGGCGCTACCAAAAATACCGTACGATAGGAAAGTTTGCAGATTCTACTGCCGAGACGGCCCCCGAACAGGCAGACGCCATCTAATCTGAGTTGAGAACCTTGCGAGGGATCAATCTCTGGCGTTCCGCGCCGAGGAGTGGAATTGCAGGATTGGATTACACTGGGCGGTTTGGAGGTCTCGGGGATTCGTCATCCCTGTGAGGCAGTGGCGGCCCCCTTTCCCTACCCTTTTCGTTATCCTGATCCGCATCATCCGGTGATCTTTGGGATTCGTGATTATGATCGACGGCTCTCTCCAGCTTTTGAAGGTAAGCTTCGGGATTTTCCTCAAAACCCGCCTCAAGATCGGTGTTATTCTCCAAGCCGCCCGCAATGCTCTTGCCGTAAGCGTTCTCGAAGGCGTTACCAATAGCTTCCCATACATCCACATCAGGATTTTCGACCGTACCGGTGACGGGGATAATTGTGGCGAAGCGCTCGATCGACTTCTCCTGCAACAGAAACGTGAACAAGCCCACAAGATTCTCCCACAGGAAAATGATGGGGCCGTCACGGTCCTCGGTAATGTCTCCTTGAAAGCGGCCAACGATGATATCGGTAAGCACTGGCTTGATATAGCCCCTGATCTTGTTTCCCTTTACGGCAATCTCGGCTGCAATGTCTGCCTCGCCACGCTCGAAGTCGAAGTTGGCGTAAGAGCGCGTAATCGGCATGAGTTGCAGAAGGGAGAGCTTCTGTATGCGGAAGTTGGCGTCGAGGTAGAGGTCCTCAGACATGGGGTCGATCGAAATGCTCGCTTCTACTGGAGCTTGGCCGGCAAAGAGACCCTGTGCGCGCATTCCGCCAACAACATTCCCCGGGGCATTCTGGTAGTTGGAAAGGTTCTCCGCCACGATGAACAAATCCGTAAGCAGGATCTCCTCGACATCGTCTCCTCGCGTGTTCCGAAATATGATGATGCCGTTCCTGACCTCTCCTCTTCCAAGAGTAAACGGGGTAAGGTCCCGGATTACCTGCAGCCAATCTCCTTCTTCGCCGCCCTGGCTCTCAGTTTCATTGCTTCCGTGGATAAACAATATCTCGGGACCATCGATCTCGACTTCACCGGAGAGTTCACCCCGAAGAAGCGCCTTCCAAAGGAGCGTAAAACGCACCCTGTCTGCCGAGAAGAACGGCGTTTCCTTCCCGGCATCAACTTTGAAAATCTCAACATTCTCGATCCGGTAGCCTCCATGAAGTAGGGCCAGATCAAGATCCCCAATATGACCGGAGTAGCCGTAAAGCCCCTTCTCAAGCGTATTATTGACGTAGTGAAGGACGATCCGGCTCAGAAAGACGTAGAACAACACGAGGGCGAGGAGCAGAATTGCCAGCACCCAGGCGACGCCGTGCTTATTACGCCGTTTCATGCGCCTCGCTTAGCTGGACGCATGCCGGGCGGCTTGCACTCAGCTATACAGCCAATACTTGCGACTGGCCTGTTGAAACTCAACTGCCTGACGCCGCCACGTGTCCACCCAGGCACTGACATTGATGCGGGGGCCCTCCCGGACCAGAGCATTCCAGAAGGCGGTAGACCCGGTGTGCTTGTTGAAAAGCGAGGCCTGATCGGAAGAAGCGTTTGCAAATGGGTTACCCTTGCCTGCCTCGATATTCCACTGGGCGGCCAAACGCATTAGGTGAAAGCTTAGCTCTGTGGGGCGCAGCGCGTTCCAGTCGTCGACAAGGACATAGACGCCGCGATGATCCTTCTCTTTTTCCTTGAAGTGAACGATCTGGTAATCCAGCCCCGTGATATTTGCGGGACGGAGTGCAGCTTCAATTTCTTCAGGCTTTTTGCCGGAGAACTGGAGCATCCGAAACGGGTATCGCGTGCCGTAGCCGTGAACGAAACCTCCCAACTGGCACCCCAGTCCCGTCATGCTGTAGCCCATAGCGGCAGACAGGTCCGGAATGGCTGGGCTGGTTGGCTTCCACGAAAGCCCAGTCTGGGGCCATAGCATGGATCTGCTCCAGCCGACCATCGGCACAACTGTAAGCTTTCCCTTCCGAGCCACGCCCGGATCAACCTCTAACCAACCGGGACGATCTTTGGCCATTCGGGCGAGCTCCCCAATGGTGAGGCCATGAACGTAAGGCACCTGATATGCGCCAACGTAGCTCATCCACTCCTTGTCCAGCGGCGGACCGTCAACCTTCAGGCCACCCAGCGGATTGGGGCGATCAAGAATAACGATCTCCTTGCGATGAAGAAAGCACTCCTCAATGCAGTAGCGCATTGCGCTAACATAGGTGTATGAGCGAGAGCCAACATCCTGGAGGTCAACTACCAGAACGTCGATTTTTGAGAGCATCTCCTTGGTTGGCCGCCGGTATTTCCCGTAAAGCGAGTAAACCGGAAGGCCTGTTCGGGGATCGATCTTGTCGAGAACGGGAACGTTTGCCTTCTCATCTCCATAGATACCGTGCTCCGGCCCAAACAAAGCCGCCAGGTGAACCTGCGGCGCCCTGCGCAGAACCTCAATTGTAGAAAGCCCTTGTCGATTTACTCCCGCCGGATGGGTAAGCAAACCCACACGTTTTTTGCGCAGGATGTCGAACCCTCGTGCGGCAAGGACATCGATCCCCAGCTGCACGCGGTCATCACCGGCAGCAGCCAAGGTTGAAGCAATGGGTGTAGAAACCACCAGGGCAGCAAAGCCTTGTGTGAGAAATCGACGTCTGGAGACAAGCATCAAGAGAGAATGGTGAAAGGTATGTGGAAATGAGTGTTAACGCCGCCGCCGTTTGCGGCGCTTCCTGAAGATTCGCGGACGGGGATTGTCTGTAGCCTCAACTGTGCGGTTCTGCCGCTCTCGGGCAAGCTGGAGTTCCCGCAGTCGTGCAAAAGTCGCCTCTCCGCGTCGCACCATAATTCGGTAGGCCATGCTAAGCATAGCGCCGACAAAGGTTCCCACGATCAGGCCGCCCAAGGAGGTGATGGCAAAAACTTGTAGCAAGTATTCAATCCCCTGGGCCCAGTAACCGCTGAAAAGGTTGTTAAGAAGGGCCGCCAGTTCAGAAACGGTGAGCGGGGAGATCTGAACCCCAAACAGGGAAAGAAAGAGGCGGCCAATCTGAAAGCTCACGAAGTAGATTGGAGCAATCGTGAATGGGTTCGTAATAAACTGGAGCCCAAAGACGACCGGCAAATTTGCTCTCAGGACAAGAGAGAGCAAAAACGCCAGGGGTATCTGTACTCCGTAAAGAGGCAGGAGCGAAAGAATAGCCCCTCCATAGAAGGCAGGTGTCATTGCGCTGACACGAAAGGACCAGAGGTATGCGCGTCTGCGCGCAAAGCCCGAAAACCTCCTGAGAAATGGATATCGATGAATATTTGCCCGGCGCGGTAGCGGACGCAGCAGTCGCTTCATCCAGCGGATGCGGCGGTGGCGCTCGAGGCGCAATTGTACTTCTTCCTGATCCATTTGCCGGGCAAGACAACCTTGGGATGGTGCTCGCTAATTGCGTGAGATGACGCAAGCCCAATCCCTGCCATTGTTGCGGGGAAGTGATAGATGACTTGCGCGAAGAAAAGCCAATGTTACAACTCCAACATGCAGAGTGGGCAACAACAACGGACCGATCCCATCGTCAGTCGACCTGGAGGATCGAGTTACTTTCGTTGCCAGAACTGCGTGTCAGCACTATTAATAACGGTTGGGGAGGGCGCCAAGTGCGACTGAAAGTCGTTACGTTCAACCTCCAATACGGCCAGTGCTGGGACGACACAGACCCCGACCATGCTCCCATAGATCTGGACCACAGCGTTAATCTGCTTCTGAACCAAGAGGCAGATCTCATATTTCTGCAGGAAGTGGAACGAGTAGACCGGCAACTTGGCCCGTTGACCCCGCCCCCGAACTTCACTCACCTTAAGGAGCGATTAATCGGGTATCACGGCGCGTTTTGCTACCCACCGGAAGACCGTGACGAACTCCCCTTTGGCTATGGGCTGGCCATCTTTAGCAAGACAGAGTTGTACGCCATCGAGGCGATTCCGCTGCCCGCCCCTGCTCTTGAATTTGAATTTGAGGGCCGGCGGATGAGGCCGACTCAACGAGTAATGCTCGCCGCGCGGACGCGCATCAGCGGCCGGGAAGTGCAACTATTCAATGTGCACCTGCAATCGTTCTTTATCATCGGCAAGAGTAGCGATGACTACCCCCAACAACGGAATGCGGTTGTTGAACGCTTAAAGGAAGCGATCGGCCCAACACTACTCTGCGGCGACTTTAATAGTGCGCCGGATGAAGGCACAATCGAGGAGATGGCCAGAGCTGGCGTAACGACTATCCAAGCGCGGGAAAGAACCTGGCGGCGCATGCCTTACGTTCTGGATCACATCATGCACAGCAAACACTTTGAACCTAACGACTTTTACGTACAGCTGACCGATTGTTCCGACCATATGTTGCTTGCGGGAAATCTCACGCTGCCTGACCAACAAGAACCGTAGAAAGTCCTCCGGCTTTCAAAGTAGGTGAAGTAAAGCAGATCGTGAACTTGCAAAAGGCAGGGGGCAAGACCAGTAATGCAGGTCATGGTCAGCCCCGAGCAGATGCTGCCGAGATCGATTTGGAAGCCTTGTTTGGCGATAGCGGCAGCAGTAAGGCGCCACGGCGGACGAGCTCGCCTCGTGGGAGGTTGTGTGCGGGACGCATTGCTGGGGTCGCCAAGCAAAGATGTGGATATCGAAGTGTTTGGGATCGATGCTGAAACACTACGAACCGCACTAAGGCAAGAGTTTCAAATCATTGAGGTTGGCGCCTCCTTTGGGGTCTTCAAGCTCCGTGGCCACGACATCGATGTCTCGATCCCCCGCCGTGAGTCCAAGAGCGGCAGCGGGCACAAGGGTTTCCTTGTAGAGGGCGACCCGCAGATGAGTGTGGAGGAAGCTGGGAGACGACGGGACTTCACTCTGAACGCCATCTACTACGACCTGGATGATGGTGAGATTCTAGACCCACACGGGGGATTGAGGGATCTGGAAAAGCGTATTCTGCGGCATACCAGCGATCAGTTTCGAGAAGATCCGCTTCGAGTGCTCAGAGGCATGCAGTTCATTGCCCGGTTCAACCTGCAACCGGCAGAAGAAACGATTGCCGTCTGCAGAGGGATGGGATGGGAGGACCTGCCAGAAGAACGAGTTTTCGAGGAGTGGAAGAAGCTTCTGCTCAAGGGCAAGAACATCTACGCTGGCCTGGAGTTTCTGCGCGAGACGGGATGGGTGCGTTTCTTTCCGGAACTGGAGTCCTTGATCGGTTGCCCCCAAGACCCGGAATGGCACCCGGAAGGCGACGTGTGGACCCATACAGCTCACTGCTTGAACGCATACGCAGGGCTTCGGATCAACGACGAATATGAGGATTTGATCGTGGGACTTGGGGTGCTGTGCCATGATCTCGGAAAGCCTGCAACGACAGTGCTTGGAGAGGATGGACGCTATAGATCGCCTGCCCACGACACCGCAGGCGAGGCGCCGACCCGGAGCTTTCTGGAACGACTGACGCGCCAGAAATCGATTCATGATGATGTCGTTCCTCTCGTGCTCACGCATATGCAGCCTTCTGCAATGTACAAGAGCGGCGCGGGTAAGAGTGCGATACGACGGCTGGCAACGCGTGTGCGGATTGATCGGCTCGTGCGCGTGGTGCGCGCGGACATGCGAGGATCTCCTCCCAAACAGCGAGATGAATCGGCTTGTGACTGGTTACTGGAACAAGCCCGCGATCTGGCGTTGGAAGCTGCCGCCCCCAAGCCCATCATACAGGGCCGGCACCTCATCGCCCTGGGACTGAAACCGGGGAAGCATTTTGGCGCGATTTTGGACCGCCTGTTTGAGGCGCAGTTGGAGGGGGCATTCCTCGATGAAGAAGAAGGCTTACGCTACACCCGGCAGATCGTAGCATTGGAGAAAGAAAAAGGCTTCCAGGGTGAATAAGCCGGATTCTGTTCTCCCGCTGGGCGAGAGAGCGCTCATTTATCTAACCCGCTTTCACGAGTTCCCACCTTGCGGCGGGCGCGACTCACCCGGGATCATTGGACGGGCCGCCCGATCCCTTATTTAGTCTTGCACCGGATTGGGTTTACCGTGCCCCCGAACGTTACCGCCGGGGCGGTGGGCTCTTACCCCACCCTTTCACCCTTACCTCTCCGAAGAGAGGCGGTCTGCTTTCTGTTGCACTAGCCGTCAACAAATCCTCGCGGATCTGCCGCCCCCGCTTTCGCGAGGAATCCTGCCCTATGGTGTCCGGACTTTCCTCTCAACGGCAAGCCGTCAAGCGAGCGCCCTGACCCTGGAAACCAGCATCAATCTTTAAGCATGCTGGACAGCTACGCGAGGGGAAAATGTTCCCTAAATGCGCCGAGCGGGATAAGCCGGCGTAATAGGCCACATTGGAGGAAGTTTTCTTGGTAAGCAAAAAGGTATGCGGTTGAAAGCGGAACCGACAGGTGCAAAATGGGATCAACACTACCCGGAGTGCAGAACCTAGAGGTCAGCCTGAAGCTTCCGGACTTGTGGCAGCAGGAAGCAATACGCGCCTTGCAACAGGGGCGGGATGTTGTCGTGGATGCTCCTACTGGCGCAGGTAAGACGTATATTTTTGAGCTGCTGGTAGAGAGTGGGTTGCGACGCAATGCAGTGTACACTGTGCCAACGCGGGCCCTTGCAAATGACAAGCTGCTGGAATGGCGGGAACAGCGCTGGAATGTAGGGATAACCACGGGGGACATCAGCGAGAACACGGATGCGCCGGTTGTGGTGGCGACCCTGGAGACGCAGAAGGGGAAGTTCCTGAGAGGAGAAGGTCCCGGATTACTGGTTATCGACGAGTACCAGATGATCTCAGACCCCTCACGGGGCGTGAACTACGAACTGGCGATTGCGCTAGCCCCGAAGGATACGCAGTTGCTGATGATGAGCGGCAGCGTGGGCAATCCTCAGAGCGCGGTGGATTGGCTGCGCAAGATTGGCCGGGACGCGGTCCTAATATCGCATCAGGAGCGCCCGGTGCCGCTGGATGAAGTATATGCAGAAGCGATTCCCGATCTCTTGCCACTGAGCGTGCGTGGATTCTGGCCCAGAACTATTGGCAGGGCGCTGAAGCACGGAATGGGGCCTGTCCTTGCGTTTGCCCCGAGGCGTAAGGCTGCGGAGGCACTTGCCCGGCAGCTGGCGGGTGCGCTCCCGGAGGATGATCCGCTCATTCTTACCCCCGAACAAAAGAAGCTGGCCGGCGAGACCCTTTCCAAACTACTGAAGTCACGGATCGCCTTTCACCATTCCGGGCTGGATTACCGTCAGCGCGCCGGTCTCATCGAACCGCTTGCAAAGGCAGGCCAGCTTCGGGTGGTAGTGGCCACAATGGGACTATCCTCCGGGATTAATTTCTCGATGCGCAGTGTGATCGTCACGGATCGCGAATACCGATCGGGCGATCTGACGCACCTAGTAAGGCCCGACGAATTGTTGCAGATGTTCGGGAGGGCCGGCCGTCGCGGAATCGACAAACGCGGTTATGTGATCGTTGCGCCAGACAAGCCCAAACTTTCCGAGGCGCGCCCGATCATGCTGCACAGGACAAACCAAGTGGACTGGCCCAGCATGATCGCCGTCATGCAGTCTGCCGCGGAGCGGCATGGAGACACGCGAACGGCTGCACGCGCCGTGGCCCAACGACTCTTCAGCGTTCAGAGGGTTCCTCTGGGACTGGATGCGTTCCCAAGGCGGCCCGGGGTTATTGGGCAATCCCAGAACAGGGAGCGATTTGGGAAGCAGTCGGTCGTCGAGATGATGAACAGCGCGGGAGAATGGGAGCGTCGCAGGGCGCCGCGAAAGGCGCGGTTGGGCGATGCCTTGGTCTTTCAGGATGGATCGTGGAAACCTGCGCTGTCGGTCTCAAAGGTCTTGGCTGCTGTGGGAACAGGAAGCCTGTGCAAGTTGAGCGGAGGCAATAACCCGATCTATGGACGCGAGCTGCCAATTGCACGCATTGGGCAGGATGAAAATGAAGGCGAACTGGTACTCACAAAATTTACCTACCGTCGCCTGAGGGAGTTGCTCGAAGCCCCGCGGCTCCAACGGCGCAAATGGACCCTGAAGCGAATGGAGAAGGTTATCTTCCCGTTACTGCCGCAGTTGAGCGAAGGCGGGAAGTTCCACGAGATTCTGGATCGTAATGATGTCTTTGCCGTCCGCGTGGATTACAGCGACCTTGAGGTCTTTGCACACATAGACTCCGAAGGGGCTGCTCTGATAGACCCACCCTTGAGAGAGCAAGAGGTAAGCTACGACCTGTCCTTTGGCGACTTGCTGGATGGAAAGACCAGAGGAACGAAACCCAATCCCAATGCAACCGATAGCCCTGCAGAGGCGTGGTATCAGCTGGGACTGATCGACCATAAGGCCAAGCCAACGCGTCGCGGGCGAATTTTCAGCTTCTTTAACCACGGTGAAGGATTGGCGATCGCAGCAGCACTGGAAGACGAAACGTATCCCATTGAGGAGCTTGCCTACGATCTCGCAAACCTGAGGGCGGGCCATCGATTCTCGGAACACGAAAGCTTTAGCGGCAGACTGGGCACGGTGTGTCGGAGCACATACAAGGAGGCCAGCTATGAAGGCTACCTCCGCAAGGGGCTTCCCATTGGCTACGGAGACGGGGCGGCGGAGATCATACTCATGTTGAAAAAAAATCCCGCTGCGCTCAATCGTATGACGAACGAAGACCTCAGCGTAGGAGACATAGAACGGGCGAGGATGGAGTGGCGGAGTCTACTCAATCACACCGCGCACGCTCCGGACCTGGATTGGGACCGATGGATGGAATTAAAGCGGCAGGCCAGCGAAATCCTGACCTCACTGGGGCCACCAATGACACTGGATTTTCCGCCGCTGACCCTTGCTCAGCGACAAAGACACAAGAGCTTCCTCAAATTTGACTGATAGGCCCGAGGAGGGCCGCCAGCCTGCGATTAGCCCGTAGTGCGAAGACCACTGGCGATGGCGTTCACAAGTAGGAGCAAGTTTGGCAGATGCTCTTCCGCAGCAGCATGACCCTCCCGGTCCATAATTGCGCGCCAACGGCCGATAGCTCCAACTTGGTGCGCATGAAGCACCCGCAGCCCCTCATCGCGCGCACGTAATGTTTTGTAGAATCGCGGACGGCGTTTCTGAAGTTCACCGCCGAGGAGCTTGTTCAGCATAACTTTGGTTCGCTCGTATTCGCTGAGAATCAAGGCGTTGAAGCGACTCCGCACTGCGTCGTCAGATACCAGTGCTGAGTAGTCGTGCATGATGCCGGGATCTGCACTCGCATGGTTGGTCTCGACGTTGATCAGCAAATAGCGGAGAAAGGGCCAGGCTGCGAGACCGTCCCTAATCTCGGCGAATGTTGCCGGGCTCTCGTCAGAAATCCGCTGAAGAGCTGAGCCGACGCCATACCAGCCGGGAAGGTAAAAGCGGCTCTGGGTCCAGCTGAAAACCCATGGGATGGCGCGAAGATCCTCCAGTGAAGCCTTGCCTGTCCGCCTGGACGGGCGGGAACCAATGCGACTCGCCTCCAAGACATCGATCGGGGTTGCTTGGCGATAGTAGTCCAGAAAGCCGTCTGCGTGGAGCAGCTCCTGATAAGCGACGCGGCTGTACTGGGCCAGCTGGTCTAGGATTGCGGCAAGTTCTGAAGGATCACGCCGGCGCGGCGCAAGTAGCGCTTCGGAGACTGTGCCTGCGCAGAGAAGTTCGAGGTTATTGGAAGCCGTCTTGGGATTGGCGTATTTCTGGGCGACGGTTTCTCCCTGCTCGGTGACGCGTAGTCCTGCCTGCAGCGATCCCGGGGGAAGGGACTCCAGAAAGCGATGCGTCGGCCCGGCCCCTCGACTGATGGTTCCTCCCCTGCCATGGAAAAACTGTATTTGCACCCCGTTTTCTGCACCGACTTCGAGCAGTTTCATCTGTGCTTTACGCAGAGCGCAAAGACTGGCGAGAATGCC
Organism: uncultured Puniceicoccaceae bacterium; assembly: GCA_964430955.1. Classification (GTDB taxonomy): domain Bacteria; phylum Verrucomicrobiota; class Verrucomicrobiia; order Opitutales; family Oceanipulchritudinaceae; genus CAYSHY01. The sequence goes on along the minus strand of CAYSHY010000048.1, from coordinate 15,804 downwards.
GCTGTCCTTGTTACTGTCTGAATACCCGAGCATTACCACTTGAAGCGGAGAGCCAGTCGTTGCCGGAGGATGGCGGAACGTCTCTTTCTTACGAACCTCCTCATCAAGCTCACGGCGCTGATAGCGCAGGCTCCGCTGCGTGAACGGATGCTTCAGAAATGCATCCAGAATCGCCGGGCTTCGCTCGAGGTCATCAATCGTTTCGAAGAGCGGCGTCACCGGAAGAAGACAAATCAGACCCTCCGGGGTTTGACGCGTAAGACCGGCTTCCCGGCACAACAGATAGACCGTAAGCAGGTCGCTGAGGCTCCGGGTCATACTCACAATCAGACAGCCGAGCCCGGCCCGACCGAAAGACTGGATGTAACGCGAAAGCACCTTGTAACAGTCGAAGACGGCCTTTGCCTCAGGCCCGGGATCGCTGTTTGGGTGCAGAAACGGGCGGGGAGATTGCAATTCCCTTTCAAGAAACTCCAAGCGCTGTTCTTCGCTCCACGAGGCGTAGTCGGACGCCGAGGCGATTCCTGCGGACTCCATGAGTTGCCCAAGGGCCCGATCATGAAAAGCGCTATTCTGGCGGATATCGAGAGATGCGAGGTGAAAGCCAAACACCTGCAGGATACGGTGAAAGGGCATGACATTCTCCTCGACGATACGATGAGCCCCAATCTTGCGCAGTGAATCTGCCAGGATAAGGATGTCGCTTTCAAGCTCGCTGGGAAAACGATATTTGGGATGTTCGCCCCGGACCATGGGAAGGCGATTGCGCAGCAAATTTACGAACAGCCGCCATGGCTCCTCGTGGACGTCTGCAGATACGGCGTCATGGCCTTGCTCGAGCAAAAGCTCTTCTGCACGCTTCCGCAGCGCTAGGGGGACGTCTTCAGCAATCGTCGAAAGCCCCAGAAGTTCTTCAAGGCGAAGCAGCTCACGGTGGAGTACCGTGGTAGCCCCTTCTCGTAGTTCAAGAAGCGTATCTCGAGTAACCTGCGCTGTCACCAGCGGGTGACCATCGCGATCTCCGCCGACCCATGAACCAAAACGTATGCGAGGGAATGCCTCACGGCGTGTGAGTTCCCCCACATCCAGACCGGCGGCTTCCCAACAAACCCGCAATCGCTGGTCTAGCAGCTTCAGGACGTCCGGAAACTTCTGTTTGAAATAATACAGCGCGTTTCTGCGCTCGGAGGCCACGTCAGGCTTTTGAAGGAGAATCTCGCCTGTTCGCCAAAGACGCTCCAAGCCGGCCTTGATGTCGTCCCGAATCAGCCTGCGCTCCGACGGGGAGTACATCTGGTTTTCCAGTTCTACCAAGAGAAGGTATATTGCGCGATGTTGATCGAGCACCGTCCATCGTTTGGCTTCAGTAGGGTGACTCGTAAGGACGGGCTCTACGGAGGCTTTTTCGATCTGGTCGAGAATCTCCGGCTCCTTGAAGCCCGCGTTCTTTAGGCTCTGGAAACAACTGCCCCACATGCCTGCCTCTGAGAGCAGGCCAAACTCTGCCTCCCTAGCACGCATGATTTGATTGGCAGCATTTTCCTCCACCATGTTAAGCAGCTGGAAAGCGATGGAAACGGCTTGGGCTCCGCGCTCTGGCCATGCGACGCCATTCAGACCTCCCGGGCCGGCAGCTATACCAGCAATCACCCTTGCAATGTCGTCTTCGCCCAATTCCTCGAACACCTCGCGCAAGCAATCAAGCAGCAGGGCGTAATCGCGGTCGATCTTGGTGAAACCATGTTCCAGAAAATCTCTCCAGCGTGCAGTCACGGTGGAAAAGGTCTTAGAAGGGCGCCCTGTAAGGCAAGCTCATCAACGTCATTAGTAAAAAAAACGCCGCCAGCTTGCTGAATTGGCTCAAGCGAACAAGAAGATTGATCCGTTATAGAAACTATCACTCAAAGAAACGAAGAGCGACCGGAACCTAAGCGCTGCTTTGCATGCCGAAGCAAAGTGAAACGCTAATTTCATAACTTTTGTTTTGTCTAATCGCCCGAACAGGAAGAACGCCTCACAGGCATGGCAGGAGTCGCCAACTCTCCCGGCAGCTTCCTTCCCATCTCTCTGCGGTAATTTCCCTTAGATCTGATAATTGATGATGACCGCAACCAAAACAACGCGCGTGTTTATCGTGGAAGACCACAACAACCTGCGGCGCCTTTTACAGGAAGCCCTGGCGATGCTGGACGACCTCAAACCGTGCGGAAGCGCAGCAACAGCCGAGGAAGCTATAGAGATGATGAAGGGCAGAACCGATTGCCCGGACCTTGCGTTGATCGATCTTTCGCTGCCCGGCAAGAGCGGACTCGAACTGATCGAGGAGCTACAACGTGAACGAAACGACGTACGCTGCGTTGTTCTGTCTGGGATCGCAGATCGAGAAATGGCTGAAGCTGCAATAAGGGCAGGTGCTCGTGGCTACATCCTGAAAGGTAAGCCGTGGGAAATGATTGAAGGAATGCGAGCAGTGGTGAACGGAGAAGTATACATCTCTCCTGAGATCACCGAGTAGTCCCCGCTAGAACGGTTTGCTGTCACCAAGCGTAGATCTCTGCGCTGGTGACATTTTTTTGTACGTCTATCCAATGGACACAAAGCGGAAAAAGTTTCCGGCCCATCGCCAATCGCACCTCTACCTATCTTACATCCCATTGTGGTTTCGCTACTTATGAATCTTAAAATCGCCATGGCATAGTGTCTGCTTAACTCGATCGCGTGATCGACGGACTGTTCACACAGACAAATTACTTGCTGGCGAAGCAGATGCTCGATGTGAGCGAACTTCGTCACCAGGCATTGGCGAGCAATTTGGCCAATGCTCAGACGCAAGGCTATAAGCGCGTCGATGTGTCTGCAGACTTCTCAAATCAGCTGCGCAGCGCCGTTCAGAGCGGAGACGCTTCTCAGATCAAGAGCCTGAACGCCCGGATCGAGGTTGATTCCACTGCGGGTTCAGCGCGGGCCGATGGCAGCAATGTGGAGATGGACAAAGAGCTGATGGAAATCAGCAACAACGCGCTGAATTTCGAGTTCCTCACGCAATACATGACCGGCAATTACACGCAGCTAAAGACCGCGATTAGCGGACGCGTAGACTAAACCATGAACCTACTCTCTGGAATCGCACCTACATCATCCGCGCTTGAGGCTGAAAAGCTGCGGATGAACCTGATTGCTCAGAACATCGCCAACGCGTTCACGACAAAAGATGCCGATGGCGGCGCGTACAAGCGAAAGGTTCCGAATTTTGAATCCTACATGACAGGCTCAGGACCAAGTGAAGGCAAGCTAAGCGCCGTCCGCTTAAGCAACATCTCTGAAGACCCAACGCCGGGAAAGTTGATCTACAATCCCGGGCATCCCGATGCTGACGAGAACGGAATGGTGGAGATGCCCAACGTAGAAGTCTCAAAGGAGATGGTGGATCTGATTGCAGCATCCCGAGCCTATGAAGCGAACCTCCAAGTGGCCCGCACAGCGCGACAGATGGCCCGACAAGCCTTAAGCATTGGGCGCAAGTAACTGACCAGGAGCTGGAGCAATGTCTTTTATCAATTCGATCAATGGTCTCGGCGGTGGTTTCCTGAACGAACTACGGCAATCGCAGGAAGCACAGCAAGTCGCCAAGCAGGCGCTTAAGCAACTTCAGGACCTGCAGAAAGCAGGGGCAAATGAAGGCAAGGCAGCCATCGATGCGGCGTCGGACTTCGGATCCCATCTCGCCGCGCCTATCCAAGGTGGCCAGGGGAGCAGCGGGGCCCCGAGCTTTGGCGCAATGCTTGGAGATCTGGTGAATGGAGTCGACCAGAAGCAGAAGGCCGCAGGCGCGGAAGCGCAGGACATTATGCTGGGCAAGAGCGACAACATTCATCAGGCGATGATCGCGATGCAGGAAGCCAGCGTAGCGTTCAACCTCATGGTGGAAGTCAGGAACAAGCTTGTAGAGTCGTACAAGGAACTAAGCCGGATCCAAGTGTAGGTCACTAGAATGGTATTCCTGACGTCGCTGCCGAAATCACTGTTCGCCCTCCCCTTTCGCAAAGCTAAATGAACGCTATCGCCCAACAGCTCCTGAAATTCTGGAATGAACTGGGAATCAACCAGCGAGTAACGCTGATCGTCGCCAGCGCCATGGTGCTGGCAGGGATGGTTGCCTTGGTGATGTGGTCGGGGCAACCGCAAATGGTACTTCTGTATGGGGGCCTGGATGGGAAGGATATGGCAGAGGTCGTGGAAGGGCTGGAAGAGCAGGCAGTGCCGTATGAGTTGAGGAATGGTTCTTCAATCTATGTGCCACGGGAGCACGTTTACAGTGTGCGTATGCACCTCGCCAGCCAGGGAATACCCAACGGGGGCGGCGTAGGTTTTGAGATATTTGACCGGACCAACTTCGGAATCAGCGACTTTGTACAGCGCACAAACTACAACCGGGCGGTGCAGGGAGAGCTACAGCGCACCATCGCACAGCTGCGCGGCGTGCGATCAGCCCGTGTAATGATTGTCGTGCCACAGAACCGCCTGCTGGTAGGCAATGAGCCGTTGCGATCTACGGCCAGCGTTATGGTCGATACGGGCGGGCGAGTGCTGGATACGAGCGCGGTGAACTCGATCCGATTCCTCGTCGCTAACAGCGTGGAGGGACTGGCCGCGAACGATGTCGTGGTCGTCGACGCTAATGGAAATCCTCTTTCGGAAGATCTCACCCAAGACGGCGTCATTGGAGCAGCTTCCGGTCAATTCAAGTTTCGGCAGAACCTTGAAGATTACTTCACCAAAAAGGTGGAGTCGATGTTGGCCCGGGTTGTTGGCCCGAACAATGTGGTGGCGCGCGTATCCGTGGAGCTGGACACCGAAGCACGGACAGTCACTGAGGAGATCTACGATCCCGCCAGCCAAGTGGTACGCACCCAGACCCAAACTGAGGAAACAACCGTGTCGCAACAGGCGCGGGATCCCATAGGCGCAGGCGCAGCTGCAACAGCACAAGGCGAGCAGCCACTGCCCCCCAGCAACGTAAGGAACACCGAGCAGGGAAACCGCAGCAATCGCTCTGTAAGCTACGAGATCAATCGCTCAACCACCGAAGTCGTCAGTGCGCCGGGGGGCATTCAGAAGGTGACCGCTGCAGTATTTATCGCCAAGCGTTACATCGAGCAAAATGGGCAACGGGTAGAGCAGCCGAGAAGCGAGGCTGAACTGGAGCGGTTACGGCAGGTTGTTGTCAATGCCTTGGGCGCACGCGCCCAAAGCAGTAACCAGCAGGATACTGCGGTTACTGTTGTGGAAGCAGATTTTGCAGCCTCGGAGACCTCGCCGTATGCAGAATTGGCCACCATTCCTCAAAAAGTGATGAATTGGGTGGATGTGCTTCGAAACTTCATGGCAGTGGCGGTAGCCGTGCTGATCTTTTTCGTCTTTATCCGAATATTGAAGCGCCACCGTCCAAGCGCCGTCTCGCTGGAGGTGATTGAAGAAGGACATGGAGGCAGAGGCGCGCCCCAGATCGCACAACGCCTGACCCCAGAACTGCTGAACGAGCTTATCCGGGAGAAGCCGGAAAATGTTTCCGCAGCCTTGAAGAACTGGGCGCTGGAGCCCGGAAAGAAGTAAATCCCGAGCTTGGACAAAGAGGACAACAAGATGCCAGAAACCACTCTTGAGACCGTCGATTATGACAGCCTGACCCGAATCCAGAAGTTGGCGTTGTTTATGGTGGTGCTCGGGCCCGAGATCAGCGCGGAGCTACTGAAGAACTTCGACGACGCAGAGGCAGAGCAAATCTGCCGTGAAATCAGCCTGGCTCCAATGCTGGACGAATCGATACAGCGAAGGGTGCTGGAAGAATTTTCCGGGGTTATCACCCAAAGTCTGGGCGCGATTCAGGGAGGTACAGAGTTTGCCCAGCGAGCGTTGGAGCTGTCCAAGGGCAATGCCAAAGCGGCGATGCTGCTGACGCGCATCGTCCCCAGTGGCAACAGCCTGGAAGGCATAGCGCAGATGGAGGCGCTTCAGATTCACAAGCTTATCCGCGCCGAGCAGCCGCAGACAATCGCATTCGTGCTTAGCCACTTGAGCCAAGAGAAAGCTGCGCAGGTGGCGTCAATGCTGGACTCTCAAACCTGCGAAGAGGTGCTGGAGCGCCTTGGGTCGATGGAGGATACATCTGCAGAGCAGATCAACCGGGTGGCGCGGTGCCTGAAGAAACATGCATTGCCCTCACAGTCGCAGGGACTGCAGCAAACAGGTGGAGCGCGTACTGTGGCCGAGCTACTCAACATGATGGACAAGCAGAAGAGCAAGCACCTGCTGGTCAGACTCGAGGAAAGAAATCCACCGCTGGGCCTGGATGTGCGTCGGAAGATGTTCAGCTTTGAAGACCTGATCCGGCTCTCGCCTGCAGATCTCCAGCGAATCGCGCGCGAGCTTGAAATGGCGGACCTCGTTCTAGCCATGAAGAATGCGAGCAAGCGGGTTCAGGAAGCGATTTTCCGCAGCGTCTCCAAACGTGCTGCAGAATCTATCCGCGAGGAGATGGAGATGCTAGGCTCGGTTCGGCCAAAGGAAATCGAAGCGGCACAGGATCGAATCATCCAGATCGTCCGCCAACTCGAAGAGGAAGGCGAAGTGAGCCTGGATATGGAGAGTGAAGAAAGAGCCTAGGATCAAGATGTCAAAAAGCCATAAGCAGACGATTCGCCCAGGCAAGGAACTGCGCAACGTTCGTGTCAGCTATTGCGGGGCCGAGCCCGTTGGCGAGCAGGACCTGGAACAATTGCGACGCGATGCCTACGACCAGGGACAGAAAGATTTCCACGACGCCTATCAGCAGGAGATCTTTGAGGCGCGGGAAGACATGCGCCGGCTCCGCGACGAAGTCCTTGTTGAGATTGGCAAGCGGGTGAATGGGCTCTGCGAGGAATTTGAGGCCCAGGCGCCTTTATTGGTGATGGCCATAGTGAGGAAGATATGGGCCGGTCTTGAGATTGGCGAAGAACACGTAAGGGCCATCCTTGAGGAGACCCTCGCGGAACTAGCCCCCCAGCGCGAAGGTGTTGAGGTGAGCCTTTGCCACCGTGATTATGAACTCCTTGCCCAAGGGAAGGAATTTACGGGCGAGTATCCCGGAATCAGGTTCAAGACAGACAAAATGCTGAAACCGGGCGATGTGCTTGTGCACAGCCGGTTTGGCGTTCTGGACGGCCGTATTGAGAAGAAGATCGAGCGTATGGAGCAGCAGTTGCAGGAGGGCCGCCAGTGAGTCTTCGCTTCAATGAGAACCTGGAGTTCCTGCGGAGGCGGATAGAGGGCGTTCGTCCGGTTGAACGGATTGGTTGTGTGCGGCAGGTGACTGGACTCGTGATCGAGTCTGAAGGTCCCGAAGCCTCTCTGGGCGAAGTTTGTGAAATCTATTCCGAACGAACTGGGCAAGCTGTTGCCGCCGAGGTTGTGGGTTTCCGCGAGAACCGGTTGCTACTCATGCCTCTCGGCGAGATGCATGATCTTCACCCCGGTTGTCATGTAACAGCATCGAGCCTCGAAGCCCGGATTCCCTGTGGAGAGGGTTTACTTGGGAGAGTGATCGACGGGTTAGGCAATCCCCTGGATGGAAAGGGCCCGTTGCGGGTGAACTTCGTAAAGGGAAACCTGAACCGATCTGCTCCGAACCCGATGTTGCGGCGACCGATTCACTCCCCGTTTTCTACGGGTGTTCGCAGCATCGATAGCTTCACACCTCTTGGAAGAGGACAACGAGTGGGCGTGTTTGCCGGTTCTGGCGTAGGGAAATCAACGGTGCTCGGCATGATTGCCCGCGGTGCGGACAGCGACGTCAACGTGCTCTCTCTCGTCGGCGAACGTGGACGGGAACTGCGGGAGTTTCTGGAAAATGACCTTGGCGAAGAAGGGATGCGGCGCACGGTCGTAGTCGTCTCTACCTCTGACCAACCGGCTCCGATGCGGATTCGCGCCGCCTTGTTGGCGACATCCATCGCAGAACAGTTTCGCGACGAGGGAAGCAACGTCCTGTTGATGATGGACTCTCTAACGCGATTCTGCATGGCGCAGCGCGAAATCGGCCTGGCTGTGGGCGAACCACCTACCTCCCGCGGTTATACACCCAGCGTCTTTTCACTGTTACCCCGCCTGCTCGAACGGGCTGGCATGGCCGAGCGGGGATCGATCACGGGAATCTATACGGTCCTGGTCGAAGGGGACGACATGAACGAACCCGTTGCGGACGCGACCCGTGGCATACTAGACGGCCATATTGTTCTATCGCGGGCTATGGCGACTGCGAATCACTTCCCAGCGGTTGACGTGCTGGAAAGCGTGAGCCGACTTCAGCGGAGCGTATGCGACGCGGATCAGCTGGATCTTGTCTCGGCGGCCAGAGACCTACTCGCTTTGTACCGAAAGAACGAGGACTTGATCAATATCGGGGCGTATTCGCGAGGGACTAATCCCAGGCTGGACAAGGCTATACAAAAGAATGGCCCACTGAACGACTTTCTCCGGCAAAAACCGAATGACCTAATGAAGCGTGAGGAAACATTCCTCAGCTTGAAGCAGATCCTGGCATAACGAAGCAGTTATGAAGAAGTTTAGCTTTCCTCTGCAAGCAGTCCTTACATTACGGAAAATGCGGCAAGACGATGCAATGCGCGCATATGCCGAAAGCATGCAGGCCCATGCAAAGAAGGAGCAGGAGTTCCAACTGGCGCAATTGGAAGTCGACTCCCTGATCGGGATGCTGAACCAGCCCGCAGGCTCAACCTTCTCAGCAATGGATCAAAGCGCCAAGCTGGCCGCGCTGAGCAGTGCTCAAGAGCAGCTAGAGAAAAAGTCAGAAGAGCTTAGGGATGCGAAAAAGCTACTGGAAGAGAGGCTGAAGGCTTTTCGAACCGCACGTCATGAGGCTGAGCTCCTTGGACGACTCAAGGAGAAGCAATTTCGCACTCATCTGAATCAGAATACCCGACAGGAAGAACTCGAATTGGAGGAACTGGCGCTGGCGCGGGTTCGAATAGAGAAATTTTCAGATGGGCCGATAAACCAATCAACAATGCAGCACCGGGAAGAATGATCTCGAAACTCAGACAACCTGTCGCCCTGGCAGTGCTTGCGCTGTTGATGTTTGGGGTGACCTTATTCGCCTTGTTTCTCCAAAATCGTGAGGCGGTGACCAGAATTGTCGCCGAACCAACGCCAGCCAAGGCAATCGATCCCGATTTCGTGTACTGGGGCTTCCGCAGCAATGAGATCGACAAGCTGATAGAGGAACTATGGACACAGCGGGAGAGCCTTCAGGAACGGGAGAAGCAAATTGCTCTCGAAGAGGCCCGCATGCAGGACGAACGCAACGAGCTGGAGCGGATGCGAGAGGAGATCCGAACTTATCGGAAGGAGTTGTCTGACAGCTTGATCGAGGTCGAGCAGAGGGAACTCACGCACCTGCGCAACGAGGTGGCCATCTACTCCAACATGAGCCCGGAAAATATCGTCACGATCCTTCGGCAAAAAGACGACAGGGAGATCGTGAAGCTGCTCTCGCTGATGAAGCCGGACGCTGTTGCGAAGATCATCGAAGAGATGATAAAGAGCGGGGAAGCCAATAAGGATTCCGCCGGGCGGGCGGCCCGACTGCTCGAGCAATTGAAGCGACTGCAAAACAAGAAGAGTCAGGGATAGGAGCCCGTCTAATGGAAAGCATTGTGCCAGCACGCGTGAGCGTGGGTAGTTACCGGCAGACGATTCTTCCAGAGGGATCACCACGCCAAGAGGGCAGCACAGAGTTCAGGCTGCCAAATGAAAAGGCGGGCGAAGACCAGGACAGCGCGGGCAGGAAGGAAGGAGAATCATCTATCCCGAAGAACGAAGGCGCTTCTCAGATCGCCCGGGATGAGCGGGCCCGAAAGCCTGAAAAGCGACAAGAAGAAGGTCTTGAAGGTAATGCCGTAGGGCACGTTTCACCAACAGATGCGAAGGCGGAAAATATTTCCCAAAAAACTTGGCGAGCATCGAACAATTCACTTTGGAATCAAGTTTTACATGTTGACCATAAACAACCTACGGAACAATCAGGCAAATCGGGCACGGCTACTGCTGATATAGGAGTAGAAATGAGTCGGCTCCTGAAAACAACCCCAAGCGAGAAGGCGCTTCCCAAGTGGCTGATTAGCGCTGACAAGATGCCTCGACAAATCGTCAAGGCGGCAGCACTGGTGCAGCGAGCTGCAATGCCCCGACCAGCCTCCTCGCAGAAGAAGGATCAGGAGCGAATGGAGCCCTCGACGCCCGGTCCTTCCTCTTCCTTTGCTAGCTCGAACAGCGCAGAAGTGCAACGACCTGAAGCCCCACAGCCAGCAATGGAGATCAACCCATTGTTACTAAAGGCTATAGCGCGACTACAGGAGGGTAATCATAGCACACTTCGCTTTGCCATGCGGACACCAGACGGACACTTGCTGAACGTGCAGCTGAAGCTTCGCGGTGGGCGTATGAACGCCGTATTCCGCACAGCAGACAAAGCCTTGCAGCAGAGCATCGAGCAGGGATGGGGGGCCTTGGTTCGCGAGGCAAACAAGCAAGGTGTTCAACTGGAGGCGCCCGAATTTGAGGCCGGATCAGGCCCAAGGCTCGATGGAAACCATTACGCCTAATCAAAGATGATTCCACTTTCTGCTACCAATGCCGCCGCAGGAACAGCGGCAGCGAATGCATCCAGCACCACAGCTGCACAAAAGCAGACACTGGGCGCCCAGGATTTCCTGAAACTGCTAACTGTCCAGCTGCAGACGCAGGACCCTCTGGACCCGATGAAGGACACAGACTTTATCGCTCAGATGGCAAACTTCACCTCGCTGGAGCAAATGAGGGAGTTAACCAGCAGCTTCGGTGAGTTTCAGGAGCAGCAGCAACGCATGGCTGCCCAAGCTTATCTGGGAAAGGAAGTCACGTTGGCTGACAACGTCAGCGGCATCGTGACCGCAATCGAGCAAGCTGAAGATGGTTCGCTGATCATCAGCGTGGGCGAACATGCCTACCCGATCAGCGATATCCGCAGGGTCAAGTTGCCCGAACAGCAAGCAACCGACGAGTAGGAGGAACGATGTCTATCTCAAACAGCATACACACCGGAGTGAGCGCCTTGCGCAGTTTTGCGCGTGGCATAGAAGTCATCGGGGACAACATCTCCAACATCGCCACGGCCGGATTCAAAAAAGGTCGCGCGGACTACTCCGACTCATTTAGCGACCTGCTTCACAGCCCACAAGGAGGCGGTAACGGCACGCCTCACCGAAACGCATCCAGCGTGGGTAGCGGAGTTCGCGTGGCGCAAGTGTCCGTTAATTTCGCAACCGAAGATGCGCAATACACCGGTGTGAGCAGCGACCTCGCCATCAATGGCGCCGGGTTCTTCCGTGTGCAGGAGCCGGGCAGCGGACAAGAGTTCTTTACCAGAGCCGGAAACTTCAGACTCGATAACAGCGGTTACCTGGTAACGCCCGGCAGCTTTCGGCTGATGGGAGCTGATGGGCTGCTTCAGGTGCCTGCAACCGTTGCGACAGAGAATGGCTCACAGGCAGTGACGGGCTGGGGGTTCTCCAGCGAGACTGGCACACTGAAGCTTGAGCTGGCCGATGGCTCGACAGTTGACGGGGGACAGGTGTCTCTGGCGCGATTTGTGGAGCCCGGCGCCCTTGTGCGCGCCGGTGGAAATCTCTACCAAGGAAGCGATGCGGCGGGACGCCTGGCAAATTTCACAGCCGGGACAGGAACGGCCGCAATCATCCAAAGTGGATACCTTGAACTCTCCAACGTCGATCTGACAGAGGAATTCGCAGGCATGATCACGACGCAGCGCGGCTTTCAAGCAGGCGCACGCATAATATCCACGGCTGACCAGTTGATGCAGGAAGCTATCCAACTGAAGCGTTAGCCCCAACCCCTACCCTATCTTCTCTCTGCAATGGCTAAAGAATCTGATGTAGAAGACTTGCCGGCAGCCCCGGGTGAGCAGAAGAAGCTCAACGGGCTACTGCCAATCATCGCGATTATCGTCCTGATCCCACTGATCACTGTTGGCCTATGGGAGTTCTATATGCTGCCCAGCCTGGAAAAACTGGCCAATCAAGGCGGTAGTCCTGCAGCGGGCGTCAAGCACGGGGGATCTGGAAGCGCTCGAACCGATGTCGCTCAGACCTATGAGTTCAATGACATCGTGGCCAACCTGTCCGGTTCGCTGAAGAGCCGCTACATAAAGGTCAGCTTCACGGTTGAGGGGCGCACCGTTGGTTTCCCGGAACACATGGCGCGAAACCGGGCCAAAATCATCGATGGCGCTCTGGCGGTTCTTAGCGACCTCTCGCTGCAGGATCTGGAAAAGCCTGGTATCAAGAACATCGTGCGCAACGATCTATTGAACACCTTTGGGCAAACCCTCCAAAGCGACATCGTGGAGCAATTGTACTTTTCTGAGTTTGTCGTCCAGTAAGCGCGCGATGAGCAATACTACAGCAGAAACGTCCGAGGCCCGGGAGGCAGCATCTACGGTAATCTATTCCTTCGATGGCCGTCGATTCGCCCCGCACGAGCATGTACGGGTTGCACCATTCGATTTTCGCAATCCTACGTTCCTCAGCGATGTCGAGTTGCGCCAGCTACAGTCGAGGCATGAGCAGTTCCTGCACTACCTCGAGGCGCGACTCTCAATGTTCCTCCGGATTGACTTCAGATTAAAGCTAAGCGAGCTGACCAGCAGGCCCTATGAAGAATTCACCGGGGCGCTTGCTAACCCGACATATCTGTCCCTGTTCCGGATCGATGGTTTAAACGGGGTAGGCATTGTAGAGTTCAGCCCGAAGCTAGCGATGGCGATCGTCGATCGCCTGCTTGGGGGAAAAGGCGTCTGCAAGGGTCCAGAGCGTTACCTTACAGACATTGAGGTGGCGTTGATGGATGACATCCTGAACCTGCTTCTCGAGGAATGGCGTCGGCAATGGGAAGATGTACGAGACCTGAACCCGCTGCTTATCGGCCACGAGAATAACGGCCGCTTTCTGCAAACGAGCCCACGCGATGCGACAATGCTCGTGCTAAAAATGGAAGCGACGATGGGCGAAATCGTGGAAGGGGTGCAAGTGGCAATTCCCTACACGACGATTGAGCCGATATTAAAGGCGCTTTCAGAACGAACCCGGCGTTACGAGCCAACGAAGGAGGCACGTGCGCCGGCCCGGTGGTCAAAGGCTTATGATGGCATCCTTGCTCCAGTTAAGGCGGAATGGAAAGCATTCGAGTCGACCGTTCGCGACGTCCTGGCGCTTCGGCCGGGAGACCTCATCGAACTGCCGCAGTCCATCATCGGGGAAACAATTGTATCCCTGGCAGGCGCTGAGCGCTTTAAGGGAGAAGTGGGGATCGATGGAGACCGGGTCGCCGTGAAACTTGTGAGCCCCATTGTAGAGCAGAATTTGGGCAAGAAAAAGGAACTGAGATAATGAGCGTTTTGGAATCGAGAAACCTGGATGTCGTCCTGGACGTAAAAGTACAAGTAAACGTGCAGTTGGGCACGTGCGAACTTCCCATGCGGGAGATTGTAGAACTGTCCCCGGGCGCTGTCCTGCAGCTTCGACAAAATGCCAAGGATCCACTGGGGATTTATGTCAACAATCGCCTCATTGCATATGGCGAAGTCGTGGTCGTGGAAGATCACTTTGGCATCAAGATTACCGAGTTGGTTGGCGATGCCGAAGCGTAGCTCTATTCACCTGGCCTGGAGAGCAGCTCTTTTCGCAAGCATAGGGTTGCTTTGCTCAACTGCGTGCGCGCTCGCGCAAGGCATCGACGGAGATAAGGTCATTGTGCCTTCGGCCGCCTCGCAGGAGAAGCGCCGCGAGCTCACATCTGGCACGGCTCCGGAAGGGCCTTCGTTGAGTGTGGTCCTGGCTTATCTTGGTCTCATGGGTGGAGGCGCCTATTTTGTGATCCATCGGATGCGGAAAGGTCGCGTGGGCGGACTTCGCAACCGTGGGCGGGGAGGCATCGAGCTGAGAGGAAGCCATATGCTTGGTAACCGACAGTTCCTGGTCGTGGCGGAAGTCGAGGGAAAGCGTATGCTTCTTGGAGTTGGGCCTGGGTTCATAAGCCACTTGTCTGACCTGAACTCCGAGCCGGGCCCAACGTGCATAGACTCTGCGAAGGATGGCCGCGTCAACCCGCCAGACAACAGCGGTCTTGCAGCATCATTTTCTCACATGTTGAGCCGGGGCATTTCGGGCGAACCATCGGACTCTCAACGCACGTGATTCAGAAACCTGATTCGAGGCCCACGATGAAGATGCGCGCCGAACACAGTATGGGACGTCAGCTTTTCCCTACGCCTCCAATATTCCGACTCCTTCTCGCAATCGTCGTAGCGCTTGTCTGCCTTAGCACACCCGCCATGGCCCAAAGCATGGACGCCGCCGATCCAGCAGGGGTGTCGATGAACATAAACTTCGACACCGGCGGCGAGGGAGACGACTTTTCAGTGGCGATCCAACTGGTGATCTTCATGACGCTGCTGACGCTCGCACCGAGTATCGTAATGCTCATGACGAGTTTCACGCGGATTGTGATTGTACTGGGCTTTATCGGAAGGGCCTTAGGCACCCAGGGTGTCCCCAGTGGCCAGATCATGGTCGGAATGTCCTTGTTCCTAACGTTCTTTATCATGGGTCCGGTCTGGAACAGGGTCTATGAAGACGCAATCGTCCCCTACACGGAGAAGCAAATGACATCCAGCGAGGCTCTTGGCGTGGCGTCCGGACACATGAGCAGTTTCATGCTCAAGCAGACGCGGGAAAGCGACCTAGAGTTCTTTCTGGGGCTTTCTGGAATGGGACCAACAAGCGTGCAGGAACTTCCGATACGCATTGTCGTGCCAGCATTTGTGCTGAGTGAACTACGCACGGCATTCCAAATGGGATTCCTCATATTCATCCCCTTCCTGGTCGTGGACTTCATCGTCGCAAGCACCCTAATGTCCATGGGGATGATGATGATGCCCCCTGTGATCATTTCACTCCCCTTCAAGCTCTTGCTTTTTGTCCTGGTTGACGGCTGGACCCTGGTGATCCGCTCTCTGGTGCAAAGCTTTACATTGTAGAAGCTTCCACACCTCGGCGTCCCCGGTCCATACATCCTCACACTGCAGTGCATGCAGTGCACGCATAGAGAACTGGATAGTTCTGACCGTTTTCGTCTGTCACCTATCGTTCTCCCTGCTAGTCATCCAGACAATGGCGCAGATAAAAATCTATGGGCACTCGTCCTTCCTTGCTTGGGTAAAGGACGCAATGTCTGATGCGATACACGAATGCACCGTCGAGGTGTTGGGTTTACCGCAAGAGAAGCGGTTTCACAGGTTCGTGCCAATCAAAGAGGATTGGTTCTACCATCCACAGGACCGATCGGAGCGATATGTGATCATTGAAGTCATGCTAATGGCAGGACGTACCGTAGAAACCCGGAAGGCTTACATTCGCTCGCTTATCCAAAATATTAGCAGAAAGTGCTCTATCCCAGCCAAGGACATAGAGATAACTCTAACGGAGTCGCCGCGTGAGAACTGGGGAATTCGCGGAGTAACGGGTGACGAGCTCGATCTGGGATATCAGGTAGACAAGTAGTTTACGTCTTCTCATTCAGATGTCTTTGCCGGCCTTTCACCCACGATCTCTTGCCTAGCGCATATCCTACCACAGGCATCAGCCCGGCAGGCTCGGGGGGAGTAGGATGGGGGCACAAAAAAGCCCCGGT
>CAYSHY010000047.1:0-30799 GCA_964430955.1 uncultured Puniceicoccaceae bacterium | reverse complement strand
ACTCCCGGCGGACGTGCGCTGAAATTCTTTGCCTCCATCCGCATCGACATTCGCAGAATCGGACAGATCAAGGACTCCGGCGGCAAGGTCATTGGCAACCGCACCCGGATTAAGGTAGTCAAGAACAAGGTGGCCCCGCCATACACGGAGTGCGAGTTTGACATCATGTATAACGAAGGTATCAGCCGCACCGGCAGCGTGCTGGACCTGGGCCTGGAGCACAAGATCCTGGAAAAGAAGGGCTCTTGGATCAGCTACAATGGCAATCTCGTGGGTCAGGGCCGTGAAGCCGCAAAACAGTTCCTCTCAGAGAACGAGGCTGTAATGCAGGAAATCACGCAGGCCATCTATGAGAAGGTCTCTGTAACGGGAGGCATTGCACTTGGTGAGAACGCCAGCGACGATTCAGAAGAAGACGCCCCTCCCATCGACGACAACTAAAGCGGCCCTCTTGCTTCGGCATTTACCCGATCCGTCAGATAGCGGCGCGGAGCTCCCGCACGGCATCTGCCTGATCTTCTGCAAGAAGCACATCTGATACAACGACTACGCGGTCGCCGCCTGCCTGGCGCACGTGGTGAACGTTCCTGCGCGTAATTCCGCCAATACAGAAGAGGGGAAGGCGGCCATTGTTGATCTGTGTAACCTGCGTTACGAGGTTCAGGCCTACTGGAATGTAGTCCGGCTTTGTCTGTGTTGGAAACACCGGGCCGATGCAAAAGTAGGTCAACAGGTCTGCAAGCTTCAGGGCTTCTTCTGCCTGTTCTACCGAGTGTGTGGAAAGGCCAAGTATTCGATCGGGTCCCAGTAGTTTTCTCGCCTCTGGAATGGGTAGATCATCCTGCCCCAGATGCAGTCCGCACTCAGTAAATTCAAGGGCCAGTTCAATAGAATCATTTATGATCAGCGGCACATCTGTCTCCCGCATGACTGGCAACACATCCTGAAGCATCGCTCGGTACTCATCCACAGACTGCTTCTTGGCCCGTAACTGTATAATTTCAGCTCCCCCGGCCAAAAGCGCCATACAGGCGCCCCGCAGCTGGTCTGCAGCGAGATACCCGGTGTCGAGAATGCCGTAAAAGCGGGCGCGCTGAAGGGGGTTCTTCTGTCCCTGAAAACTACTCATGGCCGATACCATGTATGGGAAATCCGGCGCGGCAATCTTGGGCTGCGCGCCGATCCTCAGGAATTCCAAGCGGTGTTCTTACGGCCTTCTTCTTCCTCGGATACCTCGTCGCCCTCTGTTCGTTCACCAGCGACCGGCTCCTGGTCAGCTTCAAGCCCCTCGTCCCATGCCTGTTCTCTTTGAGCCAGTTCACGCTCACGGCGCTCTTCATCTTCAGCGATCTGCGAAGGTTCGGGCACAGGAGGAGGAGGCGAAGGTTGCCTCTGTGGCGCTCTTCGCAGCGACTCACTCTCCTTGGGCGTGGGCAGCTCTTCGTAATGCATCACCGGATCCGGGTCGCCCACAAGCGCCACCACGCGGGTATCCAGCTTCCCGAGATGTTCAACGCCGAGGCTATAACGCAGCGTGTCGGAAATCTGGCTCTCCAGCTTCCGTTCCACCTCTCGCAAGTCGTAGTTCGCCCTCAAGTGGATGCGCAGACGTATCCGCAACCGGCCACGGCGGGTCTTGATGCGGCTCTTGCACTTCTCTACTCCCGGGGTCCGAGCGGCGGCCTTCTGTATGAGGTCGGCTATTGCCCGCCTTACGACGGTTACTCGCCCGCGCTCTGTGCTAAAAGCAAGGATCTCACGCGGTTGTCGCCACGCCCTGTAGAGCAACCACAGGATTAGCAGCAGGGCAACAGCGCCGCCTACCGGCCACACCCACTCAGGCTGGGCCTCTACAAACTCCCTTACTTGTGTCCAATATTCTTGCACGAGCTACCTTGGTGAGCCGCGCGGCTGGTCTAGTCATGGTCGAACTCGTCAGCGTCCCGGCGTTCCTTCTCAGGGATTCGCACCCCGTCGATCAGCACATCCACGCGGGCCACTTTCTTGTTCGTCATCTTCGCAACCTGCTCACGCACGGCAATTTGAATGTCTTCGCCAACTTTAGCAAGCTCTACGCCAAAGTGCAGGATCACCTTGACCGAAATGACATAGTGACCGTCCTCATTTTCGGCCACCATGATCCCGGAAGTCGAGTCGCGCTTGCTGAAGATGCCAGCTAGTTCCTCTCGGAAGCGGCTGCCTCCCCCGATGCTGGCTACGCCCGGCACTTCTTGGGTAGCGATTCTCACGATGTTGGCCACAACATCGTTGTGCACCTTAATGACGCCGGCCGTGTTTTCCTCGGCCAGCATCACGTCGTCGAGATCGCTTGTGCTGTGTTCTCTGAGTGTTCCTTCGGAGTCTTTGTCAGCTGGGCTCATCATTGTGCAGGGCGAAGAGTGTTAGACGTTTTCAATGGCTTCGCGAGGTGTGCGGGCCATGTATTCTTCAATAAACTTAGTCGTTGCTTCTCCCTTGGCAAATGTTGGATCGCGCAATACTCCGCGCAGGAAGGATACGTTGGTATGGATGCCCCGTACCAAGTATTCCGACAACGCACGGTTCATACGATCCAGCGCCACCTCACGGTTCCTGCCAAAGGTGATCACTTTGCTTATCATGCTGTCGTAATACGGCGGAATTCGATAGCCGCCGTAAATGTGGCTGTCCACACGAACGCCATGTCCGCCGGGAGGATAGTATAGAGTGATATCGCCGGGGCACGGAGCGAAGTTGCGGGATGGATCCTCCGCGCAGATACGACACTCGATTGCGTGGCGGTTGATCTTTACGTCCTTTTGCTCGATGCCCAGCTTCTCCCCGCTGGCGATGCGAATCTGCTCCTTGATCAGGTCGAAGCCCGTCACTTCTTCCGTAACGGGGTGCTCTACCTGAATGCGGGTGTTCATCTCGATAAAATAATAGCGCCCCTGCGAATCGACAAGAAACTCGATCGTTCCCGCATTGTGGTAACCGCATGCCTCAGCCGCAGCGACCGCCGCCTTGCCCATCTCCTCACGCAGTTCCGGCGTCAGGAAAGGGGAGGGTGCTTCCTCGATCAGCTTCTGGTGGCGCCTTTGCACCGAGCAGTCCCGCTCGCCGAGGTGAATCACCTTGCCATGTTCGTCGGCCAGGATCTGGAACTCAATGTGGCGCGGCTGCTCAATGAACTTCTCGATGTAGACCGCACCGTTGCCGAAGGCCTTCTCAGCTTCAACGCGCGCAGCAACAAACTCTTTGATGAACGTGGCCGCATTGTGGGCAAGGCGCATTCCCTTGCCGCCGCCTCCAGCAACAGCCTTTACGATCACGGGGAAGCCAATCTCCTGAGCAATCTTCAGGGCCTCCCGTTCATTGGTCACCACGCCGCCGCTGCCGGGGACGGTGGGAACTCCGGCCTTGGCCGCTACTTCACGGGCCATGGCCTTGTCTCCCATCATGCGGATCGCGGATGATGAAGGGCCGATAAACTTGATGCGACAGTTCTCCACCTGCTCTGCAAAGTCCGGATCCTCAGCCAGAAACCCATACCCCGGGTGAATGGCGTCGACATCGGCAATCTCTGCAGCAGCGATGATGCGATCCACCTTGAGGTAGCTCTCCCTGCTGGGCCCCGCCCCAATGCAGATGGCGCCATCCGCAAGCTGCACGTGCAGGCTTTGCTCGTCCGCCTCTGAATAGACAGCGACGGTGGCGATACCCATCTCGCGACAGGCGCGGATGACCCGCAGGGCAATTTCGCCCCGGTTGGCGATCAGAATTTTCTGCATTTGGAACTATTGGGGCTTAACCCGGAACAATGGCTGTCCGTACTCGACGCTGGCGCCATTTTCCACCAGCACCTCGCTAATCACGCCCTTCACTTCGGCCTGGATCTCGTTCATCACTTTCATGGCCTCGATGATGCACACCGTCGTATCGGGGTTCACGCGCTCGCCCACGTCCGTAAATGGCGGGCTTTCTGGAGACGGCGAACGATAGAACGTGCCTACCATTGGGCTCTTGATCAGCAGCCCTTCCTCCACTTGCTTCTCTGCGCCAGAGGCCCCAGCGCTAGTTGCTACCGCAGGGGCACCTGCTGTGGGCGCAGTGACCGGAGTAGGAGCAGGAAAAGGCGGCAACGATGTAGGCGTAGCCGTTACCACGGCGCCCCCCTTGCCTCCACGGGCTATCCGTAGCTTAAATCCTTCTTCCTCGATCTCAAACTCTGTGAGATCTGCTCGCTTCATCATCTCGACGATCTGCTTTACTTCTTTGAGGTCCAAGATGTGCCTTATGTTGCTAAGTTCCAAGACGCGGCTTCGCGGTCGCCGCATACACTATGGGATGGTTTATCTAGAGGCATTTGTGGCGTACGCGCAACGCGTTAATTCTTCTTGGGCGTCGCCGCCCCTCTTGCAGTGCTTTGTGCAGGCGCGCCGTCTGGAGGGGGAAGTCCCTCTTGCGGAGCCTGTTCCTGCTGTTTGAATAGATTGCGGGGATCCATCGTGAAGCGCCATTTCGGCGCATCCAGCGAGCCCTTCAACTGTAGCTCCAACGCGTAGCCGAAGGGCCTGAGGATCAATCCAAAGACATCCATCAGCGAAGGCGTTGTTCCTTCCATCAGAAAGACGCGCACATTGAAATCCAGGAAATCGTGCGCCAGACCGAGTTGGCCGTCGGCCTCGATGTTTACGGTAGGGCCGAAAATCTTCAGGTCATCAAAAATAGCCTTCCCGTCCCGCACTAGATAGGCGCCTGTCAGATTCTCGAGCGGAAACGACGAGAACCGGATTCCGAGTGCGCTGAGCTGCTGAGACAGGGCGCCAAATAGCTCGATCTGACCAAGTTTTGCATTGTACACGCTGACGTTTCCCGTCGCGTTCAGGGAGCTCACAAAATCCTCGGGAGCTGCCGTTCCATAGATGGTGAAATTCACCCGCCCCTGCATCTGCTCATTCGCAGCCGCATCAGAAGCACCGCCTGCAGGGTCTCCTCCCAATCCCCGAAGCGCCGTGACTGATTGCTTCAGGTCGGCATCCTCCACTTCGAACTCCACGGCCAGGCCCAGTCGATTATCGCCCTGTGGCGTTATCGTTACATGACCACGCCCGCTTCCGCCAAGCGGCCGAATGTGGGGAATATCAACAACTGTCGCCTGATTCGCATAAGTGAGTTTCAGCTCGATATCATCAAACGTGATTGTCCTCCACGCCCCGGCTCCGGCAACTGCATGAGCCGCAACCTCTGTGTTCCAGCCCCCACCTTCAGCAGCGCTTACATTACCCTTCAGCGCCAATCTGGGTGGAGCCTGAAGCGTCCACTCGGCAATCAGATCGTCCAGGTTCACGGCAAACGCCTGGTTGAGGTCTGCCAGGGCCATATTTCCCATCAGGTCAAAGCCCACGTGTTCCAGACTTCCATCAGGAACTGTGTAGAGCCACGCCATCTCGCCGCCCAAGGTTTCCCCACCCCTCGAAGCGAGCAAATCATAAAGCTCAAAATAGCCCCTGCCCCCATGAAAGCGTAACGAAGCTGTGTCTATACCCACGCGATTATAGGACCCATTCCAAACCTTGGCCGCACCATAGAAGTCTGCGTAGTCCGGCGAGCGCCAGTCTCCGCTTACATCCACATCGGCCAACACGGGAGGGCCATCAAAAGAGAAATCCTTCCAGATGGATCGCCACCAGTTCCCCAGAAGGGAGCCAAGCTGCGGCGGGTAAGCCTGACCGTCGATCAGAAGCCGCCACCGGAGCGTCTCCAAGTCCTGATGAAAGCTCCCTCTCGCCTTGCTGGCCCCTCGCACTGCGTCCACCTGCTCCAAAACAACTTTCCGTCGGTTTGCGTAGCCTCTAAATCCGGCAAAATCAGCAAGGAGTCCCCGAGCATCCAAGTCCCTCGATTCGCCCGCAAAAGTCAGGGTGGGGGAGACAAAGCGAGAGTCCGTCTCAAGCCGCGCCCTCAATCGCACCGGTTG
This sequence comes from uncultured Puniceicoccaceae bacterium, assembly GCA_964430955.1. Classification (GTDB taxonomy): domain Bacteria; phylum Verrucomicrobiota; class Verrucomicrobiia; order Opitutales; family Oceanipulchritudinaceae; genus CAYSHY01. The sequence goes on along the minus strand of CAYSHY010000047.1, from coordinate 24,840 downwards.
ATGTGTTCGAATCCACCGCAGGATAGCCTCATCTGGCGCACCACTCATGCGCAGAACGGTCGGGAGGTTGAAGGCGCCATCCAACGTGACGCCGATAGTCTCGCCTGCCATATCGAACTGAGCCTCCACAAGCTCCTCGTCGAGGCGACCTACGACATCCCCCTTGAGTTTGCCATCCTGCAATTGAATCAGTCCTGAGAGCCCTCGGAACGTTTGGGATCTCACGGTAGAGCCCGAGATCCAAACCCGGGCGGTTCCCATGGGTATCGAACTATCCAGTTCAGCCAGGCCCAGTCTCTCACTCGCCTCGACGACAAGGGACGTTCGTCCGATAGCTTCTCCTGTTTGAAACTGAGCGGACTGTGCATCGATGCTGATGCGTTGCAGTTCCGGCTCACCGCCAGCTAGGTTCGCCCGGGTTACCAACACCGGCATTTCCGCCCTTCCCAGCGGCGAATGAACCGACCGGGAGAGCGCGCGAAAGCGTATGCTGTCACCTTCGCCTTGGACAAGCAGCAGCGCTCCTTCGAACGCTTCGCTCCACTGGCGCAGCTCCAGAAACGTGGTCGCTGCATAAATTAATTGGTCAAACAATGGCGGGCGCTCACGTTCAGCCGCCCGGTCAAACCGATTCAGCCAACCACTGGCCTGCACGGTAACGCCAGAGATGATACCCTGGGCCAGGAGTATCTCATAATGATCCTCATTTACGCTTATAAAGAGCTGGGCCTCACTTACGAGGGGCATGGAGACACCTCCACTTGCTACGAGTGAAGGCGCATAGAAAGTTGCGTCGTCCACCCGCAGGCTTTCCACTTCCAGCTTCCTTGCCATGAGAGAAGGAAGATCGAGCGCTACGAGAGCCGCCTCGGCGCTCAGCAAGAGCTCCCCGCTACGGCTGTCAAAGAGGCGCAGGTTCCGGGTGTGAATCCGGGCAGTCAGATCAACCGAAATTGCTTCCCATTCCACCCGCACCCCATCTTGCTGGGTTTGCCGTTGCACAAGGTCCAATACCAGTCGTGGCGCCGGAAGTTCTACGCGCACCACCGACAGCAGCAGAACCAGACCTTGCAGCACAGCCGCCAGGGTCAGGACCATAATTACGCCCGTAGATATCCAGCGCGCGAGGCAACGCACGCAAAAACGCAGCGCCGAGGGACCCTCCGCGCCGTTACTGCGCCGGGTGGGTATCTGGCTCTGCCTGGACGTCTGCTCCGTCGGCTGGGTCACCTGGGCCCGCATCCGTTTCCTGCGTCTCCTCTTCCTGTTGTAAGTCCGGGATTGATTCAGGCGCTGGCGCTCCCCGGTCGAAGGTCAGCGCATGCATGGCGTCAATCTGCTCCTGTGGGAGCACGAAAATGACATCATGCTTCTGAGTTCCTCCAAACTGAGTGGTTCCCCCAATCCTGTCAGTGAAGTAGAAAGTCTCTTCCCGCTGACGCGCTTCGCCGGCGCCAGAAGGCAACTCCACACTCGCCTCGAGTTTCCAGATCCACGGCAGCGATTCCTGTTCATCCAGCCGCATTGGATCGGTGAAGCCCACCTTCACATACTGACGCACCTGTGACTTGCGAACAAAGGCCAGCAGGCTGCTGATGGCGGCGCGCTCTTCGTCAGGGTATTGTTGCAGGACGGATTCCCACGACGATCCCTGAGGCAGTGCTACCTCCAACAGGGGCTGCTCCTGCGACACACACGACAGGCGAAGCGACACCACGCGCGCGGCCGGCGGCAGCGTCTCCAGAACCCTCAGTCGATAGTAAAGCGGTGCTGTTTGCAGTTGATCAAGAATGGCGGCGCTCACCTCATACACAAAGGGCTCGGCGACGCGCTTGGCGAATACCGTATGGCGTGAGGGCACATAATCGCCCAGCAACAGCGTGCGCGTCTGGTCACCAACCCGCACCACGACACGCCGCTGTGGGCTGTTAAAGCCAAATGATGCAAGATCCGCCTCCGCTGGCGCATCGCTGACAAAACGCATCGTGTAGAGATTGGCAAGCGTCACCACCAGGCGTTCCATCACCTCAGGATCGGCGGGCCATGCCTCGAGATTGCCTCCTTCACCCTGCCGGATCACCTGCCAACCGCCGGTCTCGAGCTTCTGTAGCGTAACCTCCCGCTTCGAAACGCTAATTTGAATCTCATTTAGCCGCTGCGCATCGAAATCAAAGAAATAACGTTCGCGCAACCCCTCTTGAGCTCCTTGTAAGCGCTCCACGAGCTCTGCAGGCGCAGTAAAAACAGCCGAGGAATCTTCCAGCTTTGCAAAAACCTGTCCCGGCGAGGAGGCGTCGTTCTGGCCGAGCAACAGCGTTTGGCGCGTGTCCCCGGTCTCTACGACCAGACGCATCCTCGGTGTAACCAAGCCTTGTTCGGCGAGATCAGGATTTACGAACTTTCGCACATCCACGCCCAACAGTTCGCTGATCAGCGAATTGACCGCCCCGGCGCTGGCCGCCACGCGAATCGGGGACTCAAACTCCCAGCGGCTCTCGTCACGCTTTACAAGCCGTACCCTCGCGCCCGCATCACTCTGGATCGCCACCGACCTTACTTCGTAGGGCTGAATCGTAAAGATCGCGGGGTTGCGCAGTTCCTCCAGGCTGAGTGAAAGCGTCCGCAAAAGCTCCCGCCCTACCACAAGCACTTCGTTTTTTCCCTCTGCCAACAAATACAGCCGGTTCCCAATCTGCGTTGGCGCGCCCAGCTGGAGCGTCACAGTCCTTCCGTCCTGCTGCTCGATGCGAAGCAACCCGCGCGGCGACTCCAACCCATAATCTGCAAGCGACCGCCCTGCACGCTCAACATCTTCAACAGAAAAACGCGTCTCCCAGCGCAACCCCCGCAGCTGGCTTAGAATGCTTTCAACAGCATAATCATTTGCCCGCCATTGAATCGGCTCGACGAGCTTCCAGGCCGAACCAACTCGCTCCAACCTCCAGTTTACGGGAATTCCCACGCCTTCCACCTCAAGCGCCTTGGCCTGATCAATTAAACCCGGCGCCAGCACAAGCGAAAGCTTCTCCTCGAAGCTGCGCTCACTGTCGGCAGTCTTGTCGAGGTAGATGATTGCGCCAAACAAGACGATGTTTAGCAGCAGCAGGGCTAGAGTCAGCTTCAGGCGCATAAGCGGGCGCTACTTGCGAGTGATAGAACTAATACCGGCGGCTCGCGGCGATGACAAGACCCAGCAGACCTGCGGCCGCCGCCGGCGCCAGTAGGACAAGGAGAATATTCAAAAGATCCTGCTGACTCAGCGATAGGCTGTAGCGCTGCACCGGGCGCGGTGGCGCCGCAATGACTTGTTCGCGTTCGAGCATCCAGTTGGTCAGCGAAATGAAAAAGCTTAGGTTGCCAAAAGAACTGATTCGGTTGTTGGACACCAGCTCGCCAATACCAATAACCGCGATCCGACCGCCAGGAACGCTGATCCCCAAAGATGAACTGCCAACTTCCGCCAAAACGGCGACAGGCAGTGGTCCCATAAGATCCACGCCTTCATCAAACCTCGGCGCGCCCGGTTGTCGCCAGGCGCGCTCGGCCCAGCTGCTTGGGGACGAAGCCAGCAATGGCGTGATGTGCACTGCGCCGGGTGTCTCTGGTTGCATCAGAATAGGGCGGGGGAGACCCGCAAGCACCGGCGCGCGGTTCTGTATCAACGGCGCTGTCACAGGATGATCCGCAAAGCTGCGAATCAGGATGCTGCCGGCGCTCTGAAGGTAGTCGCCACCCGTCTCCAGAACCACCATGTCTTCCAGCCTTACCCCCCAACGCGCGAGTAAGCCCTGCAGGCCCGCATCCTTGCCGGGGCCAAGCAGGAAGATCGCGCGCCCATCCCGTCGGTTGATGAAGCTGCGCAGGCGTTCTGCTTCTTCTGCAAGGAATGGTCCCTCAGGATCCGCCACCACAAGCAGATCCGCGTCTTCCGGCGCAGGGCCTGTCGTCAGGTCCAGCGAACGCACCTGGATGTTCCGGGAGCGAAGCTCCGACACAATCGCGGACAATCCCCTGTTAGGCGACACGCTGTCTATGCCCATCTCGCCGTGGCCCGTCACAAAATAGATCACCGGCGCATCGTCTCCGGCCACCTCAAGAATTGCGGAGGTCAGCGCTTGTTCGCCCTTAAGCGCCGAGGGGCGCATATCCACAAAATCGATGATTTCGGAGGGCACAATCACTCGCTGGCGATCTCCTCGCGCCACAATCACAACATAAGGTTGATCAATCTTGAAACGCTGGGCCAGCTCCTCGGCGCGCTTCAGGTGCCGGAACGGATCCACAAACTCGATGCGCAACATCTCCTGCCCACCCTGTCTGCTTGCGTAGCGATACTCCTCAAGCAGGTTCTTTACGTAGCGGTAAAGCAGCGCTTTGTCCTCGCCCTCGTTATCCTCGGGTATGGTTACGATCACCTCCACAGGCTCCCGGATCGTGCGCAGATATGCCACCGTCTCTGGAGAAAGCGAGTAGATGCTTTGCCGGCTCAGGTCCTCCCTTATAAAGTATCGACTTGCAAGGTAGTTGATGGCCAGCACCGCTACCACGGCCAGGAAAATCTGGGCGACACGGTTGATTCGCCTCGTCCAGTTCGCAGTCCTAAAATTTTCCAAGGTTGGCATCAGCTTGGCGCGCAGAAGTTAAGCTTTGGCCTCCACGATCAATGTCGCCAGCCCAAGCACCAGACCGCTGTTTGTGATATAAAACAGGAATGGCCGCGAATCGATGATTCCACGGGCAAAGTCCTCCCGGTGGCGGCTGATATCCATGTAACTCAATGTCGCCCGCAACCAATCCGACCATTGTGCGACATCCTGGGCCTCGATCAGCTGTGGTCCAAGTATAACGATGAAAAGGATACTGAAACAGAGCATTCCCGCGACGAGCTGGCTCCGCGTCAATGAAGAGGCGAAAATGCCAACCGCCACAAAGAATAGCCCGCTCAGGCAAACAAAAATAAACCCGCCGATGTATGCCGGCTTGTCGATCAGGAGCCGATGTACCTCATCCTGGTTCGTTACATAGCTAGCAAGCCATGGGAAACTGGCGGTGGATAGCCAAAGGAGGCAGTAGAAAGCCCACGCCGCCAGGAACTTTGTGGCCACCACGGAAATACTGCTCACCGGGGTGCTCAGCAACGTTTCAAGCGTTCCCAGCCTGCGCTCTTCCGCCAGGGCCCGCATCGTCAGCAAGGGGACCATGAAGAGCACTGGAAGCGAGAATAACTGAAAGAATACTGCCGCTGGAGCAATGGACCTCTCGGTAGAAGAATAGTCCTCAATGATCCCTTGGTAGAGGATCCCCATCAGCAGCAGAAACAGAACTGCCGCCACATACGTTGCCGGCGCGAAAAACAGCGTTCGCATCTCGTGCCACAGCAAAATGAAAAATGTCCTCATTGACCGTCGTTCCCGTTTGTTGGAGCAGTGACCGTCTCCGACTGATTGACTTTGCCACTTGCCGTCTGCTCCCAGCTGCGCCGAGTCGCAGCCAAAAATACGTCTTCCAGCGTTGCGCGTTGCCGGTGAATTGAGCGCAGGCGGTGCGATGGCGTTTCGTGAACCCGCCTTAGCAATGCCTCTGACAGGTCGTCTGATAGCGATGAGCTTACCGTCACGGTATAGAAGGAGTCTCCCTCTGGCTGCTCGCTTTGGGTCACTCTCATCTTCGGGTCGAGCTTTAGAAGCAAGGTAACCAACGAGGCGAAATCTCCCGCCACTTCCATCACATACGTATGTTCCTGAACAAACTCACGACGCAGCTCCTCCGACGTGCCCATTGCCACCACGCGTCCGTGATTCATGATTATAGCTCTGTCACAGGACAGCTCGATCTCTGACAGGATGTGCGATGATATGATAACCGTCATTCTCCCGCGTAGAAGCGACAGCAGTTCGCGAATCATGAGAACCTGGTGCGGGTCGAGACCAATCGTCGGCTCGTCGAGAATCGCTACCTCCGGCTCGGCGACAATTGCGTCTGCTATACCGACCCGCTGCCTATAACCCTTGGACAATCCGCCGATCAGACGCCTCCGGGTCTTACGGTTGAGGTCGCACAGCTCCATCACCTCATCCACCCGGTCCCGCAGCTCCTTGCCTCGCAATCCCTTGATGCGTCCCCTCAGGCGTAGATATTCCACCACCCGCATGTGCTCAGGAAGTGGATTATTCTCCGCCATATATCCAAGCCTTTGGCGCACCTCCTTTGAATCCCGGGCAAGTGAAAGACCACATACACGGGCGCGCCCCGAAGTCGCAGGCATAATGCCACACAGGATTCGGAGCGTTGTCGTCTTGCCTGCACCGTTAGGCCCCAGAAAACCCACGACCTCGCCACGATTGACGGAAAAACTCACGTCCCTGATGGCGTAGATTGGGCCATACCGCTTGGTAAGGTTCTCTACTTCGATGCTGGGGGTCTGGTCCATCGGTCAAGCCGCGGTCGATTAAATTAGTTATCTAAGCGACGGCCGATCATACTGTAAAGCGCGATAGCCTAATAGCCAGCAATCCACCGCCCTGGACTCTACAAAGCACGGGGTCCCGGGTCCCGTACCCACCGGCGAGACTTTCCCGTACGGCAACTCGATCACGCCGCTCGGCGAGACTTCAGGTTGCGTCCCCACTCGCCGACACGGCCGCCCAGATAAAGCATGGAGGGCGTCACGATCAGTGTCAGGAACGTGGAGAAGGCCAATCCGAAGGCTACCGAGGTCGACAGCTGGGTCCACCACTGCGTGGATGGAGCGCCAAAACTGATATCCCTGTTCACAATGTCCACGTTCATGCTCATCACCATCGGCATGAGGCCAAGAATCGTCGTCACAGTTGTAAGCATCACCGGGCGCAAGCGCTGGGCGCCGGTCCGCAGAATCGCGTCGAGAAGCTCGACTCCATTCTTGCGGTGGTGATCAAAGGTATCGATGAGCACGATATTGTTGTTCACCACGATACCTGCCAGAGAGATGACGCCTATCCCATTCATGACCACGCCAAATGGTTGATTGGTGATGAGGAGGCCAAGGAAGACGCCGATAGTAGAGAACACCACCGCTGTAAGGATGAGGGATGTGTGATAGAAGCTGTTGAACTGTGTCAGCAGCACAATCGCCATCATGAAGAGAGCCACCATGAAGGCGCGGCTTAGGAACTCCATGGATTCCCGCTGCTCTTCGTCCTCTCCGCGAAAGATATAGCTTACGCGCGAAGGAAGCGGGTTCTCTTCCGCAAGCCAGGTCTGCAGCTCCTTGACGACGTCGTTGGCCAGGATACCCGGTTCCAGGTTGGCGGCGACGGTGTGAACGCGCTGGGCGTCGATACGATGTATAGAACTCACCTTCTGCGCCGGCGTCCGCTTTACAAAATTGGACAAGGGAGCAGGACCTGCAGCGGTATTCACACGCAAATTCTCGATCTGGTCCAAAGTACGGTTCTCAACCCGGTATCGGACTCTGATATCCACCTCATCATCCACCTCCACAGGTCGATAAGATGCGACACGAAGGCCGTTTGTGGCCAGTTGCACCGCATTGCCCACCATCGCAATGTCTGCCCCGTAGCGGGCGGCCTCCGCCCGATCGACTTCCAGGAGCCATTCGATTCCCGGGGTGGGGCGGGTGTCGCTGATTTCAATCAGTCCTGAGATCGATTCAAACTTTTGTCGAACAATGGCTACGGCCTCTTCCAAGTCGTCCGGAAAATCGGAACGCAACTCAAGTTGCACAGGCTTCCCAACTGGTGGCCCCGCCGGCGGTTCCTCAACATTAATGATCACGCCAGCAATTCCCTCGGTGCGCTTTCGTATCTCTGCGATGATCTCGTCACCCTTAGGGCGGGCCTGCCAGTCCTGAAGAAACTCCAGTTGAAGAATTCCGTGAGTGTCCTCCAGAGAATCAGTTCCACGGGCTGGATTCACCTGCACCGTGGCGTTCATCGTTTCGATACCCTCAACGTCAGCGATCGCCTCCTCCACTTCACGCACGAGCGCATCCATCTCATAGATCGACATGTTTCCGCGCATGCGCACGTTTACGTTTACCATCTCTGGATCGACGTCCGGGAAGAACTCCAATCCGCGGCCGAACGCTTTATAGGCTGAGATGACCGCAATCATGCTGACGATCGTGATCAGAAGCGGCGCCCAGGAGGCCCGGAGGCTGAATCGTAGAAGCCTGACATACCAGCCTGTAAAGCCTTTGATATGTGTGAGGTCGCCGCCTTCAGCCGCCGCCAGGCTTCGCATCGTTTCGGGGCTGGCCGGACCGGGCTTGCCGACAAGGCTTCCCAAGGCAGGCACAAAGATCAGGGCCATGGCCAGTGACGCCGAGAGCGTGTAGATCAGCGTCATCGGGAGATACTTCATGAAGTCTCCCATCACATCGGGCCAGAATAGCAGAGGAACGAATGCCAGGAGCGTTGTAATCGTCGAGGCTATGATGGGCATACCCATCCGCTGAGCCGCCATCAGATAAGCTTTCTCCCTCGGCAATCCTTCTGTCATCTTGCGGTCGGCAAATTCCGTGACGACAATCGCGCCATCGACGAGCATACCTGTAGCCATGATCAGGCTGAACAATACAATGATGTTCAGCGTCAGGCCGGTAGCATGTAGAAGGATGATGCCCGCAAGGAACGATCCCGGTATGGCGATCCCAACCAGCAGACCTGAACGGAGACCAAGCGCGCCAACAACAAGGATCATCACCAGGATAATCGCGCTGAGCACATTGTTTTGCAGGTCAGTGAGCATGATCTGGATGTCTTCGGATACATCCTGCGCCAATGTTGCCCTTACACCCTCAGGCCAGTATTCGCTCTGCCGGTCAATGATTGCCCGAATCTTTTCGATTGCCCGCACCAGGTTTTCCCCCGCGCGTTTCTCAACCTTCAGCGTGATTCCGCTTTCTCCGTTCACGCGCGAAATTGTCTCCGGTTCCTTGTAGGTGCTTACCAGCGTCGCCAAGTCTTCTACTGTAAGCACCTGATCGCCAGTCGCGGAGATCGGCATGTTCAGGATGTCCTGCACATCCTCAAAAAGCCCCGGCACCTTTATCGGAAGGCGACCCACGCCGGTGTCGATGGTTCCGGCGGCAATCAATCGGTTGCTTCTCGCCGCTGCGTTGAAAATCGCCTCCTGCTCTATCCCGTAGGCCTGCAGCACCTCGGGATCGATCAGAATGTCGACCACCTCTTCCCGTTCGCCAAGAATATCAACCTCCAATACCTCGGAAAGACTTTCTATTTCGCGTTCCAGATCACGAGCAATCTGGAGGAGCACACGCAGCGAAACGTCTCCAGAGAGATTTACGTTCACCATCGGGAACATGCTCGAAGCATTGATCTCCTGCACTACGGGCTCATCCGTGTCCGACGGAAACTCGGCTTGGGCGATGTCGACGGCGTTCCGCACCGCATCCAGTGCGACATCCTTGTCTGCATCGACTTCGAACTCGATCATCAGGCTGGCATGTCCTTCAACAGCAGTTGCCTGGATCTGCTTGAGGCCTTCGATGCCGCGCAGTTCTTTTTCAACCGGCCGGATCAACAACCTTTCGGCGTCTTCCGGCGAGATCCCTTCGTGCGGGATCGACACATACACCCACGGAATGGCCACGTCTGGCTGTGCTTCCCTTGGGATCGACCTATAGGAATAGAGTCCCGCCAAAAAGATCAGCGCGAGTGTAAGCAGGACGGTGCGCCTATAGGTTATGGACCAGGCAATGATGTCGTTAACCATATCGCCCCCGGCTATTCAGCCTGTCTTGCAGTTTCCATCACCACGCGCACCTCGTCGCCGTTCTGCACGAAGTCCTTTCCCACAGTGATCAGTCGCGTCACTTCTGGCAGACCCTCGACCCAGATCCCATTCTGAGTGGTTTTGATAATCTCCACCTGCACAAAGCGGGCGATGTCTCCCTCATCGGCAAACATCACGCCAACTTCCCCGGCTTCTGAAAGAACGAGTGCAGCAGGGCTGATCAGATGCCCACTGACCGGCTCCAGAGGCATCCGCAAATCAGCGGTGAGGCCCGCCCGAACCCTCGAACCATTGTTCTCTGACTCCATCTCCACCCGGAACATTCTGCTTTGTGGATCAGCCGCCGGCGCAACATACCGCAGTCGTCCCTCGATTCGCTCTCCTGTGGAAAGCACTGCATATGCTGGCCCACCTTCGTGAATCAACCCCACCTGCTTTTCTGTAACGAAACCTTCTGTAATGATGGGATCCAGATCGTGGATTACCGCGATAGCCGCGGATTCAGAAACATAATCCCCCACCTCAACGGCGCGATCCTGAAGCCGGCCTTCAAACGGCGCTACGATTCGAGTGCGCTCCATCTCGATTCTGGCCTGGGTCAGCGAAGCAAGTGCAGCTTGAAGACCAGCTTGCGCGGCAGCCGCCTCTGCTTCGCTTTGAAGCCCTTGTCTCGCCAGTCGCTGCGCCGCCTCTGATTCAAGTCGACGCTGATTTACGTTTGCCTGCGCCTGCTTCAGTCGTTCCTCGCGGTCGCGGGAATCTACGGCCACTATCAAGGCGCCGGCCTCCACCAAAGAACCGCGCCCCGCACCGATTTCCACCACCTGACCCGTTATCTCGCTTCGAACCGTAACCGTGCGGGAAGGAGCGGTGCGACCATGGGCAATGACCTCCGGCGTCACGAGTTCCGCCCGGAGCTCTACAGCTCTTACAGCAAAACGTTCATCGCGCTCTTGCTGGGCGTCGGGACCTGGCTGTTCCAGTCCTGCCTCGCCTTTCAAAAGGCCAGACGCCATCCAAATAACCAACCCCGCAGCGAATACCGCCGCCAGCATTACCGAAGACCCCCTCATTTTTGGATCCCCTGCCACGTCATACAGCTGCCGGGCAGGGTGCGACTGATGCAAGAGCCCGGCATCGGAAAGTCAAAAAATTTCCGTCGGTGGCAGATGCTGCCTACCGAGCTAGTGCAACAGTGAATGGGTGTGCTCTTCCACACGTTTACGCACCCGGTACATTTCATCCCTTACCAGCGCCGCCTCTTCAAAGCGCTCACTGGCGATAGCCTCGTTCAGTCTGATATTCAACTGCTGTAAGCGCCTGTCCAGCAATCGTGCGACGACTGCTTTTCGCGGCGCCTTGCCGCGATGCCGAGCCCCGCGCTGAAACTTTGTCAGCAAAGGATGAAGGATTGGCTGGAAAGTATCATAGCATGTCGCGCAACCCATTCTGCCTCGCCCCTCAAAGTCCCTGCGCGTCATCCCACAATCGGGGCAACGCATTGCGATTGATGAACTCGGCTTCAAGCCAGAAAGCCCGGCCAGAAGATCGTAGGCGTGTGGATGCATCACCCCCTCCTTGGCGGCGTGCACCGCGCACAAGCCGGCGTGCAATGTCTTCCCAGATTCTATATAAGTGACAAACACGCTAACCGGCGAACCACAGACCTGGCACTGCTTGTTTGAAGACGAGCACATGATGCCGCTCAGGCCGCAATATCGGCGCCAGCTCGGCAGTATGCGTAATCATTCCCTTCAACATGCTGCCCGGCTTTCCACCGGTCACAAAATACGGGTATAAAAAAAAGGCAGGTCGCCTACCCCTAAGCGACCTGCCATCGATTTCTATTTCACTACTCCTTATGTTACCCCAAAACTCCCTTTCGGGAAAGTCTTGATGCTCCCAATTGATAGGAGATCTGGTCTGAAAATCAAGCGGTTTTTTTGGAAAAATTAAAATAAAGTCACAAAGCGTTGATTAACAATGACCCCAGATCTAGTATTTTCTTGATCTTCCAAGATAACTGAGCATCCAGAGCTCCTTCCAGACGCGATAACGACCTTCGCGGGTGATCTTTCCGAGCTCTTCACGTTCCTGTGCTGGCGCCAGAAAACCCAAACGAATGTTCTCGCGCTCCAGCTCACGTTGCTGCTCGTTAAGGTCCAGTTCTGGATCAGTCGTCAATGGGATCAAATCTTCGCCTATCGCATCCACACGCTCCTCGTGCCGCTTCATCAGCCGGTGGATCGACCGCATCCAGGGCCGGCGCTCTGTGAGCGTGTTTTCCGGGTAGAAACCGCCAAAGGGGAGGAAGAAGTTGTCCGTCACGATACGCTTCCCACTCTCTGTAACGGAAGTGATGACAAAGGAAACCTGCACGACACCACTCTGATGTGGGAGAAAGAGAACCTGAACGCGCGTCTTCTTGTCTTCGGTCTCGTATATGGGTGAGCGCATTACGATATCGCCCTCGAGCATGGCGACGAGCGAAGTCGTGTTGTTCAATCCCAGCTTCCGCAGGTCTTCGCGCAACTGAATGAATCGCTTTGAAGCCGGCCATTCATTCCCACGAGGGTTCTCACGAAACGTGGGAAACAGGGGCATCGAGCTTCGAGACAGCGCATCAATAGCCACCCAGTTGTAGAGGGTTTCCAGCAGGAACCACAGTAGGAAGCAGAAGAGGCTAAGGGCCCAAAACGGGCGACTGCTTATGCCAAGTTGCGTAATCACGGTCGCTATGCCCACCGAAATGAGTATCCAACGCGACCAGCGCCCAAAAATCGCCAGCAGGGGACATCCCAGCCGCGCACTCCCGTATGTCAGTCCCAACGACAATGCCAGGAGCAGCACCAGCGCCTCAGTTAGCAACGTTAATCCAGGCATAGCTAAATCTGACTTGAGTCACTCGGTCTCAAGTTTTGTTCGGTAGAATAACCGACCGATCCCAATCTAAGTGAGCCTCAACGGCATAATTACGCACAGGAAGCTGTCTGGAGTGCGAATTACGCCCGGTGATAACTCATCCTTAAATTCAAAGATTACCTCGTCACGCGTCAATGCCTTAAGTGGATCCATCATGTATTGAGGGTTGAAGGCAACCGTTACTTCCGGTCCGGTATAGTCCACGTTCAGGGACACCTTCGACTCCCCGATGTCCGGTGAATTGCCAGTGATCTCCACTGTTCCTTCGGAGATGTTCACCTTTACAGCATTGTTCTTGTCTGTCGCAACGCGTGCAGCCCGGCGCACTGTATTGAGCAAAGTCTCGCGGTTGACCTTGATGTGCTGGTCTGTCTCGCGCGGGATAACCTGGCGGTAGTTGGGGTAATTCCCTTCTACCACCTTCGAGACCAAGTAGATCGTCTCCACCAGACCACTGTCAGCGTTCTCCTCGTTGCTGTTGATCTCGAAAGCTACCTGACGGTCATTAAACGCAATGCGAACCGTCTCGCCCTGTCCAAGCAGGCGCTCAACTTCTGTAACCGTCTTCGCGGGCAGGATCAGGTGACCGGCATTGTCTTCGGAAACATCCATTTCCTTGCTGATCACGGCCAGGCGACGGCCATCGGTAGCGGCCAGGGTGAGTTTGCCTTCCTCAAAGTTGAAGAAGACGCCGTTCATGATGTAGCGCGACTCATCGGTGCTCTGAGCATACGATACGCTACGGAGCATGCGCTGAAGGTCTGCCTGGGGAAGGACAAATGAATGCTTGTCCTCGAAGCTGGGCAGCGGCGGGAACTCTTCCGGACCAATGCCCATGATCACAAACGTCGCTGTTCCCGAGCTCAAGGTGGCCTTCTTCTCGGTGGCTTCAACCTGAACTTCAAGGCTGGGAAGATCGCTGACAATGCTCGCCAGCTTTCTAACCGGAAGGGTGATGGCGCCCGGCTCGCTGATTTCAGCGTTAATCCGGCAGCGGATCCCCATGTCCAGGTTTGTCGTCGAAAGTGAAATTCGGTCGTTCTCCGCCTCGATCAGGACGTTGCTCAAAATGGGCATGGAGGCTTTTGAGCCAACGACGTTTAGCACCTGTTGAAGGCCGCTGGTGAAATGGTCGCGATTGATCGAGAATTTCATGAGGCTGAGAAAACTATTGGGGGCGAGTGGCCCCGTGACAACGCTGAACAATGAACAGAGAAAGACTAGTTATATTTAAATTAAATGATCCTTCTTCTTAGACTAGTGTGTTAACAAGTGCAGCATTCGATTCAAGCCTTTCCTTTCCAGTGGCTTATAACTTTATAGAAATGGCGCCAGGGCGGGGATGACCGGCGGATGCGATGTGGCGGGCTGTGAATCAAAATTTGGTCGATTGAATAAGTGGTGAGTCATTCACAGTTTATTCACCGTCTATTGCCGCTTCATTCCCCTGGCTGGCCCGCAGCCTTCTCTTGCGTCTGATATGCCGCCAGATGCCGTAAAAGATGTAGGAAAGGAACACCAGGGCGATGGCGAAGTAATGGTACTGGTAGACCAGATACGCGCCGACAAGTATAAGAATAAATGTTCGTGGGCGTAGCTCTGTTCTCCAATCAAGCTTCTTAAAACTCGGATAGTGGATCGTGCTGACCATGAGCAGCGCTATCAACAGCAGCAGCGGTGGGAGGGCCAACGCCGCCATCTGGTTCTCCGGCATGCGGTTCAGCACCATGACCAGACTCCCGATTGTGCCCGCTGCAGCAGGAACTGGCAGTCCCAGGAAGTCAGCTTTTGGAAGTCTTTCGTCGGGCTTTAACAATGGGCTTGTGATGACGTTAAAGCGGGCCAGACGCACGCCTGCGCAAAGTAGGTATATGAATCCGATAAGAAGACCCAGCTCGCGGAAGACCGGGAGGTCCTGAGTCGGATTCAATATGAGCAGGAACACCAGCAGGGCCGGGGTAACGCCAAACGAGACAATGTCTGCGATGGAGTCGAACTCCTTGCCAAACAGGGATTCGCGACCGCCCAACCGGGCCAGGCGTCCATCGAGTGAGTCAAACACAACTGCAGCCAGGATAAACCACACAGCCTGTTCGTAAAGCTGAGCAGGCGTCCGGTGGATAACTTCCGTCAGCGGATCCAGCGCTTCCATCCGCGCTGCGAACTTTGCTTCGATACAGCGTATGATCGCTACAAAACCGCAGAACAAGTTCCCGCCCGTCATTAGATTGGGCAGAAAGTAAATGCGGCTGGCTTCGACGGCAGACTCGTATTGCGGGCGTTGATCCATGGTTGCGGCGTGCCGCTACCGCCGCAAAGTCTCCAGATACTTCCAGAATGAGCTATGCTGCTCAATCAGCTGTTCTTCGGAGACCGGCAGCTTAAAGCGGAAGACGAAATCGGTTAAAGTGTGCCTGTGGATGATATAGTGGCTGTAGAGAGTGTCGCCGCGGATTTCGAAGTAGCAGCGGAAATCCCCTGCGCGAACGCGGTAGTAAGTACGGCCGGATCGGCTAAAGCGGCCCAGGGGCTCGCTTGGGTCCTGAAGTTTTTCAGGCGTAATGGTGCTGATGGCGTCCACCAGCCTCAGCTGGTCCTCAACAGGCAGCTTGTTAAGCTCGCCCATGCTCTGGTCGCTGAAGGTTACCTGGTACATGGATTGGGAGCGCCGGTTAAGGCGTTGATAGGTTCCGTCGGTGCTTTTTTCTGCCGCGCTCATGCGTTGACGTGCAAGACACTACGTGCAATCGGCAATCCTTCAAGCGAATCACGCCAGCTTCGGTTGCGGGCGTGAGCGCGCCGGCATGAAAAAACCCCCCGGCTATGGAAGCGCGAGGGTTCTTGAAAGCATTGCCGCGCCCTTGCAGCACGCTTGGGCGGCCCATGAAAGGGGAGGGGAGGCGCCTATGCCAGTTGGCGCTGCACACGGTGAAGGCCGAGCATCGCAAATACAGGAAGACCGTTTTCAAACGTAACGTTGGACTCTCCCTGTATCAGGGGCAGGGCGTACTTCGTGAACTGGTAACTCAAGGACGTGCGATCATCGTTGATCCAGTTTGCTGGCAGCGTCTTAGGGGTCGAGGCGGCTTCTCGCAGGTCAACCATTGAAGTTTCGCAGCTGTAGTAGTCTGTTTCACCACGCATCAGAGCGACCATCTTCAGGTCTGCGCCATCGACACATGCTTCAACAGCGTCCTGGCCAGCCATGTAGGCTTCGCGGATGTCTGTCTCGCTGCTCAAGTGGGCGCCGGCCCGTTGAAGAACACCCAGCTTGGTCGAAACAGCCCGAACGTCTGGCAGGTGTTGAATTGCCAGGTCGCGCAGATAGTCGCCAGAGCCGCCGCGAGGCTGGCCGTTGGCGCTCTCGGCTTCGGCGCCAAAGGAGATGTAGTTACCGTTGTCGTCGAATAATCCCTCGCTAACGACGACGACACATGCGCGATGGTTGCGCAGCACGCGAGCTGCATCCTCAAGGAAACGGTTTGGATCGAAAGGAACTTCTGGCAGGTAGATCAGGTGAGGAGCGTCTTCGGGATGGTCGCGTCGTTTGGCGACACTTGCGCCAGCAGCCAGCCAACCGGATTGGCGGCCAGATACTTCGATAACGCTAACGAGGTTGTGGCGCCCTTCAGAAGCTGCGTCCTCGGCGATTTCGCGAACAGCCGTTGCAAGTAGCTTCACTGCGCTGCCGTAACCCGGGGCGTGGTCGGTGATTCCCACAGAGTTTGTTGCCGAGACAGGAACGCCCACAACCCTCATTTCCCATCCACCGGCACGGGCTGCTTCATGAATGCGCGCCGCAGCATCCATTTCCTCCGGGCCTCCAATCATGAAGAAGTAGCGGATATTGTGCGCCCGGCAAACCTGCGCAGCGCGCTCGAATTCGGGCGTAAGGTGCAGTTTATAGGTGCTCGTTCCCAAGGCGGCGCCGGGAGTATATCGCAGCGCACGGATCGCCTGTTGAGATTCCTCGGCAAGATCGACAAGGTTTTCGTGCAGCAAGCCTTCGACGCCATCGACGGCGCCATAGATTTCTTCAATGCACCCGTGGTTCAGCGCCTGCGTGATTACTCCTGCTAGCGCCGCGTTTGACACCACTGTTGGTGAACCCGACTGCACAACTAAACAATTTCCCTGAATTTCGTCTGCCATTGGTCAAAGAGGGTTAAGGGTACCGGACTCTGCCTTTCGGACCATTCAAGGCAACTAATTTCCCTTTAATTGTATACGTTCTTGTAACGCAGGATCAGCGTTACCAGCTCACAATGCCCTTGTTTCAGGCAAACGCAAAGCCAGACGTAGACCTCTTTGAGATCTGCGCCAAAAGAAAGAATTCTTCGCTGGATGCCTGCGGATTCTCCCCTACAGGATCGATGCGGGTTTGTATTCAGCTGCGCGTGGATGCTTTTCCAGCCACGGCGCCACCTCTTCGGCAAACGTATCAACCTGTTCGCGAGCCATTCCCAGAAGCCGGTCTGCCTCGCTTACGATCTGTTCGATCAGGTCTTTTGAAAGACCTAGCCTTTTGTCGTTCGCCAAGCGGTCCACAAGATCATTTTGAGCGATCTTCCCGGTTCTCAGTTCGCGGGCAACGGCCACGGCATTCTCCTTGATCGCGGCATGCGCGGACTCACGCCCGGCGCCATGCTTCACGGCTTCCATCAAAACTGTTGTTGTAGCAAGGAATGGCAGGTAGCGGCGCGCCTCGTGATTGATAGTTGATTCATAGACCTCCATCTGATCGAGGACCGTGATCAGCGTCTCGAACAGGCCGTCGATCGCGAAGAAAGCGTCTGGCAACATGACGCGGCGCACGACGGAGCAGGAAACGTCGCCCTCATTCCATTGACCGCCAGCAAGGGCAGCTGCCATCGAAAGGTACCCTTGCAAGATCGTCTTGAAGCCGGTGATGCGTTCGCAGCTGCGGGCGTTCATCTTGTGGGGCATTACGCTGGATCCGACCTGTCCCGGGGCGAATCCTTCGCTCGCAAGCTCATGACCAGCCATCAGGCGCAGGGTCAGTGCAAAGCTGGTGGGCCCGCTAGCCAGTTGTACGATCGCATCGACAATCTCCAAGTCCAGACTTCGGGGGTAAACCTGGCCAACACGTTTGAAACTGTTCCAGATATTCAGGTAACTGAGGATCTTGCGCTCCAACTGGGCTACTTTTTCAGCATCTCCGTCAAAAAGAGTCAGCTGGTCGACCTGTGTTCCAACTGCGCCCTTCAGGCCCCGGGCGGGATACTTGTTGTAGATTGTCTCAAACTTCTCGATCGAGTAGAGCAGTTCCTCGCCAAACATGGCGAAGCGCTTTCCCAGCGTTGTTGGCTGAGCCGCCACATTGTGTGTACGCGCAACAATCAACAGGTCGCGGTACTTTTTGGACAGCGTTGAGAACCGCGCTAGCGCAGCAACAGCCTTCTGGAGGACAAGCTCCATAGAACGGTAGATTTGGAGCTGCTCCACGTTCTCCGTCAGGTCCCGACTGGTCATCCCCTTGTGGATATGTTCGTGACCGGCAAGCGCACAAAACTCCTCGATCCGCGCCTTTACATCATGGTGCGTCACTTCTTCTCGCTTCCGGATCGACTCCAGGTCCACGTTGTCTCGCACCTTCTCATAGGCTGCAATCGCTTCGTCTGGCACCGCGAGTCCCAGATCACGCTGACCCTTGAGCACAGCGATCCAAAGGTCGCGCTCAAGGAGCACTCGACCCCGAGCCGACCAAATTTCACGCATTTCGGGCGATGCGTAACGTGTTGCGAGAACGTTAGGAACGGTATCCATCTATAAGTCAGGGGACGCGGAACCTTAGCAGTTAAGCGGGTTGGAGCCAGAAAAAAACACCCCGCCCCGTTTTCATGCAAATTGCGAAAAACGACCCAATGCAACTTGCAATGAAAGTCGTCGAGGCTCTCGAGTATCAGTTGGTTGTGAATAAGTTCTGATCATCCCGCGTACCGTTGAGATAGTCGCTAACGAGCGGATGTGAATAAGTCTTTGTTCTTTGCGATGCTCCTTGGCATGGCGGCTGCAATTAAGGGATTCGTAAAATGGCTCGTAGCCCCAACATATCAAAAATCCAAGCAATCATCCCATGAATAATGCTAACAAGTCTCTCACCACTGGTAATGTTCCCCCTGCTAACCTGTTCAATTTTCTGAGAGCCTGCTACGGCGTGAAGGCCGCCGAGAATATATTCAAGTCTTACGGTTTGCCAAGGCCGGGAATCGGTATCGTTTCGGCGCCGCACCGCAAGAACGAGCAGGTCCACGCGGTTGCCTAGGTTTTGCTGTTAGCCAGTGTCGGGAATAAGAACCGGGGCCCCGGATTTACCCGAAACGTTTTTAGAAAGGCAGTTCCTGCTGCCCTTCGGCCAGGCGTGCAGGAACCTCACCGTCAGCAAAGATAATGTTGACGGAAGTCGAGTCTCCCAGAGCGCTCTTGTGAGGTACGATTCTACCTTCTTGATCCTTGATCATCGTGAATCCTCGTTTGAGCACTTTCTCCGGGCTCGCATTTAATAATCGCAAGCCTAGCTGCTCGACTCGTTGACGAGAGAGCTGAACAGCATGCTTGGGAGAAACCGCCGCAAGTCGTGAGCCGAGGCGCTCCAGCCTGTAATTGGCGTCCCTGAGCCGATTGTCCACCGCCAGTTGTAAACGCGCGGCCACGTCGTCCAAATGGAGATAGGCTCGTTCCAGGCGGGCCTGTGGAGAGACGGCCTTTAATCGGCTCTGCAATAGCTCCACCTTTGCAGAGCGTCTTACAAAGTGCTCCATGACAGCTCTCGCTAAATCTCTTCCTGATCGCTCCAAGCGTTGGCAGGCGTCGATATAGTTGCTGGAGATCAGTTCAGCAGCAGCACTGGGAGTCTCTGCCCGGGCATCTGCTGCAAAATCAGTGAGCGCAAAGTCAATTTCGTGGCCGATAGCTGAGATGGTGGGAATGCGGCATGCAGCGAGAGCGCGAACAACCGGTTCTTCGTTGAACGGCCAAAGGTCTTCCAGGCTGCCGCCTCCCCGGGCGACGACCAGCAGGTCAAAGCGATTGGCAGCTTGTGCGTCCGCAATGGCCGAGACGATCTCAGGAGCAGCTTCCACCCCCTGCACGCGAACTGGCAAGACCGTTACGCGTCCATGCCACTTGCGCCGGCGCAAGATGCTAATGAAGTCGCGGATCGCTGCGCCTGTTGGAGACGTGATGATTGCGATGCTCCGCGGAAGACGGGGAATGGGCTTCTTTCGCTCACGGTCAAACAGCCCTTCTTCACCAAGGCGCCGCTTCAATTCCTCAAATTTTTGCTGCAGTCGGCCGCTGCCTGTTTCCGTGATGAAGCTGCAGATCAACTGATAGTTGCCCCGCGGCGGGTAAACGCTGATCCGTCCAAACGCGGCCACTTCCAGGCCATTTCTCAAGGCAAAGCGCAGGCGCATCGCCTCGCGACGAAATACGACCGCGGTGAGCTGCGCTCCGGCATCCTTAAGCGTAAAGTAGCAATGACCGCTTTGCTGCTGGCGCAGGTTCGAGATCTCGCCGCTCACCCAAACCTCGGAGAAACGCGTCTCCAGTGTTTCCCGCAACTCTTCCGTGAGCTGGGAGACAGTAAGGATCCTGTCTGTTGGTGTCATGGCGCCAGTGGGGTTTCGCAGGCTGATTCCTCTTCTCTGGCCCTGGCGGCTGCTCTCCGTTGCTCAAGCCGACCTCGAAGCAGCTTCACGGCAATGATAAGTGCAACAAGTATCGAAAGCGACAGCAGCGCCATACCGCCCTTTCCTTTTATGAATGAATCACCAAGAAACATCAGCGCCGTTCCAAAGGCCAATTGCATGGGAACGGATACAAGCATGAATGTCTTGAATGGCACCCCGGCGAGTGCCGAAAGGTAATTCTGCGCAGAGTAGGGAAGACCGCTGACGCGTAGGAGCAGGGTTACCATTGCAGCGTTCTTCTGACTTACCACCGGCAGTTTATAGTTCACGCGACGAGCGGTAGCCTCTGCCAGAGGCCGCAGAATTCCAGCCGCCATCCAATAGCTCAGAGTCAGGTTTACCACGACAGCAAACAAGAGACCTGGGATTGCAATATGCAGTGGGAACAAGCCGACGCCCAAGTAGAAAGGAAGTGTAGGAACCGGCACAACCGGTAGCACCGCCATCACAAGGAAGTACATCACCGGGTCCATATTGTTAAGCATCTCCTTGGCTGATTCGAACCAGCCCGCTGCATGTGGGACCCACAGAGCGTGGTAGCGCCAGCCCAAGCCAGCCACAACCAGCGCCAACAGGACTGTAGTTGTCAGCGTAAGCAACAGCAGGCACTTGCCCCTACGGGAAAGAGATTTCACTGGCAGGACCGTAGCAGCGGCCTTGCCGTGTTCAAGCTTTCACCGGATCTGATGTAGCTGCTCGCGACATCTGGCCGCTGCCAAGCGAGATTTCTCCTGAGTGCACAACCTCGATGACTCCATCAGCAAGCTCGAGCTTGAGACCCCCATTCCTGTCGATTCCGCGTGCGACGCCACTGATTTCCCTCCCACGCAGGATGCCGCTGACCCGTAGGTCCCGCAGCGCGTCATATTTACCCCACGCGCTTAGAAAACCTTCCTGAAAGCTGCCAGAGATATACTTTTCATACGCCCGGATCACAACTTGTGTCAGCTCGGCGACAAGCTTGCTGATTTGTAGTTCCTGCCCTTTTAGCGCCGCAAGTGACGACGCTACCGAGGAAACTTCAACCGGCCATTGTTGGGTGTCGCCGTTCACGTTCAGCCCAATTCCAAAGACCAGGTCGCGAGTCCGGTCGGCGTCAACCCGTGCTTCGGTCAGCATGCCCGCTACTTTCTTCCCGTTTGCGAGTAGGTCGTTTGGCCACTTGATCCTCAGGGGGATTCCCTGCGCCTGATTCACATACTCGCACACCTGCAAGCCCAGCCACAATGTGATGGTCTGCATCTGCATTGGGGGCAGGTTCGGTCTAAATGCGAAGCTCGCGTAAAGATTGCCTTCATCGGGACTGTGCCAGCGCCTGCCAAGCCGGCCGCGCCCGCTGCTTTGTTGCCGGGCGACAACAACGAACGGCGTACGGCGCTCGTTCGCCAATTGGCGCTCAGCCTCGGTATTCGTGCTGTCGATCTGGTCGCGTATTACGACGTCTGCGTCGCAGCCAATTCTCTCCAGATAAGCCCGCACAAGCGCCTCATGTAGCAGCACAGGTTCCTTGAGAAGCCTATAGCCGCGGTGACGCACCGCATCTATCTCAAAACCTTCCCCTCTCAACTTCTCCAGTCGAGCCCAGACCCCCACTCGCGATATGGCCAGCGCCTTTGCAAGATCGCTACCGGAAACATACTCTCCGTCAGACTCTAGTAATGTCTTGAGTATGAATACATCAGGGTCGTTCATTTCAAATACAGCGGAGTAGAGGCAGACTATGGGCGCTGCACGGCAGCCGACCACTTTGCAATACCACATATTCTACCAGTGACGAGCCAATAAAGTGGCGTATGCGAAGGGATGTATTTCAGCGCCAGTCCAAACCAACATCCATCCAGATACTGGAATGGGTAAGAGCTCCGGTGGAGATGAAGTCCACGCCTGTTTCGGCGATTTGTTTCAGGGAGTCCAGCGAGATGCCTCCACTGGCTTCGGTGCGGGCGCGCTCACCAATCATTCTTACTGCTTTTTCGAGGTCCTGCAGGCTGAAGTTGTCCAGCAATAGGATATGCGCCCCGGCATCGAGTACAGGCGGTATCTGCTCGAGTGAGTCTACCTCTACCTGCACGATCAACTCCGGGTGGCGCTCCACTGCTACCCGCACAGCATCCTCCAAGGCAGTGCCGCCAGCCCATCCTGCCGCCGCCAAGTGATTGTCCTTGAGCATGACGCGGTCGAAAAGGCCCAGTCGATGATTCCATCCGCCCCCGCTGGCTACGGCGTACTTCTCCAGCATGCGAAACCCTGGCGTCGTTTTGCGTGTGTCCAGCAATAGCGTCTCGGTTTCCAGGAGACGCTCGACATACGTTCTGGTTGTTGTGGCCACTCCGCTGAGTCGCTGAAGAAAGTTAAGGACCACCCGTTCTGCCTGGAGCATTGTGGGCACGTTGCCAACGAGCCATCCCAGCGAGTCGCCGCCTTTCACCTGTGCGCCGTCTTCTGCGGCTGGATGAAATTCCACGCCGCCGCCATACGCTTCCAGTAGAAGAGGGATCATGTTCAGGCCACACACAACCTGCGCACGCCGCGCCCGCAGCTCGGCTTCGCCCCGTGCTGAAGGCAGCAATGCACTGGTAACGTCGCCCCTCGCCTTCTCGCGCAGCACCTCGTTCAAGCCAGCGCCATAAAGGTCTTCATCCCGGGCCAGGGCCGCCAAACGCCTAAGATAGGCCGGATCCAGCTCTTCCCAGCTAAGGCGGGAGCAAAAGTCATGTAGCGGGCGCTTGCTCATTTTCATGGAAAATCCGTATAACTGCTTATGGTGCTCGTTTGTGGGCAAGAATGTCCTGCCGCGCGCACAGTCTCAAGGCCCGAAGCGAAAAACACGGTGCGGTATGAGCCAGACACTATTAGTCATACGAATTTTCTTCTTCACCCTCGTTGTGCTGGGCAGCTACCTCCTGGCTTACGCCGTTCCAGAGTGGGATGACTCACGATGGGTCGTTGTGTTGGTTGGCGCGCTGCTAGGCGCCTTGGTAATACTGGTGGACCTCTTGTTGAAGGGGTTCTCGCTGCGTGGGCTTTCAGCGATAACCTTCGGGCTCTTTATTGGCTGGGTTATTGCCACATTCATCTCCAACTCACCTCTGTTCGAGGCTGGCGATCCCGCCGTACTCTTTGTTGTAAGACTCACTCTTTTTGTGGTCCTAAGTTACTTGGGGGCCGTCATAGCGCTGCGTGGAAAGGATGAGTTCTCGCTCGTCATCCCTTATGTGCGCTTCGTTCCGCAGCATGTGGAGTCTCCCCTGGCGGTCCTTGACACGAGCGCACTCATCGATGGGCGCATTGTACCGATCTGTGAGAGCAAGTTCATGAGCTATTCTCTGGTTGTGCCCACCTTTGTCATCGAGGAGCTGCACAAGATTGCCGACTCCAGGGATCCTCATCGAAAGGATCGCGGCCGCAAAGGCCTCGAGACGCTGAACAAGTTGCGCTCCATGTCTCACGTGGAGCTCAGGATTCACGAGAGTGACGCCTCCAGTCCCGAGAGCATCGACGCAAAACTCGTGTACGTGGCCAAATCCCTGAAGGCGCGTGTCATCACGACAGATTACAATCTCGGCCAGATCGCCCAGCTCCACGGTGTCGATTGGCTAAACTTCAATACACTCACTGGCGCACTGCGACAGGATGTGATCACAGGCGACCAGATCGAGGTGTCCCTAGTCAAAGAAGGACGCGAATCGGGACAGGCTGTGGGCTACCTCGCGGACGGGTCCATGGTCGTGGTTAATGACGCTCGCCAACATATTGGCAAAACGCTAGCGGTTGAGATCGTTAGCATTGTCCCATCCGCAGCAGGAAAGTTGATTTTTGCACGCCCAGTTCAGTTTTTACAAGATTTTGAATAACAGTAGCTTCTGGAATATTTGTTAAAAAAGCCTAAAAAAGATGGCAGAGGGTATTTCATCTTGTTAGTGGGGCGCCGATTACGTAGGGACGATGTCTCCCGAACCAGGAAAGCCTGGCGGGAACATTCGAAGCAAAAACATACATTCATTAGGAGAATATTATCATGCGTAATAAGAAAGGCTTCACCCTCGTAGAAATCATGATCGTTGTAGTCATCATCGGCCTTCTGGCTGCGATGGCTATCCCTGCATTCAACAAGGTTCGCGAAACCTCGCAGGAAAAGACGATCCTGAACAACCTCCGGCAGATTTCCTCTGCTGCAGATCAATACTTTATTGAGAGCGGTCAAGTGACGGTGGCCCTCGAAGACCTCGTTTCTGAGGGATGGCTTCGTGATAAACCAGACGCAGTTGCTGGCGAAACCTATCCAGCCACCATCACTGCCGACACCGACGTGCTTTCGGCAACGACAGCTGCTGGCAATACGATCGAGTTCCAGCGCATGGCTGCTGGCGCCAACCCGTAATAGTTAGCACACGTTTCTCTTTCAAAGCCGCCACTGGTCGTCCAGTGGCGGCTTTTTCGTTTCCCG
>CAYSHY010000046.1:7707-30850 GCA_964430955.1 uncultured Puniceicoccaceae bacterium | reverse complement strand
TGGCAGCGCATTGGGCAACGTCACCACCCTCGCTGATCCGTCTGTAATCGAATCGCTTAAGGAGAAGTATACGGACTAGTCCCCTTCACGGGCTTTCGATTTTTTCGCTTTCTAAGCGCTCCGCTCTGGGTAACTATGTTCTAAATGGAACCTGGGGCGGAGCCTGGAAGCGTAAATATCATCGTTGCTTGCAGCGAGAACCGTGTGATTGGCAGGAATGGCCGCCTGCCATGGCGAATTGCTGAGGACTGGAACTGGTTCATGGGACATACCCTCAACGGTTCCAACATTATTGGCCGCATTTCATTCGAGGCTATGCTACGAGGCGGCCATGTTAATGGAGATAGGCGCTTCCACGTAATCTCTACAAATCAGGCTCTTGCGGGGCCGTTTTCCAAAGTACACGGCTCGACTAGTGAAGCTCTTGCCGCAGCGAGGAAGGACAACCTCCCGATCTGGATATGCGGAGGCGAGCGGATATACGAAGAATCGCTTCCGCTCGCCCACAGACTCTACCTCACCCAGGTTCACGCCCAGGTGGATGGAGATGCATGGATGCCCGATTGGACGCCGTTTTTTACTCGAGAGGTCTATCGCCGGGAGGGCAGTGATGCCCGTTGGCGTTATACCTTCAGCGTCCTCGAGCCATCCTGATTTTTGCTATACAAGGTCTCGTTCCTGTCCCCCTCGAGGATCCTGCGGCCGGTTCAGATTCCCCGGAGCGCGTGGCTGACGGTCCATCGCGTGCGTCGGAGACTCGTGCTCATTGTGTTTGCGGTTACGCATCCAATCGAATGCTTTCTTTGCCGCTGTCAGGTAAATAGCTTTTTTTACTAATCCCATACAGCCACATTTAGCATAGCTCATGCCCAGAATGAGATGATGGTCCTAATTTATGGGACGTTATGGCTCCGGTCGCTTGCCAGCATCAGGGGGCTCCGCGGGTGGGGACCACCGGTCGGCGTCCCTACGTCACGATTGCGCCATTGTCCCACACAGTCTTACCCGCGACGATCGTCCGCTTTGCTCGTCCGCGCAGAGTGCGTCCAATCCATGGAGAATTGCTCGATCGGGATTCGAACTTGTCAGGAACAGTCCAGACTTCATCAGGATCGATCAATGTGATGTCAGCTTTCGATCCAACCGCTAGTGTTCCCTCCCGGAGGTTCAGGATTCGGGCGTTCTGGCGTGAAAGAAGATCGATCACAAATGGTAATGATGCCCGACCACTGTGGTAGAGTATCTCCAGAGTCGCGCCTAGGCTGGTTTCGAGGCCAATAATCCCATTGGGGGCGTAATCAAACTCAACATCCTTTTCGTAATCCGTGTGAGGAGCGTGGTCCGTTGCGACACAGTCGAGTGTGCCGTCCAGTACGCCTTCGATGATTGCCTGGCGGTCTTCTTCCGTCCTCAGGGGAGGGTTCATCTTGAACTCGGTCCCGTAGTCTCTCAGCTCTTCATCTGTAAAGGAGATGTGGTGGGGTGTGGCTTCAGCTGTTACGCGTATGCCTTCCTCCTTCGCGCGTCGCATCATCGCCACGCTCTCGGCGCTGGATATATGCTGCATGTGGATATGCGCGCCGCTGTATTTTGAGAGGATTATGTTACGGGCTACGATGATATCTTCGGCTGCATTCGGCCAGCCGCGCAATCCCAGACGCAGCGACCAGTACCCTTCGTTCATCACTGCGTTCTCCGTGAGGGAGTAGTCCTGGCAGTGATCCAACACAGGCAGGTTGAACATGTTGGCGTATTCAACGGCGCGTCGCATCAGTTCGTTATTTTGCACGCACCGGCCATCGTCGGTTACTGCCACAATGCCTGCCCGTTTAAGGGAGCCCATTGGGGCCAGTTGCCGTCCTTCCCCACCAAGGGTTAGGCACCCGGTGGGATAAACGTTCACGATCGCGTCGCGCTCCACCGAACGCCAAATCCGCTGTATCGTACCTGCGTTGTCGCACCATGGACTCGTATTGGGCATACAGACGATCGTCGTGAAGCCCCCCGCAGCGGCCGAGCGGGTTCCTGACTCGATGGATTCCTTGTGCGTCTGGCCCGGTTCACGCAGGTGAACGTGGATGTCGACCAAGCCTGGCGCAACAACGAGTCCTGAGGCGTCAATTACCTCTGCAGCACGTTGTTCATCTTCGTGCAGCCCGTCAACAATCTCGCCATTGCGGACGAAAAGGTCGCCGACTGCGTCACGGTCGCTGGCCGGATCAATCACCCGTCCATTTTTTATCCACAGAAACTCGCTCATTCTGAAATCTCCAGCCCTTTTGCCTGCCGCATAACCGCCGCCGCGTTTGCACACAGATAGAGCACCGCCATACGGCAAACGATGCCATTTGTCACCTGTTCGAGAATTACACTTTGATCACTGTCAGCCAACTCGCTATCAATCTCGACCCCGCGGTTGATCGGTCCCGGGTGCATGATGATGGCGTTTGGTTTCAGCCATGAAGCCCGAAGCTTGTTCAGGCCAAAGCTGGCGGTGTACTCGCCCAGGCTGGGGAAGTGAGTGCTCGTTTGGCGTTCGTGCTGGATGCGCAGCAACATCACCGCATCCGCATCCTGTAGCGCGAGACGCAGGTCATGCACGACCTCGCACCCAAACTTTTCGAACTCCCGGGGTACGAGCGTGTTTGGTCCCGCCAAGGTTACCTTTGCGCCCAATTTCGAGAGAGCCCAGATGTTTGAGCGCGCCACTCGTGAGAAGAGGATATCGCCCAAGATTGTGACCTTCTTCCCTTCCAGCGTGCCCAGCTTTTCCTTAAGCGTAAAGGTATCCAGCAGCGCCTGCGTGGGATGCTCGTGCGCTCCGTCGCCTGCATTGATTACCGGCAGGTCGAGGATGTTTGCAAGATACCGTGCGGAGCCAGCTGCCTTGTGCCGGATGATGATCATGTCCGCATTTAGCGCTGCGATATTTCTGGCAGTGTCCTTCAGGCTTTCACCCTTCACGACGCTGCTGGCGTCTCCGGATATACTGATCACGTCGGCGCTCAGGCGCTTGGCTGCAATTTCAAACGCAACTCGCGTCCGCGTCGATGGTTCCATGAACAGATTCACGATCGTCTTGCCCCGCAGGGACGGCAGCTTCTTTTGCCGACGGTCCAGCGTTCGCTTGAATGATGCAGCCAGATCATGAATCAGCTCGATTTCCTCCCGTGAAAGGTCTTCCAGGCCCACCAGATCTTTCCGGGTCCAGTATTCAGCGTCGCTCATACTTATTCTGCCTCCCGTGCGCTTGCGCCTTCTTCAATTCGAATGGAATCCTCGTCTGCGGCTTCGCCGCCAATCACCACCGTGACCTTGCAGTCTCCCGGCACATCGAGCCGCAGTCCCACATAATCCGCTTGGATCGGCAGTCGGCGTCCTCCACGGTCACAAAGCGCCGCGAGCTCTACCCGCGTAGGACGCCCATGGTCAAAAAGTTCATTCATCGCTGCTCGGGTCGTTCTGCCCGAGAAGAGAACATCGTCAGTGAGGATCACCGTTATCCCATCGATCACAAATGGAATGTCCGTCCTCATGAACGCCTTTGGAATCGGCTTGTGCCCCACATCATCCCGATGAAATTGGGCGTTCAGGCTGCCCCAGGGAATATTCCGCCCCAGTTTCTCTGAAAGCTTTGTGGATAGCCGTTGGGCAAGTGGGATCCCGCCATTTGCAATGCCCACGATTCCAAGCTCTTCAGTGCCCGCATGCCGTTCCGCGATTCTTTGTGAAAGGTGCTCAATCGCCGCAGCGACCGCATCCCTGTCGAACACCTGTGTCATTAAAACAGTAGCAACAGCCTTCATTCACTCAGCGTCAAGGTGAAACCTAAACGAGTCTTCAACTCTCCCTCGCGACTGCGACCGAGGGAATACACCGAAAAAGCGGGTTGTGAAGGCTGGATTTGCTGTGAGACAAAATTACGATCAGAAGGGCCGAAGCCCTCTCCCACTGCAACATCCACGGAGGCAGTCGGGGCAAGTTGCACCCCGGCGCCCACTTGGAAACCCCATGGAAATTGAAGATCGTCCTGCAGATCAATCTACGCCCTTGGAAACGACGGCTGGCCGGCCACCGTCAGGGACATTGTGAAGCGATCGTTAGATCCCCACGTAAAAGGCGTTCTCAAGTTTCAATGGTCACCCTTCGCCGCAATTCACTATTTAGCCGGAGC
This sequence comes from uncultured Puniceicoccaceae bacterium, assembly GCA_964430955.1. Taxonomy (GTDB): domain Bacteria; phylum Verrucomicrobiota; class Verrucomicrobiia; order Opitutales; family Oceanipulchritudinaceae; genus CAYSHY01. The sequence continues at coordinate 26,676 of CAYSHY010000046.1, read as the reverse complement.
CCTGATATACCAGAATGAATCAGCGTGAAATTGAGCACGGACTTGAGGTATTGGTCTTGGTTCCATAGGATCGATTTGCCCCATGGCCTCACAACCAAACATATGGAGAATTTTGGGGAAGGCGCTGAGCACCCGCTGCCTACGTATGAGCGGCTGAAGGAGATCATACCTGCTGATTTGGATCAACGGCCCAGGGAGTTTCAGTTTTTGCGGTGTAGCTCACAAAGCAAAGATTCGTGACAAGCTCTCGTCATGGCTTCATCGCCACCGTGGCGTGTACCCGATATCCCTGATCTGTTCCGCCCCGGTCCTCGGCCGACTTCCCTTTCCTCTCCTTACTCTGGGATTTTTAGTTCCTGGCCGACTTTGAGGTCATTGGGATTTCGCAGCAGGTCGCGATTGGCCTCGAAAATATCGCGCCAACGGGCGGGGCTGCCGTAAACTTTGCGACTCACGCTACTGAGCGTGTCTCCACCTTGCACGACATAGCTTCTCACGTTGCCGCTCGCCTGCTGCCGATCTGAAGCAACTTGTGGACGGGGTGGGGCGAAGGTCGCCTGCGGGCGCGTTTGAGTGCTTGATTGCTGGCTTGCCTGTGTTGTCGTAGCCCTTTGGGTTGCGGCTACCTGACGATTGGCTCGGAGCTGTTCCAGTTCCTGGTTTGCTGCGGCGAGTTGACGCTTGAGATCCACGGTTTCCGCACGCAGCTCGTCAATTTTGTCGAGCAGGTCAAGCCGGTCGAAATCATCGCCGAAGGGGTCGCCGGGCAGGGATCTGGCAAATTCTTTTTTAGAAGTGTCTATGAGGCTCTTCACCAGTTTAGACCGTTCAGTATTAGGCTTAAGCGCTAGAAACTGGTTAAAGTGGTAGATTGCTGAAACTGGATCTTTCAGGTAGTCGAGGTAGAGTTGACCCATCGCCAAGTGGGATTCCGGGGCGTCTGCCCTCACATTCACAACTCGGCTATATGCGATAAGCGCCTCATCATAGCGTCCCTCGCGCACCAGGCTTGTCGCCCGGCGGTAGCTGGGCTCATCTTCTTCAGAAAGAAGTCTAGGCCCCCCTCGTTCACAGCCAGCCAGAATTGCCAGCAACAATAGGGCACACAAGTATCGGAACAGCACTCTTGGCGGAAACATTTTACTTTAGCGACGCCACACTTGACGGTTATCTTCCAAGTTTAGCAAAGACACTCCCGGAAGGAAGAGGAAATGACACAACTTGAAAAAGAGGACGTCCTTAAAAAAGGACGCCAATGCCTGGCCATGGAAGCCGCAGCCATCAACGCTACTTCCGAAACGCTTGGTGAGGATTTTGTTAGCGTAGTTACGGCGGTGGCCGCGACCGTGTCCAGCGGTTCCCGGTTAATTTTTTCGGGCATGGGAAAGAATGTGCACATCTGCCAAAAACTGGTGGGCACTTTCAACAGTATTGGTGCTCCTGCTACCTTCCTGGATCCAAATCAGGCATTGCACGGCGATCTCGGCTTGTGTCGGGAAGGCGATCTGGCGTTCTTCTTTAGTAACCATGGCGAGACGGAGGATGTCCTGCGCCTTGTTCCTTTGGTAAAGCGCCTCGGCCTGCGCATTGTCGCGGTCACAAGCCAGCCAGATTCGTCTCTGGCGAGCCTTTCAGACCTCCTGCTTCCTTACAAGGTAGAGCGCGAGGCCTGCCCCTTGAATTTGGCGCCAACGGCCAGTACTACGGCGGCAATGGCTATTGGAGACGCGGTTGCGATGGTGTACCTCCAGGTGCGTGGGCTGACGCGCGATGATTTTGCTCGATTCCATCCCGGGGGTAGTCTGGGTCGAGCATTGTTGCTACGGGTCAAGGAGATCATGCGCACGGGCGATCGTTTTGCCCGGCTGCACCAGTCCCGGAATGTACGCGACGCCCTCTTGGCTCTAACCAACGCCCGTGGCGGTACACTCGCGGTGGTTGATGACCAGGGGAAGCTCGTCGGCGTCTTTAGCGATGGCGATTTCCGGCGTTGCTCCATTCGCGACGAGTATATCCTCCAGCGTCGTCTGGATGAGGTTATGACTCCTTCACCAAAGACGGTGCCTCTGGACGCTCTCGCCGTCGACGGTCTCCGAATCTTTCAAAAAGCCAAGGTCAATGCCCTGATTGTGGTCGATGACGCAGGCGTCCCTCACGGAATTCTCGAAGGTCAGGACCTGCCTCGATTTCAAATTGTTTAATGTGAGACCTGAAATGCATGTCGCATGTGTTAGGTTATCGCATGAAGCATCTGATCCTTGGTGGTACAGGAACTGTCGGTTCCGCTGTTGTTGATGGGTTGCTGGCTCGAAATGAAGCGGTACGCCTGCTTACCCGCTCGCGAAAGTCGTCTGGGGCGCGTGAGGGCGTGGAGTATGCAGTCGGCGATCTGTCTGCTCCAGAGACTGTTTCCGAGGCTTTTCGGGGCGTAGACACAGTATTTCTCCTGAATGCACTATCTCCGAGTGAACTGCAGGAGGGGCTTTTCGCTCTTGAGGAGTCCCGGCGCGCGGGAGTTCAGCGCATCGTTTACTTGTCGGTCCACGATGTAGAGAAGGGCAAGCGCATACCACATTTTGCTTCCAAGATCGCCATGGAAGCTGCGATACGCGACAGCGGGATCCCTTTCGTATCGATCAGGCCAAACAACTTCTATCAAAACGACCTGCTTTTCATCGATGTGATCCGCCAATATGGGGTGTACCCACAACCCATTGGATCACAAGGAATCTCCCGCGTAGATGTACGCGATATTGCCGACGCCGCAGTCAACGCACTCACTTCCAGCAAGTTCGAAACCCAGCTCATACCAGTGGTCGGTCCGGCGCCGCTCACCGGTGAAGATTGTGCCCGCGCATATGCTGAGGCTCTGGGCCGCGAAGTTCGCTATGCAGGCGACGATCTGGATGAATGGGCTGCCAAGGTGTCAGGAGATATGCCGCCCTGGATGATCTACGATCTGCGCCTTATGTATGCGATGTTCCAGGATGTGGGCCTGCGGGCAACGTCAGATCAGCTCCGCAAATGTGAAGATGCAATTGGGCATCCCCCGCGGACCTTTGAGGCATTTGTCAGAGAATCGATCGCAGGGCCAGTCGATTAAAACGGCAGGCGACTAGGCCGCCCACACGCCGCCGTTGATATCCAGCGTGGCGCCGTTGATAAATCCGTCATACTCTGAGGCCAGGTAGCAGACCGCACGCGCCACGTCTGCTGGACAACCACCTCTGCCCAACGGAATGCCTTCGATTGTCTTCTGCGCGGATTCCTTCGTGGTATGGGTGTTGTGGAAGCTGGTCCCGAGGATCAGTCCCGGCGCAACCGCGTTGACGCGAACGCCTTTTGGTCCGAGCTCGTTTGCCAAGGCGCGCGTCCACGTGAGTACCGCGCCTTTGGCTGTGGAGTAGGCGAGAGATCCCGGGTGCCCCCCCTTTCGCCCGGCGAGGGACGACAAGTTTACAATGCTTGAGCCTTCGTTCTTCGTTAGGTGTGGCGCTGCGGCCTGCGTCACCCATACCATCGATGAAACATTAAGATCAATGGTGTCGCGCCAGAAGTCTTCCTTGATCTCGCTTAGCTGCCGGCGCCCGATCAGGGAACCCGCATTGTTGATCAGTATATCCAGCCCACCTAGAAATGTGGCTGCAGCCTCGACGATCCTTCGTGCCTCCGCCTCGTCGCGCAAGTCTCCCTGACCGGCCTCCACACGAGCGCCTGCCAAAGCTTTTTGAGCCAGTTTCTCCAGGTTGGGCTTGGAACTAAAATAATGCAGATAAACACTGCATCCTGCTGTCAGCAGGTGCTCCGTGATTGCCAATCCAATTCCTTGCGCGCCAGCAGTTACCAGCGCGCGCTTTCCTTCTAGCTTTCCCATGTTTCGAGTTTCCTGCCTAACAACATTCGCTCGATTCTAATAATTATCAAACGTTTTCTCTTGAACCGACCCCGTTCCGGTGCTTCGTCTCCCTAGGAGAAAACTCTTTCTAGCAACAATGGCTCTTCCTTGGACATTTTCTACACTCGGTTGCCCGGACTATACGCTCGAGCAGGCGGCAGAACTAGCAAAGCGCTTCGGCATGGATCGTCTGGAGCTGCGTGCTCTGGAAGGTCGCATTGATCTTGGCGCGCTGCTCAATGATCGATTTGGCTCGCCTGCTAACCTCAAGAAGGCCCTCGATGACCTCCAAGTGCGCGTGGTCTCGCTCGATACCAGCTGGAAGCTTGTGGATGGGGCCCAGGATGCCTTTGAGGAGCTTGTCGAGTTGGGACGGTGGGCACACGCCATTGGCTGTCCATACCTGCGCGTTTTTGATGGAGGCACTTTCAGCCGTCAGCTTTCTGAGTCCGACCGCCGGCAGTGCTGCGATGGCGTGCGCAAGTGGCGTAAAGTGCGGTCCGAGAATAGCTGGCCCTGCGACATCATCATCGAGACTCATGACTGTCTTACCTCCACCACCGCCATCATGGCAATGGAGGAGGCCTTGGGTTCAGACCCGGCATTGATTCTGTGGGATACCCACCATACCTGGAAGAAGGCCGGTGAGCAGCCTGTCGCCACTTGGAAGACAATCCGCCAGTATGTCGCCCACCTCCACGTCAAGGACAGCATTTCGAAGCCCACCGCCCGCCACCCTTACACCTACACGCATTTGGGCGAGGGCGAGTTTCCGCTGCGTCCGCTGCTCCAGCGCGTCGAGTCCGATGGTTTCCGCGGAAGCGTAAGCATCGAGTGGGAGAAGAAGTGGCATCCTTATCTCGACGAGCTACCCGTCGCCCTGGAAAAGGCCCGGGCTGCCCGTCTTCTGTAGGAGAACTGCTTACGTTATTTTTTCAGGCGCTCCCCAGGAAGTATCCGGGGAGCTTTTTTGTGTGCGGCTTCATGGGCGGGAACATTCCGGGAGCAGCCTTACAATTTCATGGCAAACGCTCGAGATGCTTGGTTTCGAAAAATAGGCGACGGAATGAATCGTCGCTAGAACTGCACGGTAGGTGCAACCTCAGCGCCAGATACTGCCTCAAAGTAACCGTCCCGACGGTCGAAGAACATATTCTGTGGGAACTTTCTGACGTAGGTATTGTAGGACTGAAGGCTTTCGTTGTAGCGCCGCCTTTCCACGGCTATTCTGTTCTCGGTGCCTTCCAGTTGGCTCTGTAGCGCAAGGAAATTCTGGTTTGCCTGCAGCTGCGGGTACTGCTCCACGACGACCATGAGCCGTCCCAGGGCGCTCTCAAGCTGGTTGGCAGCCTGTGCGCGCTCAGTCGGGTTTCGTGCTTCGCCCCATTGGCTGCGCAGGCGGGTTACTTCCGTCAGCACCTCCTGCTCGTGTGCGGCATATCCCTTAACGGTGTTTACCAGATTTGGGATAAGGTCATAGCGTCGCTGCAGAACGGTCTCCACCTGCGCCCAAGCGCTGTCAACCGCTTCATCAAGACGTTGGGCATGATTGTATTTGCTCACTGCGATCATACCTAAAAACAGGGCCAATACGATGGCTACGCCCACCACGATTGCGCCGATTACCAGGCAGCCGCCCTGCCGGATTCTGTCGATTACTGATGCCATAGTCTTGAAGTGGAGTTAGATGTTTAAGTCGTTAACCGCGTCTAGTACACGTTCTACCTGACTCAGGTAACCAGCAAACAGATCCCTCGCGTTGAGGTCGCGCGCCCTGAGCTCGCCACGCTTGAGCCGTTCCACTTGTAGGAAAGGCTCCGTGTTAAAGGAGATCCTTTTCGCCAGCATCTCCATCGCATCTCGCTTTGTGCCGGGAACTTCTGCTGATTCTTTTAGGAGCCGCAGGAACGCCCGAAACAACACCAGCAAAGGAGAGAGTGAGGCTACAAGTAGTTCCAGTACCTGGCGATCTGCCCCACGCGTCATCAAATAGCCTTCACGCAGCTTTATAACTTTGCTCCTAAGTTCATACTCCAATTGGTGACGAAGGTGAGACTTCGAGATTTCCAGATCTTTGAGTGGATCCTCGCCGAAGAGCACCTTGTGGTTCTCCTTGATGTCCAGAAGTTCTATCGGGAAGACGTCGCAGGATTGCTCGAGCCTGCGGTGCGTGAAGAGTAGTGGAGGCGGACTTCCGGCTTTGACCCACCTGTTGGTGGATTCACTAAGACTTTCCAGAACCTCCAAATCGAGTTTGTCGCAGACAACCAGTAGATTGAAGTCGGACTTATCGCCGAGATGGTCGCCAGCTGCCGTGCTACCGTACAGAATTACGGACCGCAGGTTGGCCCCCAGGACATCCCGCAGTACCTGTGAAAAGTTTTCGGGGCTGATCTTTTTCATACTATCTTCACGAGTGTTGTCTTACCATCCGCCACTGGCGCCGCCTCCGCCAGACATGCCTCCACCAAATCCTCCGAAGCCTCCGCCTCCGCCAAAGCCTCCCCCTCCGAATCCTCCGCCACCACCAAATCCTCCTCCAAATCCTCCATAGTGGCCACCATGCCAACGCCGACGTGACCGCACCTGCCTCTGAGGGGCGATCAGGTTTCGGAAGAAGATAAAGCCGAACAGGAAAAGAAACAGGACAAAGAGGAAAGGCGTCCCTGTCTGGCCGTTACCACCGGCCGGAAGGCTTCGAGCGCCCGCTATCTGAACGCCTTCCGATTCGGCGATTAGGCCAACAATGACTCGCGTTGCCTCAATGATGCCGGTCTCGTATCTCCCTTCGCGGAACGAGGGCGCCATGACGTTCTGTATGATCTGGGCGGACCGGGCGTCTGTCAGCACTGGCTCTGTTCCATACCCGGGCTCGATGCGTATCAGTCGGTCATTTACCGCAACAAGAAGAAGCACGCCCTTGTCTGTCCCTGGCATGCCAATTCCCCAACGTTCGTACAGTCGATTCGTGAAGTCGTCGATTTGACCCCCTTCAAGCGAAGGCAGGGTTACGACCACGATCGGCGTGTGCGCTTGTCGAAACGTCGCCCGCAGCAATGCTTCCAACTCGGATTCAACCTGCGGCCTTAGAAGGTCCGCAAAGTCGTGAACGGCTTGATCCTTCCGCTCCAGGCGCTCCCAGAGCTCTTGGGTCTGTGCATACGCGCCTGTGGGCAACCACAGGATTGCCAACAGCAAAAAGCCAAGGATCTTGGTAAGCTGCATCTTGTTCAAATGTAGCATCTTTTGATCCGATAGCGCAATCTGCTTCTTCCCCGTGAAGCTCCCCGGAAGTCGGATTGTACACCAGAGCACTCCTCAGACCCTTTCGAGCAGAATGCCTATTCTGCCCGAAAATTCGCGAGGACGGAGTTGATATTGTCGAGATCGCTGATACCGCCCATGGCAAAGTCAGGCTTTCCGCCACCTTTACCGCCGAGCTTGGCGGTAAGGTCCCGGACTATGTCTCCTGCCTTAAGACCTTGTTTCACAGCTTCGGGGGAGGCTAGCGCCAGCAATGTTCCCTTGTTTTCGAATCGTCCTGCCAGGATCACCACCCCTTCACCAATCTTGCCTGCCACTGAAACGCCCAGTTGTCGCAGTGCATTGGGATCTGGAGCCTCGGCAAGTTCTGCGACAACTTTCAGCCCATTTCTCTCAATAGCCTTCTGTGCAAGTTCGTCTGCTTGTCCCGCTGCGGCTTTCTGTTGGAAGGCGCGTAGCTGACGTTCCAGATCCTTCTGCCGGTCTTGAAGCCCGACAATTCGTGCTTCGACTTCCGCTGGCTTGCACGACAGTCGCACCGCTAGGCTATCCAGAAGCCGGCCTTGCTCCTGTACCAATTGCAGGGCTGCCTTTCCGCAGACGGCTTCGATACGGCGGGTTCCGGCGCTGATGGCCGATTCTGAGACAATCTTGAACAGCCCGATCTCGCCGGTTGCACAGACATGCGTGCCGCCGCACAACTCTACGCTCCAGCCGCTCTCATAGCTGGAGATATCATCCGCTACATTTTTGCCGATCGCAACGACGCGGACTCGGTTGCCATACTTCTCACCAAAGAAGGCGATAGCATTGGTAGGCTTTTGCTCAAAATCTACCTCTGTCCAGCGGACGGGATCATTGGCGAGTATACGCTCATTACAGAGTTGCTCGATACGCGTCAGCTTCTCCGCAGAAATGGCTTCAAAATGGGAAAAATCGAATCTCAGGCGATCCGGCGCCACCAACGATCCGGCCTGCCGCACGTGATCTCCAAGTTCCTTTCGCAGCGCCCAGTGCAGGATATGGGTCGCGGTGTGGTGGCGCTGAATCGCACCGCGCCGCACCTGCTCAACGCTTACCAAAGCCTTTTTCCCCTTCACTGACGGGTCTGCTCCCTCCTTTAACTCGTGCAGGCGCCGTCCTCCCGCATCCTTGATCGTTGAAATGATCTCGTAGCGCTGCCCGTCGATCTCAGCGAAGCCAGTGTCCCCAATCTGACCTCCCATCTCAGCGTAGAAGGGGGTCCGCTCAAATATTAGGAAACTGCGTCCGTCGCTTTGCAGCAGGTCCGTAACAAAAGTTTCGAACGATTCCAGGTTGGTTGCCTCGAAGCCAACAAATGGCGTGGCCTCAGCTTCTTCATCATCCGCCACCGTGATAACCGCGCTTTGGTGAGCGGCACGCGCTCTCTCGCGCTGCTTTTCCATCTCGCGGTGGAATCCTTCTACATCCACTCCGAGTCCTCGCTCCGCAGCAAGAAGCTGGGTGAGGTCCAAGGGGAATCCGAAAGTGTCGTAGAGGCGAAAGGCGTCTTCGCCTGATATTTGTTTCTGCGGCATGACTTAGAAGTTCCACTCAAATGATCCTGTGGCGACAAGTCAATGGGTCGTCACATCACCCGCCTGAAAACGGATGGCTCTTGAACCTTGAAATACTGGCTGACAAACCCATGATGGCTTTTATGGCTCGTTTTCTAATACCCCTGATAAGTACTTCTGTTCTTGTACCAGTCTCGCTTTTGGCGTTGAGCAATCCTCTCCCAAGCATTCAGGCTTCCTCGATCAGTTTGCGTTACGAGGACTTTGCAACTATACCCAATAGCGCTGCGAGTGCTCCTTATACCCGAATCGTTTTGATGCGCCCATTGAACGACGGAACAGGTCGCACGTTTGTCCCAGACTTGAACGGCAGGATCAGCGTCGTTGATTCGCAGGGCAACGTGAAGACCTATCACGACGTCAAGGCTGCGACAGGCGGAAAGTTCAAGAATTCTCCCGGCTTGGGAACAGGTCTTTCAGCAGTGGCCATCCACCCCGAATTTGCGAGCAACGGAAAATTCTATACCACTCACAGTGAAGCCCCCGGCTCAGGCGATCCGGATTTTACGCCGCCCCATGAAGTCGCTATCTCCCTGCAGGGTGTAGTGATCGAGTGGACCGCTGACGATCCTGCTGCGAATTTCTTCACAGGGACGCGCCGGGAGCTCATGCGGATCGACATCCCGGGCACCCTTCATGGCATGCAGGATATGTCGTTCAATCCTTTTGCCCAGCCTGGCGATCCTGACTATGGCATTCTCTACATCTGTATTGGCGATGGCGGATCGATGATTGACGGTCATCCTGAAAATACAGGCGTCACAAACTCCGTACTCGGGACCGTTCTGCGTATCGATCCAGAGGGATCCAACAGTGCAAACGGGCAGTACGGGATACCGGAAGACAATCCGTTCGTCGATGACTCTGGCGCGACAAAAGAGATTTGGGCCTATGGGTTTCGCAACCCCCACCGAATCAGCTTTGACCTTCCTCCTGCCAGCGAAGATGAATCTGCCAGCAGCGTTAGGGCTTTTGTAGCAGATATTGGTGAACGAAACATCGAAGAGTTAAATCTTGTAGTCCCGGGCGGAAATCACGGTTGGCCGGATCGCGAGGGAGCCTGGTTTTTTGACCGCAACAGCGGTGATGATGGCTACAACATCGAGCCTCTGCCGGAAGATGAAGAACCGGGGAAATACGTATATCCCGTTGCTATGTACGACCATCAGGACGGTCGATCAATCGCGGGGGGCTTTGTCTACCGAGGAAAGGAGATTCCTGAGCTACAGGGATATTACCTGGCGGGAGACATCGTAAGCGGTCGCCTCTTGTTGGTCGACGCAAGCAAACTGAAGCTTGGTTCCAATGAGCCTTTTCAGGAATTTTTCCTCGAGGATTCTCAGGGCGCTAGACGTCCCCTTCTCACATTGGTGCGGGAACGGGTCAACAGGGCTGCAAGAGCCGACTTGCGTTTTGGAACAGACGCCAATGGGGAGCTCTACGTCCTTACCAAGCAGGACGGCAAGATTCGCAAGCTTTCGAGCGTCAATCCACCCCAAATACCAAGCCCCTTCCCCGGAGAACCAGGACTGAAAGATACCTTCCTCGGGGAGATCAACGACAGTCTCTTTCCGTGGATTGAGACGGACTGGGGCTATCTTTGGGTGGCAAGCACCGACCTGGATGATCTTTGGCTTTACAATTCCGAAATGGACCTCTGGTTCTGGACCTCGGAAGCAGTTCATCCCTGGTATTATATCAAGCGTTAGCCATCTGCAGGCGTCACTATATGCGGCCGCCCATACTCCGGGTCAGAGATCTTACAGTAAAGCGTGAGTCCACAATCCTCCACGATGTAGACTGGACAGTGGGGGAGGGGGAGAACTGGGTGCTTCTCGGGCCAAACGGTTCCGGGAAGACATCCTTGTTAAGCGTCCTGACTGGTTACCTGATGCCAACTTCAGGGGTAATCTCAATCGGCGACTCGGAGTATGGCCGAACCGACTGGCGCGATGTTCGCCGCCGTATCGGCATTGTGAGCGGGAGCGTCCGCCGACAGATCGACGGCGCTGAGCTGGCGATTGAGGTGGTCATCAGCGGTAAGGACGCAATCATCAACTATTGGGGCGAAGCTCAGGCGAACGAGCGCAAGCAGGCTCAGGAGATTCTGGAGCAACTGGCTTGCGGGCATCTTCAAAAGCGACGGTGGGCAGTCCTTTCTGAAGGAGAGCGGCAGCGGGTATTGATAGGCCGTGCAATGATGGCCGGTTACTCATTGCTCTTTCTGGACGAACCGTGCGCGGGGCTGGATCCTGTTGCAAGAGAGTCCTTCCTGCAGTTTATCGATAGCCTTGCCAGACGCCCAAACGCTCCAGCGCTAGTGTTTGTTACGCATCACGTTGAGGAGATAATCCCCGCCTTTACCCATGCGCTCATCATGCGCAAAGGGACGATTCTGAAAGCGGGGGCGATATCAGAAACGCTCACAACCGAAGCGCTTTCGGAGGCTTTTGATACTCAAGTTGAGCTGACCCACAATAGCGGGCGCTATCAGCTCAGACTCACTTCCCCGTCGTCTTTCCAACTTTAGTCCAGCAAGATGATGTTCAGAGCCCTTTTAGCAGCCGGCTCTGTTGGCAGGCTGGCTAGTAAGGCTTGCGATAGACAACTCCTCGGCTGTCCCGGAAGATAAGTTGCTTCTGTTGGGAGTCCGCACCAACCAATGTCAGGCCTGTTGCAGGATCCAGTACGTCCCCTTGGTTGTAGATTACGCTATCAACCATAATGCGCGCCCCTTCGCTACTCGTGCGGACCATGCTCACTGTTAAACGTGCGAGAAAGGATTCAACTTCTGCGGATGGAGCCGTGGGGCGTGTTGATGGCGTGGCTGGCGTACGCGTTTGAGCCGTAGGACTTGGTGTGGCTTTGGCAGGAGCAGACTCGCCAATGGTGATCTCGTCGTAAAGGGCTACATTCTCTGCGACCTTATCGGTGACAGACTCAACCCTCTCAAAGATTCCCTTAGGTCCTCTTGCTGCCTGCGTTTCATGCACTCCGGTTTCCTTGTTGCCTACGTTTGATGATGTTGAGACGGCCACTTCGGAAGCGCCGGCCTCTTCGCCGCCCGATCCCATCAGGCTGCCAAGGAAGCCGCTTGTTGCGATAAAATAGACGCCTCCGCAGAGAACTACGATGAGAGCCAGAATTGCGAAGAGGGTCATGAACGGGCGGTGTCCCGGAGATGTCTCTGTTTCTTCAACGAGCGTACGCTCAGGAGCTGCTGGTTCTGGAGCTTTCAACTTCACCGGCTTGGGAGCAGGTACTGCCCCCGGCGGACTGGAGGGAAGTCTGGGTGGTTCAGCGCTAGCCTTGGGTAAAGGAGGGGGAAGCGCGCGGCCTGCAGCGGTCTCTGTCGGCATTCTTTCAGCCTCAGGGGTGGACGTGGGCGCTGCGTCTGGCGTCTTTGCTGCATTCTTCGCTGCTGGCGGCGTTTGCGCTGGCAGTGGTATGCCGGAAGACGGCAATTCTTCAGCTTGGCGATCAGGCGACTGGCTGAGACCCGAGTTGGAGGAGGGGATGTGCTTTTCTGCAGCAGGCGCTGGTTTGGCAGGCTCGTCATTACCCTTGTCCTCTTTCAGCGAGAGCCGGGGGCGAACGTCCTGCCGTTCTACAGAGACCGAAGTCTTTACGCTTTCGCTCGCTTCAGTCTGCTGCGGTGAGGCGTTTTTCTTTTCTTCACCTGCAGTCTGCCTTGATCGCAGGGAAAGCTTGGGCCGGCTAGAATCGCCTGATGTATTCGTGTCCGCCATTGTCCTTAAACACTATTCTATTCGGGAGTATCTGCGCCAAGCTAAGCCTTCCGTGCTTATCAATGACCTCACCTGTTGAAAATGCAGCTGTGTAGTCCTCTTCTGGCAAATAAATTAGCACCTTGCCCGCACCTGCCATGACTCCCCGCACTTGTAGAGCGTCAACCCATGCCTGAAGATCCGAGGTTGGATCAATCGTCTCATTCACGGTTTCGCCTGCCACCTCGTAATTGGTTTCCTGAGTATCAACGATCGTGATCTCCGTATTTGCCTCATCAGTCAGTGGGGCAACGCCTTCAAGGTCGGTCAGAGACTGATCTTGCACAGGGGCAAGGTCCTCCGGAATGCTTTCCGGAGCTTGCTCCGTCGCTGATTCTGGCGCGACTGGCCCGTTCGTTTGGGGCGTAGCTGGACCCAGCACCTGGTTGATCTCGTAGTTCACGAAGATTAGGTAGAGCACTACGGCAACCACAGTTAAAAAGAAACCGCCACCGAACATCAGACCAATATAGAGCCCTACGCGACTGCCCTTCGGCTGTTGAGAGGAGGGGGAGATTTGCGAGGCCGTCGTTAGCGGACTACGCTGTTGCTGCGCCTGGGCCTTCTTTAGTGCGTCGTTGATCAGACTCATAGGATCCCTTCCTTTCGCGCACGTCGCACGTCCCACCACGAGACCACATCCGAGTTTCTCACAAAAGCCGCAAGTAGCGCCTTGTCACAGAGGTTATTGATAATGCGTGGGATTCCTCCGCTTGTTCGATGAACGCTTCTCAGTGCGCGACGAGTAAAACGAGGCCTTCCGTTTCCACCCGCAAGCGTTAACCGATGTTGGATGTAAAGGGGCGTTTCCTCGCGATTGAGCGGCTTCAAGTCGTAGTAAACCAGGATTCGCTGACGCAATTGGCGGAGCTTCTCTTGCTGCAACATTGCCTTCAGTTCTGGTTGGCCCAGCAAAAGGATCTGGAGAAGCTTCTGGGTATCGGTCTCCAGATTTGATAACATCCGCAGATGCTCAATTGTTTCAAAGCTCAGGTTTTGCGACTCGTCAATGAGCAGAACGATGTCTTTCCCTTCCGCAACTTTGGTCAGTAGTAGGGTGTTGAGTTGTTGCATGAGCTCCACACGACTCTGTCCTGTAGCTTCCTGCCCTAGCTCTGCGAGAATTTGCTTAAGCAACTGAGTCTCGCTCAATCGTGGGTTTAGAATTAACGCTGTCTCATACCGTTCCGGCGAAAGATCCTGCAGAAGGCGTCGACAGAGTGTGGTTTTCCCACAGCCGACTTCGCCTGTGAGCACAATAAACCCCTTTTTCTGCTCAATCCCATATCGCAAGTGCTGGAGCGCTTCCTCGTGCGTAGGGCTCAAGAACAGAAACTGGGGGTCGGGAGTGATGTTGAAAGGCATCTCCCGCAAGCCGTAATACTCCCTATACATGTCTCAGTTGCCTTCTTCTCATTAACGGCATATCTTCCCGTTTCGAAATGACCTTTTTGCTTTCCTTACTCCCGTAACGTTGTAAGCTCCAGCCTATCGCCCTTTTCGCACGTCTTTCTCCCTAAATGCAGCGCATATTTGCCAGAGGTTTCATCCTTTTCCTAGCCGGGGTGCTGGTGGTTGTGCTCGTGCTCATGAGCGCTGCGGTACTGCAGACTTATCGGCAATACGAAACGATGCGTAAGCGCGAGATTGCATTGGCGGTTCAACTTGAGAAAAAGCAAGACGAGCTGCGCAACCGCCAGGAATATTTGCGACTGGTGCTCGAAGATCCACATTTCCTCGAGCGGGTCGTCCGGGAAAAGCTCGGTTACGCCCGGCCCGATGAAACGATTTTCCGCTTCGATCAATAATTGGCTTACACTGTTTGCGGTATTTGTCCTTCCTGCATGCTGCGCTGTCGCGGCTAATTTCAAGCCTCCTGATCATCGTTTCCTAATAGGACCTGCCTCAGGTTCAGATGCAGCAGTATGGGTTCAATCCGACGGAGAGGCGCTCGTTCGTCTGGAGCTACTCGATCAAAGCTCCGGTCAGTGGCAACAAGCGGATGTTGCTCTTACAAGGCCAGATGAGAGTTTTACCGCCGAACTTGGAGCAGAGGAGCTGGAACCCGGTCAGGAACATGTCGCGCGATTGCGCGTAACGGGCGAGGTTGTCGATCCTCTCTTTGCACTCCGCACAGCGCCAATAAGCAGGTTAGAAGGCAATTTCTCAATAGCCGTTGTGAGCGGCGCCAACAGCGTCGCGAGCGGCTTGACGGCTGATCAAATTGGGCGCCTTCTCGATCTTAATAAACCCACTGCCACGGTTTGGCTCGGCGGCTTGTCGAGGTTGGATGAGAACCGCTGGAGCAGTCTCCGTGGCTATGAGTCGGCTCACGCACAAGTACGCAGAGATCCATTGTTTCAGCCTCTCTTTGTGCGAACTCAGAATTTGGCTACTTGGGGACAGGTCGACTACGGTCCACCCGGCGCCGGCCATAGTCTTTGGTCCCGCTATCTCGCGCGCGAAGCGTTTGATCGTTACTGGCCTACGCCATTAGGGGATATGGAAAATCGGCCGTTTGGCGTGGGCGGATGGTCCTGGAGGTGGGGTGATGTGGAAATATTCTTCCTCGATTCCCATTGGCGGCGGTCTGGAAACGCGGATCAGGTAAATCATTCCATCATAGGCCAGGAACAATGGGACTGGCTTCTGGACGCTATCGAAATCAGTAGAGCACGCTTCCACATCCTTGCAATGGGCGAGCCGCTCTTGGCGTCAGATTCAGTTGCGGCTCAGGCTGAGATGGACTATCTCCAGAAACAGCTGCGTAAGCGTTCCTTGCCAGGTTTGGTGATCCTCGCAGGGGCGCCAGCCTATCCGGGAGAGTTGTCGCTCGCGTTGGACAAACGTCCGCCGATCTATGAGCTCACCGTCAGCGGGTTCCGCGATACCCAGTTCGACGAGGAAACGTTCCTGAACTACTTACGCACTCCTGGCACGCTGGTGAGGCAACCTCACATCGCCTTCCTGCATTTTTCAGGGATCAACAAGCATCGATCCGTGCGGATGTCCGTGCACGACTTGGGTACGGGCGAAGAGATCTGGGCACTGACACTCACTCTCCAGAAGCTGGCGCCGCATACATCCGAGCAATAAGCCAAGGCAACCCTTCAGCGCCATCGCTTCAATGCCCAGGCATCCAGATGGTGGAAAGGACCTGCGCTAGTCCCGCTCGCGCCCCTGCCTGCGAATTTCCTCACGGCAATCGCTAAGCACGCGCAGGTTAACCTCCCTCAGGTCAAACAGGCGAATCCGCATCTCATGGCTCAATGGGCCTGAGTCCGGTAACTCTGTAGGAATCACCAATGGCATGAGTTCGAAGGTGCGATTGATTGCGCTTAAAGAAAGCTTCAGTTGGCACACGGCTAGGGCGTAGTCGCCCATGTCCAATGCCTGTATGGCCAATACCGCGAAGTTTTCGCCGTCGCTGAGGGTTTGCGATAGCTTCCAGGATCCGGTCGGGCGGATGTTGCGTTCGTTGCGGCGTTGGAAAAGCTCCCAATGGCGCCGTATCGATCGGTACAAGCCACGGACTACCACGAACACTGGGTGTCGTAGCAATGTATACGGATCAAAATCGTCTGGGCGCTCTTCCTCCTCTTGGGGACGCTCAAATTCAAGAATCTGTTCGTCCTCGTAACCTTCGCTCACTGACCAGTCTTCTGCATCCCAGCCCATCTCCCGGGCAATCTGATCAATGTGCTCTGGTTCTTCCTTAAGGCGGTTATAGCATTCGATAAATCGCTCTACCTCTTGCTCGTGGCGCTTGAGGTATTGCTGCCAATCGTATTCCTTCCAGGAGATTTCATTCCGTTCATCCCAGTCCCCATCGGACTGCCCCTCGAAGTTATAATTACTCATCAATCTGCCTCTTGCGCAGTTTCGAACCATCTTCGGACCACGCAGCTTAAAAATCAATCTATAAAAACATCATGGCGGCGAATCTCAACCCTGACAAGGCCGCTTTCATATACTACGACAGTGGCAATGAACGACAGTGTCTTCCATATCGACGTTTTTTTTACCGGCCGCGTCCAGGGAGTAGGGTTTCGGTTCATGACGCAGAACGTGGCAAAGGAGTTTGATGTGTCTGGTTATGTCCAGAACCTCCCGGACGGTCGCGTAAGGATGGAAGCCGAAGGCGAGAAGAACGAGGTGCTCGCTTTCAAGGCAGAGGTCGAACGTCAGCTCGCATCCTTTATCCGGTCTACCGAGGTGTCTTCCGGGACGCGATCCAGAACGTTCTCTGGTTTCACAATCAAGCGGTAGGCGCCAGCTGTCGCAAAAGTGCTGTAGAATCAGATTGATCTCTGAAACCGCGTCGACACGCTGACGCCCTGTATGAAGTCGCACGGGTCCAAAAGACTCTCACGCTCCGATCGCAAGAGAAGGGATAATAGCGCGGATGATGGGCGTCGCCACTCGTCGAAACGTCGACGAGGCCGGCATCGTGGTTCGCAGATTTTTGTCGAGCGTCGGCAATATCTCCCGGTATCGCTGGCCCTTAAACTCACAGGAGCGCTTGCAGGGGTCTCAGCTCCAGTTCTCTTGTTTCTGGGACCCGAGACGGGCTTGGCGCCCGTGGGCGCAGTTTCCACTCTATTTGTTGGCCTTCTGTTAATGGCTGTCACTGCCATTGGATTGGGCGCAGTTGTGGACGGCTTGAACTCGGCCATCATCGAGCTTCGTGAACTCAACGCGCATCATACCCGTCAATGGAAGGTGCGTATTCAGGATCCAGTTGAACCGGACCCAAAGAATGATTCCACCGACGAAGCGACAGCTTCCAGCTGATCTGGAGACATTTCTGGGTAAATTGGTAGACTGAGCACTTCCTTCGTGATTTGAGTTGCCACGGGGCAGCTATCGCCACCCTTGCAGCGCCCGCCAAAGCACGCCTGTTCATGCAGGGGGAGGGGATAGTAGATCTCGCTGGAGATGCCACGAGCGCCAAGGAACTGCTTCAGCGCGTCTCTTCTGCCACTTCCGCGCACCCGGATTGTGTATTGATTCCAGACGCTACGGTTTCCCTCAAGTTCGAGCGGTAGAATGAGGTCCGCATCCTCTGAAGGCCCGATGGATGCATTGCCCAGTGCCTGTAGGCGATTTTGTAGAAATGTGGCGTGGCGCCGCCGTCCTTCTGCATAGCTTTCCAAATGAGGCAGCTTCACTCTCAGGAATGCTGCCTGAATGGCGTCGAGACGGAAGTTTCCGCCAATCATGGAGTGATAGTAGCGAGGCTCCATACCGTGATTGCGCAATTGCCTGCATTTTTCTGCAAGCCCGTCGTAGGAGCATAACAGCATTCCTGCGTCGCCCATAGCGCCCAGGTTTTTGGTAGGGTAGAAACTTGTGATCCCAATATCTCCAATGCTACAGGCGCGCGTCCCGTTCTGCTCTGCGCCAAGGGATTGCGCAGCGTCTTCTATGACAGGTATGCCCCGCCGCCGCGCGATGTCCTTGAGCTCCCACATGGGGGCCATCTGCCCATACAGGTGCACTGGTATGATCGCCTTTGTGCGGGAACTCAACTTTCGCTCCGCATCTTCGGGATCCATATTATAGTCAGACTCCCGCACGTCCACAAAGACAGGGGTGGCGCCCAGCCTTGTGACACAGCTTGCGGTCGCGAAGAACGTAAAGTCCGGGACAAGCACCTCATCGCCCGGGCCAATGTCCAACGCCATCAGAGCCACGAGCAATGCGTCTGTTCCAGAGCTCATGCCAAGCGCATGCTTGCATTGACTGAGTTGCGCCAGGTCGCGCTCGAGTTGCTCCACTTCCGGTCCAAGGATAAAGATCCCCGAGTCCAGGACTCGTTCAACTGCCGCCGCCAGCTCATCGCGTAGCGGAGCATTCTGTGCCTTTATATCCAGAAGTGGAACCTGCATATCCGAGACACAATAGGATGTGGGGCTGGCGACAGTCGAGCCTTGGCCCCCGCTATTTCGTTCTCAAAAAAAATCGTTTTCCATCTCGCCAGCGCGCCATCATGGAACATGCTCCTGTCTCTTTTCTTTTATGCAGGCAGACAGGATTCGCAATATCGCGATCATCGCGCACGTCGACCACGGCAAGACAACGCTTGTGGACCAGATGCTGCGCCAAGGTGGCGTCTTTCGGGAAAATCAGCAGGTGGCCGAGCGGGTAATGGATTCCATGGACCTCGAGCGGGAAAAGGGCATCACCATCAAGGCCAAGAACACTTCGGTCCACTGGAAGGACGCTATCATCAATATTGTCGATACCCCGGGTCACGCGGACTTTGGCGGCGAGGTTGAGCGCGTCATGAAGATGGTTGATGGAGTTCTTCTCCTGGTTGACGCACTGGATGGTCCACAGGCCCAGACGCGGTTTGTTCTCAAGAAAGCGCTCGATAATGGTCTTCGCCCCATTGTGGTGATCAACAAAGTCGATCGCGACC
>CAYSHY010000046.1:0-7697 GCA_964430955.1 uncultured Puniceicoccaceae bacterium | reverse complement strand
ACCATGCACGTCCTGATTGGGTTCATGATAAGGTCCTGGAGCTTTTTCTGGAACTCGACGCCAACGAAGATCAGTTCAACGCTCCATTTGTGTATGGTAGCGGAAAGCTCGGCTGGGCGGATCGCACCATGGACGGCGAGCGCAAGGATCTGGATGCTCTTTTTGAGACGATCATGGAGCACATCAGCCCGCCAATGGTAGAGGATGCTCCGTTTCGTATGCTCGTTTCGAACATCGAGTGGGATGACTTTGTTGGTCGTGTTGCGGTAGGTCGCGTCCTTAGCGGCGAGATCAAGATCGGGGATCCCGTGTATCGCTTATCTGCAGATGGCAAGCGCGAGCGTGGGAAGGTTACAAAGGTATTTGAGTATTCTGGCGTCCAAACACGCGAGCGCGGCATTGGTTCGGCTGGCGATATCGTGGGCATAGCAGGCTTTGAAGATATCAACATTGGTGAGACTCTGTCCGTCGATCCGGATGCAAAGGCCCTGCCGTTCGTTGATATCGATCCGCCAACCATCGAGATGGAGTTTGCCGTCAATGATGGTCCATTGGCTGGAAACGACGGCAAGTATGTAACCTCACGCCAGATTCGGGAGCGTCTCTTCCGTGAAATGCGGACGAATATTTCACTTCACGTCTCAGACACCTCTGAGGGCGCCCGCTTCAAGGTTACCGCGCGCGGGGCGATGCAGATTGCCATTCTGGTGGAACAGATGCGTCGTGAGGGCTATGAGGTTCTCGTTTCGCGTCCCACAGTAATCTACAAGGAGATAGATGGTAAGCGCTGCGAGCCATTTGAACGGGTCTGGATCGATATCGATCAGGAAAATCTTGGCGCAGTGCTCGAGAATCTTGCCCGTCGTAAATGTGCGATCGAAGGCATGAATCACCATGCGGGCGGCGTCGAAGTCGAGGCAACAGGTCCGACTCGCGGTCTTATTGGGTTTGAGTTCGACTTGGCCAATCAGACCAGTGGGCGCGGTGTCATGAGTCGGTTATTTGACAGCTACAAGCCCTTTGCGGGCGAAGTGGTGACCCGGCAGACCGGCGCATTGGTATCCATGGATTTTGGCGAAGCCAGCGGCTATGCTCTAGATGCGCTCCAGGAACGCGGTCGCTTGTTCATTGCTCCGGGAGATAAGGTGTACTCAGGGATGGTGGTTGGAGAAAATCCAAGAAAGCACGACCTGCCTGTGAACCCCACAAAGGCAAAACAGCTAACCAACTTCCGGGCGGCTGGAAAAGACAAGAACGCAATGCTGCCGCCTCCTGTGCGCTTTTCTTTGGAGCGCGCAATCGAGTACATCGAGCCGGATGAGTACGTCGAAGCCACTCCAAAGGTCCTTCGACTGCGCAAGCGCATACTCGATCCCAATGAACGCAAACGCAACGAGAAGAAGATGTCGGAGGCTCTCTCTTAAAGCGTAGTTTGATTTTTCTTCAGGTGTTTCTCAATCCTCCCTGTCTCCACGCTTGACAGGGGAGGGCGAAACATCTTTCGTGTGCACTTTTCCCTATTTTCGTAGGTTCAAATCAGCATTTTTCAGAATGGCCGTAAAGATTCGTCTGCAGCGCGGTGGCGCAAAGCATAAGCCCATGTATCGCATGGTTGTTGCGGATTCCCGCAGCAAGCGTGATGGTCGCTTTATCGAAGTTATTGGCGCGTATGACCCCAAGAACAAGGTCGAGGGCCGCCAGGTTAAGGTAGATCTCGAACGTGCAGCTTATTGGATGGGCGTTGGCGCTCAGCCTAGCGACACTGCACGCACCATCATCAACCGCGCCAAGCGCGAAGCCGCAGCTCGTGGCTCAGATCAGGACGCTGCCGCAAAGCCTGCTGCTTCAAGTGCGCCTGCGGCAGTGGAGCCCGCTGTCAAGGAAGCTACCGAGGTAGCCAACCAATCTGCAGAGGCCTCTCCAACGGGTGAGCCTGTTGCTGGCTCCGGCGAGTCCGGCGCAACGGCTGTTGCTCCTCAGGAAGCTGAAGAAGCCGCCCGCGAAGAAGAAAGTAAGTAGTTGACCAGCCCCCGGCTGGTTTCTGTTAGACAGGACTTGGGCAATCTGCTCGTCTGAGGCCGTGCTATGGCTGCCCTGAGCATTGATATCCTCACGCTCTTCCCCGGCATGCTTGCCGGCTTCTTTGACGAGAGCATGCTCGGGCGGGCAAGAGAACGCGGTCTGATCGATATATCTGTGCATAATATCCGCGATTGGGCGGAAGGAAAGCACAAGATCACAGACGATCGTCCTTTTGGGGGCGGAGCGGGAATGCTACTCAAGCCTGAGCCTCTTTTTTCGGCGATTGCCGCCCTCCGCAGGGAAACCACAAGCGTCATCTATCTTTGCCCGGACGGTGAGCCGCTAACCTCGGCATTGGCTCGCGATCTATCTACGGCCCAGCACCTCTTGTTGGTATCCGGCCACTACGAAGGAATCGATGAGCGTGTTCGCGAGCGCTGTATCCATCGCGAGGTTTCCATCGGGGATTATGTTCTCACGAATGGCACATTGGCCGCAGCAGTCCTGGTTGATGCCGTTTCACGTTATATTCCAGGTGTTTTGGGCGAGGAAAAGTCCTTGACCCAGGATAGCTTCAACGACAATTTGCTCTCTTTTCCCCAGTACACGCGCCCGGTTGAGTATGCCGGCATGCGGGTGCCGGAAGTACTACTGTCAGGCAACCACGGCGAGATCGAGCGTTGGAGAAATCAACAACGTATCCAGCGAACGAGCCAACGTCGTCCTGACCTTCTTGAGAAATTTAGCAAGCACAGACAATGAACCTTATTATCGACGAAATCACGAAGGCGCAGTTAAAGGATGATCGCTCCCAATTCAAGGTGGGCGATGGTGTGCGCGTGCACACTCGCGTTCGCGAAGGCGACAAGGAGCGTATCCAGGTATTCCAGGGCATCGTGATTGCTCGTAAAGGGAGCGGCATACACGAAACGTTCACGGTGCGCCGCATGGCCTTTGGCGAAGGCGTGGAGCGTGTTTTCCCGGTGCACTCGCCCAACATCGAGAAGATCGAGGTAGACCGCGAGTCGGTGACGATGAAGGCGCGCATGTATTACCTGCGTAACCGCATTGGTAAGGCAGCCAACAAGGTTAAGGAAAAGCGCCTTCTCGAGCAGGCCCGCAAAGCCTAGTTCAGGTTCTTACGTCTCAGCAATTTAGATTGAAGGCGATCCCAATTGGGATCGCCTTCCTGCTTTAGGAGACTTCAGGTGGGAGCATTGCTCCAAAGTCTCCAGCCTCGGCCGTGATCGCAAAGCGATTCGCTCAGCGATCACAGGTCGCTAGATGCTCAGTTGTCATCCATGACGTACAACCAAGCCCCACCGGAAGTGATTGCGTCATCTTTCAGGAACACCCATGTGTTGAAGTTCAGGAAGTGTAGCCAAGGCGGCGTTCCTGCAAAGGCCCAGCCTAGCGGTGAGTCGATCCAACTGTCTTCAATCGGGTAGCCGCCCACAGTGCTCTCTCCTGAAGAAGGACCACGCACGAAGCTTGCGGAGAATGCCCAGACGCCATCGTCCGTGATCGCCTCGGCAGGGACGTAGAGCCAGGCTGAACTATCCTGCTGGTAGACCCATGGAGACAGACCCACATAGATCCACTTCATCAGGTTCCCAGTGTTGACCCAGTTGCCCGGTTCTACGGGGTACTTTCCCCAATTTGCCTGAGACTCCTGCACATATTCGTAGGCGCCGAGATCAACCTTGCCTCCTTGGGGACGCGACACGCCGTCGGCGTCTACTGTTGGCGCGTTAGCATTGTTTCCCGCATCAATAGCCGGGCTGCCTTCCTTCAGGCGCACATCATAGGGATAGTTTACAAAGTAGTTCTTCAGGTTGCTTGTGGATATGACGACATTGTTATCCACCGTGCCGTAGTTGACGCTCACGTTAAACGATGTTGTGAGGTTGTTTCGCACGATGTTTCCGCCGCCCATGTAGTAGGACTTCTGGTTGTCCGGGGCGCTGTTATACTTCTTGTGCGGATAGAGGGCGATCCAGGTTGGCCCGGGTTCAACTGCAGGGTTCTGATCCAGAACGGTGTTGTTGATGATCTTACAGTTACGTGCGCCGTAGAGCGATATGCCATGCCACTGGTTAATCAGGATTACGTTGTTCTCTATCACCCATTCTTCAAACATGCCGTCAAACAGACCGATCCCCTGTAGTGGACCTTGAAGTGGTCGGTTTGCGTCCGTGGTTTCCATGATCACGTTGCCGCGTATCGTATGACGGTATACGACGCCTTCTCCAACTGCCCCGCCAGAGGAAAGCGACCACGACTGGAATGCGTCATCGTGGTTATCGTCGACTTTGTAGTTGTCCGCGATGAAGTTGTATTCAAAGAGGAGATCGTTCCCCAGTGCGCGAATCCCGTCACCGCTAAAGTGCTGGATATGGTTGCGGCGAACAACGCAGTGATTAGTACGCTCCCGCAGTTCAACTGCGTGAGAGGTGTTTATGATGACATTGTCCTCGATGGTGATATGGGTAGAGTCTTGACCAACCCAGACACCCATGGACGCCTTGCCAGTCCAATCAGCCGCGGTCCAGCCCGCGATAATGGGATAGGTAAACACTTCGCATTCCGCTAGCGTGTTATTGGAACCTCGGATTTCCACCATGGTGGCCCTCGATGGATTTGGCGCGAAAGAGCGGCTGACCTGTAGTCCGCTTACATGCCAGTAACGGGAGTTTGAGCCGAAGTTTAGCCGTGAAACTCGCGGTTGAGTTTCCGGCGCCGCCTTAATGAAGACATAGTCGGTGTTCGACCCTTGTATGGTAGGCTCGCCGTGGTAACCATCCAGCAGATAAATGGTTTCGCCCGGATTGAAGGACTTTTGCGCTGCCATCAACTGCTGCAGCGATCCCCAAGGGCTGCCGGCGCTGCCGTCATTGCTCATGCTTCCGTTAACCGGATCGCAGTAATAGGTGGCAAACTCTGTCTCTTCCACCGTAACAAGGATTGCCAGAGTCGCTACATTGTCCTGGTCGTCGGTGGCAGTAAGGTTGATGATATAGTCTTGGGGTTCTGTTGAATACTTTGGGGTTACAACGAGGGTGCCCGTCATATCCCCATTGTCGACAAAGGTCGCAAAGGAGGGGAGATTGGAGGCGCTTAGGCTGACGCTCGCGCTGTCTTCATCAGTGACGACAATCGTCGCCGATGCGGCGCCGCCTTGTGAAGCGCTTAATGCTTCCACCGCTTCAAAGACAGGAGAGGCGGCTGCGGCCGCGGGATCCCGTACAATTATCGAAACGTCAGCAGACCCTTCCAGCTTCCCATCGTGCGCAATCACTTGAAATGTGTGGAATCCGGCGTCGCCAACACCAGTAATTATGGTTACTGTGGCGCCCTTTGGGGATGTTTGCTCGATGGATGCAAATGGAGGCAGATTAACGGTAGAGAAGGTCAACGTATCTTCTTCGTTTGCATCGGTGGCTACAATTTCGATCGTGGCGCCTTCTCCTTCATAAATCGTCTGAATGGGGACTGAGAGTACGACTGGCGCGTAATTCCCGTCGAACGTCTCAATCGTAAGAACGGGACGATACTCGGGAGTGGAGTGATCTGCTGTAGGCGTGAGATAGTAGTGGTAGTTGCTCGGACTATCCAAATCAGGGCTCAATCGAAGTGGAACGAAATCGCCCGATTCCGCTCCTGCTTCATACTGCGCATTTAGGTGTGCCGCCAGTAGCAGCGATGCTGCATCACTTGTAGTAAACTGCTTTGGTGTGTATGGACTCTTCAGGTCTACCTGGCTTGCAAGAACGATGTCGTTCTGCAGCGGGGTGGCAGATGAATCTCCGCCATAAGTTCCATCGTAGAAGTCACTGGCAAGGACAGTAGCGGTTTCGCGAAAGGGTAGTCCATAAAGGTCTATGTTAAAGGAGAAGTTGTTCTCCCGATTGAAGACCGTAAAGGTAAGGGTCGCTGATAAGACGACATCTCCTTCTGGTAACTCCGGCAACTCGAACAGATACGTAAGTGATGTGCTTGTCCCGGTGGGTTGGCCGGAACCGCCTAATCGCACGGTTTCGTTACTAGTCTGCCCGGCTGTTCCATTGCTCTGGGCCAAGCCGTCGTTCTTGTGACCAGTAATATGGAATGTTGCGGCGTTTAAGGGGCTGTCTGGCAGCGCGCAACATGCTGCTGCTGCAAGAACGGTCCATAATACACGTTTTTGACTCATGGGGTTTAGGGGTCTGATGTTGAACTGAAATGTCAGATCAGGCTGCGTTATGTCGGCTGTTATTTCTCATTCAGTTTTTGAGAAGGTGGCGCCTTCTATAGGGGACAGGGTTTGCGCAGCTTGTGAGTCTGCACTGTCAGTTTTATCCTTTGGTTTGCCCGCGTCAAAGGTTTTGAGGGTTTAGTCTGGACATTGTTGGCTGGGTTCGGACTAGCCAGAGATTGCGTCCTCTTCATCCTGATGTTGATTAAACGATGCTGCCAAAGCTTTCCGGACGGCTGCTTCGTCAGGTGCGTGAGCAATGACGGAAACGTGATCCCATCCTTGTAAGCGGGTGTTGCCCTTGGGGAGAACCACTTCCTGGCCGCGGGTAATGAGCGAGATTACTGCGCCTTCGGGCAGTTTGAGTTCTCTGATTACCGGCCCAGGGGCGCCCTTGGGTCCAGGTAAGTCGATCTCTACGACGTCATAGTCGCTGGGCGCCATTGTGATCAACTCTAGGTTGAAAAGAGGCTTGGGGCGTGATGGCTGCGATAGTTTCAGCAACTTTGCGACAAGCCCCAATGTCGACCCTTGGACCAAAATCGATAAAATGACGGCAAAGAAGATCAGATTGAAGACGTCGTTAGCTATGCCAAGACCCGCTGCAGCTGGGTAGGTGGCAAGTACGATTGGGACGGCGCCGCGGAGACCAGCCCAGCTTGCAAACACCTTGTGTCGAATACTAATTCCCATTCCCAGTGTGCCCAGGAAGACAGCCATTGGTCGTGCGACAAAGGATAGCGCCAGGAACAAGAGCGTGCCTTGGAACCAGAGGTCTGTCCACTGGCTTGGAAAGACCAGAACCCCCATTAACACGAACATGCAAATGTTCGCGGTTGTGGAGACGGCTTCCGAGAAATTGAGCACCCCCTGGCGATGCACAAAGGTTGAGTTCCCGAGGACGAAACCACCTGCGAACACGGCTAACATTCCGCTCGCGTGTACAAGTTCCGAAAGGCCAAACATCAAGAGCACAAACGCGAGGAATAGGATGTAGTAGTAGCCGCGATCTTGTGCGTTGAGGCGGTTGAAAATCCACACGGCGCAACGCGCCACCAGATATCCGATAATCGGGCCGACGCTGAACTTCCAGAAGAACGAAAGCGCGGTGGAGATCCCAAAGCTTTCGGCCCCACTAAAGCTCGCTACGGCCACAGTCGTCAACAGAACGGCCATAGGGTCGTTTGCAGCGCTTTCGATCTCGACTGTTGAAGAAAGCTTTGAAGGCAGTGATTGCCTGCGCAGAATGGAGAAAATTGCAGCAGCGTCTGTTGACGAGATAATCACCGAGAGAAGCATTGACATCTCCATTGACCAGCCAAAGCCCCAGTGGAGACAGGCAAAGAGAACCATCGCTGTAAGGAGCACCCCCCATGTTGCCAAGCCACCTGCTGGGAGCGCTACTGCCCGGAAATCCACGCGCTTCGTCATGAAACCGCCA
>CAYSHY010000045.1:0-32384 GCA_964430955.1 uncultured Puniceicoccaceae bacterium | reverse complement strand
GGAAGAGCGCCTTCCGGTGTTGTTTTGGCAGCCCCCTGAGCAGGGCCTCCACTCGCTGCTCAATGTAACCGGGCACGACCCAGTCGAGCATTCCCGGTTGAATCGCATCAAATTGCCCGATCGGCACTGTAAGCGTCGCTCCGTCATCCTCCTCGCCGGGCTTGTATGCGTAAGTAAGCGGAAGGGATTCTCCGCCAATTTGCACCGCATTGGGAAACGAAGCCGGGTCATCCTCCAGTTCTCCAGCCAGGTCCTGCTCCGTTAAGCGTAGGAAACTGTCGTCGCCCCTTTCCCTGATGAGTTTTCGAAGATCTGGAACGCTGCCAATACCCGAGGGCAACCTGTCCAGATAGAACGCGTAGAGACGATCGTCCATGCCCCACGATGAGGGCTTTCGTAATCGCGTGTGGCGTTCCTCAACGTCTGCCCGAAGCTGGCGGTTGTGCTCAAGGAAGGGCAATTGCTCGGTAACTCCACCTTCGACCAGTCCGCTGCGCACAAAAATCTCTGTCGCCTCCTGCGGGTTGATCCTGGAATAACCCACGCGCTTACGCGCTACCTCCAGGCCATACAGGAAGAACTTCTGTGTGCACACGACGCGCTGACCTTTCTCATCCCAGCGTCCCGCATCATAGCTGCTCTTGAGGATGTGCCTGCCCAAGTCGAGTATCCATGCCTGCTCAATCGATGCGCAAGAGCGTCCATAGAGTCGCGTTGTTTCCACCCACTCTGCACAGACAACCCAAGGCGGCGTACGCGAACCGGAAACGGTGGATGGCTTTTCCTTGCCTTTGAACTTCTTCCGTTCGGCTTTGCGAGCGTCCTTGTCGAATAACGCCGAACCCGGGAAGAGCATGGCGTGGCGATTGTGTGTGGCCTTGTAATGGTTTCCTTCCTCGCGTTGCGCCACGTTGCCCAACAGCCCGCTCAGTAATGCTCGGTGAATCGTATGGTATTCTGCCTCGCCCTTTGCCTCGTAATACTCGCCCATTTCCTTGAGGGTGCGTGTGAGCTGAGCGTGAATATCCCGCCATTCCCGCATCCGGGGGTAGGAGAGGTAATGGGCCTTGCAGAACTTGCGCAACTGGCTTTGGGAGAGACGCTCTGTTTCGTCGTGGTAGGCCTTCCAGATGTTCAGCAGAGACAGGAAATCGGATCGCGGGTTATTAAAGCGCTTGTGCATTTGGTCGGCCGTATCGCGCGCTTCCGAAGGCCGCTCCCGCGGGTCCTGGATGCTTAGGCCAGCTGCGATTACCAGCACTTCGTTTAGCGAACCTTCACGCATTGCCTGCAGGAGCATCCGCGCGACAGTCGGATCTACCGGCAGCCGGGCCAACCGGCGACCTACGGGAGTCAGATTGTTCTCTTCATCCAGTGCTCCCAGCTCCTGCAACAAGGCGTAGCCCGAGCGAATCGCGCGCTCCTGTGGCGGATCGATGAAGGGGAATGTCTCGATTTGCCCGAGGTTGAAGGCAAGCATCCGCAGGATAACTGCGGCAAGGTTTGCCCGCCGTATCTCGGGGTCGGTGTAGCGGGGACGGCTCAGGTAGTCCTGCTCGCTGTATAGTCGAATGCACACGCCCTCTGCTACGCGACCGCACCGGCCCTTGCGTTGATCGGCGCTGCTTTGGGAAATGGGTTCCACCGGCAATCGCTGGGTGCGGGTTTGAGGACTATAGCGGCTGATGCGGGCCAGACCCGTATCCACGACATAGCGTATGCCTGGAACGGTGATCGACGTTTCGGCGATGTTTGTCGCCACTACGATCTTGCGCCGTTGCGTTGGCTGGAAGATCCGTTGCTGGTCGCCGCTGCTCAGCCTTCCAAACAGTGGCATAATCTCGGCGCCGCCGAGCCGTTTGCCGTCGAGCAGGTCACACAACTCCCGTATGTCGCGCTCGCCCGGCACAAATACCAGGATGTCCCCGGGGCGGTTGCCAGTAATGATTTCTTCGCAGGCATTAGCGGCTGCCTCGATGTAGGTCATGTCGCCGCTATCCTCCAGCCGACTGTCGATCGGCTCGTAACGCACCTCCACGGGATAGGTTCGGCCGGATACCTCCAGTACCGGCGCATCGCCAAACGCCTTCGAGAATGCCCCTACGTCGATCGTGGCGGATGTGATGATGATCTTCAGGTCTGGACGGCGCTTGCGAAGGACGTTGAGATGCCCGAGCAAGAAGTCGATGTTCAGCGAACGCTCGTGTGCCTCGTCGATGATCACCGCATCATATTCCAGCATGTCGGGATCGCCCTGCAGTTCGGAAAGCAGCATCCCATCGGTGAGAAACTTCACGAGCGTCTCAGAGGACGTTTCGTCGGTGAAGCGAATCTTGGCGCCGACTTCACGCCCCCACTGCACATTGAGCTCCTCAGCCACGCGCCGGCTAACGCTCAGGGCCGCCACCCTCCGAGGTTGGGTGCAGGCAATCTTGCCCCGCACGCCCAGCCCGGCAGCCAGGCACATCTTGGGCAGTTGCGTCGTCTTTCCGGAGCCAGTCTCACCGGCAATCACCAGCACCGGATGCTTGCGAATCGCTGCAATGATCTCCTCCGCTCGCTGGGAGACGGGCAGTTCTTCCGGGAAGCGTAGGGGCGGAATGCTGGCCTCGCGTTCCTTGCGCCGGGCCTGCGAGCGTTGCACTGCAAATTCAAGATCAGCCAGCTTTCGATCAACCGCGGCATGATTCCGCGGCGGCCAAAGGTGCTCGAGCCTGCGCAGCAGCTCTGCGGAATCCGAGGCCATGCAGGTATGCATCGCCGCTCGCAGCGCTTCAAATCGTTCTTCCAGGCTCGGCATTTTTCAAAGGTAGAGCGTGTTCCGCTACCGTTCATCCCGCAACCTTGCAAGGCTGCGATGTGCACAGCCGGAACGAAAAAGGGGGCGCTTCTCCCCCCGAAGAAGCGCCCCCAACAATCCGTAACAAGATGGCGCCGCCAAAGCGGACCATACATGCGGTTTGATTACCGGCCATTCCCGGACCGGTATCGCACATAATGGGCATAGTCTTCCCATGTGCAAGGTTTTGATTTCGTCTAATTGAAGAATTCAAATCATTTTGCTCCTGTTCGGTCGTCCTCTTCGCCCAATTGGGCTGTGTGCGGTTAAGTTCGGGGGCCGCGCCGAGGAGAAGAAAATCATGCTGTTAATGGACTACCTGAAGCTGTAGGTATCGGTGATTTGGCAGTAGGTAACATGCGTCTGGAAGAGTGGTTTCCAACTTGCCACCTGCTGTTTGCCTCCAGACACTGCCTTATATGAGCAGACCGGCGTTGCCTCCGGTGGAAAACCGGCAAGCAGTAGGCGTCATCCTCGGGGTTAGCGCCCTTGTACTGGCGTTCCTGTTCTACCTGATCTACTGGCAGGGACCGCAGGAAACACAGACAGGGTGGACGACTGCGTTACCGGGGTTCAACGCCTTGTGCAACGCTATCAGCGCCACCTGTGTCGCATTGGGTGTCTATTGCATCAAAACCGGCCGGAAGCGCGCGCACGGAGCAATGATGATCGCCGCGCTTATCGCGTCAGCAGCCTTCCTGGTTGGCTATATCATCTACCACCAGACACATGGCGATACCCGTTTCCTTCGTGAGGACTGGCTGTGCCCGGTCTATTTCTTCATCCTTGTAAGCCACATCGTGCTCTCAATGGTCGTTGTGCCGCTGGTGCTGTGCTCGGCCTACTTTGCCGCTGCACGACGCTGGCGCGCCCACCGAAGGGTTGGCCGATGGACGTATCCCGTCTGGCTCTATGTTTCTGTCACCGGCGTATTGGTCTTCGTTTTCCTGCGCCTCCTCAACCCGGTGGTTCTTTAGGTTGCGACCTTTCAGGTTGACGCTAATTTTACAATCGTGAGCGGAAAGACTGTGAGTGAAGTGGCTGTAACGGCGCCCATTGGCGGGTGCTGTCATTGTGCTGCGCCCGCGCCCCAGGCAAAGCCAAAGAGTGCGCGGTCAGAGGCGATGATATGGCTGCGGCTGGCAATTGCTCTCGTACTGGCGGGCCAATCGATGATGTTCAACCTGGGATTGAACACCTCTGAGGAAAAGCCCACGCCGGGATCCTTCGAGTTCTGGCTCGTGCACGGGGGGCTCATTGCTGCTGCCCTGGCGGTCATCGCCCTGCTTGGACCGGCATTGTTCAGGGCGCAATGGCAAGCGATCCGCCAGCGGAAGGTGACCGTGGAGGGGCTGTTCATTCTCAGTTTGCTGGGCGCCTTCATCGGCTCCCTGGTCAGCACGCTCAGCGGTGAAGGCAGCGTATATTACGAGGTCGTTTCTATCGTCCTGGTGGTGTACACGTTTGGTAAACTTGCCGGCGCCCGATCCCGCCGCAAGGCGTTGGAAGCAGCAGAGGCGCTACGTGAGCAATATTCCCATGCGTGGGTCGATACCGAAAATGGGCGCCAGCGCATTCCGGTGGATGAGCTTTGCACGACCAGCTCGCGTGTCTCCGTCAATCCTGGCGAACCCGTAACCGTTGATGGAGTCATATTATCCGGGGAGGGCTTTGTTTCCGAGACTTCCTTGACAGGCGAGCCTACGCCGGTGGTGCGACGCGCAGGCGATCGGGTGTTGGCGGGCAGCCATAGTGTGGATGCCTCTTTTACTATCCGTCCCGAGAAACTCACTGGCGAACGCCAGATCGACGCCATACTCGAGCGCGTAGAGGCGGTGCGACAAGAGCAGCCATCCAATCTGCAGGCTCAGGCAGACAGCATCATCCGCTGGTTCTTGCCTGTTGTTGCTACCGTTAGTCTAATCACTTTTGTCGTATGGGTGAACCTGCTGCCGGCCGGTCTGTGGTGGAAGGCTCTCTTCAATTCCATGGCAGTGCTATTGGTGGCGTGCCCCTGCGCGCTTGGGCTGGCCACGCCGATCGCGGTCTGGGGCGGCCTGCAGCGGCTGTCCCAGCTCGGCATTGTTGCCCAGAATGGCCGCATCATTGATCGGCTGGCTTCTGCAACGACCATCGTTTTCGACAAGACGGGTACCCTCAGCGAAGATTCGCTGGCGCTGGTGGATTTTGTAGCTTCGGACTCACAGGATCGCGCCTGGCTACTCTCTGCGGTTGCCTCTGTTGAAGAAGGACTCTCGCACCCCATCGCCCGGGCTCTCGAGGCACAATCGCACAATCGCCTCACCGCTACAGACAGGCGCCTCGTTCCAGGTCAGGGCGTACGTGCCGTCGTTGATGGCCGGGAAGTTCTCATTGGCGACATCGCGCTGGCGCCACAATTGTCGAGCGCCTTCGAACAGCTCGTCAAACGAAGCCCGGCCCATGGCCAGGTAGCCAAAAAGATCGTGTATGTAATCGTTGATGGCCAGGCGGCCGGCGTGGCGCTTCTCGATGAGAGATTGCGTGACGGCGTAGATGCTGCTTTTGACCAGATTGCGGCGGCCGGCGGAAGACTCATGATTCTCACTGGAGACCCTGAGCCCCGCTGGAAAGAGATCCGCAATGTCGAGGTTCGCTCGGGACTATCCCCCGAGGACAAAGTGCGCGAAGTCGAGCAGCTCGTTGAGCGTGGCGAGCAGGTGATTTTCGTGGGCGATGGGGTCAATGACGCCTCCGCAATGGCGGTAGCTCATGGCGCCATTGCCATGCAGAACGGCGCTGGTCTTACCCGCTCCACGGCAGACGCTACTCTCACGGGGAAGAGCCTCGCCTCGTTGCCACAAGCGATCGCTACCGCTCGAAAGGTTCGTTCGGGCGTGCGCGGCATCATGCTGTTTGCGTTGGTTTACAACGGCATCGGCATGACAGTGGCTGCTTTGGGGCTCTTGCACCCAGTCTTTGCCGCGCTACTCATGGTGGGGTCCAGCTCCATCGTCAGCTTTCGCGCCATCCGGTCTGCTGGTGTGCAAGGGTAGGGGGACCAAGTTCCTATCCAGAAGCTGGCAGTTCTCCCCTTACTCAGTCATTGTCCAGCTGCGCAAGCTGGCGAGAAGGAACGCTTCTAGGGCGGCGTCCTCGCGCAGATTGAACACGTCTGCCATGCGGGCCGAGTGTTCCAGGGCCGCAACGGCTCTACCGAGTGCGCGGCCGGAGGCTTCGGGCCCGTCCTGTAGCGCCCAGTCGCGGGTGATGCGCTCGATGCCCGTCATGAGACGTTGCCGCAACGCCTTGCGATTGCCTGCCTCGAGGGCGGCTTGTTGTTCGGCAGGCACATTCGTGGGCAACTGCTCCTTTTCGCGCTCCCAGGATGCGTCGGCCAGCGTCTCCAATACCTTGTCGAAGCGGGCCACCAATCCGTAGAGCCCCATTACCACATCTGCGACCTCCCTGGGCTTTCGCGGAGAGTTACGCAGTGCATCCAGCCATTGCCGGTAGGCGGCCGTCCATTCCTGCCAACCGGGATCTGCAAGGGCTCCTGCAACCCCTTGGATGCGAAAGCTGAAACAGCGACTGCGTATAGTGTCCAGCAGGTCGTAGGGACGAGTGGTGAGCAAGAGGATGACAGTGTCCCCCGGCGGTTCCTCCAGCGTTTTAAGAAAGGCATTTGCGGTCGCCGCGTTGAGCCTGTCTGCTTCATAGAGCACGGCAACTTTGCGCCCGCCCCGGTTGGCGGTTTTGTGAATATCGCGCAGAAACTGGCGCATGGAGTTTTCCTGCGGCTCACCCCGGTCCCCAATTCGGATCTGGCGGGACTTTCCAGCCGGGCGAAGCGTAAGCAAATCCGGGTGTTCGCGAGCACGTCCCGGCGCTTCCAGTAAGGCTCCTGCAAACGCCATGGCAACCAGCTCCAGCGACTCGAGCTCCTCGCCGTATAACAGGAGGCCATGAGGCACCCGCCCCTTTGCAAGGGACTCTTCGAGCACGCGAACGGGTCGGCTTCTACGCAACTCATCGGGTAGTTCCCCGGCAAATCCGCCGACTTCGGCGCCAAACAAATTTTCCTGCCCTACCATTAGATCACCCGCTTGCGCAACTCGCTCCAGATAAACGACTCCACTTCGTCGAGAGACTTGGTTCCGTCAACGATGATGAAGCGCTCTGGCAACGTCTTCGCCAGCATCAGGTAGCCTTCCCGTACCTTGCGATAAAACTCGATGTTCTCTTGCTCCATGCGGTCTGGCATCTCGCGCACTCGATGACGCACACGCTCCATGCCGACCTCTGCAGGGATGTCGATCACGACCGTTACGTCAGGCATGTTGTCGCCCACGGCGAAGGTGTTGATCATGTTTACCGGTTCGGCCGCGATCTGCCGGCCCACCCCTTGGTAGACTGTCGTGCTGTCCAGGAAGCGATCGCACAGCACCACCTTGCCCGCGTTCAGGGCAGGACGGATTACTTCGCGAACGAGCTGGGCGCGACTTGCAGCAAAGAGCAGCAGTTCAGCTTCGGGGGTGATATTGTCAGAGGCTTCGGCATGCATGAGCAAGCGGCGGATTTCCTCGCCCACTGCTGTTCCGCCCGGCTCACGGGTTACTACGACATCGTAGCTGTGGTCTTCAAAGCGTCTCGCAATGCGGCTGACCTGGGTGCTCTTGCCGCTACCCTCCGAGCCTTCGAAGGTGATCAGAAAACCGCGGGTATCGTCGTTGTCTTTTGGCATTTTGATCGATCAAATATGGGAAGGCTGGCGCTGCTCACAGTGGGAGCGCAGGAACGCATCCGTCTCTGTCAGGCTGGGGCTACGTCCTGAACGCACATATTGCCCACTGCAACAGACGGCCAGCGTAAGGCAAGCTTCCGGAGACAGGCCGAGCACCTGCCCAACGGAGAAACCAGCATTGAAATGGTCGCCGGCGCCGGTGGTTATGTGCGACTTCTCGGTAACGGGCCCAAAGGTGAACCATTCTCCGTCCTTGTTGGCGCAAGCAGCGCAATCACGAGGGTGCACGACTACCGTGGAGAGGGAGAGTTTTTGTCGGATTGCGCGGGCAGCCCGGCGCAGGTTCTCCTCATCGTTTGTTACCGTCGGCAACCCGAGGACTTCGCTGACCTGCTGGGCCTCTGCGAGATTGAGCCCCAGTGTGACATGGCCGAAGGAGCGAAACCGGTATTTTCCGTTGTGGACGGCCAGACGGGCGCTGTGGCACCGTTTCGGTTTCTCTCCCTTGAAAAACAAAAAGACACGGCCGGCTTCGTGGGGTGGAAGGTGGGGCAGGACCCGCTCCAGCAAGGCGCCAAAGAGCGCGGTCATGTTTGGAATCATGGTCCAGTTTACAAGCGCAACCAGGTCTGCCCGGCTTAGCGCATCGATGAACGGACCCTCGCCCATCCGTGCGATAATCTGCTCATAAGTAACGTTGTCCAGACTGGACATCGAGCCGAGCATGATCTTTCCATCATCGAACTCCAGGGCGTGGGTGACTCCCGGCTCAGCAATGGAAACGGCGCGCGTGCGACGTGCGAAATTCTCGAAAACCGGGTGAATCACTGGATCCCCCAGCGCACCGATATATCGTGTAGAGAGACCTGCGGCATGCAGCGCATCGGCCATCAACGGGCCGTTGCCGCCCAGCTTTTCCATACGTGGGTAGAGCTCGATGTTACAGCTCTTGCCCGCAGCATCGACAATACGTTGGCCAAACGCCGCCATCCCGTCAAAGGGCTTGAAATTGTCTCCCTGGCCAGAGCGCTGTTCCACCGGAGTCATGATCTTGTCGACAAAGCCATCGACGCCCACCAGCGCCTTGCGCTCGCCGACCAGCCCAATCTTTTTAATCAGCTCCTCTAGCGTTCTTTTGGCGTAATGCATCAGGATGCTTCAGCTAAAACTGTAGCACCAACCCCGGCAAACAAAATGGCAGGAGGATCGCCATGGGCCGTGTGGGCGGCCAGCGCGAGGGCCGATGTCAAGAAGCCGCCCTGTTTTAAGGCCTTGTTACTGCCCCAGGCGCTCAACCAGTTGCACGACGGGTAGGAAGACGGCGGCAACCACAAGCCCTGCGATGAGGGCGACGAGACCTAGTAGAGCCGGCTCGAGCAAGGCCAGGAGGGTCGCTGTTCTTGCTGCCGCAGCTTCTTCAAGGCTTGTGGAAAGGCGGAGCATTGACTCGGGCAGGCGACCCGTTTCTTCCGCAACTGCGGTCATCTCCAGAAATGCCGCAGGAAGGTAGGCGGCCTCCTGTCGGAGCGCTGCGGACAACGGCTGCCCACGTGAAACGCGCAGCGCGGTGGACTCCAGAGCGACTTCTAGCGCGCGGTTGCTGGCAGATTTTCCACTGAGCAACAGGGCATCTGGAAGGGGAACCCCCGCGTCGATCAATGATCCAAGCGAACCCGTGGCGCGGGCAAGGGACGCGCAAAGCAGAACCTGACCCAACACGGGTATTCGAAATGAAGCGCGATCTACCCTTCCATTCCCTTTTCTCCGGGGAAGGAGGAGAATCACCGGGAGTGCAATCACAGCGATTATGATCAAAGGCAACCAGGCAGCCGCTTGATCTGCAAAGCCCAGCACGATGCGGGTTGGTAGCGGCAAAGGTTCATCTCCGGGAATCGAACCCATAAGGTCCCCGAGGCGTGGCAAAACCAGACTTACGAGTAAGGTTACTGCCAACACGCTGACGCACAGAACTGCACAAGGGTAAACCAAGGCAGTCTGGATACGCCGTTGTAAGGCGCGTCGACGCTCAAGGTGCTGCGCCAGCCGGGCGAGGTTTTCCGCCAGCTTTCCCGAAGCCTCTCCTGCGCGTGCGGCTGCGGATGCCCCCGGGCCGAAGAACCCTGAATCGGCTGCAAAGGCTGCTGATAATGGCTCGCCCGCTTGCACCCGTGCGAGCAGGGAACGAATGACTCTACGACCCTCGCGACTACGTCTCTGCCCAGCAATGACTTCAAGCGCCCGCGCCAGAGGAACTTGTCCTTCCAGCATCGTCGCCAATTCCTGGAGTATATGCGCTGCCTCGCGGCTTGAGCCCTTGCCTGCCATTTCTATCTGCCAAGTTGAGTGTTCAGTTCCTCGAAGCTCGCCTCTCCTGCTTCCACGAGCCGCAACCCTTCGCTGTGCAGCGTTTGTGACATGGACTCATTCGCCACTCGTTCAAACTCTCCAAGGGCGCCCCTGTGGAGTAGTTCGCGCAGAGGAGGGCTCATCCGCAACCATTCGTAAATCGCCGCGCGACTCAAGTAGCCGCTGTTGTTGCATTCCAGACATCCGTTCCCACAGGGGCATTCCCTTCGAAGGAGGCGTTGGGCAAGGGCAAGCTCCAGGGCAGAGGCCACCAACCATGGCTTCAAGCCCAGTTCCAGCAGCCTCAAAGGCGCCTTGACGGCGCTTGCCGCGTGCAGGCTCGCCAACACCAGATGCCCTGTAAGCGCCGCCTGCGCCGCGATATGTGCGGTCTCCGCGTCACGCACTTCCCCCACCATGATCACGTCTGGATCGTGGCGCAGGAAGCTTCGAAGGGCCCGTCGGAAGTCCAGGCCCAGCTCCGGCCGTATAGGCATCTGCATAACCCCGCTTACTTCATACTCCACTGGGTCTTCTGCGCTGATTACCTTGATTTGCTCGCGGTCCAGCATGTTGAGAATGCCATAGAGAGTGGTGGTTTTTCCGCTGCCCGTCGGTCCGGTGGTGAGCAAGAGCCCCGTGCCGCTCTGCACGACCCCGGAGACGGCCTCTCTGCATTCCTCTGGCATCCCGGCCCGGGCCAGGGTGAGTGGCGCCGCTTTCGCATCGAGTATGCGAATCACAGCGCTCTCCCCGTGCGTTGCGGGCAGTATCGCGATACGAAAGTCCACCGCGCGCCCGTCGAACTCTTCCCGCAATCGCCCATCCTGGGGGCTGAACCGATCGCCAAGGTCCAGGTTTGCCAAGAGTTTCAATCGCGCAATGACCGCCATGCCACCACGTTTTGATGGCGCCGGAAGCTCCCTCAGCCAGCCGTCTACTCGCATGCGTACGGAAAACCCATGCTCCGATGGCTCGAGGTGCAGATCGCTTGCTCCTCCCTGCACTGCACGTTTCAGGATCAGGGACGAATAGCGTGCAACCGGCGCTGCAGCGGCATCCTGCTCTACGACTGCCAGATCCGCACGGGACTCAAGGGTGCGCAGTTCCTCCAGGGCCGCCGCCAAGACGTCTCCACCCCTGATGGGCGTCATCAAGCCAAGCTGCGTGGTTTCCACGACGGCAAGCTCGGGCGTCGTTCCTATCTCAAACGCGATTTCCGGTAGGCGTTCCAATAGCCGTACGGGATCGTCTGTCGCGAGCAATGGACGCTCATTGACTCCTCCTGCGACAACTGCCCGGTACTTCAGTCGGAGCTCTTCTGTTAGCAAGTCTCTTAGTCCAGTAGGAACGTTAGACGGTAGTTCCTCCAGATAGGGCAGACCCAGTTCCCGGGCCAGACGCTCAGCTTTTCGCAACGGCTGCTTACGCACGCCGGCGGTCTCAAGCTGGGGGTGGGGCTGGGCAGGGTCTTGCAATATCCTAGAGGCTTATAGCTCCGGAATTGTCACGCCCGCCGCCTCCAGTTTTGCGCGGAAGTCGTTTGGCGCCTGAGACTTTTCCAGTGCTTCAACCGGGTTGATCAGTCCTCGGTTTACCAGACTCAGTAAGTGGGCGTCGAGTGAGATCATCCCGTGCTGTGAACCGGTTTGTATGTCTGAAGGGATTCGATACGTCTTGTTTTCACGAATCAGCGCGGCGATGGAGGTGGTGCTCACCATGATCTCGTAAGCTGCAATGCGCCCGCCTCCGGTCTTGCGGCAGAGAACCTGGGAAATGACCGCCTGGATCGATGAAGCCAGCTGCGTGCGGATCTGGTCCTTGGTGGAAGATGGGAACGCATCGACAATACGATCCACCGTGCGCGCAGCGCCGGTCGTGTGAAGCGTGCCAAACACGAGGTGCCCCGTTTCAGCTGCGCTAACGGCCGCTTCGATTGTCTCGAGATCGCGCATTTCACCCACGAGGATAACGTCAGGGTCCTGGCGGAGCGCTCCACGGATGGCTTCCGAAAAC
Source organism: uncultured Puniceicoccaceae bacterium (assembly GCA_964430955.1). Lineage (GTDB taxonomy): Bacteria > Verrucomicrobiota > Verrucomicrobiia > Opitutales > Oceanipulchritudinaceae > CAYSHY01. The sequence goes on along the minus strand of CAYSHY010000045.1, from coordinate 20,460 downwards.
GACGGGACATCGCCGCCCACTTCACGTTGCGTCACAATACAACGTTTGTGCGGGTGGTAATATTCAATCGGATCCTCGATCGTAATGATGTGGCCGTCGCGGTTCTCGTTGATCCAGTTGATCATCGATGCTAGCGTCGTGGACTTACCCGAGCCCGTAGGACCCGTCACGAGAATGAGGCCACGCGGCCGTGTGAGGAGCTCCTTGATTTTGTCCGGCAGCCCGATCTCGCGCAACCCGAACATGTGGTTGGGTATCGTGCGCAATACCATGCCATAGTTCCCCTTGCTCTTCAGCACCGAGACACGGAAACGGGCGCGGTCCAGGTAAGCGAAGCCAAAGTCGGCGCCGCCCCGTGTTTTCAACCGTTCCTGATGTTCGTCGGAAGTGATTGCCTGCATTAACGCCTCGGTATCCTCCGGGCGCAGGCTGGGGCCGTCTACCGGGGTCATGCTGCCACTGATTCGTAGCGTTGGAGGTTGCGCAACCTGAAGGTGCAGGTCGCTTGCCCCGGACTCGACCATCAGTTCAAGCAAGTCGTTCATCTCGTAGGGGCACGACATTGCGCTGTTCTCTGCTACACCCATTGAGCTCATCAATTTACTCTCCTCTACATGGTTCGACTACTGTATCAACGGCGATTCCAGCCAGTTCCCAAGAGTTAATGCATCATCATGGGCTATTTCCCCCTCTTGAACCAATGCCTCCAAGACCTGGGAAAGGGACATGTATCCCATCGAATGCGCAGCTGCCCGGATGCTTTCCGCCCCTGCTTCGGCAAGGAATGCGTCCTTGACTGCGCCCTCAAAGGGTTGCACTTCAAACGCTCCCCGCCTGCCGCTGGAGCCGGAACCATGGCAGACGCTGCAATCTGGACCAGACGCTCGCGTGCAGGCCGTGCATGGGCGTCGGGCGAGCCGCTGACTGATTACCAGGCGCAAGGTGGCGCCAACGACATAGCGGCTTGCGCCCAAATCAAGTAATCGCACGGCGGCCTCGGCGCAATCGCGGGCATGGACAGAGGCCATTACCATGTGGCCAGACAGGGTAGCTTCCATTGCTGCAGCCAGAGTCTCATTGTCTCGTATCTCACCCACTAGAATCACATCTGGCGCGTGTCGCAGCATGGAGCGAATCGCCCCGGCAAAGGTAACTGTGGGCGGCCGTGCTTCTACCTGTGTCACCCCTGCAACCTGAGTCTCCACCGGGTCTTCTATGCTTATCAACTTGCGTTGCCCGTCTGCCAGGCGACGTAACAGAGTGTAAAGCGTGGTCGACTTTCCAGAACCTGTAGGGCCGCAGACAAGCAGCAAACCATGAGGATGCCTCAGGCGTTCTTCGATCACGGTCATTTGATCGTCAAGAAGCCCAAGATCGCCGAGCGCCAGAGCATCCTGTTTTCCCATGATCCGTAGCACTACGGATTCTCCGTTCAACACAGGCAGAATCGATACCCTGACATCTGTTCCGCACATGCGAAGACGACCATCCAGCGGTAGCCGCTTCTCCGCCAGCGGCAACTTGGCAAGAACCTTGATCTGAGCGGGTATTGCCTGTCGCATCTCGATGGGTAGGAGGCCAAATGGAAGTAGCCGCCCGTCAATCCGTAGCCTTACGCATAGATTCTCACGGGTCGGCTCGAAGTGAATATCAGAGGCGCGTCGCTCCAGCGCCGCCTCTAGGATATCGGTAAGGTACGCTTCCAGCCGACCCGAGACAGGGGCTTGCGCCAAGTGTGTATCCGTGGATGCGTGAATGACTGCGCTTTGCAGGTCCGCCTCATCCAGCAGTGAGAGTCGCTGCTCCAGCTCGGTACTATCGATATGCTCCAGAACCGGATAAAAGTCATGAGCCATGGCTGCCGCTTCGAGTGCGACCAAATCGGAATGCTCGGCAACGCCCACCAGCAGGCTTCTATGCCCCAGCTTTCGTAGTGGCGCGACCCGCAGTTGCCGTGCAACTGCTGCGGGCAGGATTGCAATTGCTTCGTGTGTCGGAGCCAGGTCGTTAATCGCCATTGTTCAGAGGCAGGATGCGCAGTGTGTGCTCAGCAGGTCCGGGCAGCAAGGGCAGTGGCTCTCCCTTAATCCAGGCATCTGTCGTATCTTCGTAGTGGGGACTAAGAGGGTGGCCGCTTTGACCGCCCGGCATATGGAAGATTCCGCTCTCCTCCCGGCCCGGCGACACCACCATGCGTACAGATGCGCCAAATCCTGCCCGGGACGCGCGTGGCGTGTGCATGTCTCCGGGTAGGGGTGTGCCCTCCTGGTTAAGCCATGGCGAAAGGAACGGCGCAAGTAGCGTAATCGGGTGATCGATATCCAGGAAATTGCGCTCGCCCCAAACGGCTTCTTCTATCGGCCGCTTTCCATCTTGCGTCAGGTGTTTCAAGACTTCCAGCGCAACCACCTCCAGCTCTGCGTCAATTGTTCCCAACTCTGGATCTGCAAGGTAGTCGGGCTTCTCAGACGCGATTTGGTACATCGGTTGATCGAGTCGCAAACGCCATGGCTCGAATTCGGGATACTGATCGATAACAGGCTTTAGCAGGCGGCTTGCTAGCCTTGCAATGACGGCTTCGGAGAAGTCGTTTACGAAACGGTAGCCTGCGGAATCTGGTACAGCTTCTCCTCCCCAGTTTGTTATCATTGGTATAATTGCCTGCAGTCCTGGCGCGTCACTTGCCTGAAGTGTCTCAAGGAGCAGCTCGCTCCAGCGGTCGAGGTAGTACGCCCGTGCGTCGAGCTGCAGGGCGAGGTGGTCCTTTTCTCTCCAATCAGCACGCTCCATCAGCCCTTTCTTGATCTGCCAGGCGCGTGCATCCTCGGATAATCCTCCGTCGCCGAGTCGTGCAAAGGCATTGCCGCCCATGGTTCGATTGTTTGCGGACCATACGATGCCGTTCTCGGCAGCAACGACGCGCGGTAACCTCTCCGGTGGAAGCTTGGCCGGTTGTATGGCCGCAAGTTGAGACGACACTGCGGGAGCAAAACCATCATTTGCCGGAAATTCGGGTAGGTCTCCGGCGATCGTCCATGCAACCCTGCCGTCGCTGCTGGCAATCACGATATTCTGCGCAGGAGCATGGGCGTTGTTTGCCGCTGTGAGAGCAGCCTCAAGGGTTTGTGCGCGCTCCAGTTCGATCAGGCTGAGATTCGCCGGGAAGCGGGAACCTGCCCAGAATATGGATACATTCTCACCGGCGGCCTCGACGACCGGTCCCCAGTCGGTCTCCTGCATGCTTACCCACTCATCTGCCCCGAAACGTACGCGTATGGGAAAGTCAAAGTATTCGAATGCGCGAGGTCCGCTTGCAGTCAAATAGCGACCTTCTCCTGCAGCATCAATTCTCACGAGATTTGCGGTGTCTGCGTAACTGTTCGTGAAGCCCCACGCAACAAATCCATTGGAGCCCGTCACGATCAAGGGCAGGCCGGGGAGCGTTGCGCCAACGACGTTCAATCCTTCGCGGGCCACTATCAGCTGCGCTCGGTACCAGATGTTGGGCAGACGCAGGTTAAGGTGCATGTCATTAGCCAGGGTGGCGCCGCCATGGCTTGTGTGAGCGCCGCCAACCGCCCAGGCATTGCTGCCGTATGCGTTGACATCAATGGGGTGGGTCAGGTCTGTCATTCCTGCGTCAATGCCGCGTAGGTATTGCCAATCTGCGGCTGGGGGAATGGCGACTGTAGGAAGCTCCGAGCCGTCAAGCGCGGCCTGCCACGGCCCGCCAAATTGCGTGAGGAAGTTGCAGACGCTCTCCGGGACGACCTTGGCCAACGCAAATCGAGTGATATCCTGTTGGGCAAGCTCGTCCTGGAGGTCGAAATACATGACCATGCCCGCCAGAATCGAGTCCTCTACCGTCCACGGATCCGGCTTCTTAAGCAAGAGGAAGTACTCAAATGGGCGGACCTTCAGATTCTCCAGACCGGCGTTCACTCCATCGCGGTATGCATAAAGCAAGTCGAGGTGTTCCTGCGACATCTGGTCGATAGATTTGCGCGCTAGCTGGCGGGGCCGGAACAAGCGGCGTTTCCTATCCATATCTTTTGTGGCCGGTCCAAATAACTCTGCAAGCTCGCCAGCAGCTGATCGCCGCAATAGATCCATTTGGAAAAAGCGCTCCTGCGCGTGCAGGTATCCAAGGGCAAACGAAACGTCGCGGCGGCTTTCGCCGATGATGCGTGGGGCTCCATACGAGTCTCTCTCTATCGTTACAGGAGCGGAGACGGCGCCGTGGCGCAGCTCGCCGTCCTGCATTGGCAAGCTCGCACGCAGGGCCAGCCACCCTCCAAGGGCAACCACGGCCATGAGCGCCGCCATCATCAAAAGAATCAACCGCAGCGCCCGCACCCACTTGTGTCGAGACATCTTTGCGTAATCTAATTTCTGCGTGCAATTTGTGCAAAGAAAAAGGGCGGCTTTTGGCCGCCCCTTTCCATCTGACGTTTCTCTGATTACTCTAAAGTAACTTAGAATGCTGCACCTACGGCGCCGCTGCGACCTACTTGAAGGTTATCAACAACCTCACGGCCTTCCGCTACGCTTTCTGCAGCGTCGACGATGTCCTGCTTGGACTGCTCAGTTTGAACCTGTCCTTGTAGAATAAGGCGATCCTGCTGCATCTGCACTTGAACATTGGTAATGTCCTGAAGCGCCGGGCTGTCAGAATCCAGTTCGTTGCGAATGCGATCGACTAGTTGACGGCTGTCCTGACCACCTTCGCCGAAGCTCTGGAGATCCCGACCTGTTTCGCTCATCTGCGTCCCAACTGCGCCAGCGGCATTACGAGTCGTCTGCTCTGCCTGATTGCCCATGTTCCGCATGCTCTGCCCGAAACCTTGGGTGCTCGTTTGTGTAGACGCTGTCACTTGCTGCTCAGTGGTGTCCCAGCCTTCCATTTCGTCCTGCAGCTCTGGCGAGAGCTGAGCCAGTTCCTGCAAGGTCTCCTGCTGGATCTGGACGGTAACATCTTCACCATCCTGGCTCACCTGGAGGCCGTCGAAAGGAAGACGATAGGTTGTGCTGCCGATGCCAAGCACGCCCCCGATATCTACATGAACAGCTTCAATGCGACCGTCCTGGGAGAGGTGCAGATCGCTGATTGTGCCGACCTTGTTATCGTGTTGGTCCTTGATGTCGGCGCCCACAAGGTCGCTGGAGGAAAGAATTTGATTTTTTTGTTCCGCTTCAACCTTGGCAACGCCCTGCTGCGAGGAACTCATGCCGAAGGTGCTACGGGACTGGGAGCTCAGGCCGCTGCGCTGCTGGTTCTGAGAATAAAGACCGGAGCTGTCTCCTTGCTGCGAGGACATGCCCGTGCTGCTACGCTGTTGGCTTTGGCTCGAGGACAACCCGCTGCTGCTGCGTTGTTGATCTTGAGTCTGTGAAGCCATGCCTGTGCTAGTGTCGCTCTGCGCGCCATAGCTGCTCCGCGGGCTCTGGCTATCGTTCATCGCGGTATTCTTATGCTTCTTCTCTGTATCGCTCTTTTTCGCCTGCGAGTTCTGCGTTGCGCTTTGGCGGTCGGGCTGCGTGGCGGGGCTTGTTCCCGTTTGCGCCATTAATCCGCCGCTCACTGCGCAGATGGCGCCTAGGGTGAGTAGTTTAATCTTATTCATCGTTTTAAGAATGGTTGAGGTGAATCTGCCTTACACAGTCGGCAAAGGAATGCACCGGGCGTGCCAACGTGGAAACCGGTGCGCCGCGACCGTTGCTGTCTCATCGTAAGCTGATGAATATCAACCGTTTGTTAATTAGCGGGACTTGTTTGGCGGCGACGGCGCACCTAAACCCTGCACGGTCTCTCTCGCATTTCGCCGTATCACTGCACCGTTAGTTGGTGCGTCGTCGCCAAAATGAGACGAGAATGGCGCCACTGAGGTTGTGCCATACGCTGAACAACGCGCCAGGAAGTGCGGCAAGCGGAGAGAGATGAGCCGTCGCCAATGCTGCAGCCAGACCGGAGTTTTGCATGCCTACCTCTACGGCGAGAGCCCTACGCTGCCCTTCTTCAAGACCCAGCGCCTTCGCAGCAACCCAACCGCCCAAGAGTCCCAGGCAGTTGTGCAGGATAACAGCTGCTGCTGCCGGAATTCCCGATTCGACCAAGCGACCTGCATTTGCTGCGACGACCGCGGCAATGATCGTAATGATCGAGACAACAGAGACCAATGGCAGAACCGGCTTTACCCGATTCATTGCCTCTCCTGCGAAACTGTGAAGAAGAAGACCCAGTGATAAAGGCAGGAGCACAATCTGCACAATATCGGTGAAAAGTGCGGAGGCTGAGACTTCCATCCACCGTCCAGCCAGGAGGTATGTCAGCACTGGGGTTAAAATAGGGGCCAGCATCGTGGAGATAGCGGTTAGGGAGACTGACAGCGCGACATCGCCACGGGAGAGATAGACAATTACATTCGAGGCAGTGCCCCCGGGGCAGGAACCCAGAAGGACAATCCCGGCGGCAAGCTCCGGAGGCAATCGGAGCGCATAAGCAACGGCGACGCCCGCCATCGGCATAATCAGATACTGCAGCGCCACCCCGGCGATCACCGCTTTCGGCTGTCTGAGAACACGCGCGAAATCACCGAAGCGCAACGTCATGCCCATGCCAAACATGATCAAGCCAAGGAGCCACTTGACGGCTGGAAGGACAGGAAGGAATAGCTGTGGAGAAAGGATGGCCGCAATGGCGGCGACCAGCACCCACCATGCGAAGAAACGTGTGGCCGTCTCCGATACAGCGGCAATTCTTCCCATGCGCTATTTCTGAGCGGCCAAGGCAAATAGCGCAACGCCAGCCGCGACCGAAGCGTTCAGAGAATTTACCTGACCCTTTTGGTCGATTCGGAGAATATAGTCAGCCATGTTCAGGATAAACTGCCCAACGCCCTTGTCCTCGCCGCCGACAACCAGCAGCACCTTTTCCTCCCGCAGGTCAGGCAGGGCGTTCATGCTACAATTCCCTTTAGCATCCAAGGCGAGGATCTTGTAGCCCCGCTCCTGCGCTGCCCGGGCATACTGGTTTGCTGAGCGCTCGCGCGTTATCGACATGAACTCCGCGGCGCCAGCCGAAACCTTCACGACGCTGGGATACACCTCTGGAACGCCCTTTGAAGGCAGCATCACTCCATTGAAACCGAAGACCTCGGCGCTTCTCAGAATTGCGCCCACGTTGTGCGGGTCCTCAATATTGTCGAGCAACAGCAGGCGGTCGTGCTCAAAAACCTCTTCCCATCGCACATATGGATACAGAGAACTACGAAGTACCGCTCCCTGGTGCTCATGGCTTCCACAGAGCTGCGTTAGCCGCCCTTTGTCGGTATACTCGATTGGCAGGTTATTCTTCTCCAGCAGCGCCGCCAACTTCTGCAATCGGGCGCTACCCTTCGTCGACTCATTGATATACGCGTTGTAGAATCGTCGCTTTCCCGCCCGCAACGCCTCAAAACAAGGGTTTAACCCATACAAAAACTCCCGCGAAGCTTTCGCCATGAAAAGCTAGCTACAATGGGAAAGGACCGAGAGCAAGGCCGAGAGAGGAAAAAGGGCCGAGAAGCGGGCTGTGGGGCGTGGGCAGAAAAAGTGAACAGTGCAACGGCGAAGCGACCTGTGGAAGGAATTAAGGAAGGAAGATGAATAGTCTTTTTCTTGGCAACGATAACGCCTTATTTCCATCAGTTGTTTCCAATTGAAAGTTAGCTAGATATGCGACTAGACGCGCTGGAGGAGTTTGGAGCCTACGCATTGGCGATGAAGCTATTCGACTCGGTAGTCGAAGACATGCGGACTGTCGCTGATGACCCTAGGCTGGATCGCCTAATTTCTCAATTATTGGGGAGCGCCGACTCTATTGCGGCAAACATTGAGGAAGGCTATGGAAGAGAAACCAAGAAGGAATACATCCGCTTCCTTATTATTGCCCGTGGATTGGCACGAGAAACAAAAGGTCGCTACGTCCGGCTCAGGCATTGGCTACCCTCCGAAGTGGTTGAGGACCTCTGCGGCCGTTGCGAACACATCATCGGCATCCTTACCAACTACATCAAGAGTCTTCGCCAATCCATGTAACCCTCACCCTGCCTTCGCAGATCGTTCTTCCGGCCCTTTTTCCTCTCCCGGCCCATGCCCGCGGCCCACGGCCCCGCTTCTCGGCCTACCATCCCACCTTGACATCCCGCAGGTCGTTGATCTAAGTTGCGTTCCATTAGCCGGGCAGGGAGGGCTTGAGCTACCCTTGACGCCTTCCTGCTGTTCGAAACAGTTCCACTTTCGGAAGTTTTTCGTTGGTCCGGTTTCTCTCCTATCCAAGGCTTTTCTTGCTGTGAGCGTCACAGCCATTTTCATTCGGGCGCCTGGTTGGCCCCAATGTCCGTGTCACGTATGACCGAACAAAGTAATTCCAGCTTTACGGTCGAAGGAATCTTCGATCCGCAAAACAACAAGACCGGCGCGCTTCTCGATCCAAAGCGTGGGGGCAAGACATTCCCGTCAGATCCCTTCGTCCCTCGCGAATTGGTTCGTCGATTCAAGATCCAGCGCGGTAGTTGGGTAGTGGCCCAGGCCCAGCAGGATGGGCGCTTTCCAAACCCCAAGGTCAAGTTTGTTGAAAGTATTGACGGCCTGCCGGCAGAGGAACGCAAGCGCTGCCCCAGCTTTACACAGCTCACTACAATTGCTCCGGATGAGTGGTTGCGACTGGAGAAAAGCGACGGCGCAATGACCAACCGGGTCATCGACATTTTCTGCCCCATCGGCAAAGGACAACGCGGGCTCATCGTAGCGCCGCCGCGCACGGGTAAAACCACTCTGCTGCGGGATATCGCGCTAGGTATACTAGAAAACCACAAGGAGTGCGAGGTGATCATGCTCCTGGTCGATGAGCGGCCGGAAGAGGTGACCGATATCCGCCGCAGTGTTCCATGCAAGGTTATGGCCTCATCAAACGACGAGGATATACCTTCTCACCTGCGCGTCGCAGAGCTGACGATCGAGCACGCCAAGCGCCTCATGGAGGCAGGCAAGGACGTGGTCATTCTCATGGACTCCCTTACACGTCTGTCGCGGGCTTATAATAGCTCCAAGGGTGGCGGAGGGCGTACCATGACAGGCGGTCTCGACATCCGCGCGTTGGAGAAGCCACGCCAGCTCTTTTCGGCCGCCCGCAATACCGAGGAAGCCGGTAGCCTTACTATTATTGCCAGTGCGCTCATTGAAACCGGCAGCCGCATGGACGACCTGATCTTCCAGGAGTTCAAGGGGACCGGCAATATGGAGATGGTTCTGGACCGCAAATGCGCGGAACTGCGCCTCTGGCCAGCAATCAATATTGCTTCATCCGGCACACGTCGGGAGGAACTCCTTATCGAGCCTAAAATGCTTGAGAAGGCCCACTTCTTCCGTCGCGCGCTTGCGGGAATGAAGATCGAAGACGCTTGCGAAACTGCAATTGAGCGTCTAGGCAAGACCAAGAGCAATGCACAGTTCTTTGCGCTGCTCGACATCTAGCCGATGTGGCCGGCCCGTCAAAATAGTAAAATTAACCAATATTGCCTCTTGACGGGACCCCAACCCTCGCTAAGGTGTCCACTCTTTTTCCGGCACGTGCGCCCATAGCTCAATTGGATAGAGCGTCTGACTACGGATCAGAAGGTTGGGGGTTCGACTCCTCCTGGGCGTGCCACTTTCAGGATGGTTTACCCGCACTGAGCGATGACTCGCAGGCGGTAGTTGTGAAATTTGCGACAGTATGGAGTGCGGCGACTCGTCGCCGTTTTCAGAACGCTGCGCCAACGACATGCAAGCTTTGCCTAGAGCCTCCACCATTGGGGATCATCAATCACTCATGTTAGGCCGTCGAACCCCCTTGCTCTGCTCGATTCCAAAGCGGCAGCAATCAGCCGCACTCCGAAACGACCTTTCTGTTTTCATCAACGCGATCCGCAGGGACAGTATGGAGTGCGGCGACTCGTCGCCGCTATCAGAACGCTGCGCCAACGACACGCAAACTCGCCCACGGCCTCTCACCTCCGAAGATCATCACCCTTTCACGTAACGTTTGTGCAGTACCTCTCCTTGCTTGAGTGAGGGAAGTAATGCGTCAGGATCGGAGGATGACGGCCCGCTATTGGAGATTTGTGGTTCTTTTGATGCTCATGGCTAGTGGCGCGGTAGTGGTCGCCGGTGATGAAGAAACCAGGAAGCGGGAGATCGACCTTGGCGTTTTCTTTGCGACGGTGGAGCCGGGCGACGCTACATTTGTGGTGTTGAACGGGAAGACTGGAGAGATGATTCAGTTTAATCCGGATCGGGCTGCTGAGCGCTTCCTACCGGCGTCGACATTCAAAATTCCGAACACGCTGATTGCGCTGGAAACAGGGGTTGCGTCGGGGCCAGACCACTTGATCGAGTTTGACCCGAGCCTGCGCGGCGATGGGTTCTGGATAGACGTCTGGTCACAGGATCACACGCTGCGCTCAGCTATTAGGAATTCTGTAGTGTGGTATTACCAGGCGTTGGCGCGGGAGATTGGCGAAGAGCGGATGTTGCGCTACCTGAAGCAATTTGAATACGGGAACTGCAGCATAGAGGGCGGCGTGGACCGCTTCTGGTTGGGGAGCGGAGGGCTGCGAATTTCTCCTGACGAGCAGGTGAGGTTTCTTCAGCGGATGTATGAGGGCCGTCTCGGGGTCAGCGATCGCAGCACGGAGATTCTCAAGGAGATTCTTGTGCTGGAGGAGAATCCCCAATACCGGCTGAGCGGCAAGACTGGCACTGCCGACGTAACTTCTACGCGTGAGCTTGCATGGTTGGTGGGTTACGTGGAAAGGGATGGTAATATTTGGTATTACGCGCTGAATGTCGAAGGGGAGCAGGTCTGGGAAACCTGGGGACCTCCAGTGGCGCGATTGAATCTGCTGCGACGGTTATTGCGCCAACTGGAAATTATCCCTGCTGCCCTCGAGCCTCCGCCAGCTTGACCAGTGCGTATAGGGTCTGGTTGATGGGCGTGGGAATTGAGAGTTGCCGGCCGTAAGCGACAATCAAGCCATTGAGGGAATCGATCTCTGTGCGTCTGCCGCGCTCAAGATCCTGGGCTGTAGAGGACTTTGCTGCAGCGATTTGCCTGCACAGGCCAAAGACAGCATCGTAGGCAGCTTCCTGGTTGGCCAAGCCCGGCATCTCGATCCCGAACTCCTGTGCAACGGCCAGGATTTCATCGACTGCCAGCTTCACCAGCCGGTTTGCCTCTGGGTTGGAGGGAATCTCGCCGTAGCTGCTGCGGCCAAGCGCAGAAACAGCGTTTAAGGCGCAGTTGCAGAGAAACTTGACCCATTGCTCGCCCGCCACGTTATCAACGACTTTGCAGAGCGTGCCCGCCTGTTCAAACAAATGGGAGATCCTTCGAGTAGTGTCATTGTTTGAGCCAATCACCAAATCGCCCCGGCCCACATGTTTCACGACGCCCGGTTCCGGGGTCGATGCGGCGATATAGACGACAGACGGGATGGCGCGTATGCCCAGCGCAGTAAGTTTGTCCACATTATCCACTCCGTTCTGGAGACTCAGAACCAGGGCGTCTTCTCTGAGATGTTTCTTTAGCTCCCGCCCCGCCGCCTCTGTATCGAACGTCTTGACGGTAAAAAGCACTAGTTCAGCATCCCGGGCCGCACTCATATCCGTCGAAGCTGCGACATCCACGACCTCATTGAACTGGATTGAATCAATCTGAAGGCCGCCGCGCCTGTTCACCGCATCGACGAATCCTGGCCTGCCAATCATGGTCACTTTTGCGCCCGCCCGCGCGAGCATTCCTCCAAAGTAACCGCCGACCGCCCCGGCGCCCACCACAGCAACGGCGGGCGATAAACTTACCCCAATGTTCGCCATTGCCCATATATAATGTCAAAACCCGGTTCGGGAGTCGATCCCTGACCGGGTTCAGTAAATCTGTGAGGACGAGCTTTCGCCGAGCGCTCACGCTTGGCCATCAGAGCCCTTCTCAATGCTAGACTATGGTTGGCCGTTTTACGCGACGTCGCACCACCCAGCCAAATACCAGCAGTCCTGAAAGTAAGGCCCAAGTGCTCGGTTCTGGCACTGGAGATGTGTGGATGGTGAGCGTGCCGGTCGCATCATCTCCAAATATGCCACTGCTGGAAACGATGGTGTAGGATCCCGGTATGAATATGTTTCCGTAGGCGTTAGGGAGACTCACGATGACTGCCGTTCCGTCGAATAAGTAGCTATTACCCGCTGGAAGACTGCTTTCTAAGTTGAAAGTTATTTTATCAACGAACGCAGGAGATGCGCTGCTAACAGCCGTCCCGCCAAAGGTTAATCCGGAGGAAACGGGGTCAACAATAGAAGTAAATGCGAGGCCTGACAGGAATAGTGAGCCCGTATTAAAACTCTCTGTGGTGATTCCTCCCGTTCCTGATGCCTGAATCAGCGCGTATTGCTCAATCTCAGGATGTGGTGAGACGTGGATGATGATGGACCCTCTGGCGAGGGGCGTGAATAGAGCGATTAGCCCGATTAGGGCGGCGATTTTTTTATGCATTTGCTTATGTGTGAGAAGGTATTTGTAGCAGTTGCCTGATTCTTATCTGGAAACCGGGGGGTTCCGGCGGACGAAAGGGTATTTTTTGACAATCAGATTGGCGAAAGGACGTAGCATCCCGGGGCTGTTGCAAGAAAGGAGGTCCCCGGGAGCGAGGGGGCCTATAAAGGGATGAGGTCTTTGGGCGCCTTCAGGCAGCTATTTCGCCGATCGTCTTGCAACGCGCCGCCGCACCACCCAGCCGAACACAAACAATCCTGAAAGTAAGGCCCAAGTGCTCGGTTCCGGAACTGGAGATGTGTGGATGGTCAGTGTTCCTGTCACGTCCATTCCAAACATGCTGCTGCTTCCCGAGACGATTTCATAAGTTCCGGGAATGAAGGTATTGAGGTAAGGGGCAGCAAGTTGGCCAATTAAGCCGTCTCCGGCAAAGGAAAGCTCTCCAAGCGGGAGGTCGTTACTCACGCTGAAACCTATGGAGTTGTAGGATGTAGGCGAAGCAAAGGTGATAGCTTCCCCACCGATAGTTAACCCGGGAGATGTGCTTGTAATACCGTACACAAATGCGTTTCTATCCAGAACGAGTGTCCCAGAACCGTGGTTTTCTGTAACATTTCCGCTCGTTCCTGAGGCCTGAATCAGCACGTATTGATCATTTTCAGGATGAGGCGAGATGTGAATGATGATAGCGCCCCTTGCAAGGGGAGTAAGCAGAGAGATAAGTCCGATCAGCGCAGCGAGTTTTCTGAGCATAGGAGGATGTATATCGGCGGGCAGGTTGAGCGTTTCAGTGGGTTCCTCTGTTTTTTTTGAACTTTTTGGTGTGACTGATCGGTCCGGGTCAGCAGCAGTCTCTTGGTTGCTACCGGGCTGAGCACATGCCGCATTTTAACTTGGATTTCGGGACCCCTTGTTGACGCCTTGAGATCAAGGCCGATTGGTCCGATTTAGAGTTGTTGCGTCACATTTTGCTCGGGGTCCTGTTTGATCGGATTGCGAGGGGATCGATAAAGCAAAAAGCGCCGGCTCCATTTCGGAGCCGGCGCCAAAAAGAAAATTCTGGTGACGTGATTATTTGGAGGGCAGGCCAAACACTTCCACTTCGATGTAGTGGTTCATCGGGTTGCTGGTATTGCCATTACTGTAAAGGCGCACATAGCGGCCCTTGACTCCACCGGCGTCGATTTGCTGCCCTTCGAAAGTCTCAATAAAGGCGAGGTCCTCGCCCTTGCCTAGCTTGGAGGAGTTGTCGTGGTCGTTGTTGAAGATCGTCTTCACGTCTTTCTTGAACTCAGGATCATCTGAAACTTGCACAACGACATCGAAGTACACACGCGGCTCAGCGTGATAGCGCCAGACCATCAACGCGTAGATTTCAGAAGATTCGCCCAAGTCAATCTGCAGCCACTGCGTTTCAGGCCCGAGCTCTACATAATAGCCTTCGTCTCCCTGCTTGTCGCCATCCGTGGCATAGTCCACCTCGCCGATGATCGGCCAGTCGTCGCTGGAGGTAACTTCCCTGCCTGCGGCCAGGTTCTTGACTCCCTGCGGTACCATGAGAGGGGCGCGTTCACCCGGAGCCGTTTGAGGCGCCAGATTTGGAATCTTGCCCATGGGCTTTGGCGTGCCCATGAACAGTGGCTTGGGGAGCTCCGTCTCTAGCGGGACTTTGTCTGCGGCATAGCCCGCAAAGGGCAATGCGATGGCCGCCAGAAGGCTGATCGAAAGAAATTTCTTCATGTTGCTAATTCGGTTTAAACAGTGAATTCGTCCTTGTTGAACTGCAACTTGCGAGCAGCTTCGACGGCTTCGTTGACCCGAAGAATCGTCACCATGCTGGCGTAGCCCACATCCGCCGGGCAAGTCAGCTCGGCCTTGCCGCGAATGGCGTCAAAGAAGTTGATCAAGTGTGGTTGGTGAATCGGTCCTTCCAACTTTTCCGTCAGCTCAAAAGCTGCAAGGGCAGCTGTTTCGCGTACGTCAACCTTTGCTGCGGCCTTTCGTTCCCACGGTTTGGCTTCGTCTTCGCCTGCCCGCCGGATGATCTTTTGCTTAATGAAGGGTTCCCAGTCGGGCGCGCGCGCCTCTTGGTAAAGCTGCGTGATCTTCGGGTTCTCCGAGATTTTTAGCGACCCTTCGTCGCCCATGAAATACTCAAAGTAACCTCCGCCTGCGCTGGTTGTAGTCAGCACCTGGTAGAAAGCCCGCACAGGGCCTTCTGGCGTGTCGTACTGGTAGATGGCCATCACGTTGTCGTACCATTCCAGGTTGTCATAGTAGTCCGTCCCGCCATCGGCCATCACAGAAGTCGGGTTCGTACCAAGGAACCAATTAAAGATATCGATCTGGTGCGCACCTAGGTCGGAAATAGGACCGCCACCATACTCCTTGAACCAGCGCCAGTTCCTGAACTCGTGCATGTTCTTGTAGCCATACTTGCCCAGAACATCATCGCTCACGGTAAACTTTTCAGGCCAACCCAGAGGCTCGGACACCGCACGGTTCCACTGTCCATTGATGTTTGTTATGCGGCCCAGCAGCTTGTTCTTCTTAACAACCTCGTTAAGCGCCTGGATGTAGCGTGGATTGCTGCGGCGTTGGTGCCCGATTTGCAGGAGCTTACCAGTGCGGCGCTGCGTTTCCACCATTTTGCGACCCTGATCGTAATCATGCGACATGAGTTTCTCGCAATATACGTGGCATCCCTTCTCCATCGCCTTGATTGAGTAGGGCGCATGCCAGAGGTCCGGAGTTGCAACAATGATGGCGTCGAGATCCTTCTCGGCGTCCATCATTTCATCAAAGTCCGAATAAGCGTTTACCTTGTGGCGGTGCTTGCGGAGGATGCCGACGCCGTATTGGCGGCTGTAATCCCAGATGTCGCAAACTGCCTTGAACTGGATGTTCGGAATGCCAACGGCGGCTTCAAGAAGCACGCGCCCCTGTGCGCCGGTTCCCACTATGGCGACATTAATCGTGTCGCCACGGGGACTCTGCGCTACCGCAGGTGCGCGGTTCAATACGAGGCCGGCGCTCGCTACCAGGCCGGAGCGCAGGAAGTTTCGACGCGAGACGGGGCTTTTCGGGTCGGTCATTTCAGTTTTAGTTGTCCGATTTTGTAGCACTTAAGTTCCCTGCTCCGACATTCTTCTGCACTTGGCCGGAGCTCTTGCACGGGTCCTTCAGCTACTGTGTTTAAAGATGGTAATGACGGTGCGAAATTTATGGTAATCTTCACACGGATCGAAAGTCCGGGTGAAGATTACATCGTAAAGTAACGGATTCTAGCAGGCGCATGGTTTGTCGCGCCAAAGCACCAGCTTCTGGTGCCGCAGCAGCATCAGCGCGACTGCGTTTAGCAGTAAGTACATGCCAAGCGGGATGATGTCGGAGCTTTCGCTGGACACGGACATCAGCCCGAAGGAAAGCGACACGAACATGAGGCCCGAAAGAGCGAGCATCACCCGCATCTTGACGCCAAGAAGCAGCAAGACGCCAAGCAGTAGCTGCTCATATCCAAGACCAGCGGTGTAGAGCTTGGTCATCCATTCTGCAAGGAGAGGGGAAGCGCCGGCCATGCCCTCGGCGAGGCGTGTCATGTTCTCCTTGTGATTTTCCACGGAGAATGTTCCACCCGACTCAAACTTGTGAAGGCCCTGCAGGATCCAGTTCAGCGCAATCCAAAGGCGCAGCAAAAGGAAGGCCCAGGCATTACCCGTCCAGCCCTTGAAAAGGGAGCCAGAGGCGGTGTGTTCGGTAGACTCTACGGTGGTATCGATGGCCATGGTTTTTATGGGGAAAGTGAAGGTGTGCCGCAAGTTGGCGATGACGGCTGGCTTGGGGAGAATAGGCAGCCGCCGTTGGGTTTCGGCGGCTGCCAAAGTCCGTGCCGGGCAAGAACTGCTTAGGTGAGTATCCAGCCCTTTGGATATTCCTTGGTCAGCAGGGCGTTGGCTTCATCCGAGTTCTTGAAGCGGCGCTTCTCTGGGTCGATCTCCAGACGGGTGCGCAGGCGCTCTGCGATGGGTCCCAACAACACCATTTCGCTGAATGGCGAGGCGTAATCGAAGTTGGATGCAGGTTCGCCACCGTCGCGGATGCAATCTGCCCAATGCTTTTGGTGGCTGCCCTTGATGCGTGGGATTGTCTTTGGCGGCAGCTTGCGACGCAGCTCCTGGAAGCGAGACAATGGCAGAATCTGCACATCTGCGCCATAGGTGCTGGTGTACATCACACCCTCATCGCCGATGTAGTAGGTGCCAGAGGTATCGCCGTGCTGCACGTCCTCCATGCTCAGGCCCTTGGGGCGAGGCGGCAGCAGCCCGCCAGAGTACCAGGTGTAATCAAACGCGGCGCGCTTCCCATTTGATGGAAACTCGTACTTGACCACACTCGCTTTTGGGAACGAGAAATCCGTGGTTGGCGTGGAGAAAGCCTCGATGGCGGTGGGCCAGCCGGGCTCCAGCGCATAGTAGGCAGGATCCATAATGTGGCAGGCCATGTCGCCAAATGCACCGGTGCCAAACGGGAAGAAACCGCGCCAGTTGAAGTGTGCAATTTCGGGATCATACGGCTCGTGGTCGGCAACACCCAACCACAAGTCCCAGTGCAGCGTCTTTGGTGTGACGGGGATAAACTTTGAGTGATCCGGGCGGTTGATTCCCTGTGGCCAGATCGGGCGGTTCGTCCACGAGTGCACCTCGCGGATCTCGCCGATCACGCCGGCCTGTATCCACTCCTTGACCAGGCGTACGCCTTCCATGGAGTGGCCTTGGTTGCCCATCTGGGTAATTACTCCCTTCTTGCGCGCGGCCTCCATCAATAGGCGGGACTCATCGACAGTGTGGGTCAGCGGCTTTTCAACGTAAACGTGCTTGCCGCGATTGATGGCGCTCATCGCGATTGGATAATGCATGTGGTCAGGCGTGCAGACGACCACTGCGTCAATCTCGTCGCCCATCTCCTCAAGCATCTCCCGGTAGTCCGCGAACCACTTGGCGCCCTTCTTCTCAACCTGCTCGATACGGGCCACGTGGTTGCGGTCGCCCTCAGAGCTGCGGTTTGTGAGCTGCGGCTTTGCGCGGGCGATGTCCACATCGCAAAGCGCCACGATGTTTTCATCAATCAGCGCGGACAGGTGGGCGCTACCACGGCCGCCAACTCCCACCAGAGCTATGTTCAGGCGCTGTGATGGCGCATTTGCTGTCTTTGACTGTCCGGCTACAAAGCTCGGCAGGACCATAAAAGCGCCTGCTGCCGCGCTGCCCTTCTTCAAAAAGTCGCGTCTTCTCATCGTTGGGGAATTACTTTGGTGCTGCTGCATAAAAACCGAATATTCTATGAACTGGCTCCGGCGGGTTCGATTGTTGGCGCGCCTGCTCGGGGCATTGGGGTTGTCTTCCGCCTACCTGCGAAATGCAGAATCCCAAAAAGGACAATCAAAATCAGCGATAACGGCGCTATAAACCGAGAAGACATGAGCCCTCCAAAATTATCTGCGGGCCGCAGGACCCCTGTTTGCCCGTGCTCAGCCAATTCGGAACCTCCCTCAGGAGCGTTACTTGCAATTGCGCGCAGGGCGGTTGCAGTCTTGCCCTCGGGCAGCGCGTCGCTGCCATCGCAAGAGTCGATGAGCGAAAAACAACTCCCGCCAAAGAGACGCAACGCATTAGGTGGGGCACGGGTAGGTAGTGACATCTTCTTCTCTATGGGTTTAGTAGGAGTTGCGTGCTGAACTGTCAGTCGCCACGGCAACATATTCCGTTAAATGCCGCCAAAGTCATGCTTTTTATAATGCGACATCAATATGGCCTTGTCCCATCAAGACAAAGCAAGTGATCAGCGATCACTGCCAAGTATGCATCACTTTCATCACGAAGCAATGGCGACCGCTTTTCAGCTCCGGCTCAGCGGGGCTGATTACAAGTATTGTGCGCAGGCCGCATTGGCTTGTTGGGAGCGTCTCGACGCGTTGGAGCGGGTTTTGAGTCGATTTCGCGACGAGTCGTCCATCTCGCAGTTGAACTCTGCAGAAGCAGGCGCAGACGTGCAGCTTCACGAAGACGCCTACCAATGCCTGCTGCTGGCCGAGGAGGCGCGACTCGCAAGTGGAGGCGCTTTTGACGCCGCTGCCGCAACGCGCCCGGATCCACGGTGCAATGGTCTTAGCTTTTACGGGTCAGGATTTGTTGTGCGCGTTGACGTAAGTGGGCTAAAATATGATCTTGGCGGAATTGGGAAAGGCTATGCGTTGGACCGCATGGCGGAAGTTCTCGAAGAGTGGAGCATATCCTCCGCGCTCCTTTCCGGAGGAGGAAGTTCGTTGCTCGCTCTGGGGCCGCAAGAGGGCGCTTCAGGATGGGAGATTTCACTGACTGGCGAATTCGCAGAGGCGACCGTTCGATTTAGCCACCTCTCTGTAGGCGCATCAGGGATCGCAGTAAAAGGAGCGCACATCATTGATCCCGCTTCGCGTTCTCCAGCTTTGGGAAAACAGCGCATTTGGTGTTTTGCAGAATCTGCGGCATGGTCAGACGCGATGTCTACGGCCGCATTCGTTCGCCAATCTTCCACCTCGCCGTTACCCCCGCTGCTTCACGCTCTGGAAGTTATCGAGGATCGTTCCGGTGGTTGGTTCTGGCGGATGCCGGCAGGCATAGATTGGCTTGATCGGCTTTTGTTTTCCTCCAGAGCAAAAGGAGACCAGTGAGCACTCGCTTTGTCAGCATCTGGCTGTTCCTCGTTATCTTCGGCTCGGCTGCAATATCGCGGATACATTCACTCGACGCGCGACCTCTCCACGCCGATGAAGCGGTACAAGGGATGAAGCTCGTTCATCTGCTTGAGACAGGCGAATACAAGTACGACCCCTCCCATTTTCACGGGCCGACGCTCTACTACCTCAGTGTCCCCATTGCTGCGATTGCGGGTGGCGCCGACAAGTTGGAGGCTCGTCATCTGCGCTTGCTGCCCGCGCTTGCCGGTATCCTTGCCTGCGCAGCCCCCGTGCTCTTACAGAAAAGACTCGGCTGGTCCGGCACGCTGGGCGCTTGCGCCCTCATTTCATTTTCCCCGGGTTTGGTTTATTACAGCCGCTATTATGTCCAAGAGATACTGCTCGTATGCTTTCTACTTTGGGCGTTTGCGTGTGGGCTGCGGGCTTGGTGGTCCCGGGGTAGTGTGGTGTGGAGTCTCCTCACCGGCGTATTCGCCGGCCTTGCTGTTGCGACGAAAGAGTCTTGGGCGCTTGTGGTTCTGTCTGCAATCCCGTCAGCGGCAGTTCTTTTGATAGTTAGTCCGCGATCGAATCGACCTTCATTAAGAGAGCTCGTGCAGGTTTATTGGCCATCCATGGCTACAGCGTTGACGGTCGCCATCCTCTTTTATTCGTCTTTCTTTACGAACCCGCAGGGGATTATTGACTCCGTTCTCACCTTCTTTTCTTACGAGCTGTCGGGAGGGCACGAGAAACCATGGAGCTACTACGCCGGGCTCCTGCTGGGCCATGGCTCGGGAACTGGCGAGATAGCTGTTGTAATTGCCCTGCTGCTTGCCATCGGCGGCTGCATATGGCTTTGGCTCAAGGAGCGAAAGGGCGCCGGCCTTGGTCTCGCGATGATCGTTTTCACGCTGGTTTACCTCGTAATCCAGAGCTGCTTTGCCTACAAGAATCCCTGGCTGCTCCTTGTGCCATTGGCGTCGGCTGCTCTGGCTTTTGGCCTTGTGCTTGGCAGCTTGGAGAAGACCCTGCGCAGGGTGCTCTCCACCATCCTGCTGACACTTGTCATATTTGCCTCCCAGCCAGAGGCCACCCGCGTAGCCCTCACCGATCCAGTGGGGGAGGGCAACCCATACGCTTATGTGCCGACCTTACCCGCAGTTCAAGAGTTGGC
>CAYSHY010000044.1:0-33973 GCA_964430955.1 uncultured Puniceicoccaceae bacterium | reverse complement strand
AAAAAAATCCCGCGGGCGCTCCGGAATCTCTCCGGTGCGCGCCACGGGATTAAATTTCACCGGGAAAGCGGATGTTATTCAGTGCTCTTGCTGCTCGATCCCGAAGCCGTCTTCTTGGCCGCTGTCTTGCGTGCGGTCTTGGTGGCAGCCGCTTTCTTTGCGGCCGTCCTCTTTACCGCTGCTTTCTTGGCAGTGGCCTGCTTAACAGCCGTCTTGGTGGTCGTCTTTGTTGCAGCAACTTTCTTTGCAGCAGTCTTCGTTGCCGCTTTCTTCACAGCCTTCTTTGCAGCTGTTTTGGCAACTGCCTTCTTTGCAGCTGTCTTGGTCGGCGTTTCAGGCCTCGCGCTATCAGACTTCGACGACTTTGGCGTCTCAGCCTTTGGGGCTGGGGCTGCCTCCTTCTTGGGCGCTTGGCGGGTGGCCCGCTCGCTTACGGGTTTGGTGTCTGGCTTGGCCGTTTGAGCGTGGTCAAGCGTGGGCGACGCCGGCTTGGAAAGCGAGTCCGGCACGAGTCCCGGGATTTCTAGCACGGCCGGGCGACGATTGCGCCTGCCGCGTCTGCGAGGGCGTTGGTCTTCGGCCTCGGCGGGCGCTTGCTGGCTTTGTTTCGAAACCTGATCTGTGCTTGGGCCCTGCTTAATGGGTTGAGCCTGTTTCTGCGCAGGGGGAAGACGTTCTTCGGCAGGCTTGGCCGGCTGCTCACGCTCGGCTCGATCTTTTGGCTGCTCACGCTGATCGCGCTCGCGACGTCTTTCTCGGTCCTCCTTACGACGGTTTCGGTCGTCCCTGCGGCTTTCGCCCCGTTCTTCACGGCCATGACCACGGTTATTATCACGTCGCCCAGAGCGCTCGTCGCCACGCTCGCGACGATCCTCGTCCCTGCGTTGGCCGCGGTCCTGTTCCCGGCGTGGATTCTCCTCTGCATCCTTGGCGGGTTCCTCTTGCCCGGATGTATCCTGCGGGCGGCCTTCACCGTTGGCATCGCGATCGCGGCCCCGTCCCCCACGGCGCCCACGCCGGCGTCTGCGCCTTCGAACGCCCTCGGCCGATTCCTCTTCGCCGTTCCGTTCCCGCCGGCCGCCTTCATCTTCCACCGGCTCTGGGGTCGGTTCGTCGTCAAGGTCTTCCCTGCCGCCGGAGATCTCTTTCTCAAAAGCCTCTATGCGCTTGCGCCGCTCTTCCTGTTCGTGCTTGCGAATCTCGGCCCGTGTTTCAGCCATGGTCTCGCGCTCCTCTTCCTCACGCTGCACCCGTGGCAGCGGCTTCGGCTTGGGGTAGGGCACGTTCAATGGCGGCGGAATTGGCTTCTCAACAGTGCGCTGTGGGCGGATCACCAACTCCGTCACAACGTTGTTGTCACGGTTCAGCACCAGCGACCCCACAGCCTCTGCAACGCACTCGAGATCGATTGCGCTTTGCGGCTTCTGCTTCGGCACGGGACCTGAATCGGAAGGACGCCAACGGTTTGCCTGAGGGAAGACGCTGGTAACTTTCACGCCCATGTCGCGAAGTTCTTCAAACAGCTGCTCGCTCATCCAGCGAAGACCACCCGCGGTCGCAGCCCCTATTGGACCCCCACGCGTGTTCTCCGGCCTGTTGGGCACGATATTGATGACAAAGCCTCCGAGCCGCACCAGCGATGGAAGCGCCATGCGCGTAAGCACCAGTGGGCAAAGCAGGTTCACCCTCAGCACGGAATCCATCTCTTCCACAGTGGACTCCACAAAGTCCTTTTGCGGATACAGCTTGGCGTTGTTCACCAGCACATAGATGTCGCCCTCGCGCTCAATGATGCTGTTTACCTTTTCCCAAACCTCGGTCATGTCGGCCAGGTTACAATGTACCGGCACAAAGTAATCATGACCAAAGCCAGTGTCGTTATAGCTCCCTCCGAGCCCATAGACACGTAGTCCAAGCTCGATCAGTTTGCGCGAAATTGCCAGCCCCAGACCAGACCCGGCCCCCGTTACTATCGCAATATCCATAGATGTGCTTTTCGCTTTATTGCTCCGCGATCGTTATGTCCTATCCGCGGCTTGCGGAGATCTGCGGTGTGCAATCTTCTGCGGTGTTAGCACGCGCAAGCTGTGATTGCAACACGGACTCTTCTCAACTGTTGCCTCGCAGCCGGATTCACGCCCGTCTGCATCCCTCCGGAACTTAATCTTAAGAAAGAGACCGCGGCTGGGGGCCGCGGTCTCTAAATAACCGGTATTTGAACTACAACAGTCAATGTCGCTTGCTATCTATCTGTCATATCTCAGACACGATTCTGAAGGGGGATCTGTCGCTATCGCCTTCCTTCGCATTCGTGCCTGACTGATGCCTTATCGGGGCTTCATAGGACTTCCTTAAGGAAAAATAACCATATTTCTCTCAGGAATGTGACCGTTGCCTGCGGATAATCTCCATCAGCTTCTCAGAGCTGTGTGCGTTGAACAGCTTCTCCCGCACTTCCTTGTCACGCGTGAGACGTGCAATCTCCCCTAGGAGTCCGATATGGTTTTCCGGCTCATCTTCAGGGCTTATCAGGAGGAAAACGAGCTGGACCGGAGCAGTGCCGTCCCAGTCTATTGGCTCGCTTAACTGTGCAACAGCGCAGATCCCTTGCTGCAAATCAGGAAATCGCGCATGTGGGATAGCCACTCCATGACCAAGGTTCGAGCTGGCTTGCGACTCAATCTTCTGTACCGCCTCGCTGATGCGCTCTTCTGAAAGTCCAGCAGGCAGTGAGCCGATTTTTCCAGCCAGGGTGCGGATAACTTCCTGTGGTGTCTTGGCGCGTAGCTGCACTACCAGGTTGTGATGAATTGCCTCAAGGAGCGGATCGATCTCACGTTGCAGGCACAGTAATCGTACCGAGGCCTTTCGATTCTTTTCCTTATCCGCAGGATCGGGATCAATGGATAGTTTTCCGTCTCTTATCGCACAGAGCACCGTAAGGCTGCCACGCGTGCTCACCGCAGCCTGCTCAACGGTAACGATTGCGGATTCGCCCGCGCCCAACTCCGCGTCAACGACGCTGGGGCGCTGCATCCACTTCCAGATCACCTTCCCTGCGCCGCTTCGACCGGTTTCCCGAATTGCGCTCGCCGACCATCGGTAAACGTAATCTTTGCCCAGGTTATCGCCCCACCGGGAACACAGAAGTTCGTTCAAGTCTTCGTTGTCTGTGACTGCCAGCACTTGACCGATGCCCCGCATTTCGGGCCTGCGTTCGAGAGCCTCCACCTCGCGGGCGTCGGCCTGTATCGCAGGCAAGCCTTCCCGCTCAGCTTCTGCGATATAGCTCCGGTTGGTATCCACCAGCAGTACGCTCACATTGGCTTCCTCTTTCAAGAACCGGGCAAATGCCCTGCCGACGCCGTGCGCCCCTACGATCAACCAACCTTCCGGGTGCTTTTGTTGGAGCCTGAGGATCTTGGCCAATGGTCCAGCTGTCAGGCCCTGTAGGATCACGGTCGCCGCAATCACCGAAAATGTAAAGGTTTCCAGGAAACGGGCCTCTGGCAGTTCATTGATCAGCGAAAGCGTAAACAGCGAGGCGATCGAAGCTGCTACGACTCCCCGAGGGGCCACCCATGAAAGAAAAATGATGTCGCGGACGCTGAACTTTTCTCCGCGCGTAACCAGCAAAATGGAGAGCGGTCGCACTACCAGCAGGAAGATCGCCAGCATCAAAAGGCCTTTCGTGCCGAACTCGGTGAACTGCTCGATGCGTAGTCGAGACACCAGCAACATGAACAGGAGCCCGATGAGCAGGTCCGTCAGCACGCCCTTGAACTCCCTGATGACGGCAAGCTGTTGTGGCTGTCGCGAGCCCACGATCAGTCCTGCGATGGTCACCGAGAGCAGTCCTGCTTCATCGATCACCAGTTCAGTCAGCCCATAGACGAGCACGGCGGCCCCTACGGCGAAAACGTTCACAACGTCCTCGGCGACGTAGCGTAAGAGCCTGTAGATGATCTCGCCGCCTACAACGCCGATAATCAAGCCTGCCGCCAGTCTCAGCCCAAGGTTTTGCAGGGCCGCGCTGGCGTCTCCCGCCACACCCCATTCAAAGGCCAGAACCGCAATGAAAACGCCCACCGGGTCGATCATCACACCTTCCCAGTGCAGGATGTTGTGCAGGTTCCACTTCAGCCGTATCCGTTTCAGTATTGGCTGAATTACTGTGGGGCCGGTTACGATGACCAGGCTTGCCGCAAGAAGGCAGAAGCCTATGTGGAAGCGGTAAAAGAGCCAGATCAGGAACGCAGTTGCAAGCCAAGTCACGAGGACCCCAACCGTCAGCAATTTTCGGATTACTGACGCCATGGCCATGTAGCCCTGCAAGTTCAGGGTAAGGCCTCCTTCGAACAGGATGAGACCTACCGAGATTGCCACAATGGCGCCAAGCAGGTCTCCAAGGACATCGGGATTTACAATCCCGAACCCCTCCGGGCCAAGAACAAAGCCGCCAATCAGCAGCAATACGATTCCCGGTATCCTTAGTTGCCGGGCGGCAACCATCAGCAGCCCTCCGGCAGCGATAGCGATCGTTAAAGTAAGAAGTTGTTGCGCAGTATCGGCGTTTTCCATCCCCAGTGCGGCGCTGCCCCAGCAGCGCTAGCCTGCAGGAATGTGAAGTAATCTTCCGGTTGGGCGAGAAAAATTCTTATTTTTGAAAACGTGATCGCAGGTAGGTGGCTTCTACAGCTGTTCCGTATCCAGCCATCGCAAGTAGAGGACTTCAAAGCGCCGCCTGTCTTCTGGATCGTTCTCGTCGGCTGTTGCTTCCGGCATTCGTTGAACCAGCGCCTCTAGCCAGGCCGCCGTTCCACGCGGGCTTGCCCCATACGCTCGCACGAGGAAAGTATCGGATCTCGCAGCTATGATTGGCGCCAGCGCAGCGATGATGCTCCCTTGAGTTATCGATGCAGGACTGTTCCTGGCAATCCTGTCCTCTCCGTCGTGGCGAAGATTGATAGAAGGGTCAGCATCGATTGCTGCTTGCAGTATCCCACTGTCAGCAAACTCACTGAGCGATCTGAACGGTTGCCCACGCGTTCGGATTCGGGTGACAACCGCCTCAGCCAGATTTTCTATCTGTTCCTCACTTAGCTCACGCACCCCCACGAGAAAGGCCGGGTGCCGTCGCTCGATTTCGACAGTGGGATTGGACGCATCAAAAAGGACTGGGTTCTGGGTCTCCATTGCACTGGCGATGCTCGCGGAAGATGCAGTGTTCCCGCCATGGGGAAGGTTAAAGATGCGCGGCCCCATCTCCAGTTCATCGTAGATAGCCCCGGAGTTGTCGCTGACGGGCACGCGTTCCTGCTGGAGCGAGTCAAGAATTGCCGTCCAGGCCGCAATCGACGTTGAGTTGATGTTGAATCCTCCTTCGAGCAGCAGACTATCGGCAGTGGCGGGACCTACATGCGGTTCCTTATCATCTAGGATCACGATACGCCCGTTCAGAGGTGGTCGGTCGCCTCTTTCGGGTGGCAGTGTCGAAAAGAATACACGGTCCAGCAGATTGTTAACTTCACCTCCGTATGGAGCTCCCAGTGCAAATGGAGCCTGCCCCTCCCAGTAGTGATGTCGCAGCATTCCCAGCGAGACCAACTCTCCGCCCGGTAGGTCAAACAATATGGCGTTCTTATCCCAGAGCCGAAACATCGCGGAATAACGGGAAGCCCAGAAATCGACTTCCGGTATCAGGGACTCCCGCTGATAATCTTCATAGGGCTTTTCCAGGAAATCGATACCAGGGTGCTCGCTCCCAACACGCAGTTCCATCTCCCTCATTCGAGGGTCTTTCCTCGTCAACCACTCATCCAGAGTTCCATCGAGGGGGTTGCCAAGCATCCGCCAGTGATACGCGAACGTCCATCCTCCCTCATCGAACGCTTCCCGGCTCATTCCGTTGACCGTCGTAACAGTCGCAGGTCGTTGGAAGAGCATTGCGCGGGGATAGCTGATTGAAAAGTCGTCGTAGCCACTCAGACGCACTGTCTGAACTGGACCAGCATCCATCCTGGACGCATCGAATATTTCGACGAGTATATCGGCCGCTTCGAAGGCCAGCGTTCTCACTGTGGTAGCACTGGGGGCATGGGCTGTTCCGATCTCCAGTTGCCACAGGCCCGTTCCGCTCGTGCCACCCTCCCGAACAGGCGATGAGATCAATTGAACCTGACCCGGCGGCATGTTTTCAAATGCGTCAAGTTCGATGATCAAAGGGTCCGGTAAGACCGCCGAGCCGTAGGGCATGGAGACTTTTGGTAAGTTGTGCACCTTTACAACCAGGTCCACTGTGCGATCTCCGGTCGCCAATTTGCGCGCGTATGGGTTCCACAGCTCGACAAACAGGTGGTAATTGAAAATTACCGGGGGGTAGCCGCCGCCTTGGTTTGAATCTGCCGCCAAACCGCAGCGCAGAGCAAACTCCACCACCAGAGGTTGCAGGTGAAGGCCCTCACTGACGATCGGTTGCGCGACCCCGCCGGGGATCGTCACGTGCTGCATCCATGCCTTTAGTCCTCGTGGAAGAGGGGTATCGAAATCGTTTTCCTCGATCCCCGGCGCATACAAGGCTGACAGGTCTTCCCTCAATCCTCCATCCAGACCGTTCGTCAGCGTAAAGGCGTTGTAAGTAGCGAAATCATGGAAGTGGCTTCCGAGCAGGCCTCCACTGTCAGATAAGGCGCCTTCAGGGGCATTCGCCGGTCCGGGCAGGCTCTGCAAGAGTAGATCCTGAGCATCGATGAACCCGTTCGACAGTTCATAGTCGTTGAACAGGCTGGGCGAGAGGCGGCTGTCGATTTGTCCGGTCTGCGCCTTGATTCCCTGGTCTCCAATCCACCACGCCATCCGGCCTGCCGGGTCGCCATTAGCGTCCACCAGTTCGAGCACCGGGGCGACGACTTCTTGTTCTGCGTCTTGTCCAAATACACGTGTCAGCGCTCCCATCGTATCATCCATCGCCGGCGTCCCGGTTACCAAGTAAACGGGCTCGCCATCAGCAGGGAATGCGACTGTCCATAAAGGGTTCTTTGGCTTGGGCAGGATATCCGCGCGTGCGCTCACGTTCCTATCTCTCCCCAGTGATTGCTCCAGCGCTATCAATGCTTCATCGAGCGCCGTTAGCGCATTTTGCCGCGCCATAGTCTGGTGAAGCTGCACTGCAGAAAACGCATCGTTGGTCCTGCGTGTGACATCCCAGGCTACGGCGCCGATCACGAGCAGCGAAAGAATGCCAAG
The DNA here is from genome assembly GCA_964430955.1 of uncultured Puniceicoccaceae bacterium. Lineage (GTDB taxonomy): Bacteria > Verrucomicrobiota > Verrucomicrobiia > Opitutales > Oceanipulchritudinaceae > CAYSHY01. The sequence goes on along the minus strand of CAYSHY010000044.1, from coordinate 26,728 downwards.
CGCCAATAGAAGCGACGCGCCCCGCTGGCTTTCAGCTGTCCTTCTCAAGCTCTGCGGCGTTCGCTGTTTCACCATTCTTTTCACTTTCCTGTGTCTCGCCGGTATAGCGTGTGGGGAACTCAAAGGCGTCCATCCCCTGCTCTTGCAGGTAACGCACTACCTGTTGCGTGTATCCGTGTGTGACACCAATGCGTTCAGCGCCGGTCTCCCTGATGGTCTGCATTAGCTGTGGCCAGTCGACATGATCGGATATGGCAAAGCCACGATCCAAAGACCTCCAGCGCCGCATTCCCCGCACCGCCATCCAGCCGCTGGCAAAAGCTGTGGAGTACGGGCCTAGCTTTCGCATCGCATTGCTCCCCAGCATCGACTGTGGCGCGATAAGCAGCCCCTTGCCCTTGAGTTCCGCCAGCACCTCAGCCGTTGCTGTCTGGACCTCTGGCACCGGCATTCCCTGCTCACGGTACACGGCATTGAGCCGCGCACTGGTGTAGTGCGTCGCCATGGGGCCAGGCAGTTCTCCCTGTGCCGCAAGGGCCGCAAGCAGTCGCTGTGTCTTCCCCAGCGAATAGGCGAACAACACGCACGCACGTTCCCGCTCAATGCTGTCTCGCCACCAATTAATAATCTGCCGGATGATCTGCTCCGGGCGTCGCCACTGGTAAATTGGTAGGCCAAAGGTGGATTCCGTCACGAATGTATTGCACTCCACGAGCTCAAATCTTTCGCACGATGCATCCTCCTGCCGCTTATAATCGCCCGTTACGACCCAGACTTCTCCTTTGTGTTCGACCCGCACCTGCGCCGATCCCAGCAGGTGTCCAGCGGGGTGCAGGCTAACTACTGTATTGCCGATCTGCCGGCGTTCTCCGTAGGCCAGAGTTTCTATTTTGATCGTCTCGCCCAAGCGCTCCCTCAACAGCGGTGCGCAGGCCTCGCTGCACAGGTAAGCGCCCATGCCGCCGCGTGCATGATCGCTGTGTGCATGCGTGATCACCGCCCGCTCCACCGGCTTCCACGGATCTACGTAAAACCCCCCTGCTTCGCAGTAGGGCCCAGCAAGGCTCGGACGGATCAATTCCTTCACGCCAGTTCCTACCATGCAGGCATGCTCGGACCTCGCAAGCCGTCTGTCATTTCTACGTGGCGCCATTTTTGCACAATGGCGGGCCATGAATATCGCTACATTCAGAGACCTATTTCACGCGGAGATTAAAGATCTCTATGATGCCGAGCACCGTATCCTTGAAGCTCTTGAGACGATGGAGCAAGCCGCTTCCAGCTCCGAACTCAAGAAGGGATTCAAGCAACACCACAAGGAAACACAGAAACAGATCCAACGTCTCGAGCAAGTGTTCGAGGAGTTTGGAAAGAAGCCTCAGGGCAAGAAATGCGAGGGGACGATAGGCATTATTGAGGAAGCCGAGGAAATGATAGAGAACATCACAGATAAGGCTGTGCTCGATGCCGCGCTAATCTCCTCAGCGCAAAAGGTGGAGCATTACGAAATGGCCGGTTACGGGGCCGCGCGAACCTATGCGCGTCTCATTGGCTTGGAGAAGAGCGCCGAACTACTTCAGGAAACCTTGGATGAGGAAGGCAACACCAACAAAAAGCTCATGGATCTCGCCATGAAGCTAAACAAGAAAGCTGAAAAGCAAACCGCTTAGCAGTCACAGAAACCCATTTTATTGAGCCCGGTTCACGCCGGGCTTTTTAGTTTGGGCGCCCGGCAGGTTTGGGTGGACTGCTTGTTTCAGCCGCCCCTCTCTCTTCGTTGGCTTCCAAATCCTCCGCTGCAGTTGCGCAGGGCCTATCCTCTCGCTTATTGCAGCCCATGCCGATGAAGGACGAGATTTTGAAGATCGAGAAGGGCTTCTGGATGGACGGCGCCGATTATTTTGAGCGCTTTTTGGCTGACGACGCAGTGCTCGTTCTGCCTCATCCAGTGGGCGTGCTAAAGCGTGCGGACGCCGTGGCTTCTGTTCATGGCGCGCCAAGGTGGAGCGCTATCGAGATTGAAGATCAAAAATGGGCCTGGCTTCACGAAGAAGTCGCCGTCTTGACCTATAGGGTCACCGCCCGTCGCGAAGGCGAGGTAAAACCATATCGCGCACTTATATCCAGTCTCTATACTCCTTTCGCCAAGACCTGGAAGCTCGCCTTTCACCAGCAGACTCCCATCAGTGAAGACGAAACGGGTAGCGTCACTGCGGCGGTCACACCTACTATCTAGATCCGAACCTGCGACGGCTACCAGCAAAGTCTCTCACCCGACCATCCCAAGGAGGCTCCTGCCTATTTGCAGCGCCGCAGACTGTGGAGCAACGGGAGCGGGCTCCGGCTTTGTGTGATTCCCACACAACCCAAACGCCTCTCAAATTCATTCAAGTTTGAGGTGTCGTCATATTATGGCTAATGCTTGTCTGACGCCTTTATGCGCTTGGCATTCTGCTTCCATCTCGAGATTTTTCTCGTATGAGCCGTAAGAGCGTCTTCGAGGAACTGCTGAATCTGGTGCGGCATCTATCCTCATCTCTCCCGTTGTCAGCTATGCCATTTATTGTTTTGGGACTGGGAGGGGCCTCCTATTTCGGCTGCCTTTTTTTCATGAGGATGCTCATGCACCCGCTTGGGCGTCAGGCGTCTGGATCCCTCCCATTGATTGTTTCCCTGCTTATTTCACTTGGCGCTACAGCTGCGGCGAGTCGAGGGCAACTGGACAGGGCGCATCGCAGACAGCTGTTGAGTAAGACCAGCACGCTCGAGGATCTCTGCAGAATTTCCTGGAGCGAGTTTGAGCTGCTGATCGCGGAGACCTACCGCAGGGATGGAAACGTGGTCCATCTAAGGGGCGGCGCTGCGCCAGATGGTGGTGTCGACGTGGAAGTCAGAACCGCAGAGGGTCAACGATGGCTCGTGCAGTGCAAGCAATGGAAGGCAAGAAAGGTCGGGACGAGGGTCGTACGTGAGCTTTTGGGGGTGGTGTCCAAAGAGGGTGCAAATCTTGGAATCCTCATTACCTGCGGCGGCTTCACTCGGGAAGCGATAGGATTCGCTCAAGGACAGCCTATCCAGCTCATCGATGGGCGCGCTCTCTTGGGTATGATTCAGGGTGTGACTCCAAGGGGCGATGTCGCACAGATCATCGTTACTCCAGGCGTTGATTCGTCAGAGGGTGGAATCTGCCCTGGATGCGGAAGCAAGCTGGTTGTGCGCAGAGCCCGAAGAGGCACACGCGCAGGTCAGAACTTCTTGGGATGTAGCTCCTTTCCGAAGTGCCGCTATACTGCCCCGCACGGGTAATCGCGCGCTTCAATCTTCACTGACAGCGCGCTTCCATACTGCCCTTTGGTTGCGCGATAGCGCTTTGGGTTTATCTTCCATCGATGTCTCCCTTTACTTTGGATATTGTTGATGGCGAGGTAACCATACGCGAGGCCTCGTCCGCTGATATACCGGCGCTGATCGAGCTCTACCGCATGAGTTTTCCTTTCCTCGATGAGATCAACGAGATCTGGAACGAAGAGCAGCTAAGGGCCCACCAGTCCACCTTTCCTGAAGGTCAATTGGTGGCCACATACGAGGAACGCGTTGTGGGAACCGTCTCAAGCCTGATTGTGGACTTGGGCAGCGATCCACTTCGTCCTCATACCTTTGCGGGCATCACTGATAGTGATTACTTCTACAACCACGATCCGGATGGCGACACTCTGTACGGGGCCGACGTCTGCGTGCACCCAGATATGCGGGGCAGGGGAGTGGCCAAGGCTCTTTACGAAGCCAGACGTATGCTTTGCAAGAAGCTCAACCTGCGTCGAATCCTGGCCGGCGGCAGAATTGTGGACTACCACAGGCACTGTGAAAAGATGTCTGCAGAGGAGTATGTGCGACGCGTCCAGGCGGGAGAATTGCGCGACGGCGTGCTCTCGTTCCAGCTCAAGCAGGGGTTCCAGGTGCGCGGCGTTCTCAAGGACTATCTGCCAGATCCCAGATCGTGTAACTTCGCTGCCTTGATCGAGTGGCTAAACCCGGACTATAGGCCTGAATCTTCCTTCGGGCCGAAGGTTCGTGTGGCGTGTGTGCAATACGAGGTCCGAGGAATTGAGACCTTTGATGAGTTTGCTGCGCAGGTGCAGTATTTCACAGAGACGGCAGGCGACTACGAGAGCGACTTCATTCTCTTCCCCGAGCTATTTACGGCGCAGCTGCTTTCCCCGTTGAAATATTATAGCGCAGAAGACGCCTTTCGCACATTGGCCACTTTCAAGGATCAGTTCGTTGAGCTCATGAGCCAGGAGGCGCGCAAATACGGGCTCTACATAATCGGGGGCAGCACCACCGTTGAGGAGGAAGGCAAGCTCTACAACAAGTGTTACATTTTCTCACCCGATGGCACCTATGTCGCACAGCCCAAGCTTCATATCACCCCGGACGAACGTCGCTGGTGCGGCATCGAGGGCGGCAGCGAGATGTATCTTATCCAAGCCCCCAAGGCGAAGTTCGGCGTGCTCATTTGTTACGATATAGAGTTCCCCGAAGCTGCGCGATACATGGCCGATCAGGGTGCAGATATCATCTTCGTCCCGTTCTGCACCGACAACAGGCAAGGTTACCTGCGCGTACGCTACTGTGCTCAAGCCCGCGCAATTGAAAATCAGATCTATGTCGCCACCGCGGGCGTTGTCGGCAACCTGCCCGGCGTTCCTGCCATGGACATCCATTACGGAAAAGCCGCCGTCTTTACTCCCAGCGACTTTGAGTTCGCGCGTGACGGCATCCAGGCCGAAGCCGATGAAAACATTGAGACGCTCCTTGTCACGGACCTGGATATCTCCGACCTCTATCGATCGCAGAGTGAAGGAAGTGTAACCCCGCTGACAGACCGCCGTCGCGACCTCTTCGACATCAAGGCGAGTTTGCGCCTAACGCCTATCGGTGAAGAAGTGGAGCGCATAGTTCCCGTCCGGCCGCGACGTTTGTACGGCAAGAAGCAAAAAGGCATCAGCTCGGGGTAGTAAAATCCAATGGAGATGGATTGCAGCAGGCGCCGGTGCTGCGCCGAAATTCCCTCTTGAGCCAAGATGCGCAGCTATTCTACCCGCAGGTCACAACGATGTCTAGGCGGACTCTTCCTGCTCGTCGAGCCCTTGCATATCCTTGCGTGCGGCCAACTTGCGGAAGATACCGGGGCCGTATATCTCGCGGAGCATCTTGCGCCGGTGAGCCACCGCGAGTTGAAAGGCCTTCTTGTCGCCGTACTTGCGGATCGAAAACGATGTACATTTCTGCACTCCGGGCGCCGGGCGCCAGCTAACGGAATAACACTCGTTGATCGTTCCATTTGGCCCGCGCTTTCGCGTCTTGCACACTCCCAGGATTCCCGTCGTATTCCTGACGTCTCGATAGACGATGCGGCGTGCTCGGGGTTTCGTTGGAATAGTGTCCAGCTCGTCGTGTAGTCGATCACGATGCGCGCGCGCCATCTCCAGCGCCTTCTCCTTTCCGCCGCATTTCAGATCGCTAAAGAGCTTTGAATAGGTTTTTCCGTTGCGATAGCCTCTTACAAACCATCCATGGGTCGAGCCGGAGTCAATGCGGCTGATCCCTTTCTCTTTACCACTCTTTTTTGCCATAGAACCGGGGTTGTTGCGTGTGTTAAGTGCCAGCCTTTTCAAAGTGTCTTGAAGACGCCCATAACGCAAGGTCTTTCGCCTCAAATGAATGCAAATCTTGCCGCTATTATAAAAGCTAATGATATCAGCGTTTAAAGGTTGATCATTATATTCTTATGAATGCAACATCATTGCGAGTGGCGCCGTGGAAGCTAATTTGAAAAACGTTGGAGTTTGGGGCGCGATATATTTGGAACAGGGGCTTTACCTCATCAATCTGTAATTGAGCTTGCGATATGAGTTGGATTCATGCTCATCGCTTCAATTCAGATTGATGAATGATCGACAATGGGCTCGTCCAAAGGCGTTTGAGAGGCAAAGGTTTAAATAACGCCAGTGGAGTTGCGACGCCAGCTTTAAGCGGTCCAAATCATGTCTCTCGGAACCTTTGACAAGGAGGCCGCGTCTGCAAAGGCTACACACAATGCTTCCCTGGTTCGAGAACGGGGCGTTCCCGCTTTATCTGGCGCCCATGGCTGGATTCACCGACAAGGCCTTTCGTAGTCTCTGCAAGGCCCAGGGCGCTGATGTCATGATTACAGAGTTTGTCATGGCTAATGCCGTTCTTGAGGCTGACGATGATAAGCCACTTTGGAGGATTGTGGACTTCTCGGAAGAGCAGCGACCGATGGGAGTGCAGATTTTTGGCGCTGACCCTGAACTGATGGGAAGTGCTGCGCGCAAGATTGAGGAGCGCTTGAAGCCTGACTTCATCGACATCAACTATGGTTGTCCAGCGCCCCGTATTGTCTGCCAGAATGCCGGTTCCTCATTACTTCGGGATCTAAAGCAGTTGCAGGCCGTCGCTGCTGGCGTTGTTCGGGCAGTGCAGGCGACGCCAGTCACCGCGAAGATCCGGATTGGCTGGGATAGCGACAGCATAGTTGCGGCGGAGGCGGGCCAAGCGCTACAGGAGGTCGGTATCCAGGCTCTCGCCATCCATGGCCGCACTCGCCGCCAAGGTTATACCGGCAACGCAGATTGGGGCGTGATCGCCGATGTTGCCTCCCGTCTTTCCATACCTGTTATCGGGAATGGCGCTGTCGACGATGGCTATGATGTAAGGGCGCTTCGAGACACTGGCGTCGCAGGCGTCATGGTGGGCCGACCCGCCTTGGGCTATCCGTGGATCTTTCGCGAGATGAAACATCAGCTCTCGACTGGCGAGCAACTTCCTCCTCCCACTGTCGAGGAGCGATGGGAGCAAATGCTCTGGTATTGCCGTGAGCTTACAGCGCAGCGCAGCGATTGGAAACGTTGGGACGATCTGCGCTGGATGCGCCCCCGCCTGAAGGCCTTTACCACCAAAGTGCGCGGTGGCCGAAAGCTCCGCCAAGCCCTCGATAAAGTTCAGACGATCGAGGAACTTGAGATCCTCGCCAGGGAACACCTCGCTGCCGAACGCGAACTCGCAGAGGCGATAGAGTTGGCAGAGTAGGGGGACTCGATTCTCCTGTCTATCTCACCCAAAATCAATTAAATAGCGATAAGTGATTCTTCTGGCTATCAGACAGAATCGCTAAGTATTATGCGGGAAACATCACCCCCCATGAAAAGGAAACTTCTTTCTCTGATTGCCATGCCTGTTGTAGCCGCTTCCAGTTCGCTTGCATCCTCATCCGACTCAGTGCTTAAAGCTCCTCCACAAGAGGACGGTGTAAAGATTCTCTATTTGCATCACAGCACCGGCATGAACATTTGGAAGGGCGGTCTCGAATCATCTCTTAAAGAGCTACGCGCCGGCGAAGAGGATGTTCATCTCGTTGAACAGGCGTTCCCGAAGAGCGAGCCATATGGCTGGAACAATTACCCGTACGATTACTGGAAGATTTGGGTGGAGAATGCCGGTGAGGCTCCGTTTATGGAAGAGCCGACGCTTGAGATGATCACGAAGGCTTACGACATCGTGATCTTCAAGCACTGCTACCCTGTAAGCAAGGTGCAGGATGACGGCGCTGGCGCTGATGTCGCGTCACCCGCCAAGACCCTTGCAAACTACAAGCTCCAATACGCTGCCCTCAAGGAGAAGCTTCATCAATTTCCGAACACGAAGTTCCTCTTGTGGACGTCTGCCGCGCTTGTTGAAAGCGTGACAAATGAAGAGGAGGCGCGCAGATCCCAGGAGTTTGTCGATTGGGTGAAGAATGAGTGGGACGAGCCGGGCGACAATATCTACATTTGGGATTTTCACTCCTTGGAAACAGAAGGCGGGCTATACCTTAAGGAGGCTCACGCTGTGAGCCCAAGGGACTCGCACCCGAATCCAACATTCGCCGCGAGCGCCGCCAAACTTCTGGCAAAGCGAATCAACGATGTGGTGAAAGGTCAGGCTGACTCAACCAACATCTGCGGCCGTTAGAACGCGCTTTCGCTGGAGCGACGGGCTTGGTTTGTGAAGTTGAACGCCTGCTCGGCAACAGCAATGACGGGCTTTCCCCGTTTCGTCGGTGGTTCGAAACGCCATTGCAGTAGCGCGTCGTAAGCTGCAAGGTCCAGGCGCATATCGCCGCTGGACTGGATAAGCATGGGCATGCGCACCCGGCCTTCCGTATCAATATAGAGGCTGAACACGGCAGCTTGTTTTGCCGCGCTGGTCATGCTTGGAGGATATGCCGGACTCACGGCTTGACGAAGGGCAGGTACGCGATCCAGCTCCTTCAACTTCACGACGAGCGACTTTTCCTCCAGGTCCCCAAGCGGTATGGCGATTATGTTCGCCGCTACTTGCATGCGGCTTACTGAAGTTATCAGTCCGTCGCTCCGAAACTGCACTTTGAGAGGGAGGCTTGATCGAACAGCCTCGCCGTCCCGCGTTGCGGGTTGGAACGTCCACAGATGGAGCACTTCACTCAGCACAGTAACAAACCCGGGGTGCGTTGTTGATAAAGGAAGCCAGTCGTTCAGCTGTCCGTTCGCGTCGATCTCAACAATAATGGTGGCGGATCCCTCCCTCAATCCGTCTACAGCAGCATCCAAAGGGAATCGTGGTTCGATCATATCGGTCGCGACTGCTGGCGAGAACGCTCCATGAACTGAACCAGCGATCAACAATAAGGCGGCGCTCAGCGCGACCATCCTGAATCCGATTCCCGGTAGATCTCGAATTACGTGATTCATTGGTCCCGGTAGTTGCGAGGCGGTTGAAGTCCCGCTCTTCCTATGAGCTTACGGCGGAGGGACGTGGAGTCAAAACCGCCTTGTGCTCTTCTGCAAGAGCGAGCAAGCGCTCACGCTCTGCGAGTAGCCGGCTGTGATCGCGCAGCAGTCGTTCGGATCGAACATCGCCGTCAATCACCCAATGGTTTTTCTCCAAATCCGGGGCTCGTTCCTCGAGCACTTGAAGAGCAATCGGGATGCAAGCTGGTGCGAAGCGAGCAGCAGGGGCTTCGCCTTCTGGGAGAAGCTCGCGCACAAACTCAATAAAGAAGTTCGGATCCATCCAGCAGTATAGATTCGCCCCGTAGCGGAAAAACTCAGTAGCCATCAGCGAGGGGAAGGGTGCGCCCAGCTTTTCCCAGTGTCGCAAGAGCGACATGGCTTCGTCCACATGATCGCTCACCTGCTGTGCGAGCGGGCTTTGGTAACGGCGGCCGGGGAGCAATGAGATTATTTTTGATGCTCCGCCGCAGAGAGCCCAGATCGCTTTGAGGGTGGTCTCGGCTGCACTGCGGTTGGTTCTCGCATGGCTGGAAACGATGCGCAGTGCGCGAACGGCGTTGTCCATAGCCTCCTTTGCGGCCGGGATCTCCGGCGTGGCGTAGGCGAGAACATTGGCGCGATTCGTCAGAGCCGCTGCAAGGGTGGGAGAGGGCAATGCGTCTTCCCCAGTAGAGAACGCGGCTACCGCAGCCTCAAAACTGATGAGCGCTTGCACGCCGGTGTCCTGTGATCCAAGGCCTGCAAGCACCATCCCTCTGTTCAGCCAGGCGCTGCCGCAGATATCCCGCCAGCGCGCGTCTCCCAGATCTTCCAGTAATAAACCTATCTCTACTGCTTGTTCGAAGGCCTTCAGCGACTCTTCACCCTTACGCAGACTCGCAAGGATGTTCCCTTGGTGAATATGGAAGGCCGCCAGGTTATGAGCAAAGCGTGGAATGGTGCGCCAGCTTGTCTGCGAGATCACCTGGATGGCGCTGTTAACCGCGGCAAGGGCGCCTGGAAGTCCTTTGCCTTCCGCCACTCGCTGCAACACCTGAGCCTGGTTGGCGAGCGCGCCGGCCTGCTCGACGCGGGCGTCATCCTCACCTGCATTGGCAAGCGGCCTCAGCAACTCCACTGCGGCGGCATAGTGCTTCATCCCTTCGCCAGCTTCCTGAGGCGCCATCACCAGCAGATTCCCCAATTGGATCCGCGCCTGCGCTTCTATCAGCGTTGCGGATATAGCCGATGCCCGCGAAACAACTTTCTGCATTACGCCCAAGACCGTCCGCCGGTTTTCCATCGAAGTCATCGCCTTGCGCGTAAGCTCTCTGAGTTTCGCTGCAGGGTCTGCGTCGTGGATAATCGCTTCTGGACTGGTCTCTGGTGCGTCAGGATTCATCTACTTCGACAACGCTGGTGCGATTGTCGCTTTTGGGAGTGTTGGGTTCTTTCTGTGCCTCCCTCTCCAACGGATCAGGCGGCGAATCGCAAGAGCAAATCCGGTGTACACTAATATTGCGCCTCCTGCCGTTGCGATCGTGGCGACAACTTTACCAATGAATCCAAACGCTTCTCCAGTGTGCAGAAAACGCAACCACGAACGGGCCTGTCGCCCCGTGGAATAATCGCCAAAACCGCTGTGAGAAAGCACTTCTCCGCTGTATGGATGCAGCACCAACTGATCAGACGAGAACATAGGCCACTGCTTGCGGTTCTTCACCGTAACGTTGGCTGCCGTTGCAGATGATGTTTCCGTTGTGGCGGCAATTGGCAACGTGATCTCCATCCAATCTGGCGTTGCTTCCTGGACGTGGACCAGGAGCGAGTCCAAACTGAGAAGGGACACGCCTTCCGGGGCCTCAATAGGGTTTGCATTGCTCTCGCCTCCAGATGGTGGGCCACGCCGGGGAGGAGGGGGTTGCTCGCCTACTGCAAGGTATACCAGATTGCTTGCCCACGGAAACGAGATCACGACTCCACTGACAATCAGGACCAGGAGCACGGGGGCTGTCCATAAGCCCACCACGTTGTGCCAGTTCCAGTCGCGAGCCTTGCCCCGAGCTCCACGGGTGAGCCAAAGCGATGGTCGCAGCACGCGCCATGACCACTGGCGCGGTATCCATATGTAAAGGCCGGTAATCAGGAGAACGAGAAAGGCAAAGTTGCTCACGCCGGTGATCAGCCGCCCTGTGGCGCGGCCATCGCCATCAGCACCCAGCCAACGATGCCAGTCCGTCATTGAGCGCATAAACGATCGCACCCCTGTTGCGCCGGGCGCAGCTATGTCGCCGGTGTAAGGATTGACGTAGTGGCTCTCCCGGCGGCCTGCCTGCAGCACATATGCTTGTCCGGGGTCGCGGTGGATCTTCAGCGAAGTGACTTCTGCCTCCGGCAGTTGCTCACGGACCCGTAAAATCAGTTCCTCAATCGGCAGCGGTTGCGCCTCCGACGAGGGAGGAGGCGCAGTGCGCACATCACGCTCTGCCCAGGCGATGATTTCCTTCTCAAAGGCAATCGCAACGCCTGTCACGGACATGATGCCCACGACAACGCCGAAGACGATCCCTGAGATGAGGTGGGCCCAGAACACCAGTTTGCGCAAAGGCAATTTCATACGCTTACATTTCCGCCCACTGGCGGAGAAGATTGTGATAGACCCCCGTCAGTTGCACCGCCGAAGGGTGGTCTGGATGATCTTTTACGAGACGCTGGATCGCAACGTCCATGTCAAAAAGCAAGGAGCGTCGCCCATCATCGCGAATCATGCTTTGAATCCAAAAGAACGACGATACTCGCGCTCCTCGGGTGACCGGGGTGACATGATGCAGACTCGTGGCCGGGTATAGCACCATGCTGCCAGCCGGCAACTTCACGCGGTGCACCCCATAGGTGTCTTCCACGCACAGTTCGCCACCGTCATACTCATCTGGATTTCGAAAGAACAGCGTCGCGGAAAGGTCCGTGCGTATCCGATGAGGGGTGCCCGGAACCTGTCTGATTGAATTGTCCACATGCGTGCCAAACTTCTGCCCTCCCGAGTAGCTGTTGAACAACGGCGGGAAGACGTGCAGCGGCAACGCCGCGCTCATAAACAGCGAATTATTGCTTAGGGCTCTCAGGATCATTTCGCCCAGGCGTCTCGCGTGTGGATGGTCCTGTGGAATTTGCATGTTATCCTTTACCCGGGAGGATTGGTGGCCGGCAGTTCCCTTGCCATCCACCCATTGGGCCTCGTCGAGAAGCCTACGGGCTTCCGCCACCTGCTCCTGGTTCAGTACGTCTGGAATCTGAATGAGCATCGTTCTCTCCCTTAGAAGTCAAAGTTCGCAGTAAGGATGAAGCGACGACCAGCGCCGGGAGTGAAGTGGGCGGCGTAACCGCGCTCCACGTATTCTTCATCAGCGATATTTTCCACGTTGAGCTGCAGGCTCAGGTTCTCGTTGATTGCGTACTGGGCCATCGCATTGATGAGCCAGTACGCCGTGTCTTCCGGCACATCCTCGGCATCGGCGCTGGTGCTGAAGTAATAGTCGTCCGTGTATTGCACGCCGGCGCCCAACAGCAGTCGCTGGGTAAGCTGAAAGCTGGTCCAGAGACTAAACGTGTGTTCTGGCGTGTAGGCCAACTCATGTCCCTGCTCAGCCTCGTCAAGACTCCTGCTTACCTTGCTGTCCATGTACGCGTAGCCTCCGTATATGCTCCACTTGCTTGTCAGCAGGCCGGCAACGCCGAGTTCGATACCTCTCACCTTTTGCTCACCGCTGAGCACGTATGGCTCGTCATCCGCTCCGCGTGTGCGGGCGTTGGTCTTTATGGTTTGGAACAGCGCCGTGCTCAGGGACAACCTTTGGTTCAGGAGTTCCACCTTGGCGCCCAGTTCATAGCTCTCGCTCTCCTCCGGCCCCAGGTCCGGATGGCTGGCGGATGGGCCGCGCCGCGTGCTTTCGCTCAGCGCAAGCTCCTCGGCCGAGGGATTGAACGATGTGCCATAGCTTGCGTAGACCGTGCTGTTTGAGCTGGGCTTGAAGAGCAGTGCGCCGGTCCAGCTTACGAACTCGTCCACTCTGCCCAGAGTCGTCTGCTGACCGTCCTCGTCTGTGTTCTCTACATCCGCATCAAACTGCTCCCAGCGCACGCCTGCATTCAACTGCCAGCGAGGGCTGAGGTGGATGTTGTCGTAGGCGTAGAAGGCTGTTGTCTTGGCATCGGCTTCGGTGAGTGCTCCCGTACGCGCGATCCTCCCGTTCCACGGGTCATTTGGGGTGGGATTGTAAAGACTGGTTTCAGTTGCGTCATCGCCCGCGGCTGCTGCGCCGAAGTTCTTGTAGTTTTCCAGGCTAAACTCTGCGCCCGTAGAAACCTCGTGTCGGATAGCGCCTGTCCGCAGCTCTACGGACAGGCTGGTAAGGTTGGATAGCACTTCGTGTTCGCGATCCTGGATCTTCAGGTCGTTTCGCCTCGCCATGGTTGGATCGGTCTGGCTCAGGCGGGGCGCCGTTACGGCTGCATCGCGCTTTGTCGTGCTGTAACGGGTTAGGTTGCGCAGGGTGAGCCCGTCGTCAAAGTGGTGGCTGAGGTCGGCGCCCACGGAGTCGTGCACGATCTCTTCATAGTCCCGATTGGTGAGGCCGTAGTAGTTGCTCCAATCGATTTCGGTGTCTGTATAAGCAGCTGCAGGCAGACCGTAATCAGGCAGATTGTCCTGCTCCAGGTGCAGGGCGTTAAACTTGATGCTGCTGCGCTTTCCCAGCCCAAACGCCAGTGAGGGCGCCACCCCCCAGCGTTCACTCTCTACTTCGTCGCGACCGGGCTGCTCGGCTTCCATCCACATTGCGTTCAGCCGAACCGCGCTTCCGAAGTCCTTACTCAGTGGCTGGTTCACATCCACGGTGGCACGGCGATACGCATCCGTGCCCACCCCGGCATTTACTTCGGTAGATGCGTCGGTGTGGGGCGTCTTCGTCGCCTGGTTTATCGCTCCACCCGTTGAGCCGCGTCCAAATGCTGAGGAGGATGGGCCTTTCAGCACTTCCACCTGTTCGATGTTGAACGGGTCCCGGGCATACTGCCCGCTGTCGCGAGCCCCATCCACAAACAAATCGTTGCGGGCTGAAAAGCCCCGAATGAAAAGACTGTCCCCCGGAGGCGCTCCGCCTTCCCCAGCCTGGAAAGTGATCCCGGGGCTGTTGCGAAGCACATCGCGCAGCGTGACGGCATTCTGCTGATCGATCAATGCTTCCGGTATCACGGATACTGTTCGCGGCGTGTCGAGGACCGGCTCGGGGAACTTTGGCGACGTCAACGCCTGTCGCTCCCCCAGCACTTCCAGAGGAGGCAATACCACGACTTCCTCGCCGCTCTGGTCTGCACGCGCCGCTCCTGCCGGCAAAGCTGTGGCCGCACTCGCTGAGCCCAGCATTAGCGCAAGATTGCGCACTTTTCCTTTCGAAGACGACCCAGTGGCGCGCCCTTCCTGTTTCTTGATAGCGTCTCTCATTTCTCTGCTTGCATTGCCCGCGCCAGAGAAGTCCAGCGTGCGCTTTGATGGGAGAATGAGATTCAGTCGCAAGGCGAGAGAGTCAACGTTTTTCTGAGACCCATTCTCAGAATCGTCTGCTCAGCGTACAAAAAAAGGGCGCTGCAGTGATGCTGCAGCGCCCTAATAAAAGTGGTCTGCTATTCGACACTAAGCGGTCGAACGACCCAGCAAGTACTCCGGAATATAGGGAGGGATTGCAGATTGAACAGCTACGCCCTGTTCCACTTTCTCAATGCGGAATGTGCGCTCGCCGCCTGGGGTGGTCCATGAGACCTCGTCTCCTTCACCAAAGCCGAGCAATGCGGTCCCGATTGGCGCCAGCACAGAAATTCGATTCTCTTCCAGGTCAGCCTTTTCGGGCATCGTCAACACATACTCCTCAAGCTCACCGCTGGTGAGATCGCGAATGCTCACGCGCGAGTTCAAGGCTACAATGTGCTTTGGCAGCTCGCCTTCTTCTACGATTGCACGCTTTAGCTCCTGCTGCAGTCGTAGCACGGCCTCCCGCTTGGGATTGGCGGCGATGAGCTCGTTTGTCAGCTTCGTTAGCCGGTCGTAATCATTGCGACTAATGTAGATGGGCTTGATGTTCATCTTTGGTCATTCTTCTCTTTTAGGATTTTAATTCTTACGTGCAGCTCCTGCTATTAGCATTGCTGCACATGGTGTATGGAAAATGTCTGAGAGTTATTGGGGACCCCACGTCGTTGTTTTAGGTACAGCGAGGCCCGTTGAGTTATCTCTACTCTTTGTTATTTGGGGGTTAAGTGGGCGGAAGCCGCGACTGTGTGATGTGCAAGGCTTCGGTTGGTCTATAAGCTCTTGCTAAAGAGCAAAGACCATGCCCCGAAGGCACTTTAGACATCAAATTTTACATCATGTTGCAGGGATATTTGGGGGTGTAGGTAGTGAAACAACAAAAGGAGGCGTCGCTTGTAAATTGACGCAGCGCGCGCACAGGTATTCCGCTTGGTCATGCTTCCCCGAGAATGATCGGAAGGAATACAGCTCGATCTCTATCTGCCCGGCATCTGCCTCGAGCTGTGGACGCAAAATATGTGCGCCGACGACCTTCAGCAGCAGACACCGGGCTTACCTGGACAGGTAAGTCGGCGTTGCATGCGGCAAAAATACCGCTGAATCTGAAGGTGCATTGAAGTCATTGCTTCGTTAATACGGACACACTGTTGTTGCGCGCTATAATGTCAAGCCAAGAGACGTGATTACGCTTTGGCTACTTTCTTTTTTAACGCATTTGTGACTTCTAACAAAGAGTCATTCAGTCCAGTGTTGGGTAATCTATGTAGCCTTGAGCGCCAGAGGAATAAAACAGTTCCGACTTTGGCGCATTTAGTGGCGCGTTTTGACGAAATCGCTCCACAAGGTCTGGATTCGAAATAAAGAGCTGCCCCCACGCTATGGCGTCTGCTTCACCTTCTCTTATTAACCGTTCGCCATCCTCGCGGCTAAGTTGTTGGTTCAGGATCACCGGACCGCCAAACGCGCTCTTTATGACCGGGGCAACACGGGGATCTTCCAGGCTTTCGCGGACGAATAGGAAGGCAATCCTCCGCTTGCCGGCCTCCCGCGCCACGTAGCCAAATGTTTCGGCGGGGCTGGAGTCTGACATGTCGTGCGAGTCGCCGCGCGGTGAAAGATGGAGCCCCACGCGATCCGGGCCCCAGACACTGCTTGCGGCGTCCACAACTTCGAGCATCAGTCGCGCCCGGTTTTCGATTGGTCCTCCGTAGGCATCTGTCCGCTTGTTGGTCCCATCCTGCAGGAACTGGTCGAGAAGGTAGCCGTTTGCCCCATGAATCTCCACGCCATCAAAACCCGCCTCCAAGGCGTTTTGAGCAGCCTGCCTATAGGCTTCGACGATTTCTGGGATCTCGTCTGTCTCCAGCGGCCGCGGGGTGACGTAAGGTTTGATTGGTCGCACCTGTCGCACGTGTCCACTCGGTGCAATTGCACTCGGCGCCACAGGGAGCTCGCCGTTCAGGTAAATAGGGTCGGATACGCGTCCCACGTGCCACAGTTGCAGCAGGATACGGCCACCCTCCTGGTGCACCAACTCTGTCACCCGCTTCCAGCCCCGAATCTGCTCGTTGCTCCATATTCCCGGCGTGTCAGGATATCCCACGCCCATCGGCGTCACCGAGGTCGCTTCGCTAATGATTAGCCCTGCGGAAGCCCGTTGGCGGTAGTATTCCGCCATCATCTCATTTGGGGTTCTTCCTTCGCTGGCGCGGCATCGCGTGAGCGGGGCCATGACGACCCGATTGGGAAGTTCAATCGATCCAAATCTCGTAGGCTCAAATAACGGCGAATCACTCATCTTGTAGCAGGCAACCTGTGCAGCCATCTTGCCCACGAATATCAATCCGTCAACAAGCCCAAGTGAAACAGGCAGGGGAAAGGAGCTTTCCAGCAGGGATTCTGCTTTGGGAACTTCCTGAGCGCGGCGGCCGGATCGAGACCTAATTACGACTCACAGGGCCGGTGCTGAGGTCCGTTTCCCGTTGTGCGAGAACCTTGCCTACGCTGAGAACGTCATTGCCGCTTGGCTGCTGGTAAGCCCGTAAACCGAATTCTGGCAGCGCTGCCAGCAAGTGATCGAAAATGTCAGCTTGAATCCCTTCGTAATACACCCAGCGAACATCCTTGGTGAATACGTAGATTTCCAGCGGAAGACCTTCCGACGTTGGCTGAAGCTGACGCACAATAAAGGTCAGCCCCGGCGTGGATGCATGAATTTGAGGATGGCTCTGCAGGTATGCCACACAATAGGCGCGGAACGTGCCCACGTTGGTCAGACGCCGCCCATTGACGGGGCTCACCAGGTCACTGGGCTCGTAGCGTCCATTGTTGAATTCGGTGATTTCCGACTTCTTCTCCTGCAGGTAGCCGCGCAGTAGCTTGATTGTGTGCAGGTGCGCCAGGTCGTCCTCATTCAGGAAGCGGATCGTATTGAGATCGATATTGATGGACCGCTTGATGCGCCGGCCGCCTGATTCCGACATGCCGCGCCAATTCTTGAAGGCTGAAGCAACCATTTCATAGGCAGGGATCGAGGTAATGGTCTTGTCCCAGTTCTGCACTCGCACGGTCGTCAGCGTGATATCGATGACATCCCCGTCGGCGCCATGCTTCGGCATTTCAATCCAGTCGCCCTTGCGAACAAGGTCGTTAACCGAGAGCTGCACACCAGCCACCAGACCCAGGATGGAGTCCTTGAAGACCAACATCAGGACCGCAGTCAGAGCGCCCAATCCTGAGAGAAGGTAAATAGGACTCTTGCCAGTGATCTGGCCAATTACCAAAATCACCGCAATAATCGTCAGCACCACTGCGATCGCCTGTGTGATGGTCTTTACAGGCATGTTGCGGGTCTTGGACTTGCGCTCGTAGGCAAGGTAAGCCACCCGCATGACTCGCAGCACCAGCACGTAACTGGTCAGAATCAAATAGACGTTAAGCGCTGCCACTGTATATGCAGGCCATGGGGTTGGCATGCCGTCCAGCAGCGGCAGGGTAGCGTTGAGCACTACAGCCGTGAAGAGGTTCGCCAGAGTACGCGTTACGCCATTTGCTACCAGCAGGTCGTCCAGCTCAGTGCTCGACCGCTTCGAAAGCTTGGCAAGCACCGGCATCAGCACCTGTCTGCCGACAAGATAGCTAACGATACCAAGAAAAGCCCAGATGCCTGCGCGCGTGTATAATCCTGAATCCGCAATCTCCGACCAGAAATCCATCGCGCCCAGTCAATCCATGACTCGCGAAAGTGCCAGCCTTTTATGGTTCGCTTAAATCAGAGTACGGAAGGGCGAAGGCGATGATTGGGCATTGGAGGGCTTGCAGACGACTTTACTTGAAGCGGGGGAACAGTGGGTTGTGCTGCTTCTCCCAGCCAATGGTGCTCATTGGACCGTGCCCGGGGCAAATGACCGTTTCGCCAGGGAGGGAGAGTATCCTGCTGGCGACGCGCTCCAATGCGCTGAGCCAGTTCAGTCCTGCTCCACCTGCTGATGCTGAGAAAAGTGCATCCCCCACTACGGCGACCGGTGAGGATAGGCCGCTAATCACGTAGGTCATGCCACCCGGCGAGTGGCCGCTAGTCAATCGTGCTTCAATGGTCAACTCGCCGATGTCGAGCGTTGCTCCATCTTCGATGGTCATCATGCCACTTGTCCGCTCGCTACCATGAACATGAACCGGAGGGCGTCCCGTCGCCTCCACCAGCTCATCCAGCGCCGCCACGTGGTCAGGATGCGTATGAGTGAGAAAAACCCGCTCCAAATCCAGGTCATGCTCATCGATCAGCGCCAACATCTCCTTTGCGCTGGCGCCTGAATCAAAGGCTGCAGCCTTCTTCGTGTGCTTGTCCCACACCAAATAAGCGTTTACGCGCATATCCTCGTATGGCGTATTAAACTGCGCCAAGCCTTCGACGCGCGGCGCCTCGGGCTTCAGTCTCCCGTAGGCAAGTTCGATAAGCGAGTCCGGGTGAAGCTTTAGCGGACCAGCGAGGCGACGCAAAGTATCCTCGTCTTTTACGCCAGCTTTGATTGCAGCCAACTCCGGTGGGGGAACCCCCGCATTCTGGCTCAGCTCGTCGTCGCTCATGCCGAGCCCGTTCTGCGCTTTGGCTAGAACGTCCGTAAATTCATCTTCCAAGGGTATCGGCCCGTCTTGGCTCATCATTTCACAATTTCCCTGAACTGAACGGTTTTCAAACTTTTGTGGAAGAAATAGCGCAGCAACGGTTTCTGGCCGCGATGCCCCAGTTGCGCAAATCTCTAACGAGCGATGTCGTTCTGCGTAAGCACGCGTATACCGTGCGCACCCAGCACCTGTGCCGCCAGGTCATTGTCCTCAAGCGATATTGCAAGACCGCAACGGCCTCCCGGGCGCATGAGGAATGCGTAGACGTAGTGGATGTTGATCTCGGCCTCCGTCAGCGCCGCCGTTACAAAGCGTATCTGCTGCTCGGTCTCGATCTCCACAGCGAGCATTTCATGTTCGCAATAGCTGAAATTGTGCTCCCGGAACAAGCGTCGCGCTTCTTCCGGATAATCCACGATAACACGCATGATCGTGCACTCGGTCGTGTCCTGCGTACCAAGCGCCATGATGTGCACGTCGTTCGACGACAGCACGGCTACGATCTGGTGCAACCGCCCGATCTTGTTGTCCGCGAACAGCGAGAATTGGATAATCGGCTTGAACCGCGGTGACTGTGCTAGCTCGGCCATTGAGCCGCTGCTTCTAGATCATTTCCCTGTACTGGTCGGCGTCGAGGAGCTTGCCTGGTTCGCCCTGATCGCCGCTCAGCTTTACCTTCGCAATCCATCCTTCTCCGTAAGGGTCGCTGTTGATCAGCTCGGGTGCGTCTTCGAGCGCCTGGTTCACTTCCAGGATCTCAGCTCCCACCGGCATATACAGATCGCTCGCGGCCTTTACGGATTCCACCACGCCAAATGCGTCGCCGGCAGCGTAGTTCTCGCCCACTGGCGGCAACTCCACAAACGTTACGTCCCCAAGACATTCCTGGGCGTAATCCGTCACACCGACAACCGCCGTGCCGTCGTCGCCGATCCGGATCCATTCATGATCTTTCGTGTACTTTAACTCGCTGGGAACGTTGCTCATCTGTTTCTTTGGCCGAAGGCAATGGGAACCATTTTCAGCAGGAAAGCAAAATCTAATTGGAAAACTACCAATTAAGCAGGGTTTCTAACGTGCTAAGGCAGGAATGATCAATCTTTTACCTGCAAGATGGCCATGACCTCCACCGCAGCTCGCAATGGCAATCCAGCCACCGTAACGGCGGCTCGTGTATGCTTACCCCGCTCACCCAATGCTTCCACCATCAGGTCTGACGCTCCATTGATGATCTTGGGGCTATCGGGGAATCCCGGTTCTCCAAATACAAATCCCTGTAGCTGCACCACGCGCTGGATCTTCTCAATGTCGCCAAGTTCCTGCCTGGCAACGGCGAGGATGTTTAACGCGCAGTTGCGGGCCGCCCGGTATGCTTCTTCCACGCTGCAAGTTACGCCTACTGGGCCCTCGTGCGAGATCTTGCCATCGTGCAGGGGCAACATCCCCGAGATATAGAGTAGGTTCCCGACCCTTACAGCTGGCACATAGTTTCCAGCAGGTTTTGGTGCAGGCGGTAGTTCCAGTTTGGCGTTTTCGGTGCTCACTTCTCCAGGTCCTTTATGAGGATTTTTGAGTTTCGGCGGCTCTTTTTCAGCTCCTGCAGACGCTCATCGGGTAGATCTTCAGGGCCTCCTTCGGAGAAACCGCATACGGTGCGGAAAAATGTGTAACTTTGCGTAGAAAGGGCAATCACGCGCTTCTTGCCCTTCCGCCCGGCCTCCATCAGCGCAAACTCAACGAGCTTTCGTCCTACGCCTCTGCCTTGGTAGAAAGGCTGCACATATACGGCTTCCAGTTCCACGATATCGGTTCCCGAGTAGGGACGCAGGCTTAGGCAGCCAATAATGCTCTGGTCAATCTCGTAGATATAAAAGTGCTCGATTTCGCTGATGATCTCCTGCCGGGTGCGCCGCCGCAGGCTTTGGGTGCGAACGGCTTGCTGGGTGATGTTGTAGATCGCCTGGGCATCCCGTTTCCGGGCCTGCCTGATCTGCGCGTAATCGTTCCCGTAGATCATTGAGCCCACACCTACGTTGTTGAAGATCTCGGTCAGTAGCGTGTCGCGCTCACGTCCGTCGATGATATGCACTCTCGGGGTGCCTCCCTCAATGGTCTCTATTGCAAAATCTGCCTTGCCGCGTATGTCCGGATCCACGGTCTTGCCGTATTCCTTCAACTGTCCTCGCAGCTCATCGACGGTCATGTTCAGGACCATCTGCCCATTGATCGTCAGTCCGGGATGGGGAGCCAGATAGATCAACTTCGAGGCCTTCAGACTCACGGCCACGTTGCTCGCAAGCTGGTCAGAGTTCAGACGCAGTGAGGTTCCTTCCCGACTGAAGGCGATGGGCGCAAGAATCGGTATGATCTTGTTCTCCAGCAATTGCTGCAGCAGCGAGAGGTCGATCTTTTCCACCTTGCCGCGCCGCATCTGGTCCACGCCATTGATTACCCCAAACTCTGCCGCGCGAATGGCGTTTGTCAGCACACAGCGAATGCCGTTGTGCGTCATGCCTTGCATGATCTCGTGGGCGATCTTCCCGGCCACCTCAACGCCGAGCTCCAGAGTCGCTTCATCCGTGGGCCCCTCGCCGCGATGATCTGTCACCTTTACCCCGCGTCTCTGCGCCTCGAGAACCAGCGAGTGTCCCAGCCCGAACACCAGCACGACCTTGATGTTCAGGTTCCACAGTACAGCAATGTCCTGCAGGACGTTGTTGAAATTCTCATGAATCACAACGCCGGCATCGATCGCGATCACAAAGATGTGATCACGCCATTGTGGAACGTAACGCAGGATTCCCCGCAGGTCCGCCGGGTTTAGATCAGTTTCAGACATCGCAACTCTACCTACTCATGCCTCCCCAACCCACAGACGCAAGAAAACCCTGCATGTCCTTTGAGCAACGTAAAGCGATCGACTTCAGCGATGATTAATTTGGGGCGCTGTCAGGAGGCGAACCTTGGACCAGCGCATTTCAAATAAAAAGGGCTGCTCCGATGATGGAGCAGCCCTTGAAAACTGAATTATTCGTCTGGAACAGACAACAGACAGACTACCAACGGTCACGGCCGCCGCCACGACGGTCACCGCCGCCGAAGCCGCCACGACCACCGCCGCCACCACCGCGACGATCACCACCGCCGAAGCTGCGACGCTCGCCGCCACCGAAACCGCCGCCACCGCCGCTACGAGGACGATCTTCACGGCCGCGTGCTTCGTTTACCTTCAGCTGGCGACCATCGAGATCTGCACCGTCGAGCGCTGCGATTGCTGCGCGTGCTTCATCTTCGTTGTCCATTGTCACGAAGCCGAAGCCGCGTGAGCGACCCGTGTTGAAGTCGGTCGCAACCTTTGCACGCGATACTTGGCCATGTGCGCCAAAAGCATCGGTGAGTCCTTGTTCAGTCGTGTCGTAAGACAGATTGCCTACGTAGATTTCCATTTTCTTTACTCTTTTCCTGCGCGTCGTTCGTGTATCCAGATCAAGCTTCCCAACGCGCGTGGCGGCTGTGTCTGTTGAACCATTCGATTGGCCAAATTCTTTGATTGTCCGAAAGACTAGGACGCCCGTCGCTTAGCGCGTGGGCCGCCGCGCCGGCGATTTCCGCCCCGCTTTGGTCCAAAGGAGCCTCGCATGCCATTGCGTTCTGCGGGCCTTGCTGAGCCCCGGCGGCTCCTGCTGGCGTGTCTTTCCTGAAGCGCTGCGTCATGGAAGGGGTGGTTCTTGTCCACATCGATCTCCTTCTTCAACAGCCGCTCGATTGCCGAGAGGTATGATAGTTCGTCGGCGCTGCAAAATGACAGGGCCAAACCTTCCGCGCCTGCGCGGGCTGTGCGTCCAATGCGGTGCACGTAGCTGTCCGGCTCGTTGGGCACGTCGTAATTAACGACTAGGGTAACGTCCTTTACGTCGATACCGCGTGCAGCCACATCCGTAGCTACGAGTACCGGAGCGCTCCCATTACGGAACGCTTCGAGCGCGCGCTGGCGGGCTGCCTGCGACTTGTTGCCATGAATGGCGTCTGCCCGAAAACCAGATCGCGTGAGCACCTTGGCCAACTTGTTGGCGCCGTGCTTCGTGCGGCTGAACACCAGGGTGAGGTTACGCCCCGGGATTTCCTGCTGACTCTGGATTACCTGTTCCAGCAGACGGCCCTTGTTCGCCTTCTCAATAAAGCATACCTTGTGGACAGCCCGGTCAGCGGTTCGCATCTCGGGGTTCACTGTAACCCGGGCGGGATCATGGAGGATCTTCTCCGCCAGCGAGGCGACTTCCGGGGCCATGGTGGCCGAGAAGAACAGGGACTGCCGTTCCTGTGGAATCCCCGCGACGATGCGCTTCACGTCGTGGATAAAGCCCATGTCCAGCATGCGGTCGACCTCGTCCAGGACGAAAAACTCAACGGCGTCGAGATTAACGATCCGCTGGTTCATGAGGTCGATCAGTCGTCCGGGTGTGGCGACCAGAACGTCTGCCCCGCGGCGCATTGCGCGCTCTTGGGGGCCCTGGCTCACGCCGCCAAAGATCACCACATTGGAAAATCGCATGTGGGCGCCGTATGCCTTGAAGCTGTCTGAGACCTGCACAGCCAACTCACGCGTGGGCACCAGGATCAGCGCACGGGCGCTGTTTCGCATCGGCGACTTGGGCGTGGTGAAGATATGATGCAGGATAGGCAGCGAAAAAGCAGCTGTTTTCCCGGTTCCGGTTTGTGCGCAGCCAATCAGGTCGCGGCCTTCCAGAGCGAGAGGAATCGTCTGTGCCTGAACCGGTGATGGTGTGCTATAGTTACGTTCGCGTAATGCGCGTTGCAGGGGCGCTGCCAAAGGCATCGCCTCAAAAGAGAGATCTGACATGTGATTTTGTTTGGGTGCTCCGCTCCTGGCATGCCAGGCGGTTCGATGAACAATGAATTACAACCCAAACAATCTCTCATCGATGAAGACCGGCTAGGGAGGCTCGTTGAAAAAAGCCTGCAGTCATCGACATCACATCGCGATTACAGTTCCTCAACAGCGGCACAAACTGACGATTCCCAAGCCGATAGCAAGCTCGGATTTTAAGTTTCTCAAAAACTTTCTTCCTGATCTTCAAGGACTAAGCAAAACAGGGTCGGGAAATCTGTGCTCAACATTCATTCTCCACGACCTGCGCCAGGGTCTGCCGCCTACGGATCAATCGCAGGCTTCCATCCTCCTGTAACAGCACCTCCGGCGCTTCTGGGAAGCTGTTGTAATTCTTGGCCGCCATGCCTGCACAGTAGGCCCCGGCGTCATCGATCACGCAGATGTCGCCAATCCGCGCCTCAGGCAATTCTCGCGTCGCCAATCCCTCTGGATCGCCCGGGGCAGGGGTCAGAATGTCGCCAGACTCACAGCAATGACCAACCACTAGGTAGGGCAGGGTGCGCCCGGTCTCATTCTCGGGAAATACCCGAATCGAGTGCTGCGCGCCATAGAGAGACGGACGCAGGATCTCTGTCATACCCGCATCGAGCTTCAGATAACTGTAGCCCTGTGCGCCCGTGTCGACAACGTCTTGCACTGTGGCGACAATGGCGCCGGCGCGAGCTGCAAGATAGGTGCCGGGCTCGATTTCCAGCGCCAGTTCCCGGCCCGTCTCCTTTGCAAAGTTGCGCAAGGCTGCATCTACGATCTTCCCGACCTCTGGCAGCTTTGTGCTCTTCTCGCCGGCCACGCGGGCAACCTTGTAGCCGCCGCCCATGTTCAAAGTTGTCGCGTCAGGGAGCCGTCGCAGTAGCGACAGGTTGAGTTGCGTAACGCGCTCCCACACTTGTGGGTCCGCACCGGAGCCGATGTGCGAGTGCATCCGCACCAGGCGTAGACTGTAGCGGCTCGCGATTTCCAGCGCCTGATCCAGGTGCTCGTGCCAGATGCCAAAACTCGATCCGGGACCGCCGGTGTTGGTTCGGTTGTTGTGCCCCGAACCCGAGCCGGGGTTAAGTCTCAGACCTACCTCGCTGCCGGGAAATGCAGCGCCATAGCGCTCAAGCTGTGCAAGGGAGCAGGCATTTACCTTTATGCCGCGCTTCACAAGCTGAGCGAAATCAACAGGCAGTTCCTGGGTGCTTAGCGAAATCTTTTCAGGCGCGATTCCCGCGAGCATCGCCCGTTCTGCTTCGAATCCACTGGAAGCGTCAAAGCTCAGGCCCAGGCTGTCAAGCAGCCGCAAAACTGCCGCGTTTGGCAACGCCTTCATCGCGAAGCGAACCGTTAGTCCATAAGGGGCATCGAAACCCAGCGCTTCGCGCGCCGCCACCTTTAGTTCCGCCTCCGAATACACAAAAGCCGGCGTGCCGAATTGCTCCCGCACCGCGCGCGCCGCCTCTCTCGTCAGGAATCGTTCAACCCCCTCCACCATCTCCGCGAGACTGCAACACCAAGCCTATCCGTCAACAGCTTTGCGAGCCCCCCTCGCCTTGCAAATGAAGCAGCTCTAATCACGCCCGCCTCACCGAATCGCGGAGCGGGGCGTTTTGAAGACCGCGATCTATCACGGAAAGTATCTGTAGAACCGCCCACTGCGAGTAATACCACCTGTGTTAACGGGTTAAGTTGCGAGTGTGTTCGCGTGTGGCGCATGCGCTTCTCTTTAGTTGCTATTATGGTCGTGAACCCGAGGGGCATTTACCCTGAATGACCTGCCTCTTTCACTCCTCTGCTAACCAAAGAAGAAAAAACGATATGACAAAGAAGTGTTGCCTATCACTCACTGTTGCAGCCTTGGCCGCTGGCAACAGCTATGCAGCGTTCCAGATCGATGCGTTCGATACCCCACACGTTATCACGTTCGATGAAAGCATCGGGTACGATGGTAATCCTGATAACAACTCCGCGAACGACGTGATCAAAGTCGGAGTCGCGGGTCAATACCGGCTCATGGAGAGTGGCAGCAACAACTGGAAGGATGCTAATGTATCCATCGGGGCGTTCGTCGGTTTTTCCTCTGAAGCTTGGTCCTGGACCCATGGTAATCTGAACTTCAGCGGGCTCGGGAACGGGACTCCCTCCTTCTTTGGCGATTACAACAACAATGGATCGCTGGCAGACCAGGCCGGCACAACTGAGAATTTCTGGGTGGGGAACTACTTCGGAGGCGCGGACAACGAGATGATTCTCGGCCACATTGATGGCAATGGGCAATGGACAGACTCTGCGATCACCCTGCGCATCCAGAACAATACGGGCGAAACCGTCTCCAGCTGGAACTTAGGTGTGGATGTCTGGTTGAAAGACGCAGATTCAAACATTAGCAATCTCGTTATCTCATATTCCACGGATAATTCGAGTTATACTGAGCTCGGAACAGTTTTGGGCTATAACACCCCTGATTGGGCATTCCAGGAGAGTGTCCAGTTTGATAGCATTGGTGCAGGGGTAAACGATGGCGACTACCTATACGTCCAGTTCGCAAACCTCCGTCCGGGAAGTGGCAGCGGCAGTGCTTGGGGGCTGGATAACATATCCATCACTGCAGTGCCCGAGCCTTCTACCTACGCGATGCTCAGCGGCTTGGCTCTTTTCGCCTTCACCATCATCCGCAGACGCAAGTCGAAATAGGTTAAAGTCAGCATAAGGATAAGACTTTTCCGCGGCCGGAGACCATATCTCCGGCCGCGTTGCGTTTATAACGGACTCAGTGAGCGCATCCGCCAATAAAGTGGCAGCGTCGTTTGGCGGCGC
>CAYSHY010000043.1:0-35845 GCA_964430955.1 uncultured Puniceicoccaceae bacterium | reverse complement strand
GTTGGCACGAGTTGCGCCTGCAGGCGTTAACCGGTTGCTACAGCGTCAATTGCCCCAGGATCACGCGCTTGGAGGGTTTACACCTATGGATTGCAGCCTGAGCAAGGGGGTGTGGCGCCTACAGGGCAAATTCTGAATCGCTCCGAGTCCGCGACAGTCGCCGGCGCAGGATAGCCACTACAACGACTGCGAGACCTGCGCCAAGGGCATAGTGCGAAGGCTCTGGCACTGAGTAGGTAGCCATAAACGCTCCGATCTCGGCAGCATAGTTGCCAACGTAGGTATAGCCATTGATCGTCAGCCCCTCGTCCGTCCCGGCAAACCAATTGATTCCCACCAGGGTGAGGGCGCCATCGACATCGACGAAGACCGGACCACCTGAATCACCCGATCTGAGTTCCAACTCATAGGGAAGGAAGTTGGCGTCGCCCGGTCCATCCACAATAGAGCCAATTGCATAACCGGTAGTGCCCGAGACCGTCGTTGAACCAAAGTAGTTGTCGAGCCGGTTCTGCCCGACGCCGAAATCCAGCGAGATCTCACCTGAGCCCGGTGAGCGTGCAACATTCAGCGCATCGGCCAAAAAATACGGCGAATCCTGCCAGCCACCGCCATTGAGCGGCTCCGTGGCGTAGGTGTAATAATTGTAGCTGGAAGGCAGCGGCTCGGAGATGAGACCGATCCACAAATCTGAACCGGCGAGCGCCTCGCCTACATAGAAAACTGTTCTATTAACGCTGGCGCCAGCCGGGTCATTTCCCGCATGGAAAGTCACCGAAGAACCAGCTGCCGGCGCCAGGTGGGCGGCGCTTAGGAAAACATTGGGGCTGATCATTGTCAGCCAACGCCCCGTGCTATCAATCGCCACTCCGGAGAGGTCGTAATCTGCGGCTATGAACGAGGGATCATTGGCGAACCGATCGTTTGTGGCTGCGCTGTAGTTGTTGATGATTGCGGCCTGTGCATGCGCGACTACACATAGCGACGTTACCACAACCAGGACTCGGGACTGTTTTAAGTTCATAAGCGGGCGACAGGTTTAACGGTAGCTTCGCTAATAACTTCAGTAGTTCAACAGGGAGTAACGATTAAATGAAACTCCCCCCGCTGGACTAGTTGGCGAGGGCCTTCACCGCCACTCATGTCTGGGGTATCTCCCCTTGAGCTGCTTGCGGATCTCCAGATAGCTGCCGGTCCAGAAGGCCCCCAGATCCTTGGTAATCTGAACCGGTCGCCGGTTTGGCGCGAGAATCTCGAATGTTACCGGTACTCGATCTGCAATGAGAACCCTTGCGGGCGCATCATAGAGCTGCTGCACAGTCGCGGAAAGCACCGCGCTGCAATCGGGCTCGTAGCGAACCCGCGCACGAGCACCGCTGGGAAGATCGATCCTTTCCGGGGCGCAGAGATCCAGCATCGGGGCCTGCTCGGGCGTGAGCCACTGACGCAGAATTGGCATGACCGGCCGATCCTTGATTTCCTTGTAGCCGATAGCTCCGTGACAGATCTGTTCCACCAGCAATTGCCGCTCTTCGTCCCCAATGGGCGCAATTTCGTATTCGGGAAAATGATGGGCCACGAAGTTGCACCGGGCGATCCACCTCTCTACCTCGACGTCCCACTGTTTGAGAATCAAACGCCCAGCGTTCACCTCTTCGGCCAGAAGGCGGGCCGCAGCATCCAGTGATGGCTCTCCGGCAGGGATTTCATCCAGCACCAGGTCCCGAAACCGTCGCAATATCCTCGCCACAACCCTGCGCTGCTGCGGATCGAAAGTGACTTCCTGGCGCTCCTCGAAATCCTCAGGAAAAAGTTCGCGCAACCACCCCTCCTCAATGGCGGTGTTCATCCCCAACAAAACGTTCACATCCCCCCGTAGGTTACGCTCCTCGATCTCTGCCGAGACCAGTAGTGGAGCCGTAACGAGCGACTCCCGCCGCAACTCGCCGCGACGACCGTGGACAAGCGCACAGCGCAAGGTTCCACGATCGAGCCGCTTTGCGAGGTGATCGCTAAATCCTGCCAATATCGCCCGCCGGATACTCCCTGAGCTGGCGCGAGAGTCACCAACATCCAATCCCTGACCGCGTGCGACCGCAGCCAACTGATTGAACAGTTGCGCAGCTTGTCGGGCAGCCTGCGCATGTACACCCCACTGCTTGCACCAGGCGAAATCGAACTTGTTCTCAGCCGCAAGAGTGAAGGCGGCCAAGTCCTGAAAGAAATCAGATTCTGCAAGCTGCGGGATCCGGGCTTCGAATAGCAACTCCCGTTCGTCCCGCTCCCTGGCGTTGTCCATAGGCAACACGATGCTGCGCCCCTGGCTCAACGCAGCCACCAGAATCACCGACTGCAGGCATCCCATCCGATCACTCTCGATCATCATGCGCGCATAACGGGGGTGAAGCGGAAAGGCGCTCATTTGCAATCCAATGTCCGTCAGAGCGCCATCCCGGTCAATTGCACCCAGATCACGCAGAATTGTCAGCGCCCGATCCAGCGCTGCCTGCGCCGGGGCCTCAAACCATGGAAACGCAGCCAGATCCTCTACACCTGCCGCTTTAAGGAACAGCATGATCTCGCTTAGGTCGAGCCGGTGAATCTCAGGCGCCTCCTGTCGCAATCGATTCTCATGGTCACGCTGGGACCATAGACGCACGCAGACGCCCGGCGCAGTGCGGCCCGCCCGACCAGCGCGCTGGTCGGCGCTAGCCTGGCTGATCTTGCGCACAAGCAGGGTGTTGATCCCACGATTGGGATCGAAGGAGGGTATCCGCGCCAATCCCGAGTCGATCACGCACCTTACGCCATCGATCGTCAGCGATGTCTCGGCGAGATTGGTGGCAACAACGATTTTCCGTCGATTGGCCGGGTTCAAGGCAAGATCCTGTTGCTCTGGCGTCAGCTCCCCAAATAGAGGGGTAATCAGCGAGCCTCTCACCCCCGGTGCGGACTCCAGGGCTGCAATGGTGCGTCGGATCTCATACGCACCCGGCATGAATATGAGAACGTCTCCTTCTTCTTGCCGCATGAGCCGAGAGCATTCCTGCGCGGCATAATCCCAAACCGGCGTTTCTCCCCTACCCTGTTGAGGCGGATTTCCTGCGTACCGGATCTCCACCGGAAACGTCCGTCCCTCGCTGCGCAGCATCGCGCACGGCGACAGGAACTGCTCCAGCGGTCCGACATCCAGCGTCGCAGACATCACCCCAAGCAGCAGGTCTGGCCGGCGTTCAACCTGCAACTGAAGCGCCTTCGCCAGAGTGACATCACCGTAAAGATGACGCTCATGAAACTCGTCGAACAGGATGGCCCCAACTCCGGGCAATGCGGGCTCATCCAGCATTCGCCGCAGCAACACCCCTTCAGTTACATATAAAATTCGAGTAGCTGCGCTCATGGCCCGTTCAAAGCGCACCTGATAGCCTACTTCCTGTCCCGGCTGCTGCCCCCGCTCCCCGGCCACACGCCGCGCAAGCATTCTGGCCGCAACCCGGCGAGGTTGCAGAACCACTACCTGGCCACTGCCTGCCAGCCCTTCATCAATCAACATTTGAGGCGTCTGCGTCGACTTGCCCGAGCCAGTGGGCGCTTCGAGCACAAAGCGTCGCTGCACCGATAGCTCACGCTTCAGGTTGGCGCGTATCTCTTCTATTGGCAGTGCCAGGTTTCCCACCGCGGCAAAGTAATCGGATCACACCCGCTGTTCCAAGCCTTCGCTTCTTCATCCTGCTTCGCTGACGTAGAACCCCCAGTATCCGTGTGCATTATTGCGCAAAGAAGCGCGCGATTTGCAGCGAAGACGAAGCAGGTTTTTCTGTAAGGCATGACACCTGCAAGCGTTATGGTGGATTGACGCAACATTCTCTCACGCTTTTTCTTCGCCCCCGATGCTTCGTTGCCGCCCATACAAGGACAACAAGGTTGGAATCGTCATGCGTATTACACTTACCGTATGCCTGGCCGCCGCTGCATTGTGGCAGTTCGGGTGCCAAACAACCGGAACCGCGGCTGTCCGCAGAGACGTCAACCTGGAGTATATCGAGGGTCTGGCCAAAGCTCTTGCCCAGGCCCCTTACGATCCCCGCCAAGGGGCTGTTCCCCAGTTCCTGGCGGACATTGATTACAACGCCTACCGGGTAATTCGTTTCGACCCTTCAAAAGCGCTTTGGGCCAGCGATGGGCTCTTGTTCCGAGTGGAGTTCTTCCACCCCGGGAACCTGTTTACCCAAACAGTGAAGATCAACGAGTTCACCAGCACCCATGAACAGGAGATCCCCTTTAACAGCAGCTTCTTTGACTACGGACCGCTGGAGGATGTGCGGCGCCGGGTAGGCACCTCGATGGGCTACGCCGGTTTCAGGATTCGCTACCCCATCAACCGGACAGATGTCTATGATGAGGTCGCCGTCTTTCTCGGTGCGTCCTACTTTCGCGT
The DNA here is from genome assembly GCA_964430955.1 of uncultured Puniceicoccaceae bacterium. GTDB lineage: Bacteria > Verrucomicrobiota > Verrucomicrobiia > Opitutales > Oceanipulchritudinaceae > CAYSHY01. The sequence continues at coordinate 31,407 of CAYSHY010000043.1, read as the reverse complement.
TATTGGCCAGGGCCAGGTTTACGGACTGTCGGCGCGTGGCCTCGCCATCGATACAGGACTGGACGTTGGGGAGGAGTTTCCCCGCTTCCGTGAATTCTGGCTGGGCAAGCCTGAACCCGATGCTCGCGAACTGACATTGTTTGCATTGCTGGACAGCAAGAGTGTAACCGGCGCATATCGGTTTGTGTTGCGCCCGGGCAAGGACACCGAGATCGATGTCACCGCCACCTTGTTCATGCGCCAGAGCGTGCGCAGGCTGGGACTCACCCCGTTCTCCAGCATGTTCCTCTTCGGGGAGCATACCTTGAACAAGCCCGAGGACTTTCGCCCAGAAGTTCACGACTCCGACGGCGTGTTGATCCTGGAACAGGATGGACGGGCAACCTGGCGGCCCCTGACAAACCCACCTGCCACCCGCACAAGCATCTTTTCGGTGGAGGCGCCCGTGGGTTACGGCATCATGCAGCGGGACAGGGACTTCGAACATTACCAGGACATCGTGGCGGCATATCATTTGCGCCCCAGCGCCTGGGTGACGCCGACTTCCCTTCCTGAAGGAACCGTAACCCTCTTTGAGTATCACACGCCAGACGAGACGCACGACAATGTGGCGATGTTCTATGAAGTCGCGTCCCCGCCCCAGCCGGGAGAGGAGCTGCGGGTAGAGTATACACTCTCATTCACCAGCGCACAACGTTCGCCCTCGGGCATTGTCAGGTCCACACGAATGGGCCGCACCCTCCAAGATCCAAACATCTTCGAGTTTGTCGTCGATTTTGAGGGCGCGCAACTTGCTGAGCTCGCGGAAGTTGAGCAGGTCGTCGCAAACGTGGAGGTTTCCGGCGCCGAGCTTGTCACAAAACCCAGTGTGCAAAAGAACCCATATAACAACACATGGCGCATGTTTGTCTACCTAAGGCCCGGCGAGCAGGGCGCGCCGGTGGAACTTCGCGGGCAACTCATTTTGAACGATGAGGCTATAACGGAGGTCTGGAGCCATCAGTGGATTCCCTAGCTAAAACGACGCGGCAGATGCCCATCAGCGATGACTGGGATGACGCCTACCAGCGCGTAGAGAGCTATTTGCGCGCCATGCAGATACGGAATCGCGCCGTACTCAACCACCTTGTGCAACGGGTGCTGGAACGCGCCCTGATTCGCGCGGAAAAGGGCGAAATGCGTAAACCGGTGGAAGTTGCCTCAGAGGAACTCATGCGGGCACTTGCAGACTGGTTCCGTTCTGTACTACCCGTGGCTGAAAACGAAGACGAAGCCTCGGTCCTGGTGCGCGGACGCTTGGCCCTTATCATGAGCCAGCTCACGCCTGCCCGGCAGGCGCTGATCTTGAGCGAAGGGATCAGCGACGAAGCCTTCCTCAAGGAGCTTCGGCGCGCTTACAGCCTGACCGGACCAAACTTCGAGAAGGCCACAATGCGCCCACGCCCGCTCGACCTTGGAACGCTGCCACGCGCCGCAGATCGGGCGCTGCGAGGGCTCGATCGCTGGCCCCGGCTGCGCATGGCCTTGCTCTGGACGTTCTTACTGAGCTTCTTCGCCCTTATTTTTTACTTCACGCGCTAGTCCACATGGAGTCCACGATGGAGACACAGAAGCAAGAGGAGCGCGCCGCAGAACCGGTATTGCCTGCAGTGCCAGTGCTTGGAGCGGGCGCCGGGCCGCGTCGCCGCCTAATGTTTGTCGCCGTGTTCCTGTTGCTGGCAGGCGCAGGAAACCTTCTTTTCGCTGATTATCTTTGGCGGAGCCAGCTCTACGGGCTGAAGTACGTGATCCTGGTACTATTCTTTGTCCTGTTCACCTACCTAGCCTTTTCCTTTACCACGACACTCTTCGGCTTTATCGCGCGCAGCCGCCGCCTGAACATAAGCGGCTCGATCGACGCTGCGGAGATAGAGATTCCCGATGATCTGCCGCCCACCGCGATTCTCTTCCCCATTTACAATGAAGATGTTTGCCGCGTGATGGCTGGGCTGCGGGCCGCATGGCGCTCCCTGGAGGCGACCGGTAAGCGCAGCTCCTTCGACTTTTTTGTGCTCAGCGATTCCCGAAATCCGGACAAGTGGGTGGAAGAGGAAGTGGCGTGGCTGGCCACATGTCGGGAACTCGGCGCCATCGGCCGGATCCATTACAGGCGCAGGCGCAAGAACACGAACAAGAAGGCCGGCAACATTGCAGAGTTTGTCGACCAGTGGGGCAAGGGCTACCGCTATATGATCATCTTTGACGCAGACAGCGTCATGACCGGGGTTTTTTTGGTTAAGCTTGTCGCCCTTATTGAGAAACTCCCGCTGACCGGCATCATCCAAACCGTTCCACGGGTTGTTGAGGCCGAGACGCCATATGCGCGCAGCCAGCAGTTCGCCAGCGCCTTGTATGGGCCTGTTTTCTCTGCAGGCCTGAACTTTTGGCAGCAGGCTGAAGGCAATTATTGGGGGCACAACGCTATCATCCGCGTAGCCCCGTTCATGGAATACTGTGCGCTGCCCGACCTGCCATGGAGGGAGCCATTGGGCGGCAAGATCCTTAGCCATGACTTCGTTGAGGCAGCGCTAATGGTGCGGGCTGGCTACAAGGTATGGCTCGCGCACAACCTCGAGGGCAGTTACGAGGAGAGCCCACCGAGCCCTGTCGAAGCCGCGGAACGCGACCGGCGCTGGTGTCAGGGCAACCTGCAGCACGCTTGGTTGCTCTTTGCCCGCGGCTTCTCGCGCGTCAGCCGAATCCACCTGATCAACGGTATTCTCTCGTACCTCAACGCATTCTTCTGGTTTTGGTTTTTGCTTCTGAGCACGCTTGTCGTCGTCCAGTTCAACCTTTCGAAGCTAAGCCTCATCGCCACGCCGGCATTCTTTGGGCGTTACGAGATTTCGCTGACGGCCCACGGCCTGCTGATCATGGGGCTTACGGCTGTCCTGTTGTTTGCGCCCAAGTTCTTCGCCGTAATCGACTTGTTGAGAAACAGCAAGCGTCGCCAGGCCTTTGGCGGGTTTTGGCGAGCCGCCGCCGGTGCAGTCTCGGAAACCCTGTACTCCGCAATGCTGGCGCCGCTAAACATGCTTTGGCACGCCACCTTTATTGTCACCATCCCCATGGGACAGGGCGCTGCATGGAACGCACAGCAACGCACTGCAGGAGGGCTGGGTTTCTTCTATGCGGTGCGGGTGCTGGGGTGGATGACCCTCGTTGGCGCCATTTGGGCCCTCGTGGCCTGGCGCTATGGAGGAAGCCTCTTCGCATGGATTGCGCCGGTACTGATTCCGCTGGTGGTCTCAATCCCCTTTGCGCAGTTTTCGTCAGCTCCCGAAGCAGGGCTGCGTCTGCGCAGAAGAGGCGTCTGGATGACCCCGGAAGAGCGTCAACGCCCGGAGATCCTGGACTTGGTTGACAAGGAGGAAGAGGCGCTTCGTGAGACGTTGGCCCATGGCGAGTCCCGTTACAGCCACCAGGCCTTACTGGACCCATACGTGAATGCGCTTCACGTCTCCATGGAAGAGCCGCATGGCGAGCCGGATGAGGATTTAAAGCAGATCCTCAAGGTAGTGGAGGACAACATTGAGGATATCGCGAAGATCTCCGATGCAGACATGTTGCGCATCCTATCGTCTCCCATAGCGACACGAACAGCCCATCTGCTCTTGTGGACGGGCGCCAACAAGGTAGGGCTGGAAGAAAGGAAAGGCCCCTTCAGCCTCGCCTGACAGTCTTAGACCAGGCTGCTCCGGATTCCCGCAATCTGTCGCCTTAAATCGTGCCATGCGGATTCCGGGAGTTCTGCGCCGATGACCTGGACAATGGCGGCGCCCAAATGGGAACCGAGCTGGCCACAGTAATCGAGTGAGTCGCCGGCCAGCCATCCATGAAGAAAGCCGGCCGCCCAGTAGTCGCCCGCACCGGTGGCGTCGACTACCTTATCAACCAGAACCGGTTGTACTCGGGTAATCTGGCCATCCTTGCAGATGAGCGCGCCCCGCGCGCCCAGCTTGACAACGCCCACATCGCACAGCTCCGCCAACTGGCGCGCCATCGACTCAAAATCGTTCCCTCCAAACAGGGCGCGAGCCTCGTCTTCATTGGCGAAGGCGACCGTAACGTTCTCGCGGAGCAGATCCGCCAGGATATCCTTAGACGCTTGCACGACTTCGTAACTCGCGAGATCCAGACTGATCGTGCAGCCGGCTTCGCGAGCGCTCTGTACAACCTTGGTCATCAAATCTCGGTTGAAGAGCAGGTAGCCCTCGATGTGCGCATGACGGCAGTCTCTAAAATCCTCGGCAGAAACTTCATCCGGTAGAAGGGTCGCCGAAGCGCCAAGGTCTGTGCGCATCGTGCGTTCGCTGTCTGGCGTGATCAAGGAAAGGCAACGACCGTTGGCTATATTGCCTCGCTTGAGTCGGGAGGTGTCTCCGCCGATGCGTTCAAAACTGGATCGGAAGAAAGCCCCGCCAGCATCGTTACCCACTTTACCGAGTAGACTGACGCTGTCTCCCAAGTGAGCCATGGCCACAACCGTGTTGGACGCGGATCCGCCGGGCGCCTCACGCAGCTCGCTTTCGATGCTGGCCATCAGCTCACCCATGCGCGCGCCATCCACCAGCACCATGCCGCCTTTTCCGCCACCAGTCCGGGCGATAAAAACGTCCTCCACCTGCGCCAGCACGTCGAGAAGCGCACTGCCCACTCCTATACAATCGATCTTTCCCATGTTTATTCTTCTACGGGACTCTGCCCGGGTAAGCCCGAGACCGAGAGGGTCGTTACAAGTATTGGCTCATCGTCGATCTCGACGGTGATCGCAAAATCCCCGGGCTTTGAAAATACCATCCCCTGAATCTCATTGATCAGGTTTATCCGGTGCAGAGGGCTCCGCGATTCGAATTCGCGCTGCAGCACCGGGCGTGGAGGCTCCAGCGGCTCCCCCATCGATATACGCAACACGTGCTTTCCCACCCCTACATCGCTCAGCGACAGGAACCAGATCATCCGTGGGTGCTTCATCGGAAACTGCCGCGAACGAATGTTGGAGAATGTTCCAAGGATGTAGTGCTTGCCGGTAGCCGGATCAATGTGGACGGCATCGCACATTAGCCAGCATAAGACCTGTGGTCGGGCGCTCATGTGAGCCAACTCATGCAGGTTAGACTCATGTATATCAAGCAAAAGGCGCACATACGTCGCTATAAGCTCGTCTCTGTATCGAAAGGGATTAATTTTGGCTAGAAAATCCCGTAGAAAGAAAGCGACGCTATCTCATAACGTCGTGAAAAATTGCCAATCAGTTGACTCGCCCTTCAATGCAGAAAGTCTACATACTTGAGGATGAAGTCCTCCTCCGGGAGTTGATATCCGACCTTTTGAAGAATCATTCGGACCTGGAAATCATTGGATCCTCCGGTGATGGCCGGGAAGGCTGTGAAGAGTGCCTGCGCCTCAAACCTCACATGGTCATTCTGGATGTTCGCCTGCCGGGCCTCAACGGCATTGAGATCGCGCAACGACTCAGGCAGGAGATGCCTTGGGTCAAGATTCTGGTCTTCAGCGGCCTTTTCAATCTCGGCATTATCAAGCGAGTCTTGCTGACGAAGGTAAACGGCATCATCGAGAAGAACGCCGGCCTAGCTGAAATGGAAAAGGCGATCACCGCCGTAGCCGCCGGCCAAACCTATTTCGGCCCTGCAATTGTTCAGGCTATGCCCGAGCTGCTGCTTAGTGACGAAAACGCCCAGACGCTCGATTCTCTGACTCCTCGCGAGCGCGAGATCCTGCAGTTGATTGCAGAAGGGCATACAACGAAGGAAATCGCAGAGAAGCTCGGCATCAGCGCCCGCACCGCAGACGTTCACCGCACGCATATTATGCAAAAGCTGGACGTCCACAACGTTGCTGGCCTTACTCGCGCCGCAATCGCCTGGGGACTGGTCACCGTTCAGGAACAGATCTAGGAGAGCCCCGCCTCTCGTCGGCTCTACGCCGCGCGATGGCCTGGGTGAGCCCCTTGCATCCCCGCCAGCTCCCTTACTTGCCCAGACTGCCCATGAACCGTATGGCGGTCTCGCGCATGATCAGTTCGTGCTCGCTTGGACGCGTGATGGCGTCTTCAAATGCACGGAGCAGCCCGGTCTGAAGATCGATGAGCTGGCGCAGCTTCAGCCTGCGCGCTGTCTGGACGAGACGGCTCAGAAAGAAGGGGTGCTGGGTAAAGATGTTGAAGTTGCTCTTGCTGGTCGAGTCTCCGAAGTGGCGGGCATATAGTGACGCGGCTTCCTCCATCGCCGCCTTGTTGACGGATCGGCCAAACTCGCCGGCATCCATCAACACGCGCAACTGGATAAGCAAGCGGGTGCGGTTCTGCAGGGATGTAAGCAACGGACGAATGTCCAAACCGGCGAAGAAGTGCCGCCTTATGGCCGCAAGGGCCTCCTGTAGATCCAGCGACAGGAAAGCTTCGGTGGCTTCGAAAAAGTCGCCCTCGCCATATGTTGGCACGAGCATATTGACGGTATGCAGGTCGATCTCGCCCACCTCGTCCCCCATGTAGGTGACGAGCTTGTTGGCCTCCTCCACAGCTAGGCGGGAGTTGCCGTTGATCTTCTCCAATAGCGCATGCGCCGCCTCAGGCCGTATCTTCACCCCTTCGCGGGCCAACGCGTCCAACAGCAACTGCATTGAGCCTTCAGCGCCTCCATCGCCAGTGTAGCGGAAGTCGCTGTTTCCCTGCAGCCATTTGAACTCCTTTCGCCGCCGATCGACGGGAAACGCGCTGATCAGGATCTGAACCTGATCGAGATTCATGGTCTCGAGGGCGGCGATCAGTTTGCTTACCTGAGCCTTGGCGCTTTCGGTGCGTCCTGCAGCGGTCTCGCCAAAAAACGTTACGTTCTTAAGCCACACACACTTGCGGTCTCCAAACATGGGCATTGTCTGGGCAGCCGCGATCAACCCATCCACGGCGGCCTCGACTTCCGCAACTACGCCAGCAGCGCCATCGATGACTTCCTTGGCAAACTCGTCCTCGATGTCTTTCGTCAGGGCCTCCCAGGCCTGCTGGGCCTCGCGCACCACCAGGAATTCATCCGCACCGCAGACAAATGTAAATCGCTTGTTCGACATCAGATCCTTGGCCGGAGCGCTGGGTCAGACACTGTCCCTAGAGAGACGGGAACTTTGTCCACTTTCCTTCGCTCGAAGCCGACTCGACGGCGCACTCGATGAACGCCATGCCATAAACGCCGTCGTCGATGTTTGGGTAGTCGTAGTTGCCGATGGGGCGGCCTTCAACCTCGTCTGCGATCGCCTTGGCTGCTTCCCGATAAATGTTGGCGAAGGCTTCCAAGAAGGCTTCAGGGTGACCCGCAGGAAGACGCGTTGCGGCTGCAGAAGCGCCGCTAACGTACGGGTTTGAGGGCCGGCGAATTTCCATTGGCTTATCCGGGTACCGCACAATGAGCTGATTTGGCTCTGGCTGATGCCATTCCAGACTGCCCTTTGTGCCGTAAACGCGGATGTGCGGGCCGTTTTCCTCTCCTGCGCTGACCTGGGAGGCGTAGAGCACGCCTCGCGCTGCCGGGAGGTCATCGCCGCCGGGGTGCTTGTAGTGGATCAGCATATTGGCATCGTCCTCCAGCAGGCGGCCGGGAACAAAGGTTGTGAAGTCGGCGCAAAGCCGGTCGATCTCAAGCCCTGTGATGTAACGGCCGAGATGCTCTGCGTGGGTGCCAATATCACCAACGGCGCAGCTCTTACCGGCTCGCTTCGGGTCGGTGCGCCACGAGGCCTGTTTTTGATCTTCCGCCTCGATCTTTTCCAGCAACCAACCCTGTGGATACTCGGCCACGATTTTAAGGATACGGCCCAGCTTGCCTTCCTGAACCAGCGCCCGGGCTTCCTTGATCATCGGGTAACCACTGTAGTTGTGCGTAAGCGCATAAACCTTGCCGCTCTTCTTCACAATGTCGCGGAGCCTAAGCGCCTCTTCCAGACTGTAGGTCGCCGGTTTATCACTCACCACGTTGAAACCGGCGTTAAGGAAAGTCTCTGCCACCGGGAAGTGCATGTGGTTTGGCGTCACAATCGACACAAAGTCGATCCTGTCGCCCACCGGTCGTGCCGCTTCCTTCTCCGCCATCTCCTGATAACTCCCGTAAACCCGGCTGGGATCCAGAAAGAGGGTGCGTCCAGCTTCGGCAGACTTTTCTGGATCGCTCGAGAAGGAACCAGCCACCAACTCAATTTCCCCGTCCAGTTGCGCCGCGATGCGATGCACGTTACCGATAAATGCGCCGGGACCCCCGCCCACCATACCCATTCGAAGCTTACGGTTCATGCCTTGAACTTGAGACCACGCTCAAAATCTTTCAACACAGGAATTGCGCTCAACTGTCCCGCCCGCGGCTGGTTCCCAGTCACTCACGTCTGGGATAGTTTTTCTCAACCCAGATCAGCCCGATACGGCGCATTCAAGCACCTTGGCAACAGACTCCGTCTTCCTTCTGGAACCCAATCGTGTTTCACGCTATCTCTAGGCAGATGCCATACAGGCACGTAATCTGGGATTGGAACGGCACGTTGCTGAACGACGTTTGGCTGTGCGTGGAGGTGCTCAACGATCTTCTAGCTCGTCACCAGCTGCCGGCGATCAATCCTGAGGCCTACCGGGAGGATTTTGGTTTTCCTGTGATCAACTTCTATGAGCGGCTGGGCTTTCAGCTGCAGGGTGATACGTTCCACCATTTGAGCCACAGCTACATCACCGCGTATGACTCCCGCCGGGAAGAGTGTACGCTTCATCCGCAGGCAAGGGACGTAATCGAGCTGTTGCGCGACCATGGGATCCGACAGTCGGTCCTATCCGCCTACAAACAGGACACCTTGGAATCGATCCTGGAACGTTTCGACCTGTGCCAGTATTTTGATCATATCGCGGGGCAGGACAACATCTACGCGGCGGGTAAGATTCAGCGTGGGCAGGAGCTAATGGAGCTTATCGGTCAACCCCCAAAGGAAGTTGTCTTGATCGGTGATACAGAGCACGACCTGGAGGTCGCTCACGCAATTGGCGTCGATTGCATCTTGTTGGAACACGGGCACTATTCCCCTTCCCGCCTCGCCCGGCTTGGCGCAGCCGTCTGTCCCAACCTGGAAAGCCTTGCCCAGCAAATTCTTCCGCCCCGGAATTACCACCGCGATGTTTGATGGGCATTGCCAGAAGCTGGACTCGCTAATAGATCAAGATCTGGCAAACGCCGGTCCCAACGTGAATCAGCCGCCACAATCCTTCCAGCAGCTGAAAAAGAAGCCAATATACCCGATTGGCAAACGCTTGCGCGCCTACCTGACCCGCTATGCGCGCGAACGCACGCTGCCCACCAGCTACCAGCGCTTGCTGGAATGGTCGGACGCCATACCGCTCTACGATTCTCATGGCGAGGACACCCTGTGGCGCACGGTGATCTACGACCCGCAGGAGATGAAAGAGATGTCGCGCGCCCTCCTGCAGATTTACTCCCTCATGAAGACCGAGGGCGATACCCGCTTTCTAAGCCACCTTTATGTGGACCGGGTGGACTATTGCACCTTTGGCAACTCAAACCCGTTTCGAGTGCGTATCGTAAACAGTCACAACGACAACCAGGACTACTACTACGTTAAGCAAGCAGACGCCTCGCGTGTGTACGGGCTGGAGCTGGAACACCTGCTCTCGCCGAACCGGATGCACTTCCTCACCCACCAGAACACGCTTATTGAGGAGCACATTGTAGGAATTCCCGGCGACGTCTTCATCCGCAAGTGGCTTTACAATCCGAACTTCAAAAAGGTGCGCCTGGCCAAGGAGCTCGTAAAGTTCAATGAGCGCTGCTTTGTGCGCCTGCTCGGCGACATGCGCTCATACAATTTTGTTGTGGAGCTTACGCCAGATTTCGAGGAAATCCAGATTCGGATACGGGCAATGGATTTCGACCAGCAGAGCTACAACGGTCGCAAGGCCTTCTACCTGCCACAATTTTTCAAGGAGAACAACGAGTTGGTGCAGTTCTGCCTCAAGCACCTGGACATCAAAACGTCCCGGCAGTACCAGCTGGAAGAGCAGAGCGTTATCTCGAGGCGCATGCAGATCGTCAGCGCGCGCGTGCAACGGCTCATCGACGCGATGAGCAGCGATATTATTGCTCCCGATGAGCATGTGGAGCAACTGCGCGAAGGCCTGGCTGATCATTACCATGACAGACGCTTTCTGAGTTGCTATAATATGGGCGAAATCCTGCGCTGCAGTCTCGAGCTCATTTATGAACGCACCGGGCCTGGATACCGTATAGAAGGGCACGATCAATGAGTTTTGCGATTCCACTCCCCTTTTGCTTGTTTCCCCTTAACATTACCCCAGAAGTTCGATTGAGTAGCGACAGAAGGAAGAGGTCATGACCATCGGTGAGCGGCTAGAAGAAGCGCGGAAGCGTAAAGGAATTTCAATAAGAGAAGCTGCGGAGGCTACAAAGATCCGTAGCGACTTCCTGTTGGCCATGGAGAACAACTCGTTCGACAACAGCCTGCCGGAAATTTACTCGCGCGGCTTCCTGAAGAACTACGCCACGTTTCTGAAGTTGGACACCGATCAAATCCTCACCGATTACGACGCAATCCGCTTCGGCTCCCGAAAGGAGAAACGCCAGACGATGCCGCCATTCGCCCGTCGTGAACCCGAAGCAGGCGCGCAACATTCCAAGCCTTCCTTTGGCCGTATGGACATCCCGGATGCCGGTCCTTCCAGCACGGATCAGACAGGCGCGCAGACCGAAGAGCACGACGAGGAATCAGTGGATAACCGGGCTCTCTATTACAAAGTTGGTCTGGGAGTGGTTGGAGGCATGGTGGCAGTTATCCTCCTCATCCTCATTATCGGGGCATTTACAGGAGACGACTCTCCCGAGATTAACCCGGAGTTGCGCACGCAGGTCGCCCAGAACTCAATCCCGCCTGCAGGGCAGGAAGCTCAGCAGAGCGGCATTCTACTGGCTGCGCTGGACACAGTGCTCGTCATTGTCTCTGAAGACGCCACGGGCGAGCGCATTTTCGAAGGCACCCTCTCGCCCGGAGAGACCCGCGTCATCGATCCACGCGGAACCTTCACGATTCGCTACAACATTGGCAAGGCGCTCAACCTGCGCATTGGCGACCGCACCTTTCCCATGACGCATGAAGGCGTCGGGATAACCAAGTTCAGCCGCTAAGGCGTTTCAGCGATCTCGGGTTGGAATCGCAAAGCCACCACACCCCACGTGCTGCAGGGGGTGCGGAAGACTGGATAGCTGCTTCGATTAAGCCTCGCCTGCGCCGTTTACCGGGATTGGCTTGAGGTTCCAAATGTCGTCTGCGTATTCCTGTATCGTGCGGTCGCTGGAGAATTTGCCGACTCGCGCAGCGTTGAGGATTGCCATGCGCGCCCATCGTTTTGTGTCGCGGTACGCCTCGCCAAGCCGCTCCTGCGTCTGCACATAGTCCGCATAGTCCGCCAGAACCAGAAACGGATCTCCGCCCTGCAAGAGGCTGTTCTTGATGGGCGCGAACGCGTGTGGTTCATCCTGCGAGAAATAATTGGATCCAAGCCAGTCAACGACTGCCCGCAGTTCCTCGTTTTGGAAATAGTAGTCGTAAGGATTGTAACCACGGCTACGCAGATCCTCGACCTGCTCGACGGTCAACCCAAAGATGAAGATGTTATCGTCGCCAACCTCGTCACGAATTTCGATGTTGGCGCCATCGAGCGTGCCGATGGTCAGCGCGCCATTGAGCGCCAGCTTCATGTTGCCTGTGCCAGAGGCTTCCTTGCCCGCAGTCGATATCTGTTCGGAGACGTCTGCCGCGGGAATGATCTTCTCGGCCAGTGTGACGCGGTAATTGGGGAGGAACACTACCTTCAGCTTTCCATTGATGCGCGAGTCGTTGTTGATGCGCTCCGCCACGGCGTTGATCGCGTGGATAATCTGCTTTGCCAGATAATAGCCAGGTGCGGCCTTTGCGCCGAAGATGAAGACCCGCGGCGGCACATCCAAATCCGGGTTCTGCAGCAGGCGACGGTACTGCGTCAGGATGTTGAGCAGGTTCAGATGCTGTCGCTTATACTCGTGCAAGCGCTTGATCTGCACATCGAAGATGGCGTCCGGGCTTACAGTGACCCCGCACTCATCCTGTATGATACGGGCAAGAACCTCCTTGTTGCTGCGCTTGATCGCCATGAACTCCTTTTGGAAGGCCTCGTCGTCCGCCCATTCCTCCAGTTGGCGCAACCGGTCGAGGTTCATTGGCCAGTCATCGCCAATCTTCTGGTCGATCAGCGCAGAAAGTTTTGGATTGCAGACCTTTAGCCAGCGTCTGGGCGTGATGCCGTTGGTCTTGTTGTTGAACTTCTCCGGGTACAGATCGTCAAAGAGCGGGAACAATCGCGTGCGGAGCAGCTCCGTGTGAATCGCCGCCACGCCATTCACCGAGTGGCTGCCCACCACCGATAGATACGCCATGCGCACCATCTTCGGATTGCTCTCCTCGATCAGAGACAGATCGCGCTTCTTGTCGTTGTCGCCCGGCCACTTGAGTTCCACCTCTTCCTCGAGAAAGCGCCGATTGATCTCATAGATGATCTGCAGGTGCCGCGGCAGGACCTTTTCAAACAATGGCACAGACCACTTCTCCAGCGCTTCGGGCAGTAACGTGTGGTTTGTATAAGCCAGTGTACGCCGCGTCAGCTCCCAGGCCTCTTCCCAAGGCAGCTGGCGCTCGTCAACCAACTGACGCATCATCTCGGGCACAGCTATGGCCGGGTGCGTGTCATTTAGCTGAATCGCCACCTTGTCCGGGAAAGCCGAGATGGACTTGTTCATCTTGAAGAAGCGCCGCAGAATATCCCGTAGAGAACAGGCAACGAAGAAATACTGCTGGGCCAGACGCAGCTCCTTGCCACTCTCTGAAGTGTCGTTCGGGTAGAGAACTTTGGTAATTGTCTCGGCGAGCGCCTTCTCGCGCACTGCGTCCACATAGCCTCCCTGGTTAAACACATCCAGATCGAGCTCCTGACTGGCCTTGGACTCCCAAAGGCGCATGAAATTCACCGTCTTGCCGCCATACCCAACAATCGGGATGTCATAGGGGACGCCGACCACCGAGGTGTAGTCCACCCACTCCGGATGGGGATTACCCTGACTGTCAAAGCGGGTTTCTACACGTCCATAGAGAGGCAGTGTCATTGCGTGCTCTGCACGCATAATTTCCCAAGGGCTGCCAAACTTGCACCAGTTGTCTGGCTTCTCATGCTGGCGGTTGTTTACAAACGCCTGCCGGAACAGCCCGAACTGGTAGCGAATGCCATAGCCCACAGCAGGTAGTTGCAGCGTGGCCAATGAGTCCATGAAGCAGGCGGCCAAGCGACCCAAACCTCCGTTGCCCAAACCCATGTCTTCCTCTTCCTGGTAGAGCTCGTCGAGCTCTAGTCCAAGGCTAGCCAGGGCCTGACGCGTGCTATCCAGCAAACCAGCATTGACGATGTTGTTATGGAGCATTCGCCCCATCAGGTACTCCAGGCTGAGATAATATACGCGTTTGGCGTTACTCTCCGTCTGGGTCTCCATCGTCTGTATAAACTGCTCCAGAATCCGGTCCTGGATAGCCCGACTGGTAGCGATCCACCAGTCGCGGCGGGTGGCGCTTCCGGTATCACGGGCCAGCGTGTATTTCAGATGGTTCAGGATTGAAGCACGCAGCCCTTCGGGCGTTGCCTCGATGTTAAACCGAAATGCCTTTGCGGCAGACTTCTTCGCAGCCTTGCGGGCTGATTTCTTCGCAATTTCTGAAGCTGACATGGGCGATAGATTCCTGAGGATCGGTCTGTGGAAGCTGCTGCGGCGCCAAATGCGCGGCAACGCTTCAAGTTGCGCACAAGATACACGCTTTACCCGCCGTGTGAAGCAAACAGCTAATAAGCAGCAGTCTCCTCGTCACTCGGCGCTTGAACAATGCTGACGCAGCGTTCCAATAAAGTCCATGGAAGATAGCTCACTTCCCGCCCGCGACGGAATCCTCCTCATCGTATCCGGACCGGCCGGAAGCGGAAAGACCACTCTCTGCGAACGCCTGGTAGCCGAATTCTCACCTCGGCTGCAGCGCGTCATCACCGCCACCTCGCGTGCGCCTCGCCCCGGGGAGGAAAATGGCCGCGACTATCATTTCCTCTCCAAGGACGAGTTCGAGAAGCGTGTTGTCCAAGGCGATTTCTACGAGCACGCCAGCGTTCACGGCAATCACTATGGAGTTCTCAAGTCAGCTGTCCTCGGAAAGCTAGACGCACAGGCTGACCTTGTCCTGAACATCGACGTGCAAGGAGCGGCCACTTTTCAAAAGGCCGAACAGGAGGACCCACGACTGACAGGCCGCGTCGTCTCTGTTTTCGTTTTGCCCAGCGACCTCGTCCAGCTCCGCGATCGTCTACGCCTGCGGGGCGACCTGCATGATGACATCGAGCGCCGTCTTGAAACCGCCCGCAAGGAGGTATTGCTCTGGCGCACCTACGACTACTGCATTCTCACCGGCGAGCGGGAAGCAGACTACGAACGCATCCGCTCCATCTACATCAGCGAAACGCTGCGCACCCGCCGCATGAGCCAATCCTGAATCAGCCGCCACGGATATTCCAAAACCTGAGGCGCGATTCCCGCGTCCTGCAGAATCCCTTGAGTTCGGGTAGCCGCAGTGGCTACCCGACATCTCCAATGCTCGTACGTGGATTGTATTGGAAATACTACTGGCCGATGTGCGACTCGAAGTAGTCGAGAGTGAGCTCAAGATACTCCCTGCCGTGATATTCGTGGCCGTACTCCGGGAACATGAGCAGCTTGCTGGGATGATTGCGCTTCTTCAGCTCTTCGGCTGCTTCACGTGCGCGATCGGGGGAAGAGACCACGTCCTGTGCTCCATGGATGATCAAAACAGGCATGCCGTTAAGCCGTTCCACTTCATCTGTAACCCGTGGGCCAGAAGACACCGGGGCGATGGCCCGAAAGATCTCTGGGTAGTTCATCGCCATGTACCAGGTACCGCCGCCGCCAGCGGAAACGCCAGTGCAGTATATGCGACTCGGATCGACCTTGGGATATGCTTTGAGAGTAGCGTCGATCAGTTGTTTGATGTCCTCTCCGCCGGCGCCGCGATATCCTGATGTGCAGCGGGGCGATATCATGAGGTAGGGGCGCTCTTCCAGAACCTTCACCACGTCGCCATCGTCGAGATCAGGAAAGTAGTTTTCGTCACCACCGCCTCCATGCAACATCACGATCAACGGGATGGTCTCCAGCTTTTCATAGGCGCTGGGAACGTAGATGCGGTAGGGCTCTAGCGCACCGGTCTGACTCGAGTAAAATGCGCGGCGCATATCCCCCACCCTGCCCTCGTAGGCGCTCTCATTCCTGGCGGCGCGTTCGAGCGACGCCTCCGTCTGCGCGATCAGACTCTCAATGTCGTTCGCAAAGTCTCGGGCGGTGCGAGACCGTGATCGTTCAAAATAGGCCAGCGCTGCGGCGCGTTCGCTTGTTACGTTTTCACCGCGCTGCCGAGCCTCGAGCACAAGGATGGAGTTCTCCATGTATTCTGCGGCGTGGTTCAGATCCGGAATCAACTTCCATTGTTCCTGCAGCGCCTGGCGATCCAGGAATGACTGCGCTTTCTGGCGGTATTCCGCAGATTTCTCGCGCGCCGTTTCCACCAAATTGCGCATTACATAAAGCGGGTAGGTCAGCCGCTTGGACTCGACGCCTGCCAGAACCTCCAGCTCATACGGACCGTCCGACAGTGAGTCCAGAGCCTCTGACTTGAAGTCAAGGGCGCTTGGCGTATTTGCCAGGGACATCGCTTCGCGCTTTCGGAGGACAAGGGACTTCCCGTCCTCTCCTTGCACTCGAACCTGAACCGGCTGGGCCTTGCCTGAGAAGCTGCGTCCTACGACCCGAAAGCCGTCAAATGCTCCCGGAAACACGGTGTCTCCGACTATCTCCAGCCCAACGTAACCATTTCCGCTCAAGGTGATGCGTTCCAGACTGCTGGTTTCCTGAGTGTTGATGTCAAAGTCTGCTGACGCCAGGAAGAAGCCATCTATGTTCACATTGCTGTTATCTTCCAGAGCTGTGAGCGTGAGCTCCACCTTTCCGGGCTTTAGGTCGATACCGAGGTCAGCAGTTTCAAAGGCCCATTCCTTGGCTTTGTTGGTCCCCCACCCGCCGGTGTTTCCCAGGCTTACAGAGACCTCGGCCTCCTGCCCGGCGTTGCGAACTTTCACCGCCAGGCGCGCCGGGCTCATGGACTCGCGGAAATGCAGACGGGCGAAGCGCAACACGACCTTGGCATCGGAGATCGCCTCTGGCGCGTCCACGACATACCGGATCTCATTGCCAGCTTCGATGAAGGCCGCACCGGCAGTGGACAATCCACCTGATGCAGGCGGTTTCACTGTCACTGCGCGCTCTGGATTAACAGAAACGCCTGAAAACGCTTCGGCCTCATGCCATACAGCTGCAGTGGCAGGGCTTGCTGCGATACCACACGCAGCTGCAATCGAGAAAGCCGTCAATCCACTCTGGAAAGCGCGCAGAGCCGATGACGAAAAACCAGCAGGGAATAATTTCTTCATATGGGGGACAAAGGGGGGTTACAGAAACATTGAGAACACCTGATCACCCTAATGCAAGCCTAGCTTTGGGGCGATCCAAAAGCCCCGCCCGGGTCTCTCAACCCCAGACGCGTTCCAAATGCGTTGGCTACTCGGCGGCGTCAAATAAGCTGACAGGCAACTGAGCGGTGGGTCGAAACTCGTCGCCACCCGCATAACGGATGAGCTCACGCAACAGAAACACGCTCAACGGATCCTCTTGTTCAAGCGCCAGGGCAAAATTGAAGGTGCTAACGAGAAGGCGTCCCTTCCCTACCTGCGCCTCAAACAGATAGGCTCGGTGATCCAAGCGCGTCGACCGGTCTATACAGCGCACGATTGGCTCTACATCAGCCCCCATAGCTGTCAACTGGGCCGTCACAGATCCCTGAATGAGATAATAAAAGTGGAGATCGCACCAACCATCGTTGGGTACAGCCCTCATAACAGGATGAGCCATGTCCACAACGGTACCGGATGGGCCGCCGCCGTCCCACGAGGAAAGTCTGAAGTTTGTCTTCTCCACCGGAAAGTCCTGTCCCTTGGCAAGGAGCAGCACTCTACCACCGGCTTCTAGCTGCTCAAGGACCTGTGGAGTCAGCTTGTCCACGATCAACAATGGATCCTTTTCGCTCTTCGACTGCGCGGGTTGGATGGGCCACACCTTTGAAAGCGGCTCAAGTTCCGATTCCATCACAACCACCGGATCCGTAGCTTCCGCCGGGTTGGGCGGATACGACCAGAAATCCCACTCGTTCCGGATCCGGCCCGTCTCATCTGTCAGCCTTACCTGCAGCGTCAGCTTCTGGGCCTTGCCTGTTGCCGGCATCTTGATCTTCAGCTTGGCCAAATGCTGAACTCCGCCCGTGACCACATCGAGATCTGCAAACTCGCCGGACTGCACCACGCGATCCTCAGCTACGATCTGCCATTGCAAGCGCGCGCCGGTGGTGGAGGCATCTTCGAAGCGAGAGATCAGCACGTCAACTTCTGCTGTCTCGCCCTGCCACCAGTTGCGCCGCGGCGCGTCCATCAACAGCACGCTCTTGTCGTTAAACTGACGAAACTGCTCCGCAGAAATTCCTTTCTCTCTAAAGAACATATCCACCACGCCCTCCGCGCAGTTCGGGTAGTCCTGGAAGAGCCATACCGACGTCCCTGAAAGCTTCGATCTCCGCGCCGCTTCCATATTCGTTTTCAGGGACAGGGCCTGCAGCTTGTAAGACGCCTCAAGCCACTCGGGATAGCGTTCCATGACGCCTTTATCCGTGGCAAGATCCCGCGTCTGGTAGAGCCAGTAAGGGCGCATGCCTGTCCCGAAGAGTTTCAGTTGGTCAAGATCCGGGAGCGTTACAAAGTAGCCCATCTCGTGAGCCACAACGGGTTTCGTATAACGATCAGAGAACCTGTACTTGTCGTCTCCAAACCCGATCGAGAATGCTTCGACGAACTGCCCGACTACAAAGTCCATCGTATCACGGGGCTCTTTCCTCAGGTCAAAGCCGTCGGTATCGATTACAGGACGAGTTGGGTCTAGATCCTTCGCTATTCGATACATCTCCCCTGCGAATGGGAACCCGTCATACAGCTCATTGCCCATGCACCATACAACCACAGACGGGTGGTTCCGGTTCATCAGGATCATCCCGCGCCACTGGTCCAAGGCTGACTGGATTACCTTCGGATCCGTTGGAAGATCCCAGCCGTAAGCGAATGGAAACTCTACCTGAAGCAACATGCCCAACTCGTCGGCCGCCTCCAGATACTCCTTGGGCGGCGTCCAGCTATGGTGTCGCACGTAGTTGAAGCCGTAGTCCTTGGCTACAGCCAAACGCTTGCGCATCTCGTCGACGCTTGCCGGCGGGCTGATCGTGTTCGGAAAGATCGCATCATCACCATACCCACGCAGGAAGATAGGACGACCATTGAGATAAAACTTGTCTCCCCGCACTTCGAACTCACGCATCCCGAAGCGCACCGACTGCGCGTCGAGAACCCGACCATCTCCCTCCAACCGTAGCTTGGCCTGGTAGAGATGGGGATCGTCAGGAGACCAAAGGCGTGGCTCGGGTATCGAGACAACAGCGGTTACTTCAGACTGATCAGGTCCCACGGCTTCGTCGACGCGAGCAACGATTGTCCCGCTGCGATCGAGAATCTCTCCCACAAGCCGCATTCCTTCCGTCGCCCCCGGGTCAACAATCGAAACGCTTATATGGGCTGAATTGTTCTTTAGGTCTGGCCTGATGAAAGGAGACTCCAGGCGAGAATCGTTCGTGGCCTGCAGGACAACATCCCTATACAGGCCTCCCCAAGAGACATAGAGGAAGTCCAGTGTGTCCATGCACCCCATCAGCGGGTCGATCTCGCGGTTACGCCGGGCGTCAACCCGCACGCGTATGTCCAGGTCATCGCCCGGCCGCGCGATACCGCTCAAATCAATCCGAAACGGCAGCAAGTACGACAAGTGCGCACCCATGTGCCGCCCGTTAATCCAGACATCGGCATAACGATGCACGCCGCCCAGAACGAGCCACGGCCTCATGCCTTCCCACGCCTCAGGGATACTAACCGTCTTCCGATACCATGCCGGCCCGGGATACGTGTGAAACAACCGCTCCTGCTCTTCCACCGTGCCCGGCAGGTGCTTCCCGTTCAGTTGCAGAGCCACATACTTCTGCAGTAGCTCTTCAGACGCATACTCTGCCCCGTGAACATTCCAGGCCGCGGGAACTGGCATCTCGGTCGGGAAATCCGGTTCACCTTCAAACCAGCGCTCGGCGACCCCCACGTCATACGGATCCATTTTGAACTGCCAACTGCCGGAGAGGCTAATCTCTGGTCTGAAATTTCTGGCTGATGAGGTCTGGGCGCGCGCGTGAGGACAAAAAAGGAGGGCCATCTGGCATAGCAAAAGAGCGCACAGAAAGGACAACGATCCGCGGGTAAGAGGATTCATTTCTCAGTAGTCTGGGGGTATACGGTCAGCTTCCGATGAGAAGTCCCAGATCAAACCTCCGCTCATCCTGCCTGTCCAGCAGTATCGGCCCGCAGCATGATCGCTGCGCTGCCGATTAGAAATGGAATGTACGTGACGCGAATCCTCGAGTTGCGCCATGTGAACAGGGCGAATGGATACCCCCATAGCTCCGACCGGGGCCAATGAAGCAGGGGCTTGAGACGTTTGTCCCAAGCCCCTGCGCAAGTTCATTATGCGGCTTATAGCCTCAGAGCCGCTTCGGTGTTATCGAGGGAAGAAGAGCCATCCGCCGGCGTTCTCGTCAAAAGAGGGCTCGTCAACGTAGCTCCACCCCTGGAGTTCAGGCAGGTAAACCCATGGCGCATCAGCCACAAAAATCCAACCCAGCCAGGTACCGGTGTCTGCCCAGCCTTGGTCGATTGGAAAAATTCCGAGGTAATCTCCCGTCGGCTCGCTATCAGAGATGATCTCAACCTTGATGTGGTTAAAGATGACCCCATTGTCGGGCTGGCCGGTGGCGCTCGTCGAGCCAAAGACATTGCTATTCGCGACAAATGCGATCGTATTGAAAGTGGTGACCGGATTGGATGATCCCGCTGCAGAGAACGTGGCCAGGGAAGCGCCCTGCTCGTCGAGCAGCTCCACTGAAAGATTCACCGAGTCTTCACCGGTGCGCTCAACCGAGAACACGCCTGTATAGGTGGTGTTTGCCACGAGATTGTAGCTGCCTTCGATTCCTTCAGCCAGTCCTATAAAACCAGAGCCTTCGGCAGAGGTGGCCAGGAGTCTTCCAGAGTTATCCACACCAGAGGTGGCGGGTGTCAGACGCTCACGGAAGTTGAAGTCATTGGCCTCTGTGCCTACGTCGATACCCAGCCAGTAACCGATTGGCAGGTCGAGCTCGGCGTTTGGATTACTCGAGCTATAGGAATGCGGCTGGTTCATGTTCGCGCCGTTACTGTCAAACAAGCCCACGCGGAAGCCTTCTCCCTTCTCACCGCCAATGTCTGGCGCGATGGAAGCTGGCGTCGTGAATGTGAATGAGAACGTAAGCACATCGCCGACACCGAGGCTGCCTTCATTGAAAACGCCATGGATTCCCCGGCCAGACGTCCCGGAGACCAGGATCATCCCGCCCGAGGTCACCTCAATGGCGTTGGAGCCCGAGGTGCCAAACCAGGCGCCTTCCAGCTCCGAACCTTTAGTCAGGTCGCCGTCCGACCAATCGTCGTCCAACAATACTTGCGCGTGCGCCGTGGCTGCTCCCAAAGAGCATGCAGCCAGAAAAACAAGGAGGTTCTTCATGGTTCTGAAAATCAGGGTTAGGGGTAATGTTAATTCGTGACTTCTCATAACTATCACCAAACAACCGGATTTCAACGAAATTCCCCCTTCATAAGGCAAATTGATTGAATCCTTAAGTGGCGGCTGGACCGTGATTCTACCGAACAATGAAGGTCCAGGCGCCTGCTGCATGAAGCTCCGACTCTGGCAGATAAATCCACTTATCGAGGTTCATGGGATATACCCAGCCCTCTGGGCCCAGGAATACCCAGCCAATCCAGCCCATGGTATCCGCCCACCCATCGATCACCGGAAAATCGCCCCAAGTCTCGGCATTGCCGCTGACACAGGGAATCACTGCCCCTGTCGCATCAAGGAAACAGGCGCCAATCCGTGTTCCCACATCGGCATCCACGATAGGCACATAAAGCATCGGCGCATCGGTCGACTCATGCGCTCCGACATCCTTCCCCGCCAACGGACGAGGCCGGCCATGCACATCGGCTGTAACTTCGGGATAATCTCCAACTGCTGCGTCTTCCGCAGCGGAGCCAGATGTTGGATGATGGATCCCGGAGGTCGCTGCCATACTCACTTCAGCCTCGGTGATTCCGCTGTTGGAAATACCCACAGCGGCGCCGCCCATGATGTTGCCCGCCCACACCAGGTCCGATGCCTGTGACGTCGCGCCGCCTATCAGCTGACCTCGCGAGCTGCTTACGAGGTTGTTGGCCACGATGCCCTTCGCCTTGCGCGAGCCGCGATCATCGTTAAAGAAAAACGGATCGTCGCTGTCATAGATCGTGTTAAAGGCTACAAGAACGTTCTCCACATACTGGTAGTTGCTGCTCGTGCCGCCAGAAGCGGTATTGCCCGCCACAAACGTGATCCCGTTGTTCCAGATGTCGCCCGCGTTGCGCAAGCCTTCCATGTAATTGTTGATGATCACGTGGTCGCTGTCGGTGATGCGTATTCCGCCCGTCTTGGCCTTGCCCTCGCCAAGGAAGAAGTTGCCCTCGACCCACGCGCCCGCTCCATGGCGCAACACCAGCGAGCCGCGGCTGCGCCGAAACGTGTTGCGCAAGTAGCGATTGTTGCGGGACTTGTTGGTGATGATCTCATTCTCTCCATCCGTCTCCACAAAGTAGTTCCCCTCCACAAGAACGCTCGCATCCTCGTTCTGGAACTCGCTCACGCCAATCCGGATCGCCTCGCTGTCCCCGGCGTTCGTGCGCCCATCCTTCGACGGAAAGTTATAGAAGTAGTTGTTCCGTATGATGTGGCCTGCAGTAGTCCCATTCTGGTAGCGCAACTCTACAAGAATACACGCGCCGGTGCTCTCCTTGTTCAGGAACGAGCAATTTTCCACCACGTTGTTCCGCCCATACATAACAATCCAGCGACTCTTGCTGTCGCCCTCGGTCTCAAGATTGTTAAAGGCGCAATTGCGAATCACCGTATTCTCGGGGAAGCCGCTCTGCGCTCCGCTGCGTCGAAACTCAACGTGGTCGCTGGTACCCGTGCCTCCATCCCAATAAAAGCCCTCGATCACCCACCACGACTCGCCAATATCCATCTGGGAGCTACCCGTAAAGCGCACTCCTCCCGGCGTCTCCGCACGCAGCGTAATCTCGGCGCCTTCCTCGCCAGCTACCCCGACCAGCTTCACATGCTGATTCGCATACTCCCCATCCTCCCACACGATCACATCCCCCGGCCCAACCTTGCCGTCGCCCAGCAGCTTTTGCACAGCAGATGCCGAGTTTACCCGGTGTTCATCCGCAAATGCCGCTCCACACGCGCACAGCATCACAAACAGCAATGAACGCAATACATTCTTCATGAATCGTCTAAAAATGGGGTAACAAATCCGCACACGCTGGCAGCTATCCAGAGAGGGTTATCTTAGATAGAGATTTCATAACTATTAAAGAGACGCAAGTCCATTTTAGATACGAATCACCTGTCGACGTCTCCAGCTCCCAGCCAACTGCGAACCATCGCCTGCAAAAACGGCCCCTAGGTGAGATGATGATCATCCATCGTCTATGCTTTCGATAGTCACGAATGCGTGTCCGGCGATAAGGAACGACCGCCTCAGGGTGAACACATTTTCAGGCGTCTGGTTCTGCGATTTTGGTATGAGGGCAGGTGGCCATAATCGAATGAACGTTGAGAAAGTGAACGAAGAGACTGCACCCCAACTCGTCTGAGCACACCAAAATTCAGCCTCCGATCTCAGAGCATCCAGATATTTTTCTGCGAGATCCCGACGCAGACGCGCGATCCGAATCTGAAGCTCACCGACCTACAGAACGCTGATCGTCTCTTCCGCGTCCAAGAGAGCCGCCTTGTCATAGCCTTGGTTTCGGACAATCGCTTCGCCGCGAACATGCACGTACCTGCTGAGGGTCGGGACGACCCTCCCTACCCCATGCTTGATCGAACACTTACCGTCCCTTGCCGCGGCGAATTTGGAAGGATTCCTTTTCCTGCTGCTGGTAGGCTTCAGCTCCGGGGCCTTCCACGCTGACGAGCTCTGCAACGAAGCTTCCAACAGCCACGCTGCTGCTCATGCGCACGGGGAAGCGGCGATCATCATTGGAGAACCAGAAGCGCATGCCGGCGTCGTCTGATTTCTCGAACACGCCGCCGAGATCCTTTGTGTCTGGCTCAACGACGATAGTATCGAAGCGACCCGCCGGAACTTTTATCGTTTCTCTGTTCCGGATGGTGATCTCGGTGGTCATCGTCTTCTTGCCGTCTGTCGTGGGGATGGAGATTTCCTGCATCTGGGCAAACTCCATGGCGCGAACTGCGTAAACAATCGACAACGGATCCCAGGAGCCGTCTACGATATCGATCGGGTCGCGCTTCTCGCCGAAGTTCGAGTATTGGGCCTTCTTGTTTTCCCAGTCAAAGGTAACGATGACTTCGCGGTGCTCTTTTCCCTCGTTCTGGTTCTTGATGTAGTAGATGGGTTTGGAGAAGTCTGCATCCACCCAGCTGACATTCAAATTGCGTACCTTAAAGAATTTATCGGCGAAGGAGTTCGTGGCAGCGGTCAACACAATCCTGTAGGACTCCTGACCATGAAAATCAACAGGCCCCTGAAACTCGAGGGTTGCCGTGCCCACGGGAAAGATACTCCAGCGGATCTCATAAGTGAGCTTCTCCCCGGGAGGAAACGGCAGTGCCGCAATTGCCTCTGAAGGAGCGGTATCTACAGTTGATGCCGAAGGTTTTGCGGGATCTTCTGCAGCTGTCGAAACCGCATACGCGAGAACCGCGCAGATGCTCAGGAAAACGGAAAGAATGTGTTTGGGGAGTACCATTACCGGGTCCAATAGACCTGTGAGAGTCGCTTATGTTTCTGTTGCGCTAGCATTACCACGACGCAACGTATGCACAACTATCTCGCCGGGGCAAAAAAAGCGAGCCGCGACCCGGCAGCCGCCAGTCCCACGAGATGTGTAGCCCTGCAGCGATCTGTAACGCCATGCGCCGGCGACCATGCGGTAGGGGCAGCGTGAGTGCGACATGAGCGCCTTTCCGCCCGGCAGGCATATCTGGCCGCCATGCGTGTGCCCGCTCAGCATCAGCGATACGCCGTGCTCTGAAGCCTCTTTGTAGACATCCGGCACATGTGACATGAGCACCATGCACGCGCCCTGTGGAACATCTCTGAACGCCGACTCAAAGTCTGCCGCCTTGTGATAGCCAGCGTCATCTACGCCTACAATATACAGGCGTTGCCCATCGCGCTCGATCATCTGGCTCTCGTTGATGAGCATCTGCAGATTACTGGCCTCCAGCTTCACGATATCCGTCGCGAGGTCGTGGTTGCCCAGACTGCCGTAAACAGGCTCCCTAAGTCGGTTAAATAGCTCCACGCAAAGATCCACTCCCACATCCCCTCTCGGGAGTAAGGAGTCCCTGTAATCTCCCGTGACGAGGACGAGGTCGTAGTCAATCCTGGCCACCTTGCGTGCGACGGCGTCCATCAGCTCCGGAGCGAGATCCAGGTGCAAATCGGTGAGATGGAGAATACGGTAGCCATCGAAAGCCTCAGGCAACCGATCGAGGTACACCGTATTCGCCGTAAGCCGGGGGTTTAGAAACGAACGATTGCCCACCCTGTAGAGTCCGGTGGCCTTAAGCACCAGGTTTATCCACCGGTAGAAGGCGTTGCGCTGCCATAGGTTGCGCGGGAAGCCCACAGGGATCTCATTTCTGCGCTTCTTCTGTTCCCGCTCCAGCCTGCGCTCCAGGATTTCTGGCCTCCAACGGCGCCGGACGGCTTCAGAAATGTGATTCATAGCGCCAGAATCGGCTTCGACAGGCATAGATGCGAAAGGGTCAGCAGATCATGCGCCACGGCAAGTTTAAAAGCGCTGTCCGGCACTCTGGCCGACCTTGAAAGTGAGGATGGCGGCCACCGCCTTTTCAATCTGTTCAACCGGCGCCGGTCGACGTAAAATATCGTTTACTCCAGCCTTTCCGGCTTCCTCGAGATTCACTGGATCGCTCCAACCGGCACACAGCAAAACGGGAAGCTCTGGCAGCCTGCAACGCACTGCGCGTGTAAACGAGAGGCCATCGATCTGAGGCATCTGAAGCTCCGCTATCAGCAAGTCTGGCGGTTCCTCGAACGTCGGTAATTCGTCGAGGGCCTGGATGGGGTTGGAATAGGCGTTCACCACGTACCCCAGATCCCCGAGAATGCGCTTCCCGGTCTCCAGGCTGAATGCGGACGAATCCACCAGAAGCACCCGGCCTTTATAGACAGGGAGCGAGGATCGCCGCTCCTGGCGAATCACAGGCAGCACAACCTCAAACAACGCACCCCGTCCTATCTCGCTGCATACACGGATCGCGCCATTGTGGCGCGTCACTATTCCATGTGCGGTCGCAAGGCCCATCCCCGAGGAACGCCCCATATTCCGCGTGGAGAAGAAGGGCTCAAAAATGCGATGCTGGATGTCCAGCGGAATCCCCGGCCCGTTGTCCCGGACGCTAATGACGACGCACGGCGTGCCTTCCCTTCCATTCAGGTTACAGTTTTCCTCCCTCAGGCTTACAGCTATCTCGCAGCCGAAATCGGTGTCTCCAAAGGCTTCCAGCGCGTTGGTGAGCAAGTTCACCACCACCTGATGGATCTCATCTGTATTCGCCAGCACCAAGCTGCACTCCCCGGGGATCTCCTCGATCAGGTTTACGACACGCGGAAGCGCAGTGCGAATGAAACGCACGGCGTTGCGAACAACGGGGCATAGGTCTGCAGCCCTGCACCGTGCTTCGCTCTTACGGCTAAAGATCGTGAGCTGCTCAACGGCTTCTTTCCCCTTATGGGATGCCTCCAGGATGCGCTCTCCGCGCTGGCGCAGCTTATCATCCAGATTTGGGGTCATGAGCAAGAGCTCTGTCTGGCCCGAGATCGCAGCGAGGATGTTGTTGAAGCGGTGAGCTAACCCGTTTGCCAGGGAGGAAACGGCCTCCAGCCGCTGCAGCTCCTCTATCTGCCGCTCCAGGTTGCGCTGCTTTGAAACGTCGACTCCTGTGACAATGTAATGCGTTGTCTGCGCCTCGCCCTCGCAGACCGGGGCAATCTTCACCTGCAGGACAACCGGCTTCCCATCATTCCCCTGCACGGCCAGCCGGCCCCGCCATGACTCCCCTCGCTGAAATGCTTCCAGCGCCCGCTGAAGCATGCTTACGTCCTCCAACGGGGCGACGAAACCAGAAACATTGCGCCCAATGACATCTTCCGGGCTATGCCCCGTGGTCGCCGTTACCGCCGGGTTCACGTACTCAATCACTCCACGGGCATTGACCAGCACAAGACAGTGCTCGGAACTGTCTGCGATCCGCGCCAGACGCAACAGGAAGCGTTCCATCTGCGGTCGAGCGACCTCATCCCAACCCAACGCGAGTATGGCCCCGTCGCCCGCTCGTCGATACGTGCTCAGGAACCAACGTATGCTGTGCTGGCGTCCATCCGCCCCACGCACCGTCATATCGACAAAATTCGCGTCAAGCACATCGGTGGCGCTGTAGGACAATGCCGCCCTGATGGCGGCCCGTTCGCCGGCGTCTTCGCAAAGAGTGTGAAATCCGCGGCCCCTTAAAGCAACGGAGTCAGCGCCCAAGAGCACCGCCAGACGAGTACTAACGCTACAAAGTGCGCCAGACCGGTCGATACGGCAGGAATACGGGGCCATTTCTTCCAGCCATGGCGCTACCTGCAACTCAGTCCCGGGGGATCGGATCGCGCCCAGCTTCTGCCTTCCTCTTGTTGGAACGATTCGGGGGGCTGCGTTGTCACTCTTGGCGGTCATCTGGAAATACGAGATTATTCTGCGATCGCCGTCGCTGCGATAGGCTCTTGGGACAACGCTTTCGTAGCGTATTCATTGGAATCAGCCTCCCACGCCCGAACCATTGACTGCAGCAGTTTTTGACACAGCTCATCCGGCTCGCGGTTCACGCGATTCATGAGGAAGTGCTGCCCATTCACCCCAGAAGGCTTGACGACAAAGCGGCACTGAAAGGCAACTTTCTCCTCATCCTCCTGGACGGTGTCCACCTCCAGCCCACCCACGCAGGCTCCGGTGTCCTGCAAGAAGAACTGAATGCCTGCCGTTCCGCGGCGAAAGTCTACCAAGCGACTCGTAACAATTTCACGCCCCTGGAACAGCGGCGCAGTCGAAAAATACTCCAACGCAGCCTCCTCAATCCGACGAACAACGTGAAACGCAGTGACTCTCATATCGCTAGCTGGTGGTACTATCGGCCAGACGCAGAGTCACTGAACCGATTTGTCAGCTGCGAAGCGATTGTCATCACGCCGTCTACCCCCTTTGGCGCCAGCCTGCATAGCCCCTAAGCACTAGTTCTGCTCGCGCGACGCCTTGTTGCGGATCGTCTCTTCGTAGAACTCCTGCAACACCGCCATACGCTGACGCTCGCTGCGCTCTTCTTCAATTTCGTCCACAGTGCGCTGTTTTTCGCGCTCCTGGAGAATCTTGCGCATACGACTCAATGCCATGTTCTGCAACTGGCGCACACGCTCGCGGGTGATATTGAACATCTCCCCGACCTCCTCCAGCGTGCGGGCCTTGTTGCCGTCCAGACCAAAGCGCATGCGTATGATCTCTGCTTCGCGCATATCCAACTCGCTGATCATCGAGTTGATGTCACGGAGCAAGGTCTTGCTTCGCAGCTCTTCAAATGGAGTCGCGCTGTTTTCGTCTCCCACCAGCTCGCCAAACTCTGTGCCATCATCGTCCCCCACGGGAGCATCGAGGCTGGTAGGCCGAACAGAGACGGTCTTCAAGTGCGCCACCTTGTTGACGGGCATATCCATTGCCGCGGCAATCTCCTCGTCTGTCGGGTCGCGGCCGAGCTCCTCGGCGAGCTGCATCGACATACGGCGCATCTTGGCAATCTTGTCCACCAAGTGCACTGGAAGGCGTATCGTCTTGCTCTGGTTCGCAAGCGCACGCTTGATGCTCTGCTTGATCCACCACGCAGCGTAGGTTGAGAGCTTGCCGCCCTTATCCGGGTCAAAACGCTCTACGGCCTTGATCAGGCCAATGTTGCCCTCGCTGATGAGGTCCAGCAGCGGCAGACCAAAATTTGCATAGTCGTGGGCGATCTTCACGACCAGACGCAGGTTTGCACGAATCATGTGCGCACGCGCCTCTTGGTCGCCTTTACGGATCCGCCGTGCGAGTTCTACTTCTTCCTGCGGAGTCAGCAGGCTGATTTGACCGATCTCTTGCAGGTAAAGCTTGATAGCGCTCTTTTCGGACTGGGGAAGGTTGCTTACGTCTTCAGCCTCATCGTCCACATCCTCGCGCCGGCGGCGGGAAACTTGAATGCTCTTACGCATTGCGGATTTCGCGCCTGGGTCTTCGTCTCTTGGAGCGGCCATCCTATTCCTGACAGGTGAAGCGGGGTTGAGTTTCCGAAGTCCACCTCTCGTTTGGTCAAAAGTGCGTAGCTGCATATATTGGAGCCGTAGTTTAGGAAGTGCAACGGTATTCTCGACACCCAGCTCTGGAGGGAGCTGAGGCGAGTAGGTTCGTTTAAGGTTACCGGGACTGAAGGTTTCGCAACCTGCAGAAGCGGTTTTATTTCCGCACGGCTAGGTATCTGGCCAATATGGCCGCCCAGACAGCGTTAGATTTCCTCAACAGTCTCGGCCATCGCCACTGCCTTCAGCATGGCGCGGGCCTTGTTGAGCGTTTCCTGATACTCGCCCTCTGGCGACGAGTCAGCCACCAGTCCCGCCCCTGACTGAATGTAGATCCGCTTGTCCTTCATCAGTGCGGTGCGAATGGCGATAGCAGAGTCGAGGTTGCCATCGTAACTGAAATAACTCACGGCGCCTGCGTAAGGTCCGCGCCGTTCGCCCTCTTGCTCTGCAATGATCTGCATGGCTCGCACTTTCGGCGCGCCCGAGACCGTCCCTGCAGGAAACGTGGCCCGCATGAGGTCGTAGGCGTTCCGGTTGTTCGCGACCCGGCCCTCCACTTGGCTAACAATGTGCATGACGTGGCTGTAGCGCTCCACCACCATATATTCTGGCACCGTCACGCTACCGTATGTGCAAACACGGCCAAGGTCGTTGCGGGCAAGGTCTACCAGCATAAGGTGCTCCGCCCGTTCTTTCTCGTCTGCAAGCAGGTCGCGCTCGTTTGCCAGGTCTTCCTCATGCGTCTTTCCGCGAGGGCGCGTGCCTGCGATGGGACGCATTTCCGCCACGCCGTCGGTCAGCCGCACATGCACCTCTGGCGACGCGCCAACAAGAGCAAAGTCCCCTGGATCGTACAAGAACATGTAGGGCGACGGGTTCACAATCCGCAGCGCCCGATAGAGCGCCAGTGGGCTCTTCTCGAAATCCGCTTCGAAGCGTTGCGAACCCACCACTTGAATTACATCGCCTGCGCGGATATATTCCTTCACCCGGTCCACCATCTCACGGAACGCCTCCGGGGTGAAATTGCCCGATGGAGGCGCCACCGGATCAATTGCAGTCACCGGCGCGGGCCGCACCTGCATATCCTGCCGCAGTATATCGGCGAGCCGCTGGATTCCCCTGCATGCCTCTTCATAGGCCTGTGCAGGATCTCCGCTGATGTGAGCGTTAATCAAGAGACGCAGCGTCTGATTGGCGCGGTCGAAGATGACCAGCGTGTCGCTGATCATGAAATGCAAGACCGGCATATTGTGCGGGTCCTTCTCAGGAACCGGCACTGTAGGCTCAACACAGCTGATGTATTCGTAGCCGATATAGCCCACCGCGCCACCGATGAAGCGCGGCATGTTGGGTAAGCGCACCGGCTGGTAACGGTCCATCTCCTCCTGCAACACTTTCAGCGGGTCAGCAGGCGTTGAGAACTTTCGAACAGAACCGTCGCGGCTCGTGATCGTCGTCTCTCCGCCCAGGCGACTCTCGATGATCTTGCGCGGCTGGCACCCAATAAACGAATAACGGTTCAGGTTCGAACCACCCTCGATGCTCTCCAACAGGAAGGCCGGACCAGCAGCTTCCTTCAGCTTCCAGTAAACACTCACCGGCGTTTCGAGATCTGCCATCAGATCGCAATAAACAGGCACAAGGTTGCCCCCCTTGGCCAGCTCGATGAATTGATCGCGTGTCGGTGAGATGTTCATCTGTTTTCCCCCTTTCTCACACCCACACCTTCCTTGCGAGAAAAAATGGGCGTATCATCGCCTTCTACCGTCCCAAACATCGCAACCAACCATAACCAAAAACCACTCAAGCGCAGGTCAGGTCCCCCATCCGTCGCTTCGCCTACCTTTTGGTTTAGCACAGCCTAATGCCGCGAGCACCCACGTATTTACGGAGTCTGCGGGTAGGGAGCTTGGTCCTCCAAGATCCGTACATCCCAGGCGCGCCGCGCCGCACAAAACGCAGCTGCATCAGCACGCGCTCCCATCGGGGTCCGCGATAACCGGAACAGCCGCGTGTCTTCGCAACCTCCAAAACCTCCGCATCGCAGCATTCTGCTTCCCGTGCTGAAGGCGCGAACCAATAAGTATGGGGTTCAAGGTCCCCCATAGCCAGTCACCAATGCCTGTCGGCGGGCAGTCCGTGTAGGCCCTGCAACGCAACTCAAGATCACACTGCAAGCATCAGCCGTCACCAATGCCTGTCGGCGGGCAGTCCGTGTAGGACGGGCCGCTACCACTGGAATCCCGAATCGCACGGATTGGGTCACCAATGCCTGTCGGCGGGCAGTCCGTGTAGGACAGAGCCAAACAGACGATCTGGACCAATGGCTTCGAGCCGCCAAGTCACCAATGCCTGTCGGCGGGCAGTCCGTGTAGGACGACTCCCTTAGAGTCATATAAAAAGCGGGAGAGAAACTCCCAGACACCAATACCTGACGGGGGGCAGACAGTGTAGGACACTGAC
>CAYSHY010000042.1:0-36051 GCA_964430955.1 uncultured Puniceicoccaceae bacterium | reverse complement strand
GGGCTGGCAATACTGCATACCTTCCTTGCGGGACCGATCCGCAAGTACGCGCACAAGGTCGAACATGACCACGAAGAGCGCATCAAACGCGAGGGACGCACAGGCAAAGCAAAGCCATATGAGAACGCGAAGGACGATGTTTCGATCTGGGGCGGCTTGCTACACTTTCTGGGTGAAATCGAAGCGATTTTTGGTCTCTGGCTTATCCCCCTTGGCATCGCGATCGTCTGCTTCTACGGGTTCCACGCCTTTGAAGCATTTATTGGATATGAGGTAAATTACACCGAGCCGATGTTTGTCGTGGTGATCATGGCGCTGGCATCAACCCGGCCGGTTATCAAGTTTGCCGAAGCAGCGTTGAGAGTGGTCGCGAAAGCCGGAGGCAACACCCCGGCATCTTGGTGGCTGTCGATTTTGATCATCGCACCGCTCCTGGGCTCCTTCATAACAGAGCCAGCGGCCATGACGATTGCCGCGATCCTGCTGGGACGTCTGTTCTACCGGTTCGAACCTTCGAATACTCTAAAGTACGCAACGCTTGGGCTCCTCTTCGTGAATGTGTCGGTTGGCGGGACGCTGACCCATTTTGCAGCGCCGCCGGTCCTCATGGTTGCGGGAACCTGGGGTTGGGACCTAGTCTATATGTTTGACCACTTTGGCTACAAGGCAGCAACCGGCATTCTCCTTAGCACAGGGCTTTATTACCTTGTTTTCCGTGGACAGTTTAAGGCGCTGAAGGAGAAGGCGCAGACCATTGATGGCTATGGCACCGCAGGAAACGAAGAGCCAGTTCCGTTCTGGGTGACTGGAATCATCCTTTTGTTCATGGTCTGGACGGTTCTGACGCTACACTACCCCGCTCTCTTTATCGGAGGCTTCCTGTTCTTCCTTGGCTTCTTCCTGATGACGCAAACCTGGCAGGAGCCTCTCAGCATTCGGGGCCCTCTGCTTGTAGGTTTCTTCCTCGCAGCGCTTGTAACGCATGGAAAGCTACAGCAATGGTGGATTGCACCCGTTCTGGGCAGTCTGGGAGAAGTCACTCTGTTCATCGGCTCGACGGTCCTGACGGCGTTCAATGACAACGCCGCGATCACCTTCCTGGCGTCGCAAGTGCCCGAGTTCGCAACAAACGAAACACTACAGAACGCTGTTGTGTATGGGGCTGTAACGGGCGGAGGTCTGACAGTGATCGCCAATGCGCCGAATCCTGCAGGTCAATCAATTCTTCAGCGGTATTTTGGGAATGCCGGAATATCGCCGGCAGGCCTTGCGCTAGGAGCGCTGATTCCTACGATCATTGTTGGCCTTTGCTTCTGGTTCCTGCCTCACGTATAGGCCGGGTCCCACAGGCCCGCAGACGTCAATGGAGCTGACGTTTCAACATATCGACGCGTTCACGGATCAAGTCTTTGGCGGCAATCCGGCGGCAGTGGTGCCGCTTCAGCATTGGGCGGCAGACCCAGTGCTACAGCAGATTGCCGCCGAGCACAATCTGTCGGAAACGGCCTTCTATGCGCCCGAAGGAGAAGACTGGCGAATTCGCTGGTTTACTCCCCTGCTTGAGGTGGATCTTTGTGGACACGCCACGCTAGCAGCTGCCTGGAGCATTTTCAGTGAATATCCGCTGCTGGATCGGATTCGGTTTCTCTCGAGATCTGGCCCATTGCCCGTAGAACGGAAAGAGGATGTCCTCTACCTTGATTTTCCACTTCGAAGGTATGTCAAGGCGGAGCTCCCCGCCGTCTTGCGGGAAGAGGCTGTTGATCATGTGGAAGCCGGGTCCGATGAGCACGGGGTAAATCTGGTGCTCGTTCTCGATTCACCGGATGCTGTGCAAGATTATAAGCCAAACTTGCTTGCTCTCGCGCAGATGCCATATCTCGGTCTCATTGTAACTGCCCCGGGAGATTCTGATGACGCCGACTTCGTATGCCGTTACTTTGCACCTCGCGCTGGAATCAATGAAGATCCAGTAACGGGGTCGGCGTATTGCACGTTGATCCCATACTGGGCTGAGCGACTCGGAAAGCTGGAGATGTTTGCGCGACAACTTTCGAAGCGCGGTGGAGAAGTCTTTTGTCGTTACGATGGAGAGAGAGCCCACATTGGTGGAAAGGCTGCTCTCTATGCAAAGGGAGTGCTCTACCTGCCCTAGATAAGCGAGTTACAGACGGATTTTTGTCGACGAACAGTTAGTTTAGAAAGGACGGTCAATCGCCAGATCGGCATCCCTGTCCGATTTGCGACGCGGCGCGAAGGAGATTTCTTAGCGTGAGGGCATACAACTCGCTGTAGCCTTTCCAGAAGAAAGATCAGAATGATTAGTTGCAGATCTGGACTGTTTGCTGTTCTTGCGGTGCTGGGCTTGAGCCACGGCCATGGGCAGGACCGGGACGGCTCGTACCTCGTTAAAGACGCATATGTGATCACCATGGACGCACGAGGCGACCTTGCGACTGGTGATGTATTGATTCGCAATGGGGTAATCGTTGCCGTGGACGATGAGCTGGTTGCCGAGGACGCGACACTAATTGATGGTGCGGGAAAAATACTTCTTCCCGGTTTTGTTGATACACATACGCACCTCTGGCTCTCTCCACTACGCAGTCTCTTTGGCCTTTCTGATGAAACGCGGGCTCCGGAGCTGGTTGCGCAGTATGCTCCCTACTTCACCCCTGAGGACATACACACAGGCACACTTCTGGGAGCTGCCGGAAACCTGGATGCGGGAATTACCACCACTGTAGAAAATGCCAACAACATCCGTAAACCGGAAATGGCCGAGGCTGCGCTGCGGGCACTAGCCAAGAGCGGAACCCGCGCGATCTTCCTGTATGGAGGCCACGAGCAAATGGCGTTACGGGAGACAATTGATATTGAGCATTTGCGAAGTCTCCAGGCGGATTGGGACCAGTGGTCCAATGGCGGACTGATACGGCTGGGCATGGCGTGGCGATCTCCAGACGCAGTGATTGACGAAGGGGTGCATGAACGCGCACGTGAAGAGCTGGATGTCGCCGAGGAGCTCGGATTGCTGGTATCGACGCACTTGGGCGGGGTTGCTGCCGTTCGACAGCTCAGATCCCTTATTACGTACGAATTCTTACACGAGGATATGTTGTTGGTGCACTGCACCGACGCCACTCAAGCCCAACTGGCAGAAGTCGAGAAAGTGGGAGCATCGGTATCGCTCACGCCGATTACGGAACACCGGGTTGGGTATGGCATTAGCCAGCTACATCACTTTGATCAACACACGAGCCGCCTTGGCTTGGGAATCGATGGCGCGCTGGCAGGAGCGCCTGACATGTTCGCCGTGATGCGATTTGTACACAACGTGCAAGCTGGCAATCGCAACAACGAGCATGCGCTATCAATGCGCAGGGTGCTTGAGCTGGCCACAATTGAGGGTGCAGAGGCCTTGGGCATGTCTGATACCATAGGCTCCATCACAGTAGGAAAGCGCGCAGACATCATCCTTGTCGAAACCTTTGACGTAAACATGGGGCCGTTTCTAGAGGATCCATGCGGGCTCTTGATTTACGCAGCACAACCTCGAAACGTGACCTTGGTGATGGTCGACGGAGTAATCGTTAAGCAGGACCGCGATCTGGTCACAATTGACGCTACGGCCTTGGGCAACGAGGCCGCACAAGTCCTGGAGCGCCTTGTTCAGGCAGTGGGAGAATAAAAAATGGCGTTGAGAGAAAGCTTGGCCAAAACGGATCGGCCTCTACGGCAAACTGAAGTGAGTGCGTTACGGCTGGAGCCACTGGGGCTCCAGCATGAAGATTCCTTCCGAAAAGCCTGCCAAGCGACCAAGGACTTTGACTTTGGACACGGCTTTTCCAATACGACCCACTTTCAGGACTATCTGAAGATTCGGGAGGAATTGGCACAAGGAAGGAATCTGCCGGAGGGAATGGTTCCGAGTCTTTTCTTCGTAGGCGTAGTCGAGGGAGAGATAGTCGGCCGGCTGAGCATAAGGCTTCGTCTAAACACTTACCTGCACAATATTGGCGGCCATATTGGTTACGGGGTCGTGCCAGCGCACCGAAGGAAAGGATACGCGACGGAGATGCTTCGACAAGGTCTGGAGGAAGCAAAGAAACGAGGCTTCCGCCGCGTGCTTGTGACCTGCGACATAGACAATATTGGATCGAGCAGAGTCATCGAAAAGAACGGTGGGATTCTTGAGAATCTATATGCGAGTCCAGAACTTCGGGCCCCCAAGAAGCGCTACTGGATCGCGATCCGAGATACCGAAGCGTAGAAAGCCTTTGCTTGAATCGAATGCCGAACAGAGCCTTAGTATCTGAATATGTTTACAGGGCTTGTGGAGGATGTGGGCAC
Source organism: uncultured Puniceicoccaceae bacterium (assembly GCA_964430955.1). Lineage (GTDB taxonomy): Bacteria > Verrucomicrobiota > Verrucomicrobiia > Opitutales > Oceanipulchritudinaceae > CAYSHY01. The sequence goes on along the minus strand of CAYSHY010000042.1, from coordinate 31,698 downwards.
GGTGGAATCGCTGACGCGGCAGGCCAATGGAATCACGCGATTGAAAGTTCGCGCCCCCAAGGTATTGGAAGACGCGAAGCTTGGCGATAGCATCGCGGTAAATGGGTGTTGCCTCACAGCGATCCACCTTGAAGCAGACTCGGCGTCGTTTGACCTACTTGATGAGACGCTGAAACGCACATCTTTTGTGGGCATTAGGGAAGGAAGTTTGCTGAACCTGGAGCGCAGCCTACAGGCGGGTGCGCGGTTGGGAGGGCACTTTGTAGCAGGTCACGTTGACGCCACGGGCAAGGTGGAGAATGTCGAGCAAGTCGGCGCCGATGTTGAACTGACAATCGCTACGCCGCCGGAGTTCATGCGCTATCTGGTCTATAAGGGCAGCATCGCGGTTGACGGCGTATCTCTGACTGTGGCCCGGCTCGACGACTCCAGAAATACCTTCACCGTCTGCCTGATACCACACACATTACAGGCGACCAACCTGAGCGCACGCAAAGCCGGAGACGTGGTGAACCTGGAGTTCGATATGCTCGCGAAGTACGTGGAGCGGATGCTGGAATCGAGCCGCGGGGCGGGAGTCGAAGGCCGAGCGAGATGAAGGAACGATCCTCAGGCATTATCTTCCGTGCCCAATGAGGAAATTATCAGATCTGGAAGCGGGACAGCTGGAGTCGCACGAACTCGATCAGTGCGTAAAGGCCTCCAATGGCTGGTGATTCTCCAAAGGGCTTGATCGCGGCTTCAGCAGCCTCGAGCTGAGAGTGGAACATGCGGCGCACACGGGGCAATACTTCGCTCTGCTCAAACAAGCGCTGGATCTCCACCGGCTCCATCTCCTCTGACAAACGACCGATCATTTGCTTCTTTTCGTCGTCACTCTTGTTCTCAAGGAGGTAGATAACCGGCAAGGTGAGTTTGCCACTGGCAAGGTCTGTCCCGAGAGTCTTTCCGATACGTGCTTCTTCACCCAGAATGTCCGCAATATCATCGAGCATTTGATATGCGGCGCCCAATCGCCTGCCATAGATTTCTGCGGCTTCTGCAAATCCGGGGCGAGTCTCACCGCTGAGCAGACCTCCGAGGAAGCAGGAAACGGCGAATAGATCCGCGGTCTTTAGCTCAATGACGCGGAGGTAGTCATCGATCGAAAAGTTAAGATTCCCGCGATCGAAAGTCTGCTTTATCTCACCTGAGCAAACGCGGCGCGTCGCCTGCGAAACAGCACGGCAGACCTCGGTAGTGGGAAACTCGGCAGCCATCCTTAGGGCTTCTGCAAAAAGTGCGTCGCCCAGCAGCACTGCAACATGTGCGCCGTACTTTGAAAAGATTGTCGGCGCACGGTGGCGCAATTCTGCGTCGTCGAGAATATCGTCGTGAACCAGCGTCGCCAGATGCACCAGCTCGACCACAGCTGCGGCCTTGATCAGCTCCGCCTTGGGTTGATCCTCACCGTGCCCGCACATGAACACGAGCAGTGGACGTAGACGCTTACCGCTGTGCGAAATCGCGTAGCGGACCAAGTCCTGCACCTCGGGCTCAAACTCCCCCACCCTCTCTTCGAGGAAGGAAGCAAGCGCCGTGATGCTTGGCTGCAGGGGGCGACTGAGTGAGGCCAGAGTGACCTCACCGGACTCGTCGCGAAAGTCACTCCGGGCCGTTAACACTCGGGCGAACGTAGGGTAAACAGTTGCAAAATCAAGCCTGCGGGGACACACAAGATGCCGATACCACTATCCATGAGTGAGAACCCAATTGTGATCATCGTCTTTGCTGCGATTGCGGCATACGTGTTAAAGCTGTGGATTGATGACTTTCGCGCTCTGCAGCGCGGTGAGCCAAATCCCCGCGCGCTGCCAGGCGCTGCTCCTGCGCCTGTATGGTTGATCGCGCTCGCAGCGGCGGTATCCCTTGGTTTGGTTGGGCTGGAAACAATCGGGGAAGCTGCATTGGGCATCAGCGAGGAGCAGTCAACCATCACCGCCCTATATCTTTTGGCGATGATTTCAGCGGGTATTGTCGAAGAGCTTATTTTTCGCGGTTATCTTGTGATCACTCGTGGCGGGCGCGGCGCACTGATTGCCAGCATTATCGGATTCAGTGTGATTTTTGCACTGATTCACGGGCACCTGCTGGGAGACCGGGAAGATGGATTGTTAAAATTGGATACCGCCGGCCTGTGGTGGACGTTTATTCTGTTCCTGAATTCGCTTTGGTGGTATGCCGTGCGGTTTATGCCCGCGAACACTCACCGTTCGCTGTTGCCTTGCTTTGCCGGGCACGTGGCTAGCAATATTGGCGTTTTCATTGTCAAATTCAGCCAGGGTTACGTTACATTTTAGAGTATACCGCTTTCCCCGATGTCACTGGAGAACCTAAAGCAGAATGTTGAAACCCTCATCAATGAGGAGCAACTGGTAGAGCGCCTGAAGGAGAATCGGCCGCTGCGAATCAAGCTCGGGGTGGACCCGACGCGGCCGGACCTGACATTTGGGCACATGGTCGTGTTCAACAAGCTGCGCCAGTTTCAGGACGCTGGGCATGAGGCCATCCTGATCATTGGCGACTTTACGACTCTGATCGGCGACCCCAGCGGCCGTTCGGCAACTCGTCCAGTCCTCTCGCGCGAGGAAATCAAGCGCAACGCGGAGACCTACGTTGAGCAGGCCTTCAAGGTTATCGACCGTGAAAAGACCACGGTGCGCTTCAACAGCGAGTGGTTCGACAAGATGAGCTTCGAGGATTGCCTGGGGCTCGCGCGCAAGATGACAGTCGCCCGGATGCTGGAGCGGGATGATTTTTCCAAACGCCATGCCTCGAACACGCCGATCTCCATCATCGAGTTCCTTTACCCGCTGGTGCAGGGCTACGACAGCCTGATGATCGACGCCGACGTGGAGTTGGGTGGGACCGACCAGACTTTCAACCTGCTTGTGGGCAGGCAGCTGCAGAAGGACGCGGGCAAGCCCGAGCAAATTGTCATGACTCTGCCGCTACTGGTGGGGCTGGATGGCGAGAAGAAGATGTCCAAGAGCATGGACAACTATATCGCCTTCAATGACAGCGCGAAGGACATGTTCGGCAAGATCATGTCGATCAGCGATGAGGTGATGTGGACCTATTACCGACTGCTGTTGTGCGAGCCCGAAAGCCGCATCAATGAGCTTAAGCAGGAGCACCCGATGCAGGTAAAAAAGAACCTCGCCCGCACGCTGGTGGACAGGCTTCACGGTGAGGGCGCTGGGGCTTACGAGCTGGAACAGTTCGAGAAAGTTTTCAGCCAGCACGCTCTGCCCGACGAGATGCCCAAGCTGAGCTGGGAGACCGTGGGCGGTGAAGAAGCCCGGTTAACGGATGTCATGGCTGCCAGTAACCTCTTCCCCAGCAAAAAGGAATGCCGCCGCCTGATCGAACAGGGCGCAGTGAAGGTAAACGATCAGAAGATCGACGACCCGAACTACGTGCTAGCGAAGCCAACCGGTGATGTCGTGGTGCAGGCAGGCAGAAGGAAGTTTTTTAGGGTGAAGGCGTAGGTGTCACAGGGCTGGACTTCCTCCCATGCATCTATCCATGCTTCTGGAAAGATGGATGACATCCGGCACCAAGTAATCGAGCTGCTCGCCGACCTAAGAAACTATCCTAGCGACGAGATAGATTTGGTGACTTCGATCATTGATGATCTGGGTGTTGCGGGTGACGACGCTGATGATCTCTTCCTGGCTTTTGATGAAAGATTCGGAACAGATTCCAGCAGATTGGATTATAAAAAGTACTTCGGAAGTGAGGGAATGTGGCCATGGGAGGCAGCGTTGGCCTTGTGGTTCATTGTTTGGGGATTACTGCGCTTGATAGTAGGACTACCTTTCGCGAGGAAAATCGGGTCTGAAAATGATATGAAGGTTTCTGATCTCGTAGAAGCAGCTACCAGCAAGAAGTGGAACGAGAAGTTTGAAATAGCTGAACCTCGCCGAGACTGACCTTGCGGTGTTCTGGCTAATCTGCAGCCAGTGTCCGGCTTGTTTTCCTATTGGAGATTTCACCCTGAAGCTGTTGCTAATCGCATAATGCCAATAACCCCCAAGCAACCCGAAGAAGAGCAACTCGAGGGCGTCCAGGACGGAGAGCTGGCGAACGACAATTAAAAACTCCCCAGGTGGTTTCAAGGCCCGACTGAAGCGGTTTGGCGGCTCTGCGTGATATTCTGACCGAAGCGGGTTTATAGTACGCGCTTTCAGCGCTTGGTTTATTCTTTGCTTTGATTTCCCGGGGCGCCGGTCTGCTCGTGACACTCGCTTCCCTCTACCCCGGGCTGGTATAGGACGCCCCTTTGGGGCTGAAGAGGCCGGCGGAGCCGGGGAGGCAAGTGTCGTGCGAGGAAGGCAACCCTCAAGGAACCCACGGGGACAGTCTCGCCCGTTCGTCGTCACTTCCTTTGTCCGATTCTGCGGTGGAGCCGCTCTGTGAGGCTCCCACCTAATGCTCTATTACTCCAGCAGTCGAATATTTCAGTTACCCCGCCCACGGTCCGACTGCCACTTTCACCGCTTTGCGGCTGCGCGCTGGAGGCGGTCGTTGATGGCGTCGGCGAGGCCGTGGCCGGGGGCGCGTTGGCAGTGGATACGTTTGTAGCCTGCGGAGTCGAGGCGGCGGAGAAGGGAAAAGATGTTGCGGGCGGCTTCTTCCAAAGAGGCGCTTTCGGTGAACCAGTAGGCGTTGGGCTCTGGTTGGCTGGGGCGAGTAAAGTAAATTGTGGCGTCGCCGTCTTGTCTCGGCGGTGGGGCGTCGTCGAACAGGAGCAGGGCAGTGTTTGGGCTGTAGTGGCGCTCAAGCATGCCCGGTGCATTAACAGGGGCGCCGGGAGCGGCCTGTGGGCGCACGGTAACGGCTTTGTTTAGCACGCGGGAGATGTTATCGGCCGTGATTGCTCCCAATCGTAATATCACGGGATTTTCCGGGTCGGAAAGATCGACAATCGTGGACTCAAGGCCGATCTCACATGGGCCGCCATCCAGCACATGATCGATCCGCTCCCCCAGCCCATCGATTACGTGCTGCGCCGTTGTGGGAGAAACGTAGCCAAAGGGATTGGCGCTGGGCGCCGCGAGTGGAATCTGCGCGACTTCGAGGAGTTTCCTCGCAAGCGGATGCCGTGGGGATCGTACGGCAACCGTGGGAAGGCTGGCGGTAACAATGTCCTCAACCAGACCCTGGCGAGGGAGCACCAATGTGAGCGGACCGGGCCAGAAAGCTCGGGCGAGCGACTCTGCCGCCTCATTGAGCCGGGCAACCTCTGACGCCTGCGCCAAGCCGCTTACGTGCACGATCAGGGGATCGAGCAAGGGGCGTCCCTTTACCTCGAAGATCCGACGGCATGCCTGCGGGTCGTGGGCATTGGCAGCGAGTCCGTAGACGGTCTCGGTGGGGATGGCCACGAGCTCGCCCGCACGCAATCTCTCAGCCAGGAATGCTATAGATGCATCGTCGCCAGATTGGGTACGAACACGAAGCCCGCCGGGTTGAGAGGCGGGCTTGGAAAAATTGGAGGTCTTGTCTGACCCCACAGACAGACTCCCTACTACTTCATCAGCAGCATGCTGCGCGCACGCTTGATCTGGCGCGTAATATGCCGCTGTTGAATTGCGGACAATCCCGTGATACGACGGGGCAGGATCTTGCCTGTTTCCGTTACGTAGCGCTGCAAGATTTCTGCGTCCGTGAAAGTAAGGTCCATCGGGTTCTTCGATGGTGTCTGGGTCTGTGGCTGTTCGTTCTGCTCGGAAGCCATAAGCGGACCAAAGAAAAGAATTCCTGCGGCCTTGGCAAAGCAAAAAAACAAGTATTCCACAAGTTACACCGGTGTAACGGTGAAATGCTGCTTTTCCTTTCCTAATCAGCGCTGAGGGAGATAGAAGAAAGGCATGCAGGAAGAGCAAGCAATGCAGTGGTGGGTGCATGACCTGGATCCGGTGATTGTTGAACTGGGGGGAGGGTTGGCGATACGCTGGTATGGACTGGCCTATCTGGCAGCTTTTGCGCTGGCCTACCTGCTTCTGCGCCATGCCTGGAATAAAGGGCGCTCGCCGCTGGACCCACCGAAGCTCGAGCAACTAATGACGTGGTGCATTGCAGGCGTGCTTGTGGGTGGGCGACTTGGCTACATGTTGCTCTATGATCTGCAGGCGTTTCTATCCAACCCGTTCCTGCTCTTCCGCATCAATGAAGGCGGCATGTCGTTTCATGGAGGCGCGGTTGGGGTGATTCTTGCGCTGGTGTATGTGTCACGCAAGCAGGGCGTTACCATGAGGGAGGTAGGTGACGCAGTAGTAACTGCGGTTCCGATCGGACTGTTTCTGGGGCGTCTAGCCAACTTCATCAACGGTGAGTTATGGGGAAAAATCACGACGAAACCCTGGGCAATGATCTTTCCGAATGCGCCTACAGATGATCAGGAACCGTTGGTATACGTGCAACAGCTCGGAGGATACGCAAATCCGCGACATCCCTCACAACTCTATGAAGCAGCGCTCGAAGGTTTGCTACTGGGCTTGTGGCTCAATTGGCGCTATTGGGGCAAGAAGCGACCTCCGAGCGGCCAGATTGCGGGCGAGTTCCTGACAGGCTACGCCATTCTGCGCACAATAGGGGAACTTTTCCGTGAACCCGATGCTGCACTTGTCTGGGGCTTGAGCCGGGGGACGTTTTACAGTCTTCTGATGTTTGTTGCTGGCGTAGCGGCGATCTTGTGGACGCGAGGGCGCGTACAGAAAGAGAGATAATGGCAGGGAATGAGATGAGGGACACGAAATGAGAGTGATGACCTATTGTTGACACACGAGAATCGATGCTTAGGGTTGGCACGTCTACTCTCTGTCGCAACCCTCGGTAAATGAAGAAGTTTGGCCCTTGGATCTGCTTACTTTTCCTGAGTTTGATTACCGGCTCTCTAACGATTTGGATCGCGGGGGAGTACCAAAAAGCGACAAGCGCCGAGACCAAGAAAAGAGCTTCATCAAGCTCCTGGAGCGTGGACCGGGTAAGCCTTGCCCTTGAGAGGCTGGACCATGATCTACGTCTGGCGGAGGAAGCTCTGGATAGAGGAGACATCAGCGCAGCCGCGCAAATCTGGCAGCTCGCGGACGCTGCATTCGAAGAGACCTACAACCGACACGGTTGGATATCCATCGGTCCGCATCTTACCGTGCGCGATGCATACCAGACAAGGCAGCGACAATTCCAACAAGTACAGAAACGATCAATAGATAAGCAGTTGGAAAGTCTGGGAAACGGCGAAGGCAGTTTCGACAATTTGAAATGCTTGTTTAGCGAGTTCCATCCTGGATTGTCCGCAGAGCTACGACGTGATTATACCGAGGCGCTCGAACAGGCCGAACGGAAACAGATGGCCGCAGCCACGGTATTTCAAGAAGAGACACAACCCTGACCGCCGATAATGACTCGGGTCACTGAAAGACCAACGCAGCCAGAAGGTGAGAGCACATCCGCCCCTATCGCCGAGGCTCGGAGCGTATGCAAGCGATTTGGGTCGATTCTGGCTTTGGACAACCTGAGCGTAAGTGTGCGCACGGGAGAATTTCTTGGACTGCTGGGTCCCAACGGTGCAGGCAAGAGCACGTTGATGAACTGTTTCACAGGGTACCTAACGCCAGACTCTGGACAGATTCTCTATCATGGAAAAGCGTTTGATCCTCTCGATATTTCCGCTCGCCGCCGCTTCGGCCTGGCTCCGCAACAGATCGCGGTGTACAACACATTAACCGCCCGAGAGAACTTGGAAATCGCGGGTGGACTCTATGGACTGGCCAATCGCACACTGAAAGATCGCTGTGATCAGCTTCTGGAAATCGTGCAACTCAAAGACCGGGCGAAGGAGCGCGTAAAGGGGTTCTCAGGGGGTATGCTGAGGCGTTTGAACATCGCCATGAGCCTGATCCACGAACCCGAGATACTGTTCTGCGATGAACCAACAGTGGGCGTGGATCCACAGGCCCGCAATGCAATCTTCGAGCTTCTCGAGCGGCTTAATGGCGAGGGAGTCACGATCGTGTACACCACCCACTATATGGAAGAGGTCGCGCGGATGTGCACCCGTATAGCGATCGTGGACCACGGACGCATTGTGGCGGAAGGAACACAGGCTCAACTGTTCAAGATCCTCCCGGACCGGGAGCGGATCATATTCCCAGTTACGCCGAAAACTGAAACATTCTCCTTGGTAGCGAAGAACTTTGGCGCCCTGGACCGCCTTGGGAAAGATTACTACCGTCTTGCTCCAGACCGGAATTTTAGCGCTGCGGCGTTCTTCAACGCTGCCGAAGCGCATGGGCTGCGCCCCTGGGACTTTGAGTTCGCCAAAGGCACCTTGGAGGATGTCTTTCTACATCTGACAGGACGGAAACTGAGGGAATAGCAATGAAGACAATCTGGGTGCTCCTAAAGAAGGACTATCGGGTATTTCTGAGGGACCGAACAGCGGTGGCGCTGACCTTTGCTGTCCCTGCAATCCTGATCATGATTTTTGGGTTGGTCTTCGGTGGGAGTGAAGGAGGCGATTCCGGAGTACGTCTGCTCGTCGTAGATGAGGCACTGTCCGAAGCTTCCTCGAAGATCGCAGGAGCTCTCAAAGAGGAAAAATCACTGCGGGTAACAACAGAGCGATCTGGCGATCCCCCCACTCCACTGACACGAGAGCGAGTCACGGAGCTGCTTCGCACGGACGCGGGTTCCTGGCGTCACGCCCTGATCCTACCAAAGGACTTTATCGGCGGCGGGTTCGGCTTTCACGTAGAGCTGCTCCAGAACCCGCAATACCCGTTCGAATCAGAGATCGTGAACGGGCTGATCCAGAAGACACTGTTCATGGAAGGCGTGCCAGTGCTGATCAATCACTTCCAGCAAGTGGCCGAAGAAGAGTTGGGCGCTGGCGCGATCGCGGATTTCAACGATGCCCTGGCAGCTGCAATAGCGAACAGTTTCAGCCTACCCTACGACGAAGTTCGGGAGGATCTTGATAGCAATTGGCTTGGAGCATTTGGAGACGCGAGCTTGTCCGAAGGCGGCGAAGACGAAACTAACCTACTGTCGCAGATCGTGGACATCCAGACCTACGAGATCTATGGGCAGGGAAAGAATCCCGCGGTACAAAGCGTGGGAGGATGGGCGGTCATGTTTCTCCTGTTTTCGCTTTCGGCTTCGGCCGCATCTCTAATGGTGGAGAAACGTGAAGGACTGTTCATGCGACTCCTTTCAGGCCCGGTGACAAGGCAGCAGATCCTCTGGAGCAAGTATCTATTCTGCGCGACCCTTGGCTTCCTTCAAATGGGCGCCCTGCTTGGATTCGGTCAGCTGATGTACGGCATTATTGAAGGCGTGAACCAGATTTTACCTCTGGCCCTGATTTCCATTGCCGGAGCTCTGTCATGCAGCGCGTTTGGGATGATCCTGGCTGCGTTTTCCAAGACAGAAGCACAAGCGAACGGCTTGGCGACACTGCTTATTCTCAGCATGAGCGCGCTTGGCGGGGCGATGTTCCCGGTCTTCATGTTGCCGGCATTTATCCAGGATGTCATTGCACCACTAACGCTTGTTTACTGGGTAATGGACGGAATCTATGGAGTTTTGTGGCGTGATGCCGGGCTTGCAGGCGTTGGACAACCACTGCTTGTGCTGGGCCTGATTGCAGTTGTCTGTCTCCCGGTGGCCATCTGGCGATTCAGAACGGGCGATCTCTTTAAATGAGGCTATCGCACAGTTCATAGACGCCACTGCGTTCTGAAGCCATCGCCGGCTGCTTGTAAAACGTTGCATCGCACGTTTAGATGTGCACTTTCCTTCCTTTTCCCGGCACTGCGGCTGCGCACTGCACTGGAACTTGTGCCGGGGCAAGGCTTTCGAAACGCACACATGGAGCGAGAAGACCTTCACCAGAAACAGCAGGAGAATGACCCTGCACACGAGCAAGAGACAAACGTTGAGGCTAACGCCGAGCCTACTCCTACGTCGGAGACTGGCAGCGTGAGCGAGGGAGCGACTCTCGATGTCTCGGAGCTGCTTGCAAAGCTGGACCAGGCTACGGCAGAGTTTGCCGAAATGCGGGACCGGGCTCTACGCACGCAGGCCGACTTCGACAACTTCCGCAAACGCGTAAACCGTGAGAAGGACGAGCTGCGGAAGTATGCGTGCGCCGGTTTGGTGGAATCACTGCTGCCGGTTCTCGACAACCTGGCGCTGGGACTAGCCAGCGCTGAAATTCACCACCCGGAAGCTGCGAGTGTAATCGACGGCATCAAGATGGTGCAGACACAGTTTGAGAATGTGCTGCGTGATGCTGGCGTGGAAAAGATCAACCCGTTGGGAGAAGTCTTTGACCCCAATCTGCATGAAAGCGTGGGCCAAGTCGCGAACAGCGAAATACCCGAAGGTCATGTCGCGACAGTGCAGCGGGTTGGATATGCCCTCAATGGGCGTCTCATTCGCGCTGCAATGGTCCAAATTTCAAGCGGACCTGAAGGAACAGGCGAGTAACCGATGGCAAAGAGAGACTATTATGAGGTGCTTGGCGTAAGCCGTGATACCAGCCCCGAAGAACTGAAGAAGGCCTATCGGAAAAAGGCCGTAGAATTTCACCCGGACCGCAACAAGGAACCAGACGCAGAAGAGCGCTTCAAGGAAGTATCGGAAGCGTACGACGTCCTTAAGGATCCCGAGAAGAGAGCAGCCTATGATCGTTATGGTCACGCGGCGTTCCAGGGTGCTGGCGCGGCCCGCGGACCTGCCGGTGGCGGCTACCACGACCCATTTGATCTATTCCGGGAGGTCTTCGGCGGCGGAGGCGGAATCTTCGACGAGTTTTTCGGCGGTGGTGGAGGCGGAGGCGCGCAGCGCGGCTCCGACCTGCGCTATGACCTCGAGATCACGCTGGAGGAAGCTGCCAGCGGCGTCGAGAAAGAGCTCAGCTACCGGGCGAGCGCTCAATGCGGACACTGTCATGGCAGCGGGGCCGAGCCGGGGAGCAAGAAAGTGCGCTGCCCAACCTGCGGCGGTCGCGGTAAAGTGATTACTTCGCGAGGATTCTTCCAGGTTCAACAGACCTGCCCAACGTGTGAGGGAACAGGCGAGAAGATTGAGTCGCCTTGCACCGTGTGCCGTGGCGAGGGCCGTGTGCCAGAGACCAAGAAGATTCGGATCAAGATTCCAGCCGGCGTGGATACTGGCATGAAGCTGCGCTCGGCCGGGAACGGCGAGGCAGGTTATGCAGGAGCGACGGCGGGAGACCTCTACGTCGTGATCCATGTGAAGGAGCACGAGATCTTCGAGCGGCGCGGGAATGACCTTTACACGGATATTCCGATCAAGTTCACGCTTGCGGCGCTTGGTGGCGCCATCGAGGCGCCAACAATCGGCGCAGACAGTCGGCGCACCACACTAAAGATCCCGGCCGGGACACAGGATGGGACCATCTTCCGGATTCGCGACAAGGGCATGCCACCTGTCCGTGGCGGCTCACGCGGCGACATGTTGGTAAGGGTGCATATCGAAGTGCCGCGCAAACTCACAAGCGAGCAGCGCGAGAAGCTGGAGGCCTTTGCGATCGCGTGCGGCGATGCAGAGAATCCTGTGGAAGAAGGATTCCTAAAGAAGGCGAAGCGCTTCTTTGGCAGCGATTAGCAACATTTGAACACACACAAGAGGGGCTGAATGTTGATGTTCAGCCCCTCTTGTTTTGTAGTCGAATTCAACTGCCCCAGTCGTTGAAGAACAGGGCCTCGCTCAAGGCTCGGTCAGGAGGCAGCAAGCTCACCTGGATAGGCAAAATGCGCCTGCCGTCGCCAAAGTTAACCGCTATCTCTCCGGTGCCTGAACGCTCGCGCATCGTCCAATGGAAAAACTTTCCTCCGGCGAAACTCCACTCGATCTCCAGTGTGTTTGGCGAGGTAACCTCCAAAGGTTCAACCAGGAATTGCGGTGCGGGGTCCGTCTTGCCCGCCAGTTTCCGACATAGATCAATGCAGTATTCCTGCCAGCAGGACAAGTTACCGGCCTCACCACGATAACCGAGATCATAGCGGGTAGCGACGTGTCTCAACCCGTCGACAAGCAAGTCAGGCGAGGTCGCACTAAAGAACTGGCCAAGGGCCTGGCGGGGCATCAACGTGCGCGCCAGGGAAAGGTCCCTCACACGAACATTGGAGGGCCAACGAACGGACCGGTAGTTTTCCCCATCAATGCTGTAGTCGTAAACGATACGCGTGCATCGGCGCAGAAACGGCCTATAGTTCCGGTCGATTGCCTCTGGCGGAACACGATGGAGCCAGTGGTAGATGGGAAGGTCGTTCTCGATCCAGAGGGAAACCTGGTTTTCGAGGAAACTACTTTCTCGCGGGTTATAACCCACGATGACCGCCTCGCAGCAACACATCTCACGGAACGTTGGGCCAATGTAGCACTGCGAGAACAGCTTCGCCTTCATGAGCTCGTTCTCATCACGCGTTTGCTGCGGACAGAGCACAATGATGCGGCATGGGTATCGCTGGGCAAACTTGACGGCGATGTCGAAGCATTGCCCGGCCTCCTTGGGTGTGGTGGCCAAGCCGAAGTGCAACACTAGATTGACCTGGGTAGCATGCGACTCCTGGAGCGAACTCGGCGCCTCCCCATCGGGATCCCACATTTTCTCCAACGCATCACAGACATCTGGAACTGCGATGGGTAGACCGGGAAGAATATCAATGAGAGGGTTCATCTTCCTTAGGGCCTGCGCCATTCCTCACCCTTTTGCGCGAGCAGTTCATCTGCTGCGGCCGGTCCCCATGAACCTGCTGGATACTCATGAAGCCCTTCTTGTCCCTGTTCCTGCCAGGCCTTCAGGATTGGATCGACGATGCGCCATGCCTCTTCTGTTTCGTCCCCCCGGATAAAGAGGGTCGAATCGCCCACCATGGCGTCCAGAATAAGCCGCTCATAGGCTTCGGGCGTATTGGAACCAAAGGTAGTCTTGTAACGGAAGTGCAGTTTGACTGGCTGAGTGCGGCTCTCCAATCCCGGAACCTTGGAGTTCATCACCAGCACGACGCCCTCGTCTGGTTGAACCTGAACGACGAGGGTGTTATCGGAAAGGTCGAACTTCTCGTCGCCAGAGAATAGAACCCCCGGGGGCCGATTGAAGCGAATGGCGATCTCGCTTACCCGCCGAGGCAGCCGCTTACCGCTGCGCAGGTAAAACGGGACCCCCTGCCATCTCCAGCTATTGATGTTTATGCGCAATGCGGCATAGGTCTCGGTGAAGGAATCTGCAGGCACACCGTCTTCCTCCATGTACCCGCGCACGCTCTTTCCATTGATCAGGCCTTGGGAATAGCGTCCGCGAACAACGTCGCAGCCTGGTCCTGGCCCCACAGACAAAGGCTGTACCGCCTTAAGCACTTTTACCTTCTCGTCGCGAATGGCCTCAGGATCCAGGGAAACTGGCGGCTCCATGGCGATGAGCGATAGGAGCTGCATTGTGTGGTTCTGGATCATGTCCCGCAAGGCGCCGCTTCGATCATAGTAACCGGCGCGAGACCCCACACCGGCGCTCTCCGAAACGGTGATCGAGACGCTGCGCACGTAGTTGCGCTTCCAAATGGGCTCGAAGATTGCGTTGGCAAAACGCTGGACCAAGAGGTTCTGGACCGTCTCTTTCCCTAGGTAGTGGTCAATACGATAGACCTGCTTCTCGGTGAAGTGCCGCGTAATCACTGCGTTCAGGGCGCGTGCTGATTCCAGATCATAGCCAAATGGCTTCTCGATAACAACCTTTGCGCCCAACTGCCCTTCAAACTGATGATGCGCAAGGCCAGACTTGCCAAGATTCTCAATGATGTCGCCGAAGACGCTAGGAGGCGTCGAGATGTAAAACAGATACTGTGCGGGGCGACCAGCCTTCTTTTCCAGCTCCTCGAGCCGCGTGCGCAATCGCTTGAAGGACTCGAGATCATCATAGCCGCCCGCATGATAATGGATGCAGCCACGAATACTGTTCCAGATACCTTCGTCAAGCGGGCGGCGAGAGTGCTCGCGCACATCGGCCTCGGCGTCAGCGCGCATTTTCTCATCCTCGATCGGCGTGCGACTGTAGCCGATCAGGTGAAACTGAGGCGGCAAGAGATTATCCAGCGCCAGATTATAGATCGCCGGGATGAGCTTTCGAGATGTCAGGTCCCCGGAAGCCCCGAAGATGACCATTAATGTGTGTGGCGCCCCCCGATGACGGGAAAGACCCTGCAAGAACGGATGTCGGTCCATGAAAGAAAAGCTGCTATGCGGCAATGAAAGGTAAAGCCGTGTAAAGGATTTTAGTCTAAATATCGATCACGTCCTGGCGATTTCCAGACCGCCAGGTGCGGATCTGCGTGCGACGACGCTTGGGCCGGGTAATCATGCTGTAGCCCAAATTAACGAGGCTGATTACCAATGCGCCTCCGAGCGCAGACCAAAAACTGGTGATCGTGAAGCCGGACACCAGACTGGCAGCCCAATAAAGCATTGCAGCGTTGATCAACCAAACGCCAATGCCGAGGGTAAGTATAATAAAGGGCAGGGTAAAAAAGATCAGCAGTGGTTTCAGGATCAGGTTGAACAAGCTGAGCAGGAAAACCACAAGGAGTAGAGAAACCCAATTGGAGCCAAACTCTATGCCCGGAAACAGGAATGCGGAAATGAGCACGCCTATGGCGAGCACCAGCCAGTATCGAATAATCTTCATCCCGTTACTTCGTTTACAATCACTTAAAGTTGTTTGAACGCACGCTTAGGTAGAGCGACACGCCCCTCGTCGGAATCTTCGTTTGGGTAGAGGAAGACACGAACTCTGTAAACATAAGGAGGATGAAGCAGACGGGGATGCGTCAAGAATGGACCGTCCTGGGCCGGGCGCAGCACAAGCCGCCACTCTTTGGTATCCCGTGGAGGATCAATGAGCACAAGTGCGCGGGCAAACGAAGGTTTCGTTACCAGCCCTTGCGCATCGAGCTCGTACACACGCATCGTCTTGGATTCCTTATCAATGCGCACATTGATCGAACCTCCCTGGTCGAGCTCAAGGAAGAGGCCAGTTTGGTCCAAGAGCTCGCCGACTTGCTGCCCCTGCATCTGCAGAAACGGCAAGAGTAAGCATAGGATGACGATACGAAGCGAGTTCACGTGAGAAGAGTTTCGACCATTCATGAAGAAATCACAAGCGCATAGGGCCAAGCAGGTTGAACGGGCCGAAAAACGACGTGCGGGCAATTGAGCGCTTGAACGAAAGAAGCAACAGGTTCATCGTCGAATCCAATCGCTATGGCCAAGAAACTCTTTCACCCCAGTATCGAAGGCGCCCAGCACGGCGCAAAGACGCTCGACGAATTCCTGGCATTCGCAAAGGCCTCCGGCGCTGCAGGCGCGCAGCCATCGAATTACATCGTTGAATCTCAAGATGGCGGCTTTAAGAGCGCCAAAGAGATACGTGATACGTTTGAGAAACATGGGTTGCGGCTGGATGGAATATCTGCGCACTGCCCGTTTTGGGTGCATACAACTGCGTGGACGGGATCGAAGACCGTGCGTCCGTTTCTGCCGAAGGACGTTTGGACGCAATCTCCAGAGAAGATTGAACAATGGGCGGAAACTTACCTGCTCAAGCTGTTTGACCTATTTGCCGAGCTGAATCTGAAGATCATGCCGATGTTCTGGGGCGCGGCCTATGGCTGGGAAGTGGCAACTGGTTATCCATGGGGATTTTTCGCGGGACCAGAGTATGATCTGATCAAGGAGGGCAAAGAACGCTTCGTAAAGAAGACGCAGCGCCTGCGTGACGAAGCTCGTGCACGGGGCATTCATCTTGCGCACGAGATCCATCCCGGCACAGCGGCGATGACCGCACAGGATTTCCTCGATCTAGTAGCGGCGTGTGATGGAGACGAGACCATGAAGGTGATCGCAGATCCGTCGCACTGCTGGGAGGGAGAGAGTTTTGAGCGGCGCTTCCAGATGGTTGCAGACCGCGTTGTCGCTGCACACGTAAAGAACTTTGTGGTGCGGCCTGGCCTGCCCCTGCGCAGCGGGACAGGACACTGGCCTTCGCGAGCCCACCAGTTTGTGGACCTGAGCAGCGGGGACCTGAACATGGTTCGCTACGTAGAGATGCTCATCGCGATTGATTATCCGGGCCGCTATATGGCGATCACGGGCAGCGACAGCGCACCACTGGTGGTGGAGGCAGAGAGCGCTTTCCGCGATCTCGATGCGACCAGCGCCGACGGCGTGGCTTATGTGCGGGACAAGCTCTGCTTCCCCGTTGCGGAGGCATCTTTTGAAGAAGGAATGGGCGCCTAAGCAGGCCCCCATTTTCTCCAGCACAGCAGCCGATGGCTCGTAAAAAGTCGCTAATTCTGGATTTCGATGGCGTAATTCACGCCTACACTTCGCCATACAAAGGTCCTTGGGACATACCTGACGCACCAGTACCGGGCGCCTTCGAGTTCATTGAGCGGGCCCAGGCGCATTTCGTAATCTACGTGTTTTCATCCCGCAGCGCCCATAAGAGTGGGATCGGCGCGATGAAGCGCTGGTTCATCAAGCATGGGTGGCCTGCAGACTCCGAGGGTGATCCTGCGGGCCTGCATTTCCCGACAAGCAAGCCGCCGGCATTTCTAAGCATAGACGATCGCGCTGTGACTTTCACCGGCGAGTGGCCAGATCCCAATAATCTGCTTAAGTTTAAACCGTGGAACAAACCGTGAGCACGGAGCCTCCATTACGGGCCCTTATCTTCGACTTCGATGGGACGCTTGCGGATACGTTCGAAGTTAGCCTAAAGATCTATAATCAACTGGCCCCGGAGTTTAGCCTGCGTGAAATCACGCCGGAAGATATCCCGTTGGTTCGAAAGATGACGACCAATGAGTTTCTGAAGTTCACGGGCGTATCAACAATGCGGATCCCTATGATCATGGCGGAAGGGAAACGTATTGCCGGTCCTCTCATGAGACGTGTGAGACCCATCCCCGGGATACCCGAACTACTGCCTGAGTTGAGGTCGCAGTACCCGGTTATGGGAATCCTAACTTCGAACTCGTCAGAGAACGTCCAGAATTTCCTGGATGCGCATGGGATGGATTACTTTGATTTCGTAGGCTCGGTTTCAAAGCTTACAGGTAAAGGCAAGCACTTGAAGTCGATCATGCGCTCGTTTGGTTTGTCAGAGGACGAAACGGCCTATATCGGAGACGAGACCCGGGATATACGCGCAGCCAGGAAAGCGGGTGTGATTGCGCTGGCCGTAGATTGGGGCTTCAACGCGCGGGGAACGCTGCTGGCCGAGGGACCAGACTTCCTTATCAGCGATCCAGCAGCTCTACTTCAGCTCCAGCGCTTCCGGGAGAACGCCACAACCGCAACCGTAGCCAAAGCGCAGCAAAACTAGTTGCGCTGGCTAACGTGGAAGATGGATCGTGATGACAGTCCCTTCCGGGCCGGTTCTCATCTGAATGTTTCCTCTATGGGTGGTGACGATGAGCTTCGCAGTATAGGCCCCCAATCCCGTACCGCTGCGCTTTCCATAGCTTACGTATTTCTGGAAGAAGCGGGTGCGAATCGCCTCTGGAACCTCCCCTTTGTTCTCAATCTCGATACGCACCCATGCAGGCGACTCTTCATGGATCGTCACACGTACTGGCTCGCCCACAGGAGATGCTTCCAGCGCGTTATCGACCAAGTGGGAGAACATGCTGTGAAGTAGCAAGCGCTCTCCCATTACGGTAACCGGGCCGGCCACTCCATCATCGAACATGATCTCAATCTCGCCCCGGGAGGAGTCCCGAGTGGCGCTGCGAAGCAACTCAACAATCTCGACGATATTTACGGGTTCAGGATCGAGACGATAGGTTCCCAGTTCCATCCGATGCAGATCAAGAAAGCGATTGAGCATCTCATTCATGCGGCGCGCCTCATAGCGAAGCGTCTCCAGCATTCGCACTTGCTCCTCATCGAGGCCACCCCGCTCCAGTAGTAGCTCAGGAACCAATAGAAGGCTGGAAAGCGGGCTCTTGATATCGTGTCGAGTCATGCGCTCCACATCTTCCCGCAGCGCCTCAATCTCCTTGCTGTTCGTAATATTCAATACAGATCCGAAGGCGTGCCGATGACCATTAGGGAGCTTCTCAACCTTCCCCTGAACCAAGACGTATTGAAGATTCGATTGCGCAGGATCGCGCAGGCGAATCTCCATAGAAAAATTCTCGCAGCCGCTCAATGCCTGCTTCACCTCACGTCGCAGCATTTGGAAATCCTCCCTATCGACCCGGCTCGCAAACTCGTCGAATGACAACTCCGGCGTTGGCAGTCCCAACTGTTGCTGGAGGCTCTCGGAAATCTGAACCTGCCCGTTGCCCTCGTCCCAGCTCCACCCTCCAAAGCCGGAGACTCGCGCAGCTTGGTCCAGTAACGAGCTACGACGTTCAAGTTCCTGGTGAAGCTCTCGAACCGGTCGCGTAAACCCTGTTTCAATCACCGCCTTGTAGAGAAGGATGAATGCGAAGACCTGAAGAACGTCCGAAACGGCTGCTGGGGCGCTACGCGGCCCGCCCCAAGCGAAATAGAGTAAGTGCACCGCCGCCAATGATCCGAAAGCCAGAATCGACAACCAGCGCAGACGATTGTCGAAGTTTCGCCGGCGCGCCCAGAGGAGGATAACAGTGATCAGAAAGGCGCTCCCAATGAAGAACTCGATGGTCATCCCGAAGGCGGTGAACAGCCCATCATGATAGCAACGTGGAAACAGACCGCGCAGAATCAAGTAGAGCACCAGCCCTGCAGGGACAGCGATTGCTACCATGACCAACCAAGTGACTTCCCTACGCTTGGCCAACGCTACAGCAACCAACACAGAGACAGATAGTATGAGCTGCCCACCAATCCAGAACTGGGTTGCAGCATCCTGCCCTGCATTTTCGAACAAGCCGAAGTCTATGATGGCGAGGGCATGAAACGCCTCGAACGTGGCCGTAGAGAGAAATGCCGCCCCACCAAGCAAGAGAGCCAAATCCCGGGTGCGCCTGCGCCCAATCCACGCCACCACAAAAAGGCTAAAGCTTATAAAGGCGGAAAACAGCGATATAAGCGAGTGATACAGGGAGGGACTGAATTGCGACAGAGGTTGGAGGAGAGCAATGGCGGCAGCGGTGGCGCCTGTCGCAAGAGCGGTTTCGCGGACCCATCCACTCGGGAACAGCCTTCCCATTGATATCAGCTTGTCGCCTAAAACTTACAATTCAAGCTAATCTTTCTCAATCGATATCGTTATGTTTTCCACTGCTTTGACGAGAATTTCACAAAATCGCCTCCACGCATGGTGTTAATATATTCGCAAATTCGAATTACCGAATTTGCAGAAGGTAGCTCTTGCAGAGAAATCTAGAGCTGCGGTTGGCGTGTATAGAAATCGTGAGCTTGCTCGAATTGGTGCGCCATGCGGAGGAGCAGCGACTCATCAAATGGCTTACCAATGAGCTGCATTCCGACCGGCAGTTTACCATCAACAAATCCACACGGGACACTGATTCCCGGCAGGCCAGCGAGATTTACTGAAATGGTGTATATATCCTCGAGGTACATCGCCAACGGATCATCGATCTTTTCCCCCAGGATAAAGGGTGTATGCGGCGTCGTGGGTGTAAGCAGCGCGTCCACATCCTGGAAGACCTTGAGGAAGTCGTTCCGTATCAGCGTACGCACCTTTTGCGCCCGTACGTAGTAAGCGTCGTAATAGCCGCTGGAGAGCGCATAGGTTCCCAACAGGATCCGTCGCTTTACTTCCTGCCCGAAGCCCTGGCCTCTGCTACGGGAATACAGGTCGACAACACTCTTTGCGTCCGCAGCGCGCTTGGAATAACGCACCCCGTCGTAACGGGCTAAGTTACTGGAAGCCTCGGCAGGCGCCAGAATATAGTAGACAGGAACGGAATACTCCATGTGCGGAAGCGAAACCTCCGTGAGTTCCGCGCCCTGACTGCGGTAGAAATCGATTGCCTTCTCAACAGCCTCGCGCACTTCCGGTTGCAGTCCATCACCAAAATACTCCCGCGGAATTCCAATCTTCCATCGATCCGGTTTCTGCCGAATCGCGGCGACGTAGTCAGGCAAGTCAGTCTTGAGGGAAGTCGAGTCCCGGGAATCGTGTCCGGCAATCACTTGAAGCAGTCGCGCGCAGTCCTCGACTGTGCGCCCCATGGGGCCAATTTGGTCCAGGGAGCTGGCGAAGGCTACCAGACCATAACGTGAAACAAGGCCATAGGTGGGCTTTAGACCAACGATGCCGCAATATGCTGCGGGTTGCCGGATTGAACCACCCGTGTCTGTGCCGAGAGCGATATCGCACATTCCTGCGGCTGCAGCGGCTGCACTGCCGCCGCTCGATCCACCGGGAGTTCTCGTGAGATCCCACGGGTTGTGCGTGAGCTGGAAGCCACTGTTCTCACAGGAACTGCCCATGGCGAACTCGTCCATGTTCAGCCGCCCCCAGAGAATGGCTCCCTCCGCTCGCAAGCGCTCAATGACGTGCGCATCGTAGGGGGAGACAAAGTCCTCCAGAATACGGCTGGCGCAGCGGCAAGGTTGTCCCTTGACCGTCAGGACGTCCTTGACGCCTACGACCACGCCTTCGAGCAACCCTGGCTGCTCCCCTCTTACAAGACGCTCCTCTCTGGCGCGGGCCTGCGCCAGGGCATCCTCGGGATCTCGATGGATGAATGCCTTGACGCGGGAATCCAAAGCGTCTGTTCGATCTATTATGGACTGAGTATGCTCGACGATGGAAGGCACAGAAAAACCTCTGGTGGAAATGTGTTTACTCCTCTACGACGCGTGGAACGACGACATGACCGTCGCGCTGGGCAGGGGCATTGGCCAAGGCTTCCTCGCGGGAAAACGTAGGGCCCGGGATATCTTCGCGCCACACATTGAAAACGGCAGTTGCGTGGGCGGTGGGCTCAACATTGGAAACATCGAGCTCGTCGAGCTTGCGAAAGTAGTCGAGCACCGCCGATAGCTGCCCCGCGTAAACCTGCTTCTCCTCGGGGCTAAGTTCCAGCCGGGCGAGGTTTGCAACGTAGTCCATGTTGATCTGCGCTTCCTTCTCCATGAGGATGCGTCAAAACGTGGCAGAGCTTTAGAAGGAGGCAAGAAAACACTGCCCTACCCTCGCTGCCGATCGCCCGCACCTGTCTGGAGCGCGACTACCGATGCACGATGACCTGCCCGTTGTCGATGACAACGCGTGCATCGCCAATCCGTTCGGCAAGGTCAACAGCGTTGTCAGACACATCCATCGCCCGGGACAGGTAATTGAAGACCAACCCATTGATAAACGGTAGAGGCGCCTGGCCAAGCCAGCCCTTCGTTGGCTTATAGCCTTCTGAGGTAAGTTCTCCAAACGCCTGATAAGTGTATGGACGACCGGGGCGAAGCATTGGCGCCTCTACGCGGAGCATCACCTGCAATCGGTCGTTCTCTGTAACCCGAAGGTTTGGAAAGTCAGTTACCTTAATAATCGGAGGGTTCTCCGTTTTGGCAGTGGTAGGCGTAGGTCGCAAATTCTGCTTGGCCCAAGCATTGAGATCACCCTCAGTGAACGCAAAACTACCAGATGCTCCCGATTTCACCTGGGAAAGCCTTTGTGACCACTGGGGCGTATCGATTACGTTACCTTTGAGGTAGTAAACCTTACCGATATCCGGTTCTTCGGGGCGGCGTGTGAGCTCTTGAACCGGTTGATTGATCAGTGCAAGAAAGGCAAGAAGGACGCCCAGCGTCACAGAAAACAATGCGGCGATGAATACACCGCCGAGACCACCCGAGCGTTCCTTCTTCACATTCTTCATGTCGTATAATCAGTCTGAGGCGGCCGAGCCAGAACTTCCGCCCGAGTCACTCTTGGATGAAGACCCCGAGCCATTCTGGCTTTGCGATGGCTTCGCCTTGTAGTCGGTTTCGTAGAAGCCACTGCCCTTGAAAATGAGCCCTGCGCCAGTTCCGAGCTTGCGCTTTGGACTACTGGCTCCGCAGAGAGGACACGTCTCCAAGGTCGAGTTCATGCTATGAAAGGCTTCGAACTCCTGTCCGCAGCCCGTACATGCGTAATCGTAAGTCGGCATTTTTGAAGAAGAATGAATAGGTTGCCCTGAAGGAAGTGCTGGATCAGACTTCCAAAGAGACGGCGTAATAGGCCAGCAAAAGTACGGCGCCAAGAAAAAATGCGATGCCATAGATTGGCCAGCCAACCGCCAACAGTCCAAACACAGCGAGTGTGGGGACAGCAATGACGCGGAGGCTGTTCCTCAACGTGGCGACAACTGCAGGAAGGTCAAAGGCATCCGCGAAGTTCTCCCGTTCTACATACCGGACCAAGGCAATAAGGGAGAGCGGAAAGGCGATGGCGCAGGCCACTGTAAAAGGCAGCCATGCAACTGAGCGGGCCAGGAAGTCGAGCTGCAAAAGACTGAACATGAAGCCAATGAGCATGGATGCTCCCCATCCGAGCAACATGGGCACTCCCGCCCATGGCAAGACAATCACCAGGGCAAAAACCCCGTCCCTCAGCAGGGCCACCCAGTCACTCCAAGGTGGAAGCGCCGCCTCTCCATGCCTAAGTTTCCTTGCGTACTGGAGCAAGTAGCCCAGAGCCAAAATGTTGGCCAAGGGGACAAACGACAACAACCCGCCGACAAGGATGCGGCCGGGAAAGTGTTCTTGAGCTGAAATGCGTTGGCAAACAGCAGTGAAGCTGGCCATGGTGAGATTATTAGTGTGAACAAGCAAACAGTGCTAGCCTGCACACAGTGACACAGCATGAGCTTTGAAACAATTTCAAAACGATATTTCGCCAGAGTAGAACAGGGGTTGGACGAGTGGTTGCCCAAAGGCGAGGAACGCCCAAGCCGTCTGCATGCAGCGATGCGCTATAGCATGGGCGGGAAAAGGCTCAGACCCATCCTTGTCCTGGCTAGCGCTGATCTAGCTCCCGCAGTTGCGGACCCGCTGCCAGCAGCTGTGGCAGTTGAATGCCTGCACACCTACTCCCTTGTGCACGACGACCTGCCGGCCATGGACAATAGTGACTTGCGACGGGGTCAGCCTTCCTGCCACACGCAGTTTGACGAGGCGACAGCCCTACTCGCAGGAGACGCACTGCTTACCGAAGCTTTCCGCATTCTCGGAGAGGCGTATGCCGGGAATCCCCAGCTGGGGTTGCGTCTTGTTTCGATCCTTGGAAGCGCAGCCTCCAGCCGGCGTCTGATCGGCGGTCAGATGGAAGACCTGCTGGGCGAAAAGCAAAAGCTCACGCCTGAGGAGCTGGACTACATACACCATAACAAGACTGCAGCACTCATTTCAGCCAGTCTGGAAATGGGATTGGCGCACTGTCAGCCAGATGAGGAACAGTTGGGGCAGATTCGGATTGCCGGCGAGGCGCTGGGCCTGGCGTTCCAAGTGGTTGACGATATTCTGGACGCAACGTCCACCAGCGAGCAGATTGGAAAGAGCGTTGGGCAAGATCAGGCCGCCGGGAAGAACACGTACGTAAGCGTGCACGGCCTGAAAGCATCTCGTGAGCGCGTTAGAGAACTGACCCAAACAGCCGTTCGCGCATTCGAGCAATGGGGAGAGCGTGCGCAATACCTGGCCGCACTTGCCCGGGGTCTCGAGCATCGACTCTACTAGGCTCCTTCTACGTGTATAACCGTATATAGTATTACCAGAAATCACTGATCAGAGGCTGGCTAAATCCTCATTTTCATAAAGACCGGTAAATACCTCTAGCCAAGGTGACGAAAGGAAAGGCAGAAACCTGCCGATATCCTCGAACCCGGACTATGAAAAAGAAGCTAGCCGAACTGCTGACAAGCAAGACAGTGATTGCTGTGCAACTGCTGCTAATCACGCTGCTTCTTTTGCTGGTGTGGATTTTCAGCGAGTTCAACGTGGCGCAGGCAATCCTGACAGTTCGAGAGACCCTCCCCGTACAGGTAAGTCGATTCGAGTTCTTTTTGGTGCTTGTGTTGCTGATGCTGAACGTCTCGCTGGCCTATGGGGTTTACCGGCAGTTCAGCAAGATCAACAAGCTGATCCGCTGCTCGACCGGGCTAATGATCGTGTCGCTCTTGATTCTCAGCGTATGGCTGGGCCGACTGTTCCTGTTGACCGGAATGCGCGACACGATGGCCAGCGAATTGACTAGCGATGTAGGCCGCTCTGAGGTGATCCTTGTGCTCGTGCTTATTCTCGCGAACATTCTGGGTGGGATAGCACTGTTTCGCCGATACAGGGAGGTAGAGCCCTTTGTTGTGATTTCGGCCTATTCCAAACGGGTGCAGCATGACGGACGCTGGATCAGCATCGAAGAGTATCTCGCCAAGGAGCTGGGCATCCGAGTGAGCCACGGTATAACGCCTGAAGAAAAGGAGCGGGCGCTCGAGCAGTTCCGCGAGGAAGAACGGCGGGAATCATTGCGGGCCCAGCACCCAACCCAGCACAACGCAGCGTCGCTTTAGCGATAGCAGGTTGGGTATCTCCCCTACTCTGCGCGAGACTTCTCGGCCAGAATTTGATCGGCGCGGCGCAAGGCCGAATCAATGTCCGGACATAGGTTTTCTTCCCCCAGGCGCTCCACGAAGCCTGATTTCTGCATCACTTCCAGCGGTTGAGGCTGCGGAGCGGAAAGCAGGAGAATGCTGCCCCGGCGATTCAACTTCTCCAGGAGATTCTGCAGAGCGTTTACTCCACTCGCATCCATGGCGACGACCTTTCGCATGCGCAGGATCAATACCCGTGGGTTATGCTTCACTCGCTCAAGAATGGTCTCGAGCTTAGAAGCTGCGCCAAAGAAAAGTGCTCCCTTCATGCGAAACACGAGAACGCCGTCTGGCACTGTCTTCCCCCTGAGCGAATGCTGATCGCCCTCAGTTTCAGTCGCTTCATCCACCGGCGAGACATCGCTGTTCTGGGAAATTCGCTTGATGAACATTAGCGCCGCGAGCACCACACCCGTTTGGACAGCAATGGTAAGATCAAAGACAACGGTGAGGCAAAAGGCGGTGAGAAACACAACGGCGTCGCTGGCCGGCCATCCCAGCATGTGGCGAAAGTTTCGCCACTCGCCCATGTGGAGCGCTACGTTGAGAAGGATCGCACTCAAGGCCGCGAGCGGAATATAGCGGGCGTAGGGCGCAGCAAATATGAGCACCGCCATCAGTGTTCCTGCGTGAATGATGCCTGCGACCGGCGTGCGCGCCCCGCTGCGGATGTTTGTAGCGGTGCGAGCAATTGCACTAGTGGCTGCCAGGCCTCCGAAAAGCGGGGTTACAATATTCGCCAAGCCCTGAGCCACCAACTCCTGGTCTGAATTGTGGCGATCGTCAGTCATGCCGTCAGCAACGACAGCGCATAGCAGGGATTCGATCGCAGCGAGCAAGGCGATCGTCGTAGCAGGGGCGATGAGGTTGCGGAGCTGAGAGAAGGTTATCTCAGGAAAGTCGAACGCAGGAAGCCCGCGAGGGATGTCGCCAAAGCGTGATCCAATGGTTTCGACAGGCAGTTGCAGAAATGCAGCGAGCAGGGAAGCAAGGAGAATCGCGGCGACAGGGCCGGGGACGATACGCTGAACCGCTCTTGGCCAGAGGCGAATAAGGGCAAACGAGCCGATTGCGATCGCGGCCGCGATCCAGTTGACCGAAGACATTGCCTCGATAAGCGCGCCCATCTTGGGGAAGAAGCTATGTGGCAATTCCCCGGCCAGCGTGAGCCCAAAGAAGTCCTGCACCTGGGTGCTCATGATGAGAATCGCGATCCCCGAAGTGAAACCCATGGTGACCGGGAAGGGCATGAACTTTATTACTCTGCCCAGTCCCGACGCGCCTAGAATCACCAGGATGACTCCCG
Organism: uncultured Puniceicoccaceae bacterium; assembly: GCA_964430955.1. Lineage (GTDB taxonomy): Bacteria > Verrucomicrobiota > Verrucomicrobiia > Opitutales > Oceanipulchritudinaceae > CAYSHY01. The sequence continues at coordinate 5,730 of CAYSHY010000042.1, read as the reverse complement.
CCATAATTGTACACACCACCAGGTTGCTCCACCCGTACTGCAGGAGGATTCCTTGCAGGATTATCACGAATGCACCAGTTGGTCCCCCAATGCAGAGCCTTGTGCCGCCCAGGGCGGAAATCATAAAGCCCGCAATCACGGCGGTGACCAACCCCGCCTGAGGAGGTGCGCCTGAGGCAATGGCGAAAGCCATTGCCAGCGGCAACGCAACGACGCCGACAGTGAGGCCAGCGCCTAGATCCGCCATCAAGTCGGAGCGCTTATAGCCTCTGAGTGTTTCAATAATCCTTGGACAAAATCGAACACGCAAATGCATCTTTAGGACCCAAAGAAAGCAACCGGCCACAATACGACCGGCGGATAGTCCCATGAGCAACGATGCTCAACTGAAGAGGACTCACAGGACAAAGCGCTGCGTTGCCTTACGGACGAACCGCTTGGCCTTTTCAATATCTACGCAGCGCATGCTCACAGGTTCTATTACAACAGCGGCGCAATCGCAATGCAAGAGGGAAACTCGATCACACATTCTCATCACCACTAGACGGGGGAACATTTCCATATACACGAGTTCAACCTGGCTTGAGCAGCTCACGGCCGTTGTGAACCTGAACACCCCCCTTCCAGTCCGAGAGTTGAGGCACTTCGAAAAGCAATCCGGAGAAGGGAACAAAAAGGCTTGAATGCGCTCATTCTTTTTAGAATCATTCCAATTCCATTTATTGAAAAGCTAACAGAAACGATGTGCAGCGAAACCAAAGACATGCTGACAGAGGCGCTTGAACGAGGCGGCTTACGCTGGACCCGACAGCGCGAGCATGTGTTTGAAGTGCTGTTGAAGTGGCGGGATCATCCGACGGCGGACGAAGTATTTGTACGCACCCGGGAAGTCATGCCCTCAATCTCACTTGCGACAGTGTATAATTGTCTTGAGACGCTGGTGCAGTGTGGGCTAGTGCGAACAGTGCATAAGGAGCGTGAATCCACACGCTACTGCCCAAACCTGCGGGAGCACGCGCATTTCTGCGACAAAGTAAGCGGGCGGATGTTTGACGTGGACCTACCGCATGAAGTGCTAGAGCAACTGAAATCGCTTCTTCCGAAAGGGTATGAGGCAGAATCTGTTGAGCTATATTTTCACGGCCACGCCTCTGCCAAAGAGTAATCAGGAAGCAATCACAGGGTAACAATTTATATAGAATCTGAACATGGGTCTCGAAATCAAAAACCTTAACGTCTCGATAGCCGAGAAGCAGATACTCAAGGACTTCAGCCTCACAGCGCCGAAGGGTGAAGTGCATGCGATCATGGGTCCGAACGGAACGGGCAAGAGCACGCTAGCGAAAGCGTTGTCCGGACACGAGGACTATGAGATCACCAGTGGAGAAGCGCTGCTGGACGGCAAGAACATCGTAGGTATGGAGCCAGATGAGATTTCCCGGGAGGGGCTTTTCATGGCTTTCCAGTATCCTAGCGAGATTCCCGGGGTATCGATCGCAAACTTTATACGTGCAGCCCGGACAGCGCGACTCGGGGAAGGTGAAGAATTAAAGGCCCGCGAGTTTTACCAGGAGCTGTATGAGAAGATGGACATGCTGAAGATCGACCGCAGCTTCACATCCCGCTCCGTAAACGAAGGTTTTTCTGGAGGAGAGAAGAAGCGCTGTGAGATCCTCCAGATGGCGATGCTGAAGCCCAAGTATGCGATCATGGACGAGACCGACTCGGGTCTGGACATTGATGCTTTGAAAATCGTGGCCGACGGTGTGAATGCGATGCGCGGGCCGGACATCGGCATCATCATCATCACGCACTACCAGCGGCTGCTGAACTACATCAAGCCGGACGTGGTGCACGTGATGTTTGATGGACAAATCGTAAAGACCGGCGGTCCAGAGTTGGCTCTGGAACTCGAATCGCGTGGATATGGCTGGGTAGAAGAGGAGTTCGCCGCCAAGGCCTAGACAACTACATGTCGAAGCCAATCAGGATAGCCGGCGTAGCAGACGCCGTTCTGGAGAAGCATCCAGAACCGCAGGTGGCGAAAAATTCAACCTGCAAGTAAAGAGACTCCAAACAAGGAGCCGAAATCATGAATCCTTCTGAAATACTTACACCACCAACACCGGCCCCGGAGATCGATATCGAACGGGACATCGGCAACTTTTCCTACCAGACCACCTATGACTATGACGCAGGCAAGGGGCTGACGGAACAGACGATCGACTATATCTGCGACGTAAAGGGAGAGCCGGACTGGCTAAGGGAATGGCGCAAGAAGTCCCTGAAGATCTTTCAGGACAAACCGATGCCGACCCACTGGGCCAGCAAGGACCTGGACAACATCCAGTTCGACCGCATGTCGTACTACCTCGCAAAGGGACAGCGGCCAATGCGCTCGTGGGATGACGTGCCGCCAGAGGTCAAGGAGACGTTTGAGCGCCTGGGCATCCCGGAAAAGGAACGTGCATATCTTGCCGGGGTAGAAGCGCAGTTCGACAGCGAGTCCAGCTACTCCAACATGAAGGAAGAGCTGGCCAAGCAGGGAGTGATCTTTGTGAACTCAACCGAGGGGTTGAAGGAACACCCTGAGATCTTCCGCAAGTGGTTTGGCAAGGTGATCCCGATCGGGGACAACAAGTTCAGCGCTCTGAATAGTGCGGTATTCTCTGGCGGGTCGTTCATTTACGTTCCCCCTGGAGTGAAGGTAAAGCAACCGCTACAGGCCTATTTCCGGATTAACGCAGAGGAGTTCGGGCAGTTTGAGCGCACGCTGATCATTTGTGATGAAGGCAGCGAAGTGACCTACATGGAAGGTTGCACGGCTCCAAAGTTTGAAACGAGCACGCTTCACAGCGCCGTTGTTGAGCTTGTCGCAATGAAGGGCGCCAAGCTGCAGTACATCACAGTGCAAAACTGGTCTGCGAACGTCTTCAATTTGGTCACGAAGCGTGGCCTTGCGCTGGAGGACGCGGAGATTCGCTGGATCGACTGTAATATTGGAAGCCGGCTCACGATGAAATATCCCGGCGTGGTGCTTCGGGGCGAGCGGGCCCGCGGCGAAGTATTGTCGATTGCGCTTGCACACGATGGACAACACCAGGATACCGGCGCCAAGATGATTCACGCTGCCAACAATACGACCAGCAACATCATCTCGAAGTCCATCTCGATCGGTAATGGACGGGCCACTTACCGTGGCGTGGTGCAGATGCCCAAGCACTTGAACGGGTGTAAGAACAATACTGAGTGCGACGCCTTGCTGATCAACACGAACAGTCGCACCGACACGTATCCGGCCATTACAGTACGTGGCAGCGACAACAGCGTACAGCACGAGGCAAGCGTCTCGAAAGTTAGCGCAGAGCAAATCTTCTACATGATGCAGCGCGGCATTCCCGAGGATGAGGCTATGTCTTTGGCTGTTAATGGTTTTGTGAACGATCTGATGCGGGAATTTCCGATGGAGTACTCCGTGGAGCTGCGCCGATTGATCGACCTGGAGATGGAAGGCAGCGTTGGCTAACAGGGAGGCGAGAATCGCTAACCCGGCAAAAGGAATTAGCTGAATGGCAAACATTATTTTACAACCTGACGCCAAACCGGGCACGGTCCTGAATGATGCGGGGCTTCTGCTTACGGATGAGGCTGTATTTGCAAGACACTTGTCCAGTCTGAGGGATGCGCCGCAGTGGCTGATCGACCTCAAGCAGGAGGCATGGGAGCGCTATCTGCGCCTACCAGCACCGCATCGCAAGAATGAAGCATGGCGCTTTGCGACGCTGGCCAACATCAAGCTCGATGGTTACCGCTACAATGCAGGTGAAAGCTCCGATGACGTAAGCGGAATCAACGCGGCGACAGATATCACCCGCTTTGATGGACGCCTTGAGTTCGCGGACGACTCCTACCGTGGCGGCAAGCCGATTGGCGAGACGTTGCGGAGCAAGGGAGTCATCTTCTGTCCCCTGCACGAGGCGATTCGTGAGCACGAAGACTTGGTGCGGAAGCATCTTTTTGAGCGCACGCCAGACCTCGGTAGTGAGAAGTTCCAGGCGCTGCATGCAGCGCTGTTCTCGACCGGAAGCTTCGTCTATGTGCCTCGCGGGGTAGAAGTGGACTTGCCGCTCGTAGCAGCTCACTGGACTGTCGACGACGCAGTCTCCGTCTTCCCGCATACACTGGTGGTTGCTGAAGACAACGCCCGCGTTACCGTGCTGGATGTTTATCGCTCACGGGATGCGCAGACACGTAACTTCGTTTGTGCAGCAAGCGATGTGTATGCCCGGGCAGGCTCGCAGGTGGACTACCGCATGGTTCAGAACTGGAGCCTGAATACGCTGGCATTTCACCTCAACAGTGCAACCGCAGAGCGCGATAGCTACCTTAAGGCCATCACTGTGAATGTTGGCGGCTCCCACATTCGCAATGAACAGCACGGCCGCATCAATGGCCCCGGCGCAAAGGTGGAAATGCACTCGCTGGGAATTGTGAAGGGCAAGCAAGAGCTAGATCAGCGGACGCTGCAGACACATGCTGCGGGAGACTCGACAAGCGATCTACTCTATAAGAACGCCCTGCTCGACGAAGCACGCACTATTTTCAGCGGCCTGATTCGCGTGGAAAAGGACGCTCAACGTACGGACGCGTATCAAACCAACCGGAACCTGCTCTTGTCCCCAGATGGAGACGCAAACAGCCTTCCGGGGCTGGAGATCGAGGCAAACGACGTTAAGTGCAGTCACGGCGCCACGACGGGCCAGATCGACGATTCAGAATTGTTCTACTTCCTGGCCCGGGGCATTCCGAAGCACAAGGCGCATGAACTCATGGTCTTTGGCTTCTTTGAGGAGATCATTGGCAAGTTCGACAACGAAGAGCTAGCCGATTACGTGCGCAGCCTGGTTGAGGCGAAGATGCGCTCATAAGCATCCCGCTTTGTTCGAAAGGATTCATTTAAAGCTCCTGCCCGGTAATGCCGGTCAGGAGCTTTTTCTTGTAAAGCAAGAGGCGCATATGATCTCAAAAGTCGGCGCTAGTTCACAGGTGGATGAATGAACTCTGCAGCATCATATGCGTAGAACCATCGCCCACTCCCGCGGTAAAAGTAGAGCCAGCCCCGATTCGGCCCGGAGAAGGCATACAGGAATGGATAGTAATCCCTGCTGGTCCACAGCCACCCGCCAATTTCTTGATCGAAGAACAGGACGCTGTCTGTGTTATCCGCAATGACGAAAAGCCAACCGTGTTCACTGTGAAGTATCCATTCATCGCCAGGAAGGGTCCAGAAATGCCCCAGCCAGGGTGAATGAACCTCGTGTGCATCAACCACCGGTTCCTGTGACCAAAGGCCACTTAGGGAATAGGCCATGGCGCCTCCTTCTGTGAGGACGACAAACTGGCCATTCCCGTGGGTGACCGCCACAAGATCATCATTCACGCCGATCTGTGTCTCAGTCCACTCGAGGCCGTCTGTGGAGTAGAAAGCCGCCCCTGTAGGCCCGGTAGCGACAAAATAGCCATCGCCATAGGCTACATCCGAGAGCGGGGGCAATCCCTGGACTTCGACGAACCGCCATGAAATCAGATCTTCGCTACGCAAGATCCACCCCTCCTCGCCTACCCCAATGCAGAGACCGTTGCCGTAAGCGAGACCAACAAAAGTTCCCGGGGCATCTTCCAGATGCAAGAATGGACTAGTGTCATTCCCGGGGCCACGTAGCGTCGCAG